>JBNKHI010000022.1:0-51187 GCA_050290265.1 Cellvibrionaceae bacterium
CGGGTACCTGTTTTAACAAGCCCGGCAGCCCGCTGCTGTGGTCCCAATCTCCATGGCTGATAATTATTTTATCCAGGCTATCTACGCCGGTGCGCCGCAAGTAAGGCCCAATGACATTGGCGCCAATATCAAACCTATCACTAAATCGGGCTCCCGTATCAAACACCAAGGTATGTGCACCATCTAAAACAACGACAGCCAAGCCCTGCCCGACATCCAGTACCTGCACCCGAAATTCCCTTGTAGAACTCCCGTTATAGATAAATAGCCACCCAAGTATAAGCAACGCGAAGCCAAGCCGCTTTGCGGGCCACCCTCTGGGCAGCAACAACCATAGACTTCCGATAAAGCCGGCGGTTAAGGCAAGGTGATTCCCGTGATGTAAAGTCGCCATCACACCGGAAAACCAGGGTTCTTTCATCGTAACCGTGGCGAGCTTGTCTGTGCCATCTTCCAGAAAACTCAAAAACCGCCAAAGAATGTCTAAACAGCCATTGGCAAGAGACAATAGAAACTCACCAACGCCCGCCCCTGCCTGGCTCAGCATGAGTGAATGGCAAACTGCGGCCCCCATTAAGGCCGGTACGACGACAAAGGAGACCAAAGGAACGGCAACCACATTTGCCAATGGCGCAATCAAAGCCAATTGATCCAAAAGCAGGAGTAATGGACACAACATGCCAAGAAATATAAGCCATTGCACCCGACCAAATGTCCCTAGATACTGCAAAACCTGGGTTTTTATGCTCGACATCAGACTGCTGGAATCGACGGTCAACGCATTCCCAGCGTCAAATCTTGCAGAAAGACCAAACAATAAAATTCCCACAATGCCAAAAGACAACCAAAAGCCAACTCGGTAACCAGCCATGGGATCCAGCAAGAGCACAAACATGCCGGCTAACAATAGAAAGCGACTTGGAGAAACACTTCTGCGGAGCACAATCGTCAGGTAATACAACCCCAGCATAACCAGAGCCCGCTGAGTGGCCACACCAAAGCCCGCAAGCTGGCTGTAAAAACCAGCGGCAATCAAACTGCTAATAACAGCGAGAAGATAAGGCAAAGGTAAAAATGACCTGACTGAGGCACTATAAACGTCCTCCATACGCCCCAATAAATGCGATTTCCCAAAGCAATACAGCAGATAAGCCATGCACCATCCGCCACACAGAAGGATTCGTCCAACCAGCAAGCCAACTAGCCAGCCAATAGTCGCCATAAAGCCAATATGTAACCCCGATATAACCAGCAAGTGCACAGTACCCGTAGTCACCAGAGTATCCCACTGAGCAGAGCCAATCCGGGATTTGTCCCCGATGAGCAAAGCCCTCAATAACCCAGCGTACTGAATTACCCCTTTGCGCTCTGATTCCTCCAGCCATTGACCAAGCTGCAAACGCAGGCAATCAAAGCCGGCCCCAATAGGCAAACAAGCACTTGACTGGTCGGGAGCATTTGTCGTTAAGGTATAAGTTTTCAGATAGCCTACGGCATGAATTCCCTCAGCTAATAGCCATGCCTCATAATTAAAACCCCGTGGATTAATAAGGCCGTGCAGCCGCTTTAATTTGACCTTTGCAACGATGACCTGCCCCGGCAACAGAATACTCATATGCTTTTCGTATTCAGGACTACCCACCTTTACCGGAGGGTAATAATTCAGGAGTACAGACTTTACGTGGAATGCTACTGGGTCCGCCGCATCAGTGTTTGGAAACGTTTTTAGCGTATCTACCCGCAACCGAAATTGGATTTTTCTGCCGTCGACGACCGGCAAGCTGTCTACCGTTCCGTTCACCTGTAACCATACATTTTCGTAGTGAGGCGGAAGCAAACTATTAACCAAACTCTGGCATAGATAGGTAGCCAGCCAAGCGCCAAGTAGGCAGGCAATCAGAGCGTTGCGAATACCAGGAAAACGCCAACACAAAATAGGCAGAAGACTGAGTCCCACCAATAAGCGCCAATCGGGTAATTCTGGTAATACCGGAATCAGTAACTGAGAAGCGAGAAAAAATAGTAATTCTCGGGTTTTCATGGACACAATCCTTGTGTTCGACATTAACAACCGCAGCAAATCATCCTCTGCGCTAAATTCGTCAGCATTTTTTTTGCTATCGGTGAGGAGTTACTTCAAAAGCGACATTTTCCCCTGTCGGCCATACAATAATCGAGGCATAATGGCGCACATTTTTCAAATGGCCTAGAACTTTACCGCATGGCACGCAAGATTTTAAAACGATGGATGCCCGATCCAGCCAAGATTAAAGCTAACCCTGCATTTCACTTTTTGGGTGATTTATTGCACGACCCCAATATATTTCACTTAAACAGGCATTCTGTTTCTGTTGCCTTTTTCTTTGGTATTTTTACTGCGTTTCTGCCCATGCCAGGGCATATGTTTATCGCGGCGGTATTTTCTATCTTATTCCGCTGTAACCTGCCTATTGCAATAGCACTGGTTTGGATCAGTAACCCTCTGACTATACCGCCCTTGTTTTTTGCCACCTATAAATTCGGCACCTGGATCCTTCAGGTACCAGCGGTGTCATTCCATATTCAACTGTCGTGGGAATGGGCACGAGAAGAACTATCGCAAATATGGGCACCGCTGTTAGTAGGCTCGCTAATTTGTGGCTTATTTTTCGGCGCGCTCGGCTATGCCACTATGCAGTTATTCTGGCGCTGGCAAGTAGTTCGCAACTGGCGAAAAAGAAACAAATTGCGCGAAGCTAAACTGAATCGAAATAACCGCGACACCGAATCTCACTAGCGTACTAGTCGTAGCGCAGTGCATCTGCCGGGTCGACATTACCCGCCCGCCATGCCGGATAAATAGTTGCTAATAAACTTAATCCCAGTGATGTCATGCCGATCAGCACCAGATCTTCAAGCCGAATATCCACCGGCAAATAACTGGTCGGGTAAATATCTGACCGCAAAAACTGGATATGCAGCCAACCCTCAAGCCACAGCACAAACTCGCCAGCAATGCTGGCCAACATTACCCCAACAGCCAAGCCAATCAGAGTACCTGTCGCCCCTATCAATGCGCCCTGAAAAACAAATACGGCAACAACGTTATAGCTGCTGGCGCCCAGCGTCCGCAAGATACCTATATCTCCACGTTTGTCGACGACTACCATCACCAAAGTAGACACAACATTAAAAGCTGTAATGCCAATGATCAGTAACAATAATAAGCCGACTAAATTACGGGACATCTGAATAGCCTGAAACAAATTGCCGTGAGTTTTTGTCCAATCACTAGCAAAATAGCCAAACGGCAGAGCATTCTGTGCTGCCTGAGCAATAGTCGGCGCTTGAAAAATATCGTCCAATTTTAAACGTAAACCATCGATAGCGCCGGCGTGCCCTGCCAGCATTGCAGCGGTCGTAATAGGCACTAGAGCCAGAGAGTGATCCAATTCTGTACCCGTTTTTAACACGGCAATAATTTTTAAGGGGCGGATCTTTGGCGCTCTCGCCCGGCCAGAACTTGGCGGCACAATTGCCGAAATGGAGTCCCCTTCAGCGACACCCAATTTAGATGCCGTGCCCTGGCCCAACACGACACTGGCGCCATCCGCTTCGCTTAATTGATCCCATACGGCGCTCGAGAGAAAACTGTGCAGTAATGAAACCTCTTGCTCTTGCTTCGGCAATACACCATAAAATACAACAGGTTCTACAGCTTGCTTGGCTGATGCCAAACCTTGCGCCTGAACAAAGGGCGCAACCGCCACAACACCAGAGAGCCGCTCTAATACCCCGGCATTTTCTTGCCAGCCAGCCAAATCCTCGCGGTGATAAAGAGAAACCTGCGGCACGATGGCCAAAATGCGCTCACGCATCTCCCGGTCAAAACCATTCATCACCGACAAAACAACAACCAATAAAGCGACACCGAGCACAATACCGGTAATAGACAGACCAGAAATAAAAGAAACCATATGACTGCGCTGGCGCGCGCCCGCGTAACGCAATGCTATCCACAAGCTAACAGGCCGAATCAAGACGACACCACCAAAGGCTCAGGAGCCATAGGTGTATAAGGCTGAAGTGTGCCATCGGCCAGCTCAACAACACGATCCATACTCAGGGCTATCCGCTCATCGTGAGTCACAATCACAAAACTAATCTGTAATTGCTGGTTCAATTCCAGCATTAACCCTTGAATGGCCTCTGCAGTATGACGATCCAAATTGCCCGTAGGCTCATCCATTAACACGCACGCGGGATTAGTTACCAGTGCACGGGCAATGGCCACTCGCTGGCGCTCACCGCCAGACAATTCGCTGGGCTTGTGCGCGAGACGATGATCCAAGCCCACTTTCTGCAGCATAGCAACAGCGCGCTGCCGGGATTCTTTAGCGTTAACATTACCGATCAGTAACGGCATAATGACATTTTCTAACGCGGTAAACTCTCCCAGCAAATGGTGAAACTGATACACAAAGCCAAGATAACGGTTTCGTAAACGCCCACGAGCATTGGCAGATAACGGAAATAAATTCTGCCCCATCACTGTTACTCGCCCAGAGCTGGGCTGATCAAGACCACCCAATAAATTTAATAAGGTTGATTTACCAGAACCGGATGCTCCAACAATAGCTACGCGCTCACCTTCTGCCACGGAAAAATTCAGATCGGTTAACACTGAGACGTCGGCAACGCCTTGCGTATACGACTTATTCAACTGCTCACACAACAAAACCGGTTGCACGCTATATCCTTTTCAGACTTCAACATAATCGGGGTAAAACGGCGAACTAACAAACACCATTTTTAGTTAATCACTCGTATCGTAGTACTTCGGCTGGTTCAACCTGTGCAGCTCTATAAGCTGGATACAAGGTAGCCAATAAACTCATTACCACCCCACTTACACAAATTAACAACACATCTTGCCACTGCCACTGAGAAGGCAACGTTGTCACAAAATACACCCGGGGGTCGAATATATAAAAACCACCCAAGCCTTCAATAAACGAAATAATCGGGCCAATAAATACCGCCACAACAGACCCCAGCAACGCACCAAAGAAGATGCCAACCCACCCAACTGCACAACCCTGCACCACAAAGATACTCATAACCTGCTGCTGGGACATCCCCAACGTCCGCAAAACGGCAATATCCCCGCGTTTATCAGCAACCATTAACACGAGACTTGTGACAATATTAAACGCGGCTACGGCAACAATAATAAGTAAAAGCAGTGTCACAACAGTTTTTTCCATTTGTACTGCTTGAAACAACCCACCCTGGGTCTGGCTCCAATCTTTAACCTGAACCTGTTGATTGCTTTGCGCTAATGTAGACTGGATTCTTGCGAGTACCGGTTGTGCGGCATATAAATCAGGTGTTCGTATACGCAACCCATGCACACCATCTTGCAACCGAAAAAGCTTTTGTGCATCAGCCATATGCACTAGTACCAGGCTCTGATCAACCTGGGCTCCAACTTCAAAAACACCCACGACGCGAAAGCGCTTTTGCCGTGGAAAAATGCCTGCGGGCGTAATATTTAATTCGGGGAGTACCACCGAAACGCTATCACCAAGGCTTACCCCCAAGTAACGAGCCAATAAGCTACCTAAAACGATACCAAACTCACCCGGTTTTAAATCACTTATCTGTCCCAGCAACATGTGCCGATCAATGACCGAAACCTGACCTTCCAACTGCGGCAAAATACCCTGTATTTCAACCCCCTCCAGCCCACCACTGAAGCTCAACATGCCAAAGCCGGCAATGTAAGGCGCCACCCCTTCTACGCCGTCAATTCGTTGAATAACTGGCGCCAGATCTTGCCAATTATCGTCGCGACCAAAGCTAACAGTACCATGGGGAACTACGCTTAAAATTCGCTGTTTTAGCTCACGATCAAAGCCATTCATGACCGACAAAACAACGATCAAAGCAAAAACGCCAATTGCCATGCCAAACAGTGAGAAGCCACTAACAAATGATATAAATTGATTGCGCCGTTTTGCCCGCGTGTAACGCAATCCTATAAACAACGGCATAAACCTGTTAAACATAGTAACTATTGACCTTGGCAAAGTTATGGCGATTGTAGGGAAATCTACATACACTATCTACTAAAGAACCGCCGCTTACTTACATCAGCCTATTTGATGTACAAATAAAGCGGATATAGATACTTAAGGCAGTATGACAATCTTCCAAGTGGCAAAAATCCATGAGCGATAAACGTAATTATTTTCGGGTGCATGACGAAGTCATATTAGATTATCGAGTTGTTGACGCTGATACCTGTGAAAATTCCGAGCCGAGTCTACTGTTTGAAGACAACGGCCTATTGCAATTGTTCAGCAAGATGCAGGAAATAGACAAGGAAGGCCAACTATTACTGCACGCACTGAGTGACAACAATCGCCAATTAACTGACTACCTAAAGCTATTAAATAAAAAGCTGGATCTTATTAGTCAGCAGTTCGTTGCCCAGACCGTCAGTCAACAGCAAAGCCAGACGCGCTCAATCAATCTGAGTGAAGGCGGAATCAGCTTCAACGCTGATAAAGCCATCTATAAAGATACTTACCTGGCATTGCGCATTATTTTCCTGCCTGCCTATACTGGCATTACATGCTTTGCCAAAGTCATCCGCAGCGAATCACTCGACCAAACCACCCGTCTGGCTGCCAAGTTTATTCATCTTCCTGAGGCCACTGACAAACTACTGGCGCGTCAAATCATGGATATCCAGCGTTTAGCAAGACGCAGTGCAAATGATGATTAACCCTTAAAACAGTGAATTATGGCACTTATGGTCGAGGTCAAAACTGGTACAATTTGCCATTGTTATCAGTAAAACATTGCATTGGACTAAAGATACATACTTAAATACGTACTTGAGTACGCTAAGACAAACTCGAATCAAGTGCCGTCAATACACATTGATTTAGCCAAGGACTCACGGAACCGCCTATGACCCAGACTACTGCAAATCAACCCATATCGACCTACCAATGGCTCAAACGTCCTCTAGCAGTAATCGGAATATCCGGGATTGCCCTGTTCATAGGTTACAGCGCAATTGCAGAAACCATTGAAATCCCGGTTGGACAGCAAGCACAAGAAAATTGGCAGTTACCGCGCCCCAATGCCGGGATGAGTAAAGCACAGGTAGAAGAACAATTTGGAACGCCTGATAAGCGCTATCCTGCGGTAGGCCAACCACCGATTTCCCGCTGGGAGTACGCTGACTACATTGTCGTTTTTGAATACAGCACAGTACTCCACACAGTGCTTAAGGCAAAACCGCACAACGAGTAGTCCAACATAGCGCATTAACACCCATGATTCAGCGCACTCTATATGCGCTGAATTCATTTTGGCCAGCCATTAACATTAAGTACTCTGTGATGACCGACAGTCCCCGCCAGTCCAAAAACCCACACGAAAACAACAAAGCCCGCGAAAATAGTGCCGTCTATCAGGAGAAAAAAGCGTTTTTTGATCGACTGCTTACGGTTTATGGCCGAAAACCTGTACTCGAATGCCTACAGGATCCTAACCTCACGGTTTATCGCGTTCACCTGGCTGATTCTAACCGGCAAGAAGGGATTATTAACGAGATTATCGCGCTGGCGAAAAAACGTAATATTGAAGTCGCTTATCATTCTCGACAGGCGCTCTCGCGAATCTCTAAAAACGGTAAACAAGATCAAGGCGTCGCCGCCGACCTAATTTGTAAAGATTATACAACCGCTGAACAGTTTATCAGCTCGCCACCAAAGCCGAACTTTGAACTACTGGCGTTAGATCGAATTACTAATCCACAAAATCTGGGCATGATCATCCGATCTGTCTGTGCGGGGTTCTGCGATGGTCTGTTACTGCCTAAAAAAGGAGGGGCGCAAATAGAATCACTGGCAATCAAGGCCAGTGCCGGTACTGCTTTCAGAGCACCGATTATTTACTGTGACCAACTGGATAAAGCACTTAGCCTATTTCGAGAAAAAACCCAGGCAAACATCTACGGGCTATCATCCCATGCGAAACAAGGTTTGGCCGACATCAATAACAATCAACCCAATATTTTTGTCCTGGGCAATGAAACCGATGGCGTTTCTGAACACGTTGCCAAACAATGCAATCAACTGCTGGCGATTCCAATGAACAATAGTGTGGAATCATTAAACGTGGCGGTTACTGCTAGTTTAATTGCCTACAGACGATATTTTACCGCTTAGCATTGAAGTAAAACCCACGCGGTATTAGTTAGAACTCCCCTCTTCAGCCGTAGGTGTAATTTGCACCTGCCACAAGGTTTTTGTCAGCAAAAATAAAACGAACGTGATTAAGCTTACTACTCCGGCTGCCGTCAACAACTGCAGCGTACTCCACCAGTGAACGCAATACCCCCCTAACAAGGCACCTAGTGGCGCGCCACCAAACAATGCCAACTGATAAATCGACGTTACCCGTCCTCGCATAGCATTATCTAACTGGTCTTGCAGTAATGAGCGGGCCAAACTTGTAGACACACCTACAACCACGCCCCAGAAAAAACTGAGTATATAAATACCGTTAACGGTCGGCTTTGCACCAAGCCCAAGCAACAACAAACTGGTATAAAGAAGACAAAACAAAATACCCTGACCCGGTTTATCACTGCCACCGCGCTTTAACAGCCAAATATTAGCCGCAACAGCGCCTAGTAAAAAGCTTAGTTGGGTATAGGCGTAATGCACTCCACTCAAACCGTAAACGTCTCTGATCAACAATGGCATCACCACGATAAAAACACCCATTTGCACAACGCCATTAAAACCGGCTAGACCTACTAGGCTGCGTAATACTGGCCGTTGCCAAACATAGCGAAAACTTTGTAGTACAGAATGACGGATGGTTTGACTGGTCTCGGGGCTGGTCGAATTCACTTTATCGTAAAATGAGGCCTGTTTTTTTATATTCAGCGTTAGACATACATAAAAAATGAGCGCCACAAACATCGAGAATGCTTGAAACCAAAGAATACTGGCTACGCCTAAGGAACTGTATTGACCGGCAACCACAACACCAATAGCCTGCATAATGTACTGCGACAGAAAAAGCTTACTGAAATTCTTTTGTATACGACCCTCATCCAGCAACGGCAATAAACTTTCGCGTAACGGTTGATGCAAGGCATTGAGAGTACCCAGTAAAACTGCGTAACCCAGTAGTAAGCTTAAACCTAGCCACTGCCACTGCACAGCAATTGCTAAACCTATGTGCAGAAAGGTCGCCAGAGTACAAATCAACAATATACCCATTAATCGGTAACCGCGATCAGCCAGCACTCCGCCCAGCAGCAACACAACAAAATTTGGCAACATTACCGCAGACTGAACCCAACCCACCTGCATTGCAGGTAATTGTAAAACACCTACACTCAACCAGGGCAACAATACGATTTGGATACCAAGCGCTAACGCAGTGGCACTAATTGACAACAAATAAAAATTAACCAGTTTTCTCACACTTCATTTTCCAAATCTGTATTCTGCACGGCACGTTTAACATAGCGCAATTGCGTCAATGAATAGTTAATTTACCCAACAGTTTTCTGTGCCCATTGCCAGGCCCGTTACTTCTTCAACAAACTGCGTTTGGGTGCAAAAGTATTAACCGCGCGCTGTAAATCATTCATTGCAGACACGTTGTTTCCATAAGCGACCCAAACAAATAGTTGGGTGATTTTATCAATATCTTTAGCTAAGGCAGGCACCTGCTGCTTGGCTCGCTGAGCGAAAGCCTGGGGCCCTTCTCCTTGCCTGCGTTGCAACCCGGCAAACGCAAGTTTTTTTTCAAAACGCTGATATAGAACGACTTCTCTGGACTGAGCTTTGGCGCGGCCGCTGAATAATAACCGTAAGGCGACTAATGATAAAACCAAACCACTCCCAACCAATAAAGCCAGCGCTATTTTGATTGGAGAAAGCTTGCCAAACCACTCTGTTAATAAACTTTGTTGGCTATCCTCGTCAAAACCTAAGACCCAGTTTTGCCACTGATAATTATAAGCATCCAACTGCAAACGCACCTGATTTAGCCAGGCTATGTGCCGATAACTAAATAATTCCATGCGCGAACCCAGCAAATTGCGCTCGGTCTGGTCCAGCGCATCATCTAAACTGCGTTCAATACGCTCAGGCGCTACTGCTGCAGTAGGGTCCACTCGAACCCAGCCTCGGTTTTCAAGCCACACTTCAGCCCAGGCATGAGCATTGGATTGATAGACCATTAAATAGTTTTCCAGGGGGTTAATCTCACCGCCTTGATATCCAGCCACCACGCGTGAAGGTATCCCAACAGCACGCATCATAAACACAAAACTACTGGCAAAATGTTCGCAAAAACCGGATTGTGTTTGCCATAAAAACTCGTCTACTGAATTAATGCCCAGCGCCGGCGGGCGCAGAGTATAAGTAAAGTTGTCATGAAAGTACTTCAGGACCTTTTCTATGTAGGCATCCGGGGAACCAGCGTTAAACCACCAGCGCTGCGCCTGACGTAGACTTTCAGGGTTAAAGCCAGCAGGTAGTGCTGTTTCCTGCTTAATCTGCCAGCCAGCCAGACCATACTTTTCCAACATATAATCTGGATAACTATGCACGGTATAGCTCGTCCGTTTACGAATAGGCCGTCGGTTCATCAACCTAAAGTCGCGTGTAAGGCCAATATCCTGAAAGTTTGATCGCGCCAGAGGCAAAGCAAATAACCAAGGCTGCTGAGTAGGCTCCAGATTAATACGATACCTAAGCCCTTTTCCGCTGGTTTCAACACCAGCAAGCCAACGCGGTTCTTCATTCTTTGGCCACCAGATTAACGGACCATCTTGTGGGGCTTGCCAACGCCCCTGTGTCCAAGTGCGACCATCAAAATTGGAAAACACCAAGCCTCGCCAATAAAGCTGATTAGGCGCTGGAATATTTCCCTCAAAAGACGCTCTAAAAGCCAGTGCTCCGCTACGACTCAACTGGGAGAAATCCCCAGGCGACATAGAGTCACTCACGCCTGTTTGCGCAGCGTTACGCTGATAAGGAACGGTCCATAACGCTCCAACTTTCGGCATAAGTAATACCAGCACTAACATCAATGGCAGACTTTGCAACACCAAAACGCCACCGAGTCGTAAACTATGCTGCCAATTATTATGAGTAGTGGTTTGCTGAAGGCCCAACAGCGCAGTAGTCAGCAATACAAAAGTGAGCACCCCGTATAGCGTTGTCCACAATGTTTGAGAAAACAAGAATTGCGTAGCGGCAACGAAGTAGCCCAGGTAAAGCAAAAGCAATGCGTCGCGCTTTCGATGCATTTCCAACAGCTTCAGCAAAAATGCAGAAATGAGTAAAGCCACCATTGGCTCCAACGCGAAAAACCGCTGATAACTCGACAGCAGTGTTCCCAAGCAGGCTATTATCAACGCCACTTTGATAATCGTTGAAGGATAGTTCCAAATCCCTCGATATATCTGAATGCGACTCAATACGACAAGCAACCAGATAAGCGCTAACCATAACGATAAATGTTGAAAATGCGGGGCAATGACAGCTGCTTGCGCACTCATCAACCAAATAAGACTATTGCGGGGGATCTGATAATTAGGTGTCATAATCAGCCTTTATTCCCCTCGTCGATTGCTCGATTTCGAACAATGCCAAAGCTGTCAGTACCTGCTGCTTATGCACCACACCTTTGTCGGGCCGGATTTCAAAGCCCGGTAAACGCAAGCCAAATTCTGTTTCCGTTTTGCTGATAGTCAGTACCCAATCACACAAACGTGATAACCGTGCCTCTTTATCCAGTCCAGTAAAGTAGTCCCACTCCAACCAGCATTGCTGATCGACATAGCTGCTGTACTGCTTGCTTTGCAATCCTTGCCCGCGGGCATAATGCTTCCAATCGACGTGCTTCAACGAGTCACCGGGGTGATAGTCTTTATAACCATCAAAATCATCACCCCCGCGCTGACTCCTCAGAACACCTTGTTGAAAAGCACTGATCGCAGGCGGAATCGGTCCGGAAGGAATTGGTTTTGGGTAGACCAAAACACGTAAGTCGAGATCAACTAAACTCCAGGCGCGCAGTAGTCCCAAAGGAAAAGTGCTTTCTACTCGCAATCGCCCCAAATCAACCCAGCCCCGCTGTTTAACAGGCACAAACAGCTTTGCTTGCCCCTCATTATTTTCCAAAAGATTAATAATAGCGTTATTGCCGCCGGGCCATCGCAGAGCAATACTCTCGCGCCAACGGGCTCCGGCGCGCTGAAGTTTTAATGTGATTTCTGCATCTTCTCCCGAATAGGCGGGATGATGATCAAGCACTTCTATCGTCAGACCGGAGAGATTACTAAAGGTATGCAGGATGGTGATGATAAAGAGTGCGGCCATTGTGTACGCGAGGCCAAGTACTAGATTATTTTCATAGTTAGTACCCGCAAGCCATACCAATGCAGCCGAAAATAAGAAAAACAATCCCGAACGAGTAGGCAAAATGAATATTTTTTTTCGATTTAAACTTACAGCTCGTTGAGCCGGTAATTGCCGGGACAGAAACTGTGCAAGCTTATGGGAAAACCAGCGTTTGAAAGGTGAGGCCGCAGCTTGCAAAACAGTCATCCCCCGCTCGAAATCACGCTATCAGAATCAGTAAACGGTAATAGGCTGAGCCTAGGCAATAACATCAACAGCCGCCAATACGCGCTCTACGAGAGCAAAACCCGTTTGGTCTGAAAAATCTGCTGCATCCCGCACGCGATGGGCAACCACTGACGGTAAAACAATCTGAATATCTTCCGGCACAATATGCCTGCGCCCATCGATCAGGGCCCAGGCTTTTGAGCAGCGTAATAAAGCCAAGGCTCCACGAGGCGAAAGCCCGTAAGAAAATGCCGGCTGTGTACGCGTATATTCAACCAACCGCTGCAAGTAATCCAACGCATTAGACGACGCCTGTACGCGCTCTACCAATGCTTGAATTTTGATTAGCTGCTGTGGTGTTAATGTGGCTTTCAGTGCTTTTAAATTCGCCAGCGGGTTTTCACCCTCAAAAAGACGACGTTCAGCAGTTTTATCCGGATAGCCTAACTCAATACGCATTAAAAAACGGTCGAGCTGAGATTCCGGCAAAGGAAATGTACCCGATTGAGTCAGCGGATTTTGCGTGGCAATCACAAAAAATGGCTCAGGCAAGGACCGAGTTTGGCCGTCAAGCGTTACCTGCCGCTCTTCCATCGCTTCAAGTAAAGCGCTTTGGGTTTTTGGCGTGGTGCGATTAATTTCATCCGCCAGCAAAACTTGCGTAAACACCGGGCCCTGCTGAAACCGAAATTCGCCGCTATTTTTGTCAAATACGGAAAAACCCAGAACATCCGCAGGTAAAAGGTCACTGGTAAATTGCACACGGTTATAACTTAAGCCCAGTACATTGGCTAAAGCGTGGGCCAAAGTGGTTTTGCCCATACCCGGCAAATCCTCAATTAACAAATGCCCTTTCGCAAACAAACAGGTCAACGCTAACTTAACCTGCTGCTCCTTACCGAGTAAAACGTTACCAATCTGCGCCAAGGTTTGAGCGATAATCTGTTCCATGACCTACTACGACCTCTTTTATGACCAAACCTGACTAAATAGATTAGAGCAACGCTAAACCACGTGCTAAATCAGCCTTTAAGTCATCAACAGTCTCTAAACCCACAGCAACGCGAATTAGGTTGTCTTTGATTCCCGCTGCGAGCTTTTCTCCATCAGTAAGACGACCATGAGTGGTGGTTCCTGGATGCACAATAGTCGTTTTGGCATCACCCAGATTAGCTGTCAACGACATAATCACGGTAGCATCTATAACTTTCCACGCGCTTTCGCGATCACCTTTCACCTCAAATGACAACACACCGCCAAAACCACGCTGCTGCGCCTTCGCTAGCTCGTGCCCAGGATGGCTGGGCAAACCTGCGTAATACACCTTGTCGACGCTTGGTTGCGCTTCGAGCCATGTTGCCAACTCTAATGCATTGGCCGAATGTGCATCCATACGTAAACGCAACGTTTCCAGACCTTTTAAAAAGACCCATGCGTTAAAAGGACTCATCGTTGGCCCAGTAGTACGGATAAAGCCTAGGACTTCATCCATGTGTTCCTTATTACCAACGACAGCACCGCCCACACAGCGGCCCTGACCATCCAGATACTTGGTGGCTGAGTGCACGACAATATCTGCACCCAATTCCAGCGGTTTCTGTAAAGCTGGCGTACAAAAGCAGTTATCGACCACCAATAAACACCTTTTTGCTTTGGCAAGCTTGGACAATCGCACTACATCAACAACATCACACAACGGATTGGATGGTGTTTCCAAAAATAGTAGCTTGGTTTTTTCTGTAATGGCGTTTTCCCAAGCCTCGTAGTCCGTCGCCCCCACAAAAGTGGTATCTACGCCAAACTTACCCATAAATTTGGTAAACAGAACACTAGTCGTACCAAATACACTACGCGAGCACACCACGTGGTCACCAGACTTAAGTAAAGCCATGCAGGTACTCAAAATAGCCGCCATACCAGACGATGTAGCGACCGCGGCCTCCGCTCCTTCTAAGGCGGCAATGCGGTCCTGAAACATACGTACAGTTGGGTTGGTATACCGGGAATACACATTACCTGGCTGCTCACCAGAAAATCGCGCAGCGGCGTCCGCAGCGCTACTGAATACATAGCTGGACGTTGTGTAAATGGGCTCACTGTGTTCACCTTCAGCACTGCGTGTCTGACCAGCGCGCACGGCCAAGGTATCGATACCTAAGCCTTCTAATTCTTCAAATTCAGTCATTTAAAGTCGCTTTCCTACAATAATGTTAAATCCAGCTGAAATTACGTGACGGGTCTCAACCAACTCGAATGATGATTTTGCCCGCGAAAATTAGTACGACGTAACGACTGGATAATCTAGCACAGCAATTGCGCATTACAGTAATAAATAAGGCGCAATTAAGCGCCTTATTGGTGACATTGGGAGAATCTTTTACCCCAGGGAAGCTTCGGAGTAATCGCCATCGTTGTGAATACCAACAACGGCAGCCCCCTCATCAACCTTCCGTTTACGTTTTTGGGCTTTATCGTTACGCGCGGCGTCCAGACGATCAAGATAACCTTTATCAACATCGCCAGTAACATAATGTCCATCAAATACAGCACAGTCAAAGGTCGTAATATCAGGGTTACCCTCACCAGACGCGGCTATCAGGTCATCAATATCTTGGTAGACCAGCCAATCGGCACCAATTTCTTGTGCAATTTCATCTTCCGTGCGGTCATGGGCGATTAACTCTTTCGCAGACGGCATATCGATACCGTATACATTCGGGTATTTGACCGCGGGGGCAGCGGATGCAAAGTACACATTTTTAGCACCTGCATCACGAGCCATCTGGATAATTTGCTGGCAAGTGGTGCCGCGAACAATAGAGTCATCCACCAGCATTACATTCTTACCCTGAAACTCAAGCGAAATAGTATTCAGTTTCTGGCGCACGGATTTTTTGCGCATTTGCTGACCGGGCATAATAAACGTGCGCCCGATGTAACGATTTTTAACCAGCCCTTCTCGAAACTTTACGCCCAGTCGATGAGCCAACGCTTGACCAGCAACACGACTTGAATCAGGAATCGGGACCACTACGTCAATATCATGATCAGGTCGATTGCGCAGAATTTTATCAGCTAACCGCTCACCCTGACGTAACCGGGCTTTATAAACTGATACACCATCCATAATGGAATCGGGTCGCGCAAAATAAACATGCTCAAATATGCACGGGTTTAATTTAGGGTTTTCAGCACATTGCCGACGCTCTAGATGGCCCGCTTCCGAAATAAAAACACACTCGCCAGGAGCAACATCACCGATCAGGTCGTAACCCAAGACGTCCAGCGCTACGCTTTCAGAAGCAATCATATAAGCCTTGCCTCCTTTTTCATCGCGCTCACCATATACCAAAGGACGTATACCATTAGGATCACGAAAGGCTACTAAACCGTAGTTAGCGATAAGAGCAACTACGGCATAACCGCCGCGAACACGCTGATGAACTCTTTTTACCGCCGTGAATATATCATCGGCAGTTGGAATCAGCTTGCCGAGTTTTTGCAACTCATGAGCAAAAACATTGAGTAAGACTTCGGTATCAGAATCCGTATTAATATGTCGCAGATCGGCTTTGTAAATATGCTCAGCCACTTCGACGGTATTGGTCAAATTACCGTTATGAGCCAAGGCTATGCCGTAGGGCGAGTTAACGTAGAATGGCTGCGCTAATGCAGGCCCAGAGCTTCCGGCAGTAGGATATCGCACATGACCAATACCAATACTGCCAATCAAACGTTGCATGTGACGAGTACGAAAAACATCCTTCACTAAGCCATTCGCTTTTTGCTGGATAACCCGACCTTCATGACAGGTAACAATCCCAGCGGCATCCTGCCCACGGTGCTGAAGCATGGTAAGTGCATCATACAACTGTAAGTTGACATCAGACTTACCAACAATTCCGACAATGCCGCACATAATTGTATTACCTCAATATTGCGTTATTCGAGTTTCGTGTAGATAAAATATGTATCGCCTAAAACTCTATGTACTCTTGAATGCCGACCGTATTTAACAACAGGGCTAGTCATTCATACTCAATCAGGCCAAAAAGCCATTGATAAATTCCCAAACTTGGGCTCCCAGTTGCCGAGACCACCCTTCAAACTTCAAAAAATGTGGAATCAACTGGGAAGACTGCCACCACGGGTCTTGATCGATGGGTATAAAACCCGGTAACAGAATAAGGCCGGTCATCACGATAACAAACCCTCTGGCGAGTCCAAACAGCATCCCTAATAACCTATCAGTACCGGACAGACCGGTAATTTTAACTAATTGACTAATTAAAAAGTTAACGCAGGCACCAACAATCAATGTGGCAATAAACAATAAAGCGAAGGCCGCCATCTCTCTCAGAGAGGGCGTCTGAATATGCTCAGTGAGCAATGCTGAGGCTTGCGCACGAAAAGTCATAGCAATCACTATCGCCAAAACCCAGACTACTAATGACAGGGCCTCTTTTACAAAACCACGCTTAAGACTAATAAGGCTGGAAATAACCAGCACAGCAATAATCCCCCAGTCAGCCCAGTTCATCAGGTGTTAATGCCTGTTAAGTTTTGAACCAAAAACACCCAAATCACAGTGAAAAGTAGTGGCTTGACGGTGAATAGCTGCAAGATGAATTACCCAATCTATGAAAAGTGCGCATTCTAACAGAGCGACGGCACTTTCCGGTACCCCTGTTGTAGATTTGCTGTAACGTCAGTTAAATTTATAGTCAAAATTTTTGCCGGATTTAAAAGGAAGACTCAAGGGTGATATTTTAATAGCAGGGAATCGACTTTTAGTGCCTTATCAACGGCACCCTTAATTCTAATTGCGTCATTTTTATCAATCTGAGGACCAACATTAACCCGATAGCGGTAGCCCTTCGCCGTTTTGGCTTTAGCAACATAAGCCTTGTACCCCATCGTCCCCAGACGCACAGTCAAATTATCTGCCCGCTCCGGATCGGTGAAACTTGCTACCTGCAGGACCCAGGCCTTGGCCAAGCCCTCTGAATCCAAGGCAGGCCCTTCTTCTTTAGTTGAACTACGATCATTTTCAGGGTCAGCAACAAAAACAGTTTCCGGGTCATCAAGTGTGCGCATGGCAGGAGGCTGAACCGGCTCAATGGGTATCACAGGCTCTACTGCAGGCCGCAGTGGAATCGTAGTCGTTCGATCAATAATACGCCGCTCTGTGCGCTGAAATAAGCTAGGTAAAAGAATCACTGCCACAGCGCAAACAACTACTGCACCGACAAGCCGCTGTTTAAGTCCATCATCCACACCTATACCCCCCGCTTATTCACTTGGCCATACATCCCTATTACTAGCAGCAACCGACCTACTCTCTAACAAGGGCATTGCGGCTGCCACGGTAATGAACGAACCCAAAACCAATACTAAATCATTTTGGGTTGCCTCAGGTAAGACCTGCTCAACAGCTGTTTTCACCGAATCACAGGTAGTCACCGCTACGCTATGTGGCGTTAGATGTTCCGCAAGCTTGCTTGCCTTCGCTGCACGCACGAACCCCGGTAAATCACAGCAATACCAATGGTCTACAATGGGAATAAAAGGAGCTAGCGCCGCAGCAACATCCTTGTCGGCCATCATCCCCAGAATGGCGAACAGCTTCTTTGGCTTTGCAGATAGCTGCGTCAACTTTTCCCGCAGCAACATGGCAGCGGCAGGGTTATGCGCTACATCCAGTAAAAAGGTCACACTATCGCGCTGCATCAATTGGTTGCGTCCTGCCAAGTGGGTGTCTGACAAGGCGGTACCAAGGCACTCCAATGTCCAATCAATATCCAGTATATGCACAACCTGCAAAGCAGCAGCAACACTCAACAAAGGCAATACGACTCCGGGCAACTCTAGATATTCGAGAGGGGCACCAGCTTTTGACCTACCCTTCCAGGACAATATTTGCGGCGCCCACTGCAGGCCTGTAATTTCAGAAAGCTGCGCGCCAGGTTTCTGCTCCGCGACGAAGTCTTCGTTCCAAACATAGCACTCGCAAGATAGCTTTTCAGCCTGATTTAAAATACTGGCAACGGGCTTGCTATCAGCATAAACCAGAGGCACTCCGGGCCGTAAAATACCCGCCTTTTCAAGCCCTATCGTTTCTCTGTCAGATCCCAGCCAATCACTGTGATCGACATCAATAGCCGTAATGACCGCTATGTCAGCGTCGATAATATTGACGGCGTCCAGGCGCCCGCCTAAACCCACTTCTAGCACCAATACATCAAGCTTGGCTTGCTTCAAAATCCAAAAAGCTGCAAGCGTACCAAACTCAAAATAAGTCAGACTTACATCGCCACGAGCTTGATCAATCACTTCAAAGGCTTCGCAAAATAGCTGATCGGCAACTGCTGTGCCGTTTACTCGCACTCGCTCGTTATATTGCAATAAATGGGGCGAGGTATAGGTACCCACATTCTTGCCCGCAGACAAAAGGAGCTTTTCTAATGTAACAACACACGAACCCTTGCCATTGGTACCGGCGACGGTAATGATTTTTGCAGATTTTAATTTAGCCGTGGTTAACCCCAGTCGCTCAGCTACCAGCCCCACTCGGCTTAAACCAAGATCAATTTCACTCAAATGCAACTGTTCCTGCCAGCTCAACCATTCTTGCAGAGACGAAAAGCGCATAAATTAAATACCTTTATTACCACTGATAAAACATCAAGCTCTAACGACAACCAGCTTATTTCAACATTAAAAAATGGTGGCAAAGTAACGTGTATACGTACCTTGAACCACCATTTCAAAAGCCAACGGATTAAATAGTAACTACGACGCCACTGTCTGGTTCGTAAATTTAGCCAGCAAACCTGCAATTTTCTCTCTGAGATTGGCGCGATGGATAATCATGTCGATGGCCCCATGCTCTAGCAAGAATTCACTGCGCTGAAAGCCTTTAGGTAATTTTTGCCGAATAGTTTGTTCAATAATTGTGGGACCGGCGAAACCTGCACGAGCGCCTGGCTCTGCTGCATTAATATCCCCAAGTAATGCCAAACTTGCGGATACACCGCCGTAGACAGGATCTGTCATCATAGAAATATAAGGGGTACCCTGCTGTTTCAAACGCTCAATAACCGCACTAGTCTTGGCCATCTGCATCAAACTAATCAATGCTTCTTGCATCCGAGCGCCACCTGTAGCTGAAAAACAAACGAACGGAATATTTTCTTCCAAAGCCACCAGCGCAGCGCGAGTAAATTTCTCGCCAACAGCATAACCCATAGATCCACCGTGAAACGCAAATTCGAAACATGCAACCACGACAGGAACACCCATAACCGTACCACGCATGGTTACCAAGGCATCTTTCTCTCCGGTTGTTTTCTGAGCCGAAGTGAGTCGCTCTTTATATTTTTTGGTATCTTTAAACTTCAGCTGATCAATAGTTTCTACATCCGTGGCCAGTTCTTCACGACCACCTTCATCAAGAAATATATCTAACCGGCGACGAGCGCTGATACGCATGTGATGGTCACATTTAGGACAAACATCCAAGTTGCGCTCAAGTTCTGGCCGGTACAAGACAGCCTCACATTTAACACACTTTTTCCACAATCCCTCAGGCACTTTGCTGATGCCACGCTTGCGGCCCGGACGAGATTTATCGGAAATAATTTTATCTAGCCAGCTCATAATCTCTTTCTCTATATACGTAGTAACTGGTATTTATTAATTGTTTCAAAGCGCTCGCCAGTATACCACTCTCGGCGAGATCCATAGTCGCTCAGGCATGGCAAACGCCTAAACCAGAGAATCCAAACCTGCTCGAATCGGCTTAATTAATTCGCCCACAGCAGTCGCTATTTGTTCTGCCGGCAAGCCTGCTAATTCACCCATTTTGGAAACCAGCAGACTGCCAACAACTGCGCCATCAGCACTTGCAGCAACAGCCTTTGCCGACTCAGCATCTTTAATACCGAAGCCAACACAAATCGGCAACTCAGTAATAGTCCGCAGTTCAGCAAGCTTTGTTTTAACCGATTCAGTATCAAGATTGCCTGCACCAGTAACCCCTTTCAACGAAACATAATACAAAAAGCCACCTGCCAAGGCTGCAATTTTCGCGGATCGTTCTTTATGAGTAGTCGGAGCAATAAGGAAAATATTCTCTATTTCGCGAGCCTTAAGAAAACCATTTAAACTTTCGGCCTCTTCCGGTGGCAAATCGACCGTTATTAAGCCATCAACGCCTGCTTCAGCTGCCAAATCTGCAAAGGCTTCATAGCCCATACGCTCGATTGGGTTAAGGTAACCCATCAAAACAATTGGTGTAGTCTTATCGGTTTGACGAAAAGCTTTAACAACCTCCAGCGTGGAGCGAAGACTAGTCTTATGCTCTAAAGCACGCTCATGCCCTTGTTGAATAGCCGGGCCTTCTGCCATGGGGTCAGAAAACGGTACACCTACTTCTATAATGTCAGCGCCCTGGGCGACTAAACTATGCATGGTAACCAGCGTCACTTCAGGGTATGGGTCACCATTAACGATATAGGTAACTAAAGCTTTTTTGTTGCTTTCGCGAAGTGCACTTAAGCATTGATTAATTCGATTCATGCGCTTGTTAATCTCTAAATTCAAAACTGTGATAAGGCATTCAAGCCTGCAAATATTAATCTCCAGGCTCTAGAATTGTGTATTAAACCGTGATTCCGTCTATTTCTGCGACAGTAAGAATATCTTTGTCACCACGACCAGACAAATTGATAATAATTTGTTGTTCAGGCGCCATAGTGGCCGCTAGTTTCATGCCATAAGCAACCGCATGGCTCGATTCTAACGCCGGCATAATTCCCTCAACCAGAGTTAGCTTTCTGAAGGCCGCCAATGCCTCATCGTCATTAATAGCGACATAATTCACCCTACCAATGTCTTTTAACCAGGAATGCTCAGGGCCAACACCAGGGTAGTCCAAACCAGCGGAGACCGAGTGCGTTTCAATAATTTGACCGTTTTCATCTTCCATTAAGTAGGTTCTATTGCCGTGCAATATACCCGGAATACCGTCATTAAGAGGCGCTGCGTGTTTACCCGTTTCCACACCATAACCGCCGGCTTCGACGCCATACATCGACACAGATTCATCAGTAAGAAATGGGTGGAAAATACCAATAGCGTTCGACCCACCGCCAACGCAAGCAACCAATGCATCAGGTAAGCGCCCGGTTTGTGCCAGGCTCTGCTCACGCGCTTCCCGCCCAATAATAGACTGAAAGTCACGCACCAGCATGGGATAAGGATGAGGACCCGCGACAGTGCCAATAATGTAAAAAGTATCATCTACATTTGTAACCCAATCACGCATTGCCTCGTTCATTGCGTCTTTCAACGTTTTCGACCCGGAAGTAACAGGAATCACTTCAGCACCCAAGAGTTTCATACGATAGACATTCAAGGACTGTCTTTTTACATCTTCAGCGCCCATAAATACTTGGCATTTAAGGCCAAGCCGAGCCGCAACCGTCGCCGTTGCTACTCCGTGCTGACCGGCTCCAGTCTCAGCGATAACGCGCTGCTTCCCAGAATATTTAGCCAGCAATGCCTGACCAATCGTATTATTTACCTTGTGAGCCCCCGTGTGATTAAGATCTTCACGTTTTAAATAAATCTGGGCGCCACCCACCTCTCTCGATAAGCGTTCCGCATGATAGAGCGGAGACGGTCGGCCGACATAATGCGCAAGGTCTTTATCAAATTCTGCCTGAAAATCCGGATCGTCTTTCAGCTTCGCGTACATCGCTTCAAGATCATCTAGCGCTTCAATCAAGGTCTCAGAAACAAAACGACCACCATAAACGCCAAAATGCCCGGTGCTATCCGGCACACTGGTATAATCAACCGTAGTCTTACTTTCACTACTCACTAACGTTCTCCTGCTTTCGCATTGGCAATAAATGCCGCTATCTTAGTTCTGTCTTTGACGCCCGGAGACACTTCTACGCCCCCACTCACATCAACAGCATAAGGTCGAGTTTGTGTAATTGCTTCTTGGATGTTTTGGGGTCCAAGACCACCCGCAAGAATAATAGGTCTGGAACAATCTTTCGGTACCCGCGCCCAGTCGAAAGTTTCACCCGTTCCGCCTGGAATACCCTTACGATATGCATCGAGCAGTAGACCACTGGCGCTGGGAAAGCGATCTATTTCGTCCCGCACATTCAAGTCGGGCCGCATTCGAAAGGCTTTTATGTAGGGCCGATTAAACTGCTCACAATAATCCAGCGACTCATTGCCGTGAAACTGCAGCAAATTCAGAGGGACCTGAGCACAAATGTTTTCGACATCACTGGCAGCAGCATCAACAAATAAACCCACTACGGTTACCAGCGGTCCAGCAGCAAAAGCCAACTCACGAGCTAGCTCAATAGAAACATACCTCGGACTGGGTTCGTAAAAAACAAGGCCAATTGCATCGGCGCCATGCCTAAGGGCTGCCCGCACATCCTCCGCCCGAGTCATCCCACAAATTTTTACTCTCACGGACTCCATAGAATCTGCTTTCACAACCTGTATTTGTACGGACTTCTCAACCGGATGCCGCAATTATCGCTGAACAGACGCAAACAGTGCGCCCTATAAAGGGCAGGCATAGTAACAGAGATTCGTAGAAATTGCTGTATCTCAAAATGCCCTAAACCGTACGCTAGGCCATTGTAAATATTGTCGCTATACGGCCCCAAAAGCACCTACTGGCTCCAATAAAAACAGTGGGCCCGGCTTCGTTTGCGGCAGACTAAAAGCGCTGGGGTAACCTACATTTACCAGATATAAACCTGCAGAAGGTGCGGTAACACCTCCTTTACAGCGATCTCTAGCCGCCAACACACTGGGCACCCAGTCGACAGGTTTCTCACCTGCACCGACCGCCGTCAGTACGCCGACAATATTGCGTACCATGTGGTGAAGAAACGCTGTCGCCGTTACTTCTATCGCAATGAGATCTCCCCTGCGCGCAAGATCTAATCGCAATATTTTGCGCACAGGATTGCGCGCTTGGCATTGTGCGGCTCGAAAAGAGCTGAAATCATGCTCACCGAGTAGATATTGGGCTGCTTTCTGCATGGCCCCTACATCTAACCTACGCCGATCCCAAGTAACTTTCCCAGCAAGTATTCCAGGCCGAGAAGGACTATTGAGAATGAGGTAGCGATAGGTTCTCGCCTGAGCGCTAAAGCGCGCATGAAATTCTGGAGCAACCGGCTGTGCCCATTGCACACTAATCGCATCTGGCAACTGGGTATTAACCCCCATACGCCAAGCCCGTTCGGGCCTATCTGCCATTGTATCGAAATGAACAACTTGTCCTGTCGCATGCACACCGGCATCGGTTCGCCCAGCGCAGACCAGAGTCACAACTTCATTTGCGATATTGGACAGGACACGCTCAAGGTTACCCTGAACCGTTTCAACGGCAAACTTTTGAGCTTGAAACCCGGCAAATTCAGTACCACAGTATTCCACACCCAAAGCTATTCGCCGCATGCCTTCAGGCATTTTTACGCTTTCGGTTATTTCACAATTACGGGTGTAAATCTTCACAAAACAATCTCAATACTAACAACGGGTACCCCAAGCGGTTTTACTCAGGTTTTACGAATCATGGCTACACGCAACGGCCTGCAAATAGGCAGAACCCATTCAGAATAGCAACAAAAAGCCCGGGCAATACCCGGGCTTCAAGCTCATCCATGACGGTAAAACTTAAATCTTACCGATCAACTCTTCAGCTTCCTGACGCTGTTTTTCATCTCCCTCGGAGACTACTTCATCCAAAATATCCTTGGCACCGTCACGATCCCCCATATCAATATAGGCTCGCGCTAAATCCAATTTAGTAGCCACTTCATCAGTATCAGCCAGGAAATCCAGCCCTTCGTCTTCATCCTCATCCGAGTCAAAAGTATAAGGTTCATCTGCTTCAGGGATGCCGGTTAGTGCGGCATCAAACATCTGGTCGTCATTACTGTCAGATGCTTCCGGCTCAGAAATTTCAGGTTCAGCCGACAACGTTGGGGCGTCTGATTCCAGTTCCGAGTCAATATCCGCAAACTCGAATTCTTGCTCTGCAGAACCTTCAACATCAAGATCAAGTTCGGCGCCACCAAGGTCGCCTTCAAAATCCAGTGCTGCTGCGGCTTCATCGGCCTCGACAAGATCAACTCTGTCCTCACTACCATCAAGCTCAGCAATAGTTTCATCGATTTCAAAACCAAATTCGTTATCATCTGCACTAACGTCTTCAGCTGTTTCTAAATCGAGAGTATCTTCAACACCCAAGTCCAGACTTTCTTCACTCTCGTCCATGCCATCAGGTTCTTCGACCACAAGATCACTGTCAGAACCTTCACTCACACCAATAGCTAGATCAAAGTCTTCATCACTGAGGTCTTCATTAGACGCTGGAACCCGGGTATCTTCAAACTCTAATTCATGCGCATCTTTATCAAGCTCTAAGTTGTCAGAGGCCGCACCCGCATTACTATCAACAAAGGCACTATCCAAATCAAAGTCAGTAGCAGGCTGATCCTCTAGCTCTTCGTCATCATCGATTTCAAGCGTAAATTCATCATCCAGATCTTCGGAATCTTCTGCCCCGAAATCTGCATCGCTATCATCTGAACCGTCAAGTTCGCCATCCAGCTCCTCAAAATCCAAATCCGCATCAATTTCAGCATCCAGCTCATCCATTTGCCCTTCCGACGAAAAGTCGGCGGAGGTATCAAGATCGTCGTCCTCATCAGATTCCAGTGAAAAATCTAAATCCCCGGTATCATCTGCAACACCAGAGGTTTCGCTATCTTCATCGTCTGCAGACTCAGACAAATCGAGACTTTCGGGAAGGCCATCATTAAAATCTAAGGCCAAATCCGCAGCATCAATCCCCGCATCTGCTTCTTCGAGAGGCTCAAAATCGTCACCATCCCCAGCAGCAGCTTCCTCAAACGTTAACAATTCATCAGAATCAATTTCTGAATCATCATCACTCCAGTCCGCCGTTCCATCGCCGAGATCACCTATGTCACTATCCAAAGATACATCAAAGTCGGACTGGTCATCGGTTAGCGTAGGAGCAGTCTCCGCATCGTCCAAGTCAAAGTTCAAATCACCCAGCTCATCTTTAAGCAGCGGGGTTTCAGAGCCGTCATCCAAATTAAAATCAAGATCTAAATCATCAGAGTCTATACCTGTCTCAGCTAACTGCTCGTCAACGGCACCTTCAGCTTCAGTAAGCTGTTCGTCAAGAACGAAGTCAAAGTCACCTGCATCATCATTTTGCTGGTCGAATTCATTAGTCTCAGAATCGGTATCCAGATCAAAGTTAAACTCATCGTCGGCTTTGATTTCGGTATCCGCATCGACGGCATCGGCCACAAGCGTGTCCTGAGACTCAAACGCTACCGCACTTGAGTCAAAAGGAGCTGCATTAGGTATCAGGGCTCTTAGTTCATCTGCACGTTCAAGGGTTGTATCATCCGCTGAACCCACTAATCCTGCATAGTATTTATCAAACTGGCTTAAGTTTTCAGTTTCAGAATACACTTCCAACAGTTTTAACGTTAACCCAGTATTATTCGGTTCAGACTCCAGTGCATTTAGGAGCAAGGCCTCAGCTTGGTCATACTTGCCGTAGGCGATATAAATGTCAGCTTCACCGGCAGCATCTCCAGTCAGCGATTCCGTGGGCTCTTCTTGTGAGTGCTCGTCCTCAGTATCATCGAGATCTTCTACAATCTCGTCACCCTCATCAGACTCGTCCTCTATCAGTCCATTTTCCGCAGGCACATCTTCATCATCGGCCAACTCATCATCAATGATAAGGTCTTCTTCCTCAAAATCGTCCGATTCCTCATCTTCCTTACGACGTCGTAGCATGTAAACAACAGCAGCAATCAACGCTAAGACAGCGGCACCAACATAGAGAATATTGTCCATGATGGTATCGAGTAGGCTGGGCTCCTGTGGTGGGCGACTTACAACAGTCTTGGCAGAGGGCTTTTCAGACGATGCATCTGATGACTCCACAGCATTACTAACCGCAGTATCAGTGCCAACTTCCGAACTATCCAAATCAGCCGTGGCGCCCGCAGAATCATCTGCAGATATACCCTCTGCTGTTTCAAGCCCTTCTTTGCGGTCACGGATAGATTGCTCTAGTGCAGCAACCTCTTCATTGCTTACCGTAACCAGACGCTCCATGGTTTGAATTTGCTGCTCGAGCTGAACGATGCGTTCACTCAGGTCTTTATTTTCTCGTTGCGTACGATCAAGCTCTTCCAACGCTGCGGTAAGCTGAGTTTCAGTAGCTTGCGGGGTACCCACGTTGTCACCACTACCTTTAGCACTCGAAAGCTCTTCTTGTTGACCAGGGGCCGCTAAAGAAAGACGCCCCTTGCCAGCACTAACTTCAGAATCCATCGCGCCCGAACTGCGACTCGACTGCAGCGTAGCCCCAGTTTCTCCAGAGTCCGACCACTTGGAATTTTGGTACGCAACTTCATTTACCGCCTGGCGTGGATCTACTTCATAAATATCGTCCTGTGTTGGAACGCGCAGAACCTGGCCGCGGCGCAACAAGTTGATATTGTTATTGATAAAGGCTTCTGGATTTAAACGCTGTATCGCGAGCATGGTCTGCTGTACAGATGTCTGCCGACTGGGCCTTACCTTTAATGCGATATCCCATAAAGTATCTGACGCCCTGACAGGCCCATAACTATCACCGGTAAAACCAGCATTTCGCGAAGATGTGCGCGACGAGTCTGAAACAGTCCGGCGAGGCTTAGCCTCCGATCTGGCGGGCGCGGCGTCTACAGTCTGTGCCCCCTGAACCGCCCCAGCCTGAGAGGTAGAGTCAAAGACAGGCAAGTCCATCAATAATGTATATTCTCGAAGCAAGCGACCGCTGGGCCACTGAGTTTCAAGAAGGAAATTCAAATAGGGTTCTTTTACCGGATTACGGGTGGAAACTCTTACAACCGGACCGCCGGCGCCATCAAGATCTACTTCAAACCGCAGTTCTTGCAAAAAGAAATTTCTATCAACTCCGGCGCGCTGAAACTCTTCCTTAGGAGCCAGGGTAATAAAAATTTCATCTTGTTCAAGGTCTCGTACTTGTAACAGCTTTATTTCGGCCTTGAGTGGTTCATTGATAGTGGACTTTAGTTGTATTTCACCCAGTCCTAGCCCTAAGGCGACGTCGGCACCGAAAGAAGCAACCAACCCTACAGCACAAACCAGTTTACGAAGACGCATCGGCAGATCCTTTTCAATTTTTCCGGTTCAATATCCGGTTAGTAGCCATATCGGCCTGTACCCCAGACGCTACAATGACTTTACATAAATTGCGGTTAGCATTAAAACTTAAAATTATTATTCACTAACGCTCGTAAGTATTCATTATAAATAGATTTTTATCAACAACGGGCCCCGCCCAATAACGTTAAGTGCAGCACCTTTCTATAAGTTAATCAATATCTGTACGAATAATGAGAAACAATACAAATCTGATAAAAATTTAAAAGGGAATTTTGCTTCAATCGCAAGAAAGAATCACACTTTTCGCTGCAAAAGTGGCACATAATTCTACTAATCGTGATCAATACCACATTTTCACTGGTAATTTATCCCTTCAAACAATACTGAGCGAACAAAAAAAATCCCTTGCGACAATATATCGCAAGGGATTTTTGTGTAGCCAACTCTCACCACTGGACGACGTGCGACCAAGAGGTCAGGCAAACTATCTCTTAAGCAGAATCTGCAACATTCTACGCAGTGGCTCTGCAGCACCCCAAAGTAGCTGATCACCAACAGTGAATGCACTAAGGTAATTTTCACCCATATTCATCTTGCGCAAACGCCCAACCGGCACGGATAACGTTCCAGTAACCTTGGTCGGTGTTAAATCACTCAACGATGCGCCCCGCTCATTGGGAACAACTTTAACCCAGTCATTAGCAGACGCGATAATATTTTCAATATCTGCCAAAGGAGCATCTTTCGTCAATTTAATCGTTAACGCCTGGCTATGACAACGCATGGCTCCAATACGTACGCAGGTGCCATCAATGAACACAGGAGATTCTACGCTACCAAGAATCTTGTTTGTTTCAGCCTGTCCCTTCCACTCTTCGCGACTCTGCCCATTTTCAAGTTGAGTATCTATAAATGGAAGCAAGCTACCCGCTAATGGGTGGCCAAAGTTATTGGTGGGAAAGGCATCACTGCGCATAGTTTCCGCGATCTTGCGATCAATGTCCAAAATGGCACTCGCCGGATCAGCCAATTCATCAGCCACAGAATCACGTAAAGCGCCCATCTGGCTGATCAACTCGCGCATGTTTTGCGCCCCGGCACCACTGGCCGCTTGATACGTTTGAGCTGAAATCCACTCCACCAGGCCTTCCCGAAACAACCCTCCAAGGCCCATAAGCATCAAGCTGACAGTGCAGTTGCCACCGATATAATTTTTTACACCAGATTCGAGACCGCGCTGAATAACATCACTATTAACAGGGTCGAGAACAATGATAGCGTCATCGGCCATACGAAGGCTTGATGCAGCATCGATCCAATAGCCGTCCCAACCACTTTCACGTAAGGGAGCAAATACAGATTTGGTATAATCCCCCCCCTGACAAGACACAATCACGTCCATATCAGACAGTGCTTCAATTGAAGAAGCATCTTTCAACGCGGGAATGGATTTACCAATAGCAGGGCCCTGACCACCAACATTCGAGGTTGTGAAAAAAACAGGCTCGATGTTGTCAAAATCTTTTTCTGCCAACATTCTCTCCATTAATACGGAGCCAACCATACCACGCCAACCGACAAAACCTACTCGCATTGCTACTCTCTCAAGGTTAGAAAATAGAAAAATAACGACTATCCAAAACACTCTGGGACAGCCCTGAATTTGTTTGGGCAGGGGAAATCCGACCAAAAAAACGGCGCAGATGGTAACATTTTAAGGATAAATAAGCCATCAAGGGAGTTTTGCAACCGCCGACATGTGCAAACGTTAACGCAAGTTTTCCCCTAAAAACTTGTCCATACGCTGAAAAACTTCAAGACGATCCTCTAGTCGACTTAAAAAATGGTCGCCAAGCTCCTGCTCAACATATATCACAGGTTTGCCGGCCTTCTGCAATGCATTAAACATTCTACGACCATGCTCGACGGGGACCTGCTGATCATTTTTTCCATGAATAATAAGAACAGGGATATTAAACGCTTCCGCATGCAGCGCCGGAGAGAAAGCTCTTAACTCTTTTTTATCGTCCCCAATTTGCTTGGCAACGCGATCATAATTACGAAACCCCTTGCTGGTATTAAGCAGATATTCCAGGTCGGAAACACCAGCAAAGCTGACCGCACAGCTATATAAGTTAATACCTTTGGCGGCCTCCATTAAAGCAGCATAACCACCATAACTTGAACCAACGATACAAATATTGCCAGCCTCAGCAATGCCCTGCTCTATGAGCCAGCGAGTCCCATCCTCTACATCATTCTGCATATCGCGGCCCCACCCTTTCAAGCCAGCTTGCAGAAAGTCAAACCCGTAGCCAGCAGATCCACGATAATTCATCTGCAACACCGCGTAACCGCGATTCGCGAAAAACTGTGCCCAATGATTAAACCCGCCGTTGTCGTAACTCATTGGACCGCCATGGGGAAAAATAATCGCAGGAAGAGGCCTTTGCTTTTCGTCCTGCGGCAGAGTCAAAAAAGCCTGAATCGACAAACCGTCTCTGGCCGTGTACTGAGTAATCTCAGTCTTAGCCATCATGCCAGGATCTAAATTCTCGTAGCGAAATGCAAACGGTTTAATTCTTTGCGAATCGCGATCGCCAATGTAGAAGGTACCAGCGTCTGTATCCGAGGTAGCCAAGACAATATACCGGCGCTCATCCTCGCTAAAACTGTAAACAATATTATTCGTGTCGCGCAGGGTTCGATTAATAGCTTGCTGCAGGCCCAAAAACGCCCACTTCCAAAAGGTGTAACCGCCATTCGTCGTATAGGTAGTCCCAATCACCTCCCCTGACTGCTCCGAATAGATCAAACTACCGATGACATCAAATAAAGGATCAGCAAACACCAACTGCATCCGCAGTGGATAATGCGCTAAATTAATTTTAAAGATTGCCTTCCGGCCTTCATGGTAGGCATTAACGTAAAGAATATCCGGGTCCTTATCAAAACCCAAAGGCCAAACCTGATCGATAGAAAAAGCATTAAACGACCAAAGAGGGCCCCAGCGACGACTTTGAGGAGCCCTGAAGAGAATTCGGTACTCGTCACCGTCAACCTCAACGCCAATCCGAAGACGTTGTTGTCGATCGGTAATCCAATCGACGACACCACCCCGCTCTCGTTGCAAAGTTTTAATACTGCCATCATTTACGTTGACTTTATAAACCGCCTTACTACCTGGCAGACGGGTAGAAAGCGCCAAAAGAATATTCTCATCGTCACCCGGTAGGTAGTCGACTACGCGGTCTTGAACAACCGGAACCCAATCTTTATTGCGCCAAAACCCTTCTGGTAGAAGGCTTCGAAAACTACCCGTTTTGCGCTCAACCACATAGAGGCTCGATTCCTTGCGCTCCTCTGCACCCCGTCGTGCCGGGGACACGGCGCTCACGAGTAACTGGTCATCATTCAACCAATGCAACCAGTTCATGTGCATGACCGCATTATTCTGACGGAACAGAACTTCCTCTTTTAAATCATCGAAAGACAAAAGGACCAGAGCTGTGCCAGACTGACCAGAGACATCATCACGACGCAACGCAGCAATCCAGTCACCACTGGGAGACAGTGCAGGCTGGCGAAAATCGGGGGCGGCTGCGAAAGCAGCCGCAGGTATCCTGTCACCACCATGAACAGCGCCACCTAAAAGCAAAAGCAAAAGCAAAGCTACATTCCGGCAACCTGGCCGACTGGGAGATTTTCTAAGATTCACGAGTTTTGCGATAATCCTTATTACCAAACCACCAGCAGGGTTAGAGAGCGGGTTAAATATGACAAACTTATCACCAAATTGTGACAATTTAATGCCACGATTGGCAAAGTTCTTCGGCATCATCAACCTTATCATTACCATTTTATTATTAGCCGACATAAACTTTAGTAATGGTCAGCTGATCATTACTAAAGTTTTCAACGCCAGCTATCAATCACACTTCTTGCAAACTGCAGCTGCTAACTGGATGCTTCTCTGGTATGGTATTTCGTGTGCTAGCCTTGTGTATTGTGCAAATCAGATCAAACAAGGAAACGCAATTGGCCATAAAATGTTTCCAGCAGCCGGCGTAGCTTACTTGTTAATATTGCTTATGGCCTATCGCTGGTTACAGCAGCCTCTAGCCTGAGGCGGTATTGGCTTTAGAGCGCGCTAATCTATCGACAGTTAGATCATGACATTGACCACTTCTCCCAAAAACTCAGCTGCGCAAGAAGCTACACGCGTCTCCGAAGGCCTTAGTGCCAACGTGGAAACACTTGTTAACCACCCTGCGCTACAGAGCTTACTCAGCAAGGTCACCCAACAACAACCGGGAATTGCTCTCGCGACTGCGATTACCGGAAAACAGCTGAAAGAACGAGAACTAGAATTAATCTTATTAATGCATTGTCTACACTCATACTGCGTAGAAACCTTACAACCTCACCCTGATCTACACAGTCATTTTGCCAAGCTACGCATTCTTCTATTGTCTATTACCTTTATTTTTAAGCGCGAAAAAATAAACGCAGAACACCCCGTGCTCAGCTACTATCACAGCATTACTCAAAACATGGCAGTATGGTCTCCCACCCCTGGAAAGAAAACCGACATCAAGTTACGGCGTTTCGAAAATCAATTATCGATATTAGACAGTATAAAAAATGCGAACAGCCATGAAGCCACAAAAACATTGGCGCAACTACATAAAGAATTAAGCGAACAACATGCAAAAGAGCTCGCACGCAGCGAAAAGCTAGAAACGCGTTTAATTGACAGCGAGGCAGGCAGCCGCACGATAAAAGAAGCCGAAAATACCGTCGCAAAACTATTTAACGAGCACCTTGCCGGGAGTCCTCTAACTGCGCCCATACAAGAGTTTGCCTACGAAAATCTGCGTAGGGAAATGCAGTATCTTTTTATTAACCACGGAAGGGGTGCCACACAATATCGGTTATGGGAGAAGACCGTAAAAATTTTGGGCTGGCTGTTTAAAACAGATAAAACTGCCGAACAAAAGCGTCAACTCTCTACCGTATTACCCAATCACCTTGAACTACTAAACAATACGATAAAACCGTTAACATACCCACAAGAAAATCTAGACGAGTTTGTTAGAGAGATAAACTTTGCTTTCTTTTCTATTCTCCAACAACAATCCATCACTTGCGTTCAAGCACCGGCTATAGAATCGAGCGAAGACCGGCTTGAGGACGGGATAACTATCAGCCGACAAGCACTAGAGCAATGGAAGGACATCAAAACCGGGGACTGGTTTGAATTTCAGCAGGAAGACCAACAAACCCAACGCGTCAAACTCATTCACCAATTTGTCACAGAAGATACATTCTTGTTTTCAAACAGCGAAGGACTAAAAGCCTTTGAGAAAACCCGAAAAGCCTGGATATATTGTCTTGCCAGCGGTATGGCCAAGCCAATAGCCAGCCATTTGAGCATGGAAATACTACTCAACAAAGCCGCCCAAAAATCACAAAACTTGCTAAAAAAACTAAAGGCCGATACCGAAGAAATCAGGCTGGAGCGAGAGAGGCAACTGCGTATTGCTGCAGCAAAAGCGCAGCAGGAAGCAGATATGCTACAAAATAAAGAGCAGCTAAAGCGTAAGCAGGCCTTGGAGCAGCGAGCAAGTATTACACCAGAACAGCAACAACACGGTGAGGAACTTGTCAGCAAGTTAAGAACGGGAGACTGGGTAGATTACAACGATGGCGAAAAAACTATTCGTGGAAAACTGGCCGTCCACCTGCTCTCCAGCAACAAATATATATTCACTGACCGGTTAGGCAGTAAACTTTTAGAACTATCCAGAGAGCAACTTATCGAACAGATAACGCTAAAAACTATAACAATACATGGCGGCGGTATCAGCTTTGAAGACCAGCTTGCAAAAGTTGTCAGCACACTGCGTAAAAACTGAGAACGGCACTTATGAATTCTGAAAGCAATGACCTAAACGAACAACGACAGGAGTATCGACTCCAGGCAGAGGAGCGCGTATACCTCGCGCTACCTAACCCAGACGAAAATTCGGAACCGCCCTATCAGATTCAGATATGCACAAGTGTCGACATGTCTGCGAACGGTTTTCAGCTAATACTAGACTCGCCGCTACCTATCGGTAATTATTATGAAATATGCATTGCGCTAAAAAATCCAGAAGAGAAACTTCACTTAATAGCCGAGTCAAAGTGGAGTACACCCACTAAAAGCGGGGATTATTTAAATGGATTCGTCATCTGTGATGCAGAGGAACGAGATACGGTATCCTGGAAAAAAACGATTGCTGATCGCCTACTGTCTTCTATAGACAACAATATTTAACGCTCAGGAGTCGGTAAGACTGACCAAACTGTCACTCTTACTCAACCCCAACAACAAACCAACTAGCGGCGAAGTATCCATGCAACTACAAACTTTAAATGACTGGCTAAACGTTATTGCGCCTTTTTGGTTGCTTTTATGCTGGGTCAGCTATTCCCGATTTGCTAAAACTAAAGCCAAGCAACAATCCCCCAGTCTGTCGTGGGTGATGCGCAAGCACCGCGTTGAGTGGATGCAACAAATGCTCAGGCGTGACGCCAGAGTTAGCGACGCATCATTGATTAGCAATCTGGAGAGGAATGTGAACTTTTTTGCTTCCACAACACTACTGATACTTGCAGGCCTAATAACAGCGCTGACGACTACAGATACTACATCTACCATTCTGGAGTCACTACCGTTTGCTCACACCGTCAGCAGGGTTGCGCTGGAGATAAAAATCCTCTTACTCATCAGTATCTTCACCTACGGCTTCTTCACTTTCACCTGGTCATTACGCCAATATAACTTTTGCTCGACGTTACTGGGCGCCGCCCCCATGCCAGAAGACTCTATTACCGAAGAGTTGCGCGACAATTACGCGATTTACATGGCAAAAATCATGGATCATGCGGCGCATTCATTTAATTACGGCCTACGATCCTACTATTTTGCACTATCTGTGTTGGCCTGGCTCGTAAGCCCTTGGCTATTTATGATCGCCGTCGCACTGGTTACCAGTATATTGTACTGGCGCGAATTTAGATCAAAGCCACTGCGGTCACTGCAACAATTACAATTATCTTTGAAGGACTAATCGAGAGCGCTAATCAGGTGCCCAAAACACTAATAGCAACGCGCCCCGCCCAGACGGCAAAACGAATAATTCCAATTAGAAAGCGTTAGACCAGAATCATATCAAGACAAAAAAGGCCCAGCTTTCACTGGGCCTTTTTAATATATGGCGGAGAGGGAGGGATTCGAACCCTCGATACCGATCAAGGTATACTCCCTTAGCAGGGGAGCGCCTTCGGCCACTCGGCCACCTCTCCGAAACGAGGCGGCATAATACCACATTCAAATAAAAATCAAAGACTTAAGTTAAATCACCAAAGATTTATTCGCGAATTTATAACTTGCCATGCATTACTAGATTACAACTTCGCCGGCTTGAACAGGCTTCAACCAATTTGAAGGACCAAGAACATATGAGCCAGCTAATACCAGCCAGCTATAAAAGAGGAAACTAGTCTATCGACTGACTTGCTACTCAGATCAACAGTTACACAGAGAGCCACATCAAAACCAAAAAGTTTGTCTGCGTAACCAAGAAAAGCTTGGATTTAATCCTCGCTGTTTTCTTGCTTTTCTTTCTGTATACGTTGATAAATTTCTTCGCGGTGCACAGCAATTTCCTTCGGCGCATTAACACCTATTCGAACCTGGTTACCTTTTACGCCCAAAACAGTCACTGTAACTTCATCGCCAACCATTAGGGTTTCGCCAATACGGCGTGTGAGAATTAACATCTTTTAACTCCTTATTCATCCTGTGAGAACTACTATATTCCAGTTTACGATCCTGCTAGTCACCTGAGTGAGAACATTATCAAGCCCAAAATCAACCCAGCAACCTAGCAACCCATGCAACGCTCATGCATTGGATCTACCTGTAAGGCAATAAACCGAGCTAATCAATTACCACGTCTAACTAATAGAATAGACGGTAAACCGAGAATAGAAAATTAAGCGTCTTCTTCCGATTTATCCAGGCCAAACGCGGTATGCAATCCGCGCACCGCTAACTCCAGATAACGCTCATCTATAATTACAGCAATCTTTATCTCAGACGTTGTAATCATCTGGATATTAATATTTTCACTGGCGAGCGTTTCAAACATTTTAGAGGCCACACCAGCATGTGAGCGCATGCCAACACCAACAATGGATATCTTCGCAATCTTATTGTCAGTATAAACCTCCCGTGCACCCAAATCTTTGGCCACTCTACTAACGATATCCTTAGCCTTTTCAAGGTCATTACGATGAACGGTAAAGGTTAGATCTGTCGACTTGTCTTGCGCCACGTTTTGGACAATAACATCCACTTCAATATTTGCCGCACCAATCGGGGCCAACAGCTTCGCGGCACACCCGGGAGTATCGGGGATACCCGCAATAGTAACTTTCGCTTCATCGCGATTGAATGCAATACCTGAAACTAATGGTTGTTCCATATTGGAATAATCCTCATCAAGCGTAATAAGGGTACCTGGCCCCTCTTGAAAACTAGACAACACCCGCAAAGGAACATTGTACTTGCCAGCAAATTCAACAGAGCGAATCTGTAAGACCTTAGACCCCTGACTAGCCATTTCAAGCATTTCTTCAAAGGTAATACGGTCAAGGCGTTTTGCACAACTGACAACTCTGGGGTCAGTGGTATACACGCCATCAACATCGGTATATATCTGGCATTCATCAGCTTTTAGCGCGGCGGCCAATGCAACACCCGTGGTGTCAGAGCCACCTCGCCCCAAAGTAGTAATGTTGCCATTCTCATCAACACCTTGGAATCCAGCAACGACAACTACACGCCCTTGATTTAAGTCGTCACGCATGGCCTCAACATCAATCTGCTGAATTCGCGCTTTGTTATGAGCATTATCCGTTAGAATCTTTACTTGACTACCGGTATAGGAACGAGCTTCGCAACCGCGCTTTTTGAGCGCCATTGACAACAACGCAATAGTTACCTGCTCTCCGGTGGATACCAACACATCAAGCTCACGAGGATCCGGAGATTCCTGAATAGCGGAGGCCAAGCCTATCAAGCGGTTGGTTTCTCCAGACATAGCAGAAACCACGACAACAATATCGTGGCCCGCACGACGGAAACCAGCCACTTTCTCGGCAACTGCTTCGATACGCTCGGTGGAACCCACTGAAGTTCCACCATATTTTTGAACGAATAAACTCATTTAAGCCTCAAACCGAAATCAAATAGTCTGGCACGTAAACAAACAGGCCAAAAAAGACGCGCGCAATTAAACAACAAATTACTGATAATTAAAATAATTAACTAGCACTTTGGGGCTAGTTTTTACTAGTACTTAACTATAATGGCAAAAACAACCGACGCAACCCAAAAGAATTAGCCTAATTTGGCCTTCACCCACGCCGGAATAGCAGCCAAGGTAGCACTCAAAGCGGCCACATCAGTACCTCCACCCTGAGCCATGTCCGGGCGACCACCACCCTTGCCTCCCAACGCAGTAGCCGTGTACCCCATAAGATCACCCGCCTTCACGGTTGAAGTTAAATCTTTAGACACGCCAGCTACGAGAGCGATCTTCTCACCATCAACACCGGCCAAGATAACCACTGCAGTGCCAAGTTTGTTCTTCAGCTGGTCAACCATATCGCGTAATGCTTTCGAATCTGCACCAGGCACTTCAACGGCCAGCACTTTGACTCCATCAATCTCCGTCGCCTGACCTGCTAAATCACCACTGGCAGCGCTAGCCAACTGAGACTTTGCTATATCGAGCGCTTTTTCAAGCTCTCGCAAATCCGCACGCAGCGCACCCACTTTATCAACCACGTTGTCTGGAGACGCTTTTAATAATTCACAGACCTGCAACAGAGCATGCTCCTGTTGATCGATAACCGCTAATGCCTGAGCACCGGTCACTGCCTCAATACGCCGAACCCCAGAAGCAACGCCGGATTCAGACACAATACGCAGCAATCCAATATCTCCTGTCCGATTAACATGGGTTCCGCCACACAACTCAACAGAAAAGTGATCGATACCCATGGTTAACACACGAACTTCGTCAGAATATTTCTCACCAAACAGAGCCATTGCACCTCTTTCTTTGGCTGTATCCATGTCGCAAAGTTCTGTCGTGACCGCAGTATTAGCTCTAATGTGCGTGTTAACCAGCTGTTCAATTGTCTTAAGCTCAGTCGCCGAAACGGCCGTAGAATGCGAAAAGTCAAATCGCAAACGCTGAGAATCCACCAAAGACCCTTTTTGTGTAACATGAGTTCCCAGAACATTGCGCAACGCAGCGTGTAATAAATGCGTGGCCGAATGATTTCGGGCTGTTGCAGATCGCACCTCAGAATCGACAGCAGCAGCAACACTGTCACCCACACTGAGGGTTCCAGACAAAATGCGCCCCTGATGCAAATGGTGCCCACCTTGTTTTATGCAATCGGTGACTTCGAATTGTGCATCAGATGTAGAAAGGTAGCCGCTATCACCAACCTGGCCGCCCGACTCTGCGTAAAACGGGGTAGTTTCCAGTACCACCACACCCTCATCTCCTGCTGCTAAGCTCTCAACCTTTGCACCATCTTTTAACAGTGAAACCACTACAGATGATGCTTCAAGGGCATAATAGCCCTCAAACGTAGTCGAACCCTCTAAGTTTAAGGTGCCACTGTAGTCTACTTTAAAACTGCCGGCAGCTCGGGCGCGAGAACGCTGTTCCTCCATGGCTTCTTCATAACCAGCCTCGTCTACCTGCAAGTTACGTTCACGGGCAATATCAACGGTTAAATCAAATGGAAAGCCATAGGTATCATAGAGCGTGAATACGACTTCACCGGGGATCGTGTCGCTCTCGAGATTTTGCAGGGCTGACTCCAATACAGCCATACCCTTATCTAAGGTTTTGGCAAATTGCTCTTCCTCGGTAAGAAAGACCGTTTCAATTCTAGATTGGAGCTTTTCAAGCTCAGGATAGGCCGCCCCCATCTCACTGACCAAAGCACCCACCAATCGGTGAAAAAACGGCTCAGGTTGACCAAGTTTATGACCGTGACGAATAGCTCTGCGCATAATACGGCGCAATACATAGCCACGCCCCTCATTTGACGGCGTTACACCATCTACAACCAGAAAGGCACAGGAACGCAGGTGATCTGCAATGACGCGCAATGACTTGTGACTTATATCTTCTGTACCGGTGACTGCTGCAGCTGCTTGCAGCAAGTTCTGAAATAGATCAATTTCGTAGTTGCTGTGAACATGCTGCATGACCGCCGCAATGCGCTCCAGCCCCATACCGGTATCCACAGATGGCTTGGGCAAAGGATGCATTTGCCCATCGGCAGTCCGGTTATACTGCATGAATACGTTGTTCCAGATTTCAATGTAGCGGTCGCCATCTTCCTCAGGCGTTCCGGGCGGTCCGCCCCAAATCTCCTCGCCATGATCATAAAAGATTTCCGTACATGGACCACACGGGCCAGTATCCCCCATGGCCCAGAAATTATCTGAGTTGTACTTACCACCCTTATTGTCGCCAATGCGAATCAGACGTTCCGCCGGAATCCCCACCGTTTTATGCCAGAGATCGTAAGCTTCATCATCTTCTGCATACACGGTCACCCACAACTTTTCTTGCGGAATATTTAACCAGTCAGACGATGTTAAAAATTCCCACGCATAGGCAATAGCATCTTCTTTGAAATAATCACCAAAACTAAAATTCCCCAACATTTCGAAAAAAGTGTGGTGCCTGGCAGTGTATCCGACATTTTCCAAATCGTTATGCTTACCACCAGCACGAACACAGCGCTGGGAGCTCGTTGCGCGAGTATAGGGGCGTTTGTCTTCGCCCAAAAAAACATCTTTAAACTGAACCATACCCGCATTGGTAAATAACAGAGTTGGATCGTTGTCGGGCACCAGGCTGCTGGAAGGAACGATGGTGTGCCCTTTGGCTTCAAAAAAACGTAAAAAAGCGTCGCGAATTTCAGCGCATTTCATAAATCTGCTCACATATTCCGTGTTATTAAGTGACTGCCCAAGGGTATCTCTCATCTCGTATCACCAACGGATGAGCTCAGATAACCGCAAATGGCGCTAAGTATATAAAAGAAGTCATTGAAAACGCGAGGATTCATCGATGCCTTAAGCACTGCAACCGGCAAACGAGCAAAGAAAACGCGGACAGTCGATCATCAAAAACATCTTTTAGCAGTAACCAAAGGTCAGCGAGATTACGTTTTAGTCCGCTAATGACCTCTGGCCAGCATCGACCTATAGAAGCCCTGCATTAAAAGCCGAGATTCTCCTCCGAAAAGGGCTTGCCCGCCAGCAGGTGCAAATGCAAATGAAAAACGGTCTGTCCGGCCCCCGCACCATTATTGATGACTACACGAAAAGCGTCTCCCACGCCCAACTGCTTAGCGATCTCTCCCACCTTTAGCATAAGATGACCAAGCACAGCTTTGTCTGCTTCAGAAGCATCTACCAGACGGGGAATTGGTGTTTTGGGTATTATGAGCACGTGCGTAGGTGCTTTTGGCGCAATGTCTCTTATGCAAATACAGACATCGTCTTCATAAAGCTTTTCTGCAGGAATATCGCCACGAATAATTTTACTAAAAATTGTATCTTCTGCCATTTCACACCTAAGTAGTCTGGGCCCGGCTAAACAGGGCTGGACACGGAAAGAAAAAATCAGCCACCTAAGGCTTTTTAGTCATTTCTTCTTCCGTCATTTTGCGCGCTTCGGATTCCAGCATGACCGGAATATCGTCTCGAATAGGGTAAGCCAACCCACTCGCCTTGCAGAGCAGCTCCTGCTTTTCTCGATCGTATTCCAACGGCTCTTTACTAACCGGGCATACGAGAATTTCCAATATTTTCTTATCTAACATAACGATCTCAATTTCAGTTGAAAATTAAGCCAAGGGCTAAAAATCATGGTTGCTGTACAGGGCTGCCCGAAGAAGGCATAGGCCCTACCACTAACTGCGGATCCAAGCGTACTTCAAACCAGTTCATCCGCCAATCAAGATGCGGCCCAGTGGCACGACCTGTGGCGCCAATCTTGGCGATAGCCTGTCCCTGTTTAACAGTATCACCCGGAGCGACAAGTATTTCGCTGAGGTGGATGAAAGTGGAGCTAATACCATAACCATGGTCAACAATCAGGGTACCACCTGAGTAAAACATGTCATTATGCACTAAGCTAACAATGCCAGCCGCAGGCGCGGCAACCAGAGTCCCTTTTGGTCGCGCAATATCTACCCCATAATGAGGGCTTCTTGGTGTCCCGTTATAGAAACGTTGACTACCATAAACACCTGTTACAGGGCCTTTAACCGGCCAAATAAAAGTGTCTCTAAAGTCTTCTAACCCGGACTCTTTCTGACGCGCATTCCAGGCCAACGCCGCTTCTGCTTTTGCTCTTTGGACTTGCTTTGGGTCGGGCGTCACGGTTTTTTGCGGTACACCCTCAACCCGCTGTATCACATAACTACGAGGCTTAACGTTAAACCGATGTTGCTGCTTTATGCCATCGGCACTCTCGACCAGTAGTATCGCTTCCGCCTCTGCGTCTCGTCCTAAACCAATCACGAAATAACCATCAGGGCTGATTTTAAGCTGCCTTTCAGCGAACACTACCGTGCTACCAGGCTGTACTCGACCTTTAATCATCGCACCTTGTTGCCAGCCTTCATCAACATCTAGCAGCTGCCCTTGTGCCTGAAAACTAACGGTCATGCAGCCGAGAACACTGATAATACATCGCCGAAAAACAACATCTTTCAGGCTATTTACTAGCCCGCTGCAGAGCGAAAATTTTTTTGTACTAACTGGATAAGTCATTGCTATCAAATTTGATGAAAACGTTGAGCGGTGAAGATACGGCATCCTCAACCATAAAAAAACACTAAAACCTGTTCAGCGCCAATAAATATGTCGCCAATTGAATGTTACAGCGGTAAATTGTTAATGGGCCAGAGGTCAACTTACCTATAACGTACTGATCTTGAATAAAACAAAAAAAATCTCATCTGCAGTGTAATAAATAGAAATACCCTACGACTACATCTCGTGAACAACTAATTCACACCCTAAATACCTATACATCAGGAGATACACTATGAAGACCATGACAAAACTATCATTGGCCACCGCTGCCGCTGCCCTGTTTTCCACGGCTATTGTTCCAGCAACGTTTGCCGGTGACAAGACCGAAGGCTCCGTAAAATGCATGGGCATTAATGCCTGTAAAGGCCAGTCTAAGTGTCAAACAGCAGAAAGTGCTTGCGCAGGTCAAAATGCCTGTAAAGGGCATGGCTGGGTGAAAGCGGCATCTGAAGAAGAGTGCACCAGCAAAGGCGGCACAGTAATATAAGCAGTGTTATGAAGAGGGCGCTAGAATTCGTGCTACGCCCTTTTTATTCCATACTCACCAATATAATTTACCTCTTTTCATGACGGTATGTCGCAGACAACCTTGCTAGGACGTATTCGCTATGTCATCCACCACGCTTCAAGGCTTTGGTTTAGGTTTACGCCCTGAACACTACATAGACTTCACTACTGCGTCGCAACCACTTGACTGGCTTGAGATACTGACTGACAACTATCTCGTGCCTGGTGGCAAGCCTCTTTATTATCTAGATCGGATTCGTCAGGACTATCCCATGGTAATGCATGGCGTTGCCATGAACATCGGCTCAACGGATCCACTCAACATAGACTACATCAACGCAGTCAAAACGCTTGCTGAGCGCGTTGAGCCATTACTGATCTCCGACCACTTATGCTGGACAGGCATGAATGGACACTATCTACATGATTTACTACCACTACCTTATACAAACGAAGCCATAAATCATGTAGCAGATCGAATACAAAAGGTTCAGGACATACTTAAACGCAGGTTAACGATAGAAAATGTCTCCGCCTACCTCCATGCTGCAACGGCCATGCAAGAATGGGAATTTGTGAGTGCTATTGCCGAAAAGGCGGACTGCAACCTGCTTTTGGACGTGAACAATATTTACGTGTCTGCTCGCAATGCTAATTTTGACCCTCAACGCTATCTTGACTCGATCCCCTGGCACAGAGTGAAGCAGATTCACCTGGCGGGCCACTCGGATTATGGCGACCATTGCATAGACACTCACGACCATCCGGTTTGCGATGCTGTCTGGTCACTCTATAGGGATACAATCGATACTGCCGGCGCAATCCCCACCATGATTGAGCGAGATGACAATATTCCACCGTTAACAGAGTTACTTCACGAACTGGATATTGCTCGAAACATTACTGAGCAAGTGTTAACGATAAAAACGCCTTCGCGTCAAAATAACAAGCGGAGCACAGACTATGCTACTGCGTGAATGGCAGGAACAATTTCAAACATTGGTTCTCAATGAGTTTTCAGCCCCAAAAGCCGAAACGCAAGAACAGTGCGAGATTGCATTTTTACAAGAAGCAGAAGAACGCGAACAACGATTAAGCATTTATCAAAATGCTTACCACTTACGATTATCAGAAGCTCTACGCACAAACTTTTCCGCGTTACATAAATTACTCGGCGATACGGATTTTTACCTTGCAGCACGACAGTTCTTGCAACAGCACCCACCGTCAACCACATCTATTCGTTGGTTTGGAGAAGGATTTGCAGCCTGGCTGACACACCAGAAACCTTACAGTGAGCAACCCGCCATTGCTGAACTGGCTACTTTTGAATGGGCTCTTCGCCATGCGATCGACGCAGCAGACGCAGAAAGAGCCCACGTCAATTATATGACTGAAATCCCACCCGAAAAATGGGCAGAACTGTATTTTTCCCTGCACCCTTCCGTAAATATCTTATTCTTCAAATGGAATGCGATAGCAGTGTGGCATGCATTAGAAAAAGATGAAGCACCACCAGCCCCCCAACCCACACCCACAAACTGGCTAGTGTACAGAGAGAAGTCGTTAGTCAACGCTTGGCGGAGTGCAAGTAGAGAAGAAATAGAAGCATTACAAATCCTGGTGGGGAACAACAGTTTTGGCGACCTGTGTGAATACATCTACGAACAAATGCAGGATCCGCAACAAGCAATGCTACAAGCTGCTACTTGGCTCAAAAGTTGGATTGAGGAAGGTTTACTCGTTGCCTGTAAGAAAACCAATAATGCTAACGACCATTAAGTAAGAATGAAAACTGGCAACCACAAAATGGAATCCAAACATGAAAAATATCTTCTGCAAAGTAGCAAAACTCTGGGCTTTTATCGGTAACTCCCTCCATAAAATCCACCCGCTCGTTGACCTCTTCGCTCGTCTCTATATAAGCAAAGTATTTTTCATGTCCGGGCTGTCAAAAATTTCAGACTGGGAAACCACAATTTGGTTGTTTGAGGAAGAATACGCTGTGCCACTTTTATCTCCTGAAATAGCAGCTTGTCTGGCAACAACTGGAGAACTCGTACTACCCATATTGCTTGTGGTTGGCTTACTAACTCGGTTCGCAGCAACCGGATTGTTCATTCTGAATTTGGTCGCAGTGCTATCTTATTATTCGACATTGCAAAGTTCGCCAGCAGCATTGCAGGATCATTTACAGTGGGGAATATTATTGGCCTTCATCGCAACAGCTTCAGCGAAACTGTTCACTTTAGACCGGCTATTGCTTCAGAAAACAAGATGTTGATCGAAATCTGACAGGTAGCCGCTCACTAACATTATTACGAAGATCAAAATAACTTGCGAATAATATCGGCAGAAAAACCACGATATTGTAAAAAGCGTGATTGTTTCATTTGTTCCTTGAGGTTTTCAGGCTGACTCGCGAAACGCTTTTGGCGCACACTACTGGCAATACCTACCCAATACTCTATATCTTGAGGTAAAAACTCATCGACAATATCTGACTGTATACCGCGTTCTTTGAGCTCAAGAGTCAATCGTTGAGGGCCAAAACCTTTACGCGTCCGACTAACAATAAAAGCTTCTGCGAAACGCCTATCCGACTGGTAATTTTCAGCAGTTAAACGTTTAAGCTCTTCATTGATAAGCGAAGCATCACATTCGAATTTACGCTGAAGCTTTTGTCTAAGTTCGCGAACAGAATGTTCGCGGCGGGAGAGCAATTCAATAGCCGCCCGCCGAATATCGGCGGGCGTTACAGGCTGACTATCTAACATAACAGCATTAGTCCAAAGCAGACAACTTACTCTGCGTCAGCGGTATCAAACTCAGGCTCGACCTTATCTGACACAGGCTTCCCTAATAATTCGCCTCGCACTTTGGCTTCCAGCTCTTTCGCCAGGTCGGCATTTTCACGCAAGAACTTCACAACATTATTCTTGCCCTGACCAATCTTATCGCCGTTATAGCTATACCAAGCACCAGCCTTGTCTATAATGCCAAATTTAACCCCGTAATCGATAACCTCGCCAAGCAAGTTAATGCCTTCACCATACAGAATCTGAAACTCAGTTTGTTTGAATGGAGGCGCAACTTTGTTTTTCACAACTTTGACACGGGTATCCGAACCAACAACCTCATCGCCTTCTTTAACCGAGCCAATGCGGCGTATATCCAAGCGTACAGACGAGTAAAACTTGAGCGCATTACCACCCGTAGTCGTTTCCGGGTTACCAAACATGACTCCAATTTTCATACGGATCTGGTTAATGAATATAACCAGACAATTGGCATTTTTAATATTACCGGTAATTTTGCGTAATGCCTGAGACATTAAACGTGCCTGCAAACCCACATGGTGATCACCCATTTCGCCTTCAATTTCAGCGCGTGGTGTCAAGGCTGCGACAGAGTCCACTACCAGCACGTCAACGGCACCAGAACGCACGAGCATATCGGTGACTTCAAGTGCCTGTTCGCCATTATCTGGCTGAGAAACAATCAAATCATCAACATTTACGCCCAGCTTTTCTGCATAAATAGGATCCAAGGCATGCTCAGCATCGATAAACGCACAGGTTCCGCCAAGCTTTTGCGCTTCAGCAATGACCTGAAGTGTTAGCGTGGTTTTACCCGACGATTCAGGCCCATAAATTTCAACAATTCGGCCCCGTGGTAAACCACCGATGCCGAGGGCGGCATCAAGACCTAGAGACCCAGTAGATATTGCAGGAATGGCAACATGTTCTTTGTCGCCCATGCGCATCACGGTGCCTTTACCAAAATGCTTTTCAATTTGGCCCAGCGCTGCTACCAAAGCCTTTTCTTTATTTGGGTCCATTCCTCACCTCGGGTTTCATGTCTTTTGTTGATGGGGGAAACTGTTTCGTTCCAGCTGACAAGGACAAGACTTCGTCTTATTGCCATGCCAAAACATGATTGGCGAGCAGAATACCGCAATATACTGTATGTGTAAACAGTATCTGTATCTTTATACAGTACTTTATCCAGCTTTTCTTAGCCACCTATACTGATACGCAGACTGCCACAAATAGGTTTTTCCGCCAAGGCTAGCCAAAAAATTAAGTGCCATTATTAACGACCTGCCAGCTCCAAGGCCTTTTCCAGTGCGGCGATCACTGTTTGCTCACGAATGCTGTGCCGATCACCGGTTAAGCTTAGCAAGGTTGAAGACACTCCCTCGCCAGTACTCCAGCCCAGATACACAGAACCCACAGGTTTTTCTGCGCTGCCACCGTCAGGCCCCGCTATACCGCTCACTGCCAGCGCAATATCTGCCCCGGCGCGCCGACGAGCGCCATCTGCCATTTGCTCAACGACTTCATTGCTGACTGCGCCCACAGATTTTAAAGTCTGTTCACTCACCCCTAATTGTGAATGTTTGGCGTTATTGGCGTAGGTAACCCAACCGAAGCCAAACCACTGACTTGAACCTGCAACGCGGGTGATTGCTTCGGCGATGCCACCTCCGGTACAACTTTCGGCGGTGGCTATAAATAGCTGCCGCGACAACAGCTGCTCACCCAACAAGGCAGCCAATTTATCGACATTAGAAATATCGGGCATATCTTTTCTCTCTGCATCAAAGCCATCGTCAAATCATGTTGACGGGACGGCAATACTCTTTAACCAGAATTAATAAAGCGATAGATAGCTTGGTAACAATCTGCTGACCCCGAAAAATGCACCGTCTGAAAGCCAAGTGCTTGTGCGCTTTCAATATTATCCAACCTGTCATCGACAAATAGACAGTACTCTGAATTCAGGCTGTAACGCTCAAGCAATCGTTGAAAAATAGCAGGCTCAGGTTTAATGGTTTTTTCTCGTGCTGAGACGATAGCACCATCAAGCTGTTGAAAAAAATCATAACGCTCTGTCAAAAATGTAAAAAATGGCTCACAAATATTAGATAAACAATAAACTTTTAGCCCAGCAGTCTTTGCCGCATACAATGTCTCCACGCTCGAATCAATTGCCAATAAGGATTGCTTAGTCTGTACCAGTAAATCATCTACTTGTGGCACAGTTAAACCTGTACGCAGGGCAACATTTGCGATTAATTGCTGCTCAGATAACGTGCCCCGATCAAGGTCCAGCCAATCTGAGTGCTCATAGAGTTCAGCCATAAGCAAACGCTGCAAATCTTTATCTGCCGTATAGTTAGCCACAATAACCGGTGGATTCCACTCCACCATCACAGCACCCAAATCAAAAATAATATTCCGCATAAATTATAAACAAATCCTAAAATACAGAACGAAGAAATCAATCACTGAAAGATAAATAGAGTCAAACATTGCAATCGAAACATCGCTATTAAGTATCACTATAATGGTGCGATGGTAATTCGCTGACTAAACACAAAGCTTGAGTTGGCTTCCACGCTAACAGGATCGGTGTTCGCTACTTCCACACAAACGTATTCAAGCTCCCCTTCCCGGTGAATATCGTTAACCCTTTTCGCAGCTTCCGAACCTGGGTTCCATACAACCCATTGCGCTGAATGATCTTTTGAAATCGAAATTTTGCGCTGCAACTCAGAATCATAAAGATCTACCGGAGCAGAATTTTTATAAACTCGGTCAATAGCCTTGTCGAACAACACAGGCTCGTTGATCGTAAACTCATTAAAACCTTGCAGCTTGTCTTTATAAACTACACCAGCCAAAGCGGGTAACTCTGTATTTTTGGGATGACTCACAGAAAAATAACTGTGCATTGCACCCGTAAACGATATTGGCTCAGCACCTAAATTGACTATCTCAAGAGATTGTTCGAAGGCTTTACCAAACCTCAAATGCTGCAACAACCTAAAAGCATGAGGCCATTGCGCCGACAACTCTTTTCCTTCCAACACCAGTGTCACCTGGATAGCCTCTTGAGTAATCTCAACGTCAGCAATATCCCAGTCAGATAAACGCGCAAAACCGTGATTTACCTCCTGCGCCAGGCTTCCAAACCACGGCCAACAAATGGGGATACCTCCACGAATAGCCTGACCTTTTTCGAAGCGGGAGCTTTTGCTTAACCAAAATACCGGGGCCTCATTCGTCGGCTGCCAATGTAATACCTGGCCTCCATATAAGCTTATTTCAGCAGCACAGGTTTTGTGGGTAAGTAAGAGGCGTTCTAACCCACCTTCACACAACCTGCGCTCCACACGCCCCCATTGATTCTCGCTTACCATCATAAACCCCCTCTTAGACCCGTAGCGTTGTTGTTTCTGCTTTCTCGTGGATACAATTTTAAAGCAATACCCACATCACCGCCTCTCTCTTGGTTTTATGGCCAAACTGTGGCAAATTCGGGCAACATAGCGCTGGCAACTAACCGAGATAGACGGCCGTTACAGATAGTTCGAACTTTAACGATAGGTTTAAAAGGTGTGCTAGAAGGCATATTAGAAAATGACTTAACAGATATCGTACAATACTTCGTTACACTCACCTGAGTTGGACTTTACCTTACGTTCTGCTTTATTAAGAACACAGGTAGGATCCCCACTACTGAATACACAACTAAGGAGTCTGCTTCATGGGATTCGCATTATCATCGATGCAACTAACCTCGACGTCTTTTCCAGCAAATGGACCAATGCCCGAAGAAGCCGCTTATGACAGAGGCAATCAATCGCCAGCACTAAGTTGGTCAGACATTCCTGAAGGCACACAAAGCTTCGCACTCATCTGTGATGACCCCGATGCCCCTCTTTTTATGAATGGCAACTACGGCTTTGTGCACTGGGTACTTTATAACTTGCCCGCATCACTGAACGGCCTCGAAGAAAACACCAAGCTGGGTACCCAAGGGGTCAATAGTTTTGGGGAGTCTGGCTGGGGCGGCCCAAAACCACCTGATGGTCATGGCGAACATCACTATTTCTTTTGGCTGCTTGCGCTAGATAAAGAACTGGCGATGGAACCAGGGTTGTCAATGAAAGAATTACTGACCAGAGTAGAGCCCCATTTACTGGGTGCCAATCGATTAATGGGTACTTATCAACGCTAAGTAACGCTGTAGCCAGCTTTCAAACCCTGAACAGGCCAGAAGCTGGCTCTATTATGAGCAACGCAATAACCACCAAACCCATCTAAAAATCATCACTTGGAGCAATTGCCTGTGTCCACCAGTAATATAGCTTGCCCGACATGCCTCGCTAAAAATCGAGTACCCACCGAACGTCTTGGGGATAAACCGGTCTGCGGAAAATGCAAGAAGCCATTGTTCGCAGGCAAGCCCATGGAGTTGACGGCCGCCAATGTTGCCAGTGCACTCAACCATACGGACATCCCGGTACTGGTCGATTGCTGGGCACCCTGGTGTGGACCGTGCAAAACCTTCGCGCCAATCTTTGAACAAGCCGCCAAAGAACTCGAACCACGCTTGCGCTTAGCCAAGCTCAATACAGAGGCTCACCAACAGTTGGGCGCGCGCTGGCAGATTCGCTCCATTCCAACACTAATACTGTTTCGTAATGGTAAAGAGGCTGCCCGAATGTCTGGCGCATTGCCATTGGCACAATTAAAGCAATGGTTAAAGCAGCAAGGCGTTGACTAAGTCCACTTTGCCGCTGTGGGCAGAAGGCGCTGTACATTCATTTGGCTACTCCGCAGACACCTTAAGATGAAACGACTAACAGACACGTTAATGCCTACCATGCCTGCTGCCAGCACTTACTTTCGAATCATTAGCGTCAGACCCTTTCCAAAATCAACGCCACACCCTGACCAACACCAACGCACATGGTACAGAGAGCATAACGCCCATTCGTTTTTTCCAGCTGGTTAATTGCTGTAGTCACCAAGCGAGCACCAGAAGCGCCCAATGGATGTCCAATTGCAATCGCGCCACCATTCGGATTAACACGCGTATCGTCATCCTGAAGCCCTAGCTTGCGCATTACTGCTAATGCCTGTGATGCGAACGCCTCATTGAGCTCTATCACATCCATTTGTGTAAGAGACAGCCCAGTTAATTTCAGGATTTTTTCCACTGCCGGCACCGGCCCCATACCCATCACACGTGGCGCGACACCAGCACTTGCCATCGCGACAACTTTTGCGCGGGGCTTCAGACCGTGGGATGTTATTGCATCGGCACTCGCCAACAAGAGAGCACATGCCCCATCATTGATACCAGACGCATTGCCTGCGGTCACGGTTCCGCCATCTTTTACCACACTGGGTAATCGCCCCAAAGTTTCCAAAGTACTTTCCGGGCGCGGATGTTCATCGACACTTATGATGGATTCTTTATTACGCCCCACCGTTACTTTAACGCTAGTAACTTCGCTGGCAAAAAAACCATTATCTTGAGCGGCCTTCCAGCGCTGATGACTGCGCAACGCAAATGCATCCTGGTCCGCACGTGATACCGCCTCTTCCTCTGCGACATTTTCTGCCGTTGTCGGTAACGGATCGGTGCCATACATGGCATTCATTTTAGGGTTAATAAAGCGCCAGCCAATAGTAGTATCTTCCAGTATTTGTGAGCGCGCGAACGCCTTATCCGCTTTGTTCAATACATAAGGGGAGCGGCTCATGCTTTCTACGCCACCCGCAACAATCAATGACGCCTCGCTGCATTTAATGGCTCTGGCAGCGGTTCCCACAGCATCCAGACCTGAACCACACAAACGGTTTACGGTGGTCCCGGGCACAGACAGCGGTAACCCTGCAAGCAGGCCTGCCATGCGTGCGACATTCCTATTGTCTTCGCCGGCCTGGTTGGCACAGCC
>JBNKHI010000023.1:0-50661 GCA_050290265.1 Cellvibrionaceae bacterium
TTTTCGTTATCAATAATATCCTGCATAGCGGTATTGATGCGCCCCTCCAGAATTAATTTTAATTGCAGATACTGATTGGTTTGCCAGTTTGTGTCAGGGTTTAGGGTTTGCTGCAAAGGGGTTATATCCAGACTGCTGATATAGCATGGATAGGCTTCGCGGCTGGCGCGCCGGTCCAGAATGTAAGCGCCTACCTCGCGATAAACTTGATCTCCCCACTCCTGTTGATCGAAGACTCTATCCCCGCTGGCAAAAGTGTATTGCCAGTGGTTTGAGTCGTTTTGGCTGACCGTGACCTCTATATTAAAGATACTGAGTTGTTCCAGTTCAGTGGTGACAATGCGTTTTTCCACTTCCCATTGCTGTTGTCGATTTTTCGTCATCAGGAAGAATTCTACGGGGTAGACGCCGACTCTGGCTTGCTCTTTTGCACTGAGTACATCGCCATGCTTGAGTACTTGACGAATAAATTGATGCAGCGGTCGCAGGAGCAGTTTTTGTTCAATAAACGGTTGTTCTGTTGTGAATATGGCACCGCGTTCGTCCACAACAAAAAGTTGCGCGGTTTTCCCCATGACCCGGTAGAACACTTTGATTGTGTTGCTTCGTGTATGCAGCCCGAGTAACTGGAGAGGATGATCGGTGAGACTTTCCTGATCAACAAATAGTGCTCGATGGCAGTCTGTTGGCAGGCTTAGGTGCTGTAAAAGACTGTCGATGCCGCTAAATACCTGGTGCACCGCTTTATCGCCATCCAGGTAGATGATGTGGTGCTGGCCGGCCAGTGTGATTAAAAACCGATTGTTGCGATGTTGCTCTGTATGGAAAAAGCAGCTACTGAGTTGAGTGAGTAACGTACTGATGCGTGCTTCAATTTGTTTACCAAATTGAACGTCCAGGCAGCGGCAAGCGACTTGTGGGGTCAAATGCGTGGGCTGTTGCACACAGATCGACAGGTAGTCTTTCGCAAGCGCCAGGATGGCCACAGCAGATTGTGAACTGTGGGTGGTTTCATAACCCTGTTGGTCAAATCGTTGTACCCGGATTTCCTGCCAGGAATTCTTGCTCACCACATCCACAGCATGAACTAGGTTGTGGTTGTGTTCACTGAAATTAAAGGGGTCGTTATTTGCGGTAATGACATGCTCGCCATTTTTTGGCGCGGTGTAGTTGCCCAGGTTCACAAATACCAAGAGTTTTTCCACTAATGCCGCACGCCGGTAAGTATTGTGGGCTGGGTGTTCTAATGGTAATGGCAGCCAGTTCTGCAATGTAATGAGTGCCTGGCGCAGCTCCCAGGATTGCACGGCATCTTCTACACCGGGTATTTCCAACCGGGTTTCCATGGTGGCAATGCCGTTGCAATAGGACCACACGATCAATTCAAGTAAAGATGGTGAGGTTTTAAAACGATAGCTGTGGTCCCAGCCGCTGCTAAACGCTTTTAGTGCTCGGCTTTCCCATAAAATTTCTTCTGAGTCTTGCGTTTGCGTGCGTTGAAAGAGTAGTTGGCCCTCACTCATATCACCGGAAATATTCAGATTAACCCAGTCAACTTTGCCTTTCTTGCGTGAAAATGTTGTCTTTAGTTTGCGTCCAAGAATATTGAGTTCCTGCGTATTGATTGCCACACCGTGAGCATGAAGCTTGGCAAATTCAATCAGGCTGCGGTAGCTGGCCGTTAGCTCTTCTACGAGTTGGCGGTATTCACGTAATACATGCTGGGTCTTCCATTTCTTTTGTTTATCCAGATCTTCCAATTGATTACGTGACCATTGCCAGTCTCTGACCATTTCTTCCAGTAGTTCACGTTGCCAACTTTTGCGCGCTGATGTCAGTGGTTTGGTCAGACGTTTATCGACTTTAATATAAAAACATCGACGCACCAGCTCAAGGCGCTGCAGAGCCTGGTGTTTTAATAAATATTGCTCCAAACGCCGGTAGATCATGACATAGGCGTCTAGTTGCTCTGTACGTAAATCACCGACATAGATACTGCGCTTAAAGTCCAGACAAAGCGGAGTCATCTGGGGATATTCACTGCTGTAACACTCCAGTATGAGCAGTTTTAAAACGGACTTATAAGGTGACTCAATGGATTTATAGAGTTGCCAAATGCTCGCACCGATAAATTCTTCGCTGGGAATGCGCGCAACATCGCCGAAATCCAGCACATGGTCGCGATTAACAAAGCGTTTGTGCAGCAGTGTTGAGGTGTATGTCTGGTAGTCGTGTTCACATTCTGCGGGCACATACCACCATAGCGGGTGACGTCCGGCTAACCAGATCGCGGTACGGTAAAATTCATCAAGTAACAGGTAGTGTTGTGCACTGCCGCTGGATTCGGTATCCAGCTCGGTGCGTCTTCCCGTGCGAAAAGCGTCACAATCCATCAGAAAGAAATGCACTTCCAGGCCTTGTTGCATGGCCCAGGCCGTTATCAGGTCGCCTTTCTTTTTAAGCTCATCGCGGCTCGATCCTTCCAGGCCCGGGCGATGGCACACCCAACAATCCAAATCACTGCGTTCACTGTGGGCCACGGTACCCACACTTCCCATCACAAATAATGAGTAGATGTCCGCCTGACGCTGACTGTTGCGGTGGTAGCGAAAGCTGCGCGCCAGCGACTGGGCCTTTTTTAAACCGGTTTTGTCGGGTTCAAACAGGGATATTCCCGCGGCGGTCTGATGTGAAACATACCCTGGCAATGAGGGGTGGTTAGTATGAAATAGTAGTGGCAGCAGGTCGAGAATATGTCGGTGGCGCAAGTTAAGCGCATCCCGCGTGCGTTCTAAGCGCTGTTCATTAACTTGCATAAACCGCTGCTTAATGTGCTTAAGGGTTTTTCGGTCTATGCCCTGGTTGATGGCCTGCGTTTGAATGGCTCTATTTTGCATCGCCAAAGTATAGGTGTGGCTAGGGTAAAAGTTAAGGTGCTATTTTAAGGTTCTCATGCTGTAGTGTTATTTACCGCGCAGTTGAAGACTGCTAAGCATTTGTATTTACTTTGCCTCGAGACTAAAGGTCCTCCTCGTTAGAATGGGGCTGCAGATATTCAAGTATTGTCGAATACAGTAACTCAGGGTTGACGGGTTTGGTTAGATAATCGTTCATTCCAGTGTTTAAACAGCGTTCTCGATCTTGCGGCAGTACATGGGCGGTCATGGCAATGATAGGGATGTGATCAAAAGACGGGTCGCTACGGATAATGGCGGTGGTGTCATAGCCGTTGAGCACCGGCATATCCATATCCATCAGGATAAGGTTGAAAGTATTGGGTTGCTCTAATAGTTCCAAAGCCTCGCGTCCGTGATTTGCTATCGTAGTTTTCGCGCCTCTGCGCTTGAGCAGTCCTTCTGCAACTTTTTGGTTCACGATATTGTCCTCTACTAACAATATGTGAGTGTGAGCCAGGCTGTCTTGGTTGTTAACATCTTGGGTCAGATCGATCAGTGCTGTGCCAAAAACTTCTGAAACGCAGTCAAAAAGGCTGGAATGGGTAACCGGTTTGTGCAGGTAGCTATCGATATAATCGGGTCGCTGTTGGCCAAATAGCTCTTTTTGATGATACGCAGAAAGCAAGATTACTTTGGGTTTGAGACGTAGCTGGCGATTTTCTTTAATTAACTTGCTGGCAATAAGACCATCGATGTTCGGTATTCGATATTCCATCAAGACCAGTTGAAATGGGTAAGTGGTATTTTCTTGTTCTTGCAGTCTCTGTACTGCAGCATCTAGGGTTGTGACGCACTCTGTGCTCATTTTTAAGTGCTCACAGATTTGTGTGAGGTTGCTGCTGGTGAGAGGGTTGCTGTCGACAATCAGTGTACGCAAATCCGAAAAGCGTTCCGGGTTTTCACGAATCGTTTGCGCACCTATTTGGCTATCGTCACAAATAATTGTAAATCTTACTTCGGTGCCCTCGCTGACGTTGCTTTTCAGTTCGATCTGGCCGTCCATACGTTCAATGAGTTGACGGCAAATACTCAAGCCTAAACCTCTGCCATCGTAGGGACTGCTAGAGTTTGCCTGATTATGTATCACGTCATACAAATGAGCCTGTCGACCGGGTACGAGGCTGGCGCCAGTATCACTAATCGTAAATGCCAGCTCTGTTTGTCCGGGAAGTTTTTTTTGCACGGCAACCTGCAACTGAACATGGCCTTCAGCAGTAAAGTTGATAGCATTGTCCAGTAAATGTACCAGCACTTGGCGAATACGGTTGGCGTCGCCGCGCAGAAACTGAGGTACCGCTGGGTCAACATGGTAGAGAACTTCCAGGCCTTTGATTTCCGCAAGAGCCTGCACCTGATTAGCCAGGGATTTTAGTACGAGGTCCAAGTTAAAGTGGTCGTTATGGAGCTCAAGTGTATTCGAGCGTAAGCGAGCACAATCCACAATGTCGTCGATGGTGGTCAATAGGTTTTGGCTGGCGCTGTCGATATTATCCACGAAGTGTTGCTGCTGCTTGCTCAATGGGGTATCTCGAATCAAGTGCACCATACCAATAATCGCATTGATGGGGGTGCGAATTTCATGGCTCATACGCCCAAGAAACTGGCTTCCTGCATCGCTTTTTTTGATTTTTTTGGCTGCCGCGGAGTCGATTTGGGTTTGAGCGTGTTCCAGCGCTTTCTCTAAGTCCAGAATGCGTTGGTTTAAGGCGGCCACGGACTGGTTTTTGGGCTTGGCTGTGTGAGTTTTCGAGTGCTTACCGGGCTCTTTCTTCCTGGCCATAAACCCTCCTGTTTAGCTGTGGCTATACCGCACAAGCTCACTGACCGCGATTGTTGCCTGTGCTTCGGTTGTGGTGCTTATGCTGCTATGGGCAGAAAAAACAAGCGGTTCTATTCAGAACTTGAATCAGTACTGATACCAAAGTGTAGATGCTGCTGGCGATGTTGCAAGCGAGGTGAGTAGTGCGGTAGAGGAGTAGATAATGAGAAAGCGGGTATAGTGCATATACCCGCTCACTGGTGCAATTAGCCTTGCAGTTCGGCCCGTGCGCGGGCAACGGCTGTGCGAACCTGATTGGGCGCTGTGCCGCCGATATGGTCGCGGGCAGCTACTGAGCCTTCCAGTGTTAACACTTCAAATACATCTTGCGTAATGGTGTTAGAGAACTGTTGCAGCTCTGTAAGAGACATTTCTGACAGATCTTTGCCACTTTGAAGACCGTAAGCGACTGATTTACCGACAATTTCGTGCGCGTCACGGAAGGCAACCCCCTTGCGCACCAGATAGTCTGCCAAATCTGTGGCTGTTGAAAAGCCGCGCTTTGCCGCTGTCAGCATACTTTCTTTCTTTGAGCGAATGGCGGGGATCATGTCGGCAAAGGCACGCAAGCTGTCTTTGACGGTATCCACCGCATCAAAAATAGGCTCTTTGTCTTCCTGATTGTCTTTGTTGTAGGCCAGTGGCTGCGATTTCATCAGGGTTAGCAGGCAAATCAAATGGCCGTTGACTCGGCCCGTTTTACCGCGCACTAATTCAGGGACATCCGGGTTTTTCTTCTGCGGCATAATTGACGAGCCAGTGCAAAAACGATCTGGCAGATCGATAAAATCAAATTGGGATGAAGCCCATAACACCAGCTCCTCACTGGCCCGTGACAGGTGAGTCATCAACATACTGGCGAAGGCGCAAAATTCGATAGCGAAATCCCGGTCTGACACTGAGTCCAGTGAGTTTCGGGTAGGGCGGTCAAAGTGCATCAGACTGGCACTGTATTCGCGATCGATAGGGTAGGTGGTTCCAGCCAGTGCAGCGGCGCCTAGTGGTGACTGGTTTAAGCGCTTGCGACAGTCCATCAGGCGTCCATAATCGCGCTCCAACATTTCAAACCATGCTAATAGATGGTGCCCAAACGTTACCGGCTGCGCTGTTTGCAAGTGCGTAAAGCCAGGCATAATGGTGTCAGCCTCGCGCTCAGCACTGTCTAGCAGGCCGGTTTGTAAACGGCGCAGTTCGGTGGCAATTAAATCAATCTCATCGCGTAGGTAAAGACGGATATCGGTGGCGACCTGGTCGTTACGAGAGCGCCCAGTGTGCAGTTTCTTACCCGTAATACCAATACGTTGAGTCAGTGCTGCCTCGATGTTCATATGCACATCTTCCAGTGCTTCTGACCATGCAAAGGTGCCTGCTTCAATGTCCGCCTGAACGGCTTGTAAACCGTCGATAATTTGTTGTTTTTCGTCGTTGGTCAGCACGCCAACCTTGGCCAACATAGTGGCGTGAGCAATAGAGCCTTGGATATCCTGCTTATATAGACGTTGGTCAAAAGAAACTGAGGCAGTGTAGCGCGCCACAAAGGCATCTGTAGGTTCGGAGAAACGTCCGCCCCATTGTTGGTTGGTTTTGTTGTCTTGGCTCATGGATACTTGCCTAACCGATCGGAAACGTGAATGCTATCTGTCAATTTAATGATAACTGACAGCGTTTAGGGCGAGCATTATAGTCCAGCAGCCAAAATGACATAAGGTATAGGGCTGTTGAATTGCGTTAAAAGCCCAAGAAAAGGAAGCCAATTGATGGTCAAAGCACGTCCGCAAAGCATGAGCCTGGCAAAGCCCGTGGCATTTTTGCCGAATCTTTGTCAGGCGTCAGCGGTATTTTTATTAATGTTAACGGGTGAGCTGCTATCGCTTGCGCTGACGCTGGCTAACCATGGATTAGTCGCTTTTGATTGGGCGTTGTTCGGTCAAGTGTCGATGTTTTTGCAGTGGATTATGTTGTCCAGCGTGGCGCTGCTGTGTCCACTTCGGGGTTTGTTACAGCGACTGTCTCCGATTCAGGCCGGCAGCCTCTGCTACGGACTGGTGTTATCGGTGACGGCGATCATCAGTCTCTTGGTGATAGGGTTACTGCCGGATTTCAGAGAAGTTGGGCGGTTTGATTTCTACTGGCTGTTGAACAACTTGTTGTTGGCCGCGGTCTTCGCCGGCATCGTGCTACGTTATCTTTATGTCCACCAGCAGTTAATTAATCAGCAGCAAGCTGAGTTACAGTCGCGTATTCAAGCCCTGCAGTCGCGTATTCGTCCCCACTTTTTATTCAACAGTATGAATGCGTTGGCCAGTCTGATTGCGGTCGATCCTGAGCGCGCTGAAGACTTGGTTGTCGATTTGTCGATGCTGTTCCGTGCGACGCTGGCGGAACCGACTATGGTGACACTGGCGAAAGAGTTGGAGCTGTGTCGGCACTATATCGATATAGAGCAGATCAGGGTTGGCGAGCGCTTGCAGGTTGCCTGGACCCTGGATGGCCCGCTGGATCAGGTGCAAATCCCCAGCCTTACCTTGCAGCCGTTGCTGGAAAACGCCATCGTCCACGGCATTCAGCCATTGCCTGAAGGCGGTACGGTGTATGTGGATGTTCGGGCAGTGAGTGGTGAAGTCATTATCGAGGTTAGAAACCCTGTCCCGAGGTCTACCCGCACAGAGTTGCCAGGTGGTAATCGGATGGCACTGGATAATATCCGTAAGCGCTTGCTCGTGCATTTTGGTGATGGAAGTCGGCTAACTGCCGAGCCGCAAGATGGCGTTTATGTGACACGCCTAAGCTACCCTTTTACCTTATAGCTTACGGTGATACATTAATCGGCGCTTGGGTGGTAGTGGGGGACGAGCAACCGATGTTCCAGGCGTTAACAGCGTTGGTGATTGCGTTTAGTCAAAAAAATAAAACCTTAGAGAGTGAGCATGGATATTTTAATCGTTGATGATGAGTCTCTGGCGCGCGAGCGGTTGTTGAGAATGATTGAGCCGCTGGAAATGCATCGGGTAGTTGGCCAGGCGGCGACGGCGGCAGAAGCGTTGGCGATGGTGAGCGAGCAAGATCCTGATATCGTCCTGATGGATGTGCGCATGCCGGGTGAAGATGGCTTGAGTGCTGCCGAGCAGTTGTCACAATTAGAAGATCCACCGACGATAATTTTTTGTTCGGCCTACGATGAATATGCCATCCACGCTTTTAGCGTTGAAGCTTCCGGGTATTTATTAAAACCGGTTAAGCGTGAGCAGTTGTATGAAGCGCTGGAAAAAGCGCAAAAACTTAATCGAGCCCAGCGCCTCGCGTTGCAGACTCCAGAATCTAATCCCAATCAGCGTAGCCACATCAGTGCCAAGACCCGTCGTGGTGTGGAGTTGATTCCTCTGGATAGCATCTTTTACTTCAATGCGGATCACAAGTACGTGACGGTATTCCACGAAGGTGGTGAGACACTTATTGATGACACGCTAAAAGACTTGGAAAGTGAGTTTTCTGACCGTTTTGTGCGTGTGCATCGCAATGCCTTGGTCGCTATACAATACATTGAGGGTATGGAACGGTCCAATGTTGGGCACTACGAGGTCCGAATTAAAGGTATTGAAAGCCAGCCTATTGTCAGTCGGCGCCATGTAGCCAAGTTGCGTGATTTACTTACCAGTCTCTAGTTTTCAACCTTCGCGTGCGATGCATTCTGTGCATCGCTGTTTCCGTTCCTGTTTTCCCCCTGAGTGTGTGCCAATTTCTTTCAGAGGCGAATCTTGCCTTTTGTCTCTGGTATGATGTTGCTATATTTTCCACGGATTAATAAAGAGTTTTGCATGTCCCAGTCCCTTATCCGCATTGCCACCCGCCAAAGTGCGCTCGCCCTCTGGCAAGCCGAGTTCGTCAAAACCGAGCTGGAAAAAATTCACCCGCACCTGACAGTTGAACTACTGCCTATTGTGAGTCGCGGCGACAAAATTCTTGATGTGCCCTTAGCTAAAGTGGGTGGCAAGGGCTTGTTCGTTAAAGAGCTGGAGAATGCTCTGTTAGCTAACGAAGCCGATATCGCCGTGCATTCGATGAAGGATGTGCCGATGGAATTCCCGCAGGGCCTGGGCCTGGCCATTATCTGTGAACGAGAAGACCCCCGTGATGCCTTTGTGTCGAATCATTATGCTTCCTTGGAATCTCTTCCGGCGGGTGCGGTGGTAGGCACATCCAGCTTGCGGCGCCAGTGCCAGGTGATGGAAAAGCGTCCTGACCTGACGGTTAAATTTCTGCGGGGCAACGTTAATACGCGCTTGGCGAAGTTGGATGATGGTCAATATGACGCCATTATCCTTGCATCAGCAGGGCTGATTCGTTTGGAAATGCAAGATCGAATTGCTCAGTTTATCGAGCCAGAAGTGAGCCTGCCTGCTGGTGGTCAAGGTGCGGTGGGCATCGAATGCCGTGTGGATGATGAGCGTGTTATGGACTTGCTTGGGCCATTACATCATCAGGAAACTGCCTACCGGGTTATTGCCGAGCGCGCCCTGAATCGCCGTTTAGAAGGCGGTTGTCAGGTACCAATTGGCTGCTACGCAGAACGCCAGGGTGATCAGTTGTGGTTGCGCGGTCTAGTGGGTGACCCTGATGGCTCCACCGTACTCCATGCTGAGAAAACCGGTTCGATAAACGATGCTGAGGCGCTTGGGATTGCGGTAGCCGATGATTTACTGGCTCAGGGTGCGGATAAAATTCTGGCCGCTGTGTATGCCAATGGCTGATACGGGTCTGTTAACCGGGTTGAATTTGTTGATTACCCGGCCACAGCTACAAGCCGAAACCTGGGCGCAACAACTTGCTGAATTCGGCGTGAACACGGACATTGTGCCTGTGATGGCGATAGAACCGTTGACGGATGCTGCTTCGGTTCAGTCGATAAAAAGCACCCTTTATGATTTGGACTTGTATACAGCGGCTATTTTTGTCAGCCAAAATGCAGTACAGCATGGTATGGATTGGGTAGACAGCCTTTGGCCGCAGTACCCGGTTAAACAAGCTTACTTTGCGGTAGGCAGCGCTACGGCCCAAGCATTGTTGGCACGTGGTGTAGACGCAACGGCTGCTGCCGATGCCATGAACTCTGAGGCGCTCCTGGCTCTACCTCAATTACAAGAAGTAGCCGGTGAGCGTATTTTAATCCTGCGTGGGCGGGGTGGGCGTAACCATTTGGGTGAGGAGTTAGCCGCTCGCGGGGCGAGGGTGGACTACGTGGAGCTCTACCAGCGCAATTTACCGGTCAATGCAGCCGAAAAATTGAATCTGTGGTTGCGCAAACAAACATCGCCGAGTTTGATCAGTGTGCATAGCGGCGAAAGCCTTGATAACTTAAATCATTTGGCTACCGGTGGTCTGGAAACGCTTAAACACATTCCACTACTGGTGCCTGGGCAAAGAGTGGCTAAACACGCAAAAAATCAGGGTTGGCAAGTGGTAGAGGCTGAAAATGCGACCCATCCTGCTATGCTCAGCGCTATGCAACACTGGTTTCAGCAAAATCAATGACAATCTCCCGTGGCGTGATGACATGCGCCAAGAGCTGACCTTAATAACTGTGAGTAACTATTGTGAGTAATGAATCGCAAACCGACAAATCCTCTGCCAAAGGCCAAAAGTCTGTCTCCGTTGCGGCAAGTCCATCGGCTGCTGACTCTGCTAATAAAGTCCAATCTTCCAAGAGCACTGCTTCTGCATCACCTTCATCGTCAACGGCTACAAAAAAAGAAAGTGTGAGCGATAGTTCTTCATCTGGTAAAGAAACAAAAAAGACCGGACTTGCAGCTTGGCTGCTTATCATCTTGTTATTAATACTAGTCGGGATGTTGGGTGCGGCTGGCTATTTTGGTTGGGGTTTTTGGCAAACCTTTCAATCAGGGCAAATAGCAACGCAAGAGTTGCAACAGCAAACGTTGCAACAGCAAACAATGCAACAGCAGATTGCACAATTACAGCAGCAGCAAGAGAATAGTTATAAAGAAGCTGACACTGTCATCAGCAGTATGCGAGCTGAACTAACGGCTATCGCTCAGCGCCAAGCTAGCCACAATAAGCGCCTATTGTCGTTGGCGAATACCAGTAGAGAAGACTGGCTATTAGCAGAAGCTGAATATCTTCTGCGTTTGGCGAATCAACGCTTGTTAATTGAAAAAGACACTCGTGCCGCACAAGGTATGGTTGAAACTGCTGACGCTATTTTATTAGAACTTGATCAGGTAGACCTTTACCCATTAAGAAAAAGTCTGGCTTCAGATATTGTGAAGTTAAAACTTGCCAGCAAAATTGACAAGGAACAATTGTATTTACGTTTACAGGCTCTGTCAGACAATATTCAGTCCCTGCCTTTGCTGATGGAAATGCAGCGTAAAACGGCAGTTGCAGACATGCAGAAAAATTCAACGTTGCCCGACTCTAATGATGCGACTGTTCAAGAAAAAGTTACTCACTGGCTGAGTGGTCGCTTACATAGCCTTTGGATCAAAATAAAAAGCTATGTTCGTGTTCGTGAGCACAGTAAAAAACTAGAGCCTCTATTGCCGCCCGAAAGTGACTTGTTTTTACGACAAAATTTACGTTTCTTATTAAGTCATGCCCAGCTTGCTATGTTGCAAGAACAGCCGCTTATTTATCAGCAGAGCCTAAGCCAAGCGCAGCAATGGTTACGAGATTATTACCAACTGAGCGAGCCTGCGCAAAATTTTATTGATGAATTGTCTGCGCTTGCACAGCAAAATATTGTGCAACAAGTTCCAGATATTTCCGCATCATCCAGAGAGCTACAAGCTTATATTGAACGACTGCACAAGGTCGACGATGGCACGGGTACGGAGACACAGCCATGAAGAAATGGTTAGTCTATTTACTGTTGTTTGCTGTTGGCTTGTACGTGTTAGCAGCGTACGTTCCGGCAGACAGTGGTTACGTATTAATTAGTCTGGGTCATATATCTATTGAGATGACTTTTTGGATGGCGGTTGGCATTGTTGTCGCTCTATTACTGATAAGCCTGTTCACGTATCGCCTCATTCGCGGTTTGTATCGTGGTACTACGGGTAGCATGCATTTTCTGATGCACGGCAGTGAGCGTAATGCCCAGCGGCGTACGGCGCAGGGATTGGTTGAATTTATTGAAGGTGACTGGAAGCGCGCAAAAAGGCATTTGTTAAAGTCTGCTCGAAAATCACCTACTCCATTGATTAATTATTTAGCCGCAGCGCGCAGCGCTTTTGAGTTAGGCGAGCATGATGAAACGATGGAATTACTGCGCAGTGCAGAGCAGCAGTCGCCAGAAAGTACTCTGGCTATCGCGTTGACTCAAGCACGCATGCAATTGGTGAACAAACAATACGAGCAATGTGTTGCCACATTGACCCGGGTTAAAAATAGTGTGTCAGGTCACCCAGTTGTTTTGGATTTATTGAAAAAGGCTTATATCGCACTGGATGATTGGGGTGCATTACAACAGCTTTTACCTGAATTGCGATTGCAAAAAAGTATTTCTGACGATGAAATGGAAAATTTGCGATTACACATTAGTCAAATGTTGTTAGATGATGCGGGTGATCAGGCAAAACGGCGGTCTGGAAAAGAAGCCTTGACGGTTTTGGAGGCCGCCTGGCAAAAAATTGATAAAGCGCAACGTCAGCATGTAGATGTGGTCAAAATGTACGTGGCGTTGTTAATAAAAAATAATGCCGGCTCAACAGCGGCGGCAGTTATCGAGCGGTTTTGTAATAAAAACTGGGACGGCAGCTTAGTACGTTTATATGGTTTGATTGAAAATGCTGATAGCAAACAGCAATTGTTAACCGCCGAAGATTGGTTAAAGCAGCGGCCTGGAACACCTATACTGATGCTTACGTTGGGCAGGCTCTGTTTGCGCAATGAGCTTTGGGGTAAGGCCAAAGAGTATTTTGAGCACAGTTTGCAAATGGAAAAAAACCCGGAAGCCTTTGCCGAGTTAGCGCGTTTACATGCTCATCTAGGCGATCATGAAAAAAGTACAGCACTTTATCAGCAAGGGCTATTGTTGAGTACTGCAGGGTTGCCCAAATTACCTATGCCGCACCCAACTTTATGAAGGCCTAATAGTGCACGGAGTACGAATCGCGGTTAACTATCGATTGTCCTTTGGCGAAAGAGTGAAGCTATGCACGACGAAGATGTACAATTAATTTGTGACGCGATGATGAGCATTAACGGCAAAATTGAATCACTTGAAGTTGTTCAGCAGTTGATGTGTATGCACTTAAATGGATTGTCTCCAGAGTTGGCAGAAACGATGGCTTCAAACTTTGAAAATATTGCTAACTCAGATGATGTCGACAAGTCTGACTACGTAGCTGCTCGTTTACGACATGCCGCAAAATTTTTACGTGGGGATACCTCAGCTGAAGTGGTAGGGCTATATCAGCCCAGAGCAGAATCTTCTGTTGATCCTCGGCATTGGTTTAGAGGTGTTATTGATGGCGGTAAGCCTAACGATCCATAAATACTGCTCAAATTGGCTAAGCGAGTGAGCCAGTTTAGCCAGAAAAACTCTCTCCCTACCTCAACAGAGCACCTTTCATGAAAGATATTGTAATATCGAGCGAACCTGTCGAACTATATAAAATTTTAAAGTTTGAGGGCTTAGTACCAAGTGGCGGACAGGCTAAAGCACTGATTGATGAAGGCGCGGTGTTAGTCAATGGTATGGTCGAAACCAGAAAGCGCAAAAAAATTGTAGCCGGTGATGTTATCCAATTTATGGATATTCAGTACAAAATCTCACTGAGTTGAAAGAAAATTACATCAAACATACTATTTTGCAGCAATATCACGTATAACGGTTCCTAGAAAAAAACTGTTTGCGTAATGGTGATAGCGTAAACGGCATATATTATTCACCATTAGTCAAAGAGTACAGTATGAGTAAAGGTATCGTTAAGTGGTTCAATGCAGATAAAGGTTTCGGTTTTATTACTCCAGAAGACGGTGGTAAAGACCTTTTTGTACATCATTCTGAAATTCAAGCAGGTGGTGGTTACGCGTCATTGAATGAAGGTCAGGCTGTTGAGTTTGAAGTTGGCCAAGGTCAAAAAGGCCCATGTGCAAATAAAGTTTGCCCTGTATAAATAGCTGTTGATAACAGTTGCTACCGACTATTGAGTCTGTAGCCCTAAAAGACACCCAAGGCTCTGCTTTGTGTGTCTTTTTAGTTTTCAGGGGCTGTGAGTTTTCGGGTAGTGTTAAGTTTTCGAAACGACATATGACTTAACGTTAATGTCCATACTTTGTAAGAAGCCTTACTCGGCAGGAATGCCTAGTACTACAATGGCTAACATCAGCCCTGCCAGGGCATAGTAAAACACCGCGCGAGTATGGGCTTGCTGCTGACGTGCTGCCATAGCGGCTTCTACGCATTGCACCATGTAATACAATGCAAAGGCTCGTGATGCCAGGCTTACGACGTTATAAATATCCGTACTGAGCGTGACGATTAGGGCTATCCCTGTAATCCAGAGGTAGGCTTGCCTCGTACTGATACGGTAGCCCGTTGCCTCGCTGAATAATCCCCCACCACCGACTGTATCGGCAACGGCGGCACTAAACTGGCTCATCAGCGCTGCGATAATCAATAGGCTGGGTAAAATCCAGCTGACTTCACCTCCCAGATCAATAATTGCAGTTTCATCCAGGCCTTGTTGCAGCCCAGCTAAAGGCAAAATAAGCGCAATAAAAAATACATAAATAAGGCCGGACAGTATTTGCGCACGCCGCATTGTCTTGCAGCGGGTAGAGGGATCATATTCTCTACCCAGATATCGGGAGGTCTCAAAACCTTGAATGACAATCAACATACCGAGCAGTGCACGAAAGTTGTCTTCAGTAATAGGAGTGATGCCGTTAAAGTGCGATTCTTCAGTACCGAAGAATATCGTTGTATCAAAAAATAACAGCCCGAACAGCATTCCGGCGATCACTGCCAGCTTAATACTAACGGCATACTCTTCTAAATCTTCAAGAACGGTCAGGTCACGCCAATATCCTGCTACGCCGATGATGACTAAAAAGCCGCAAGCGATGTGTTGTGGCAAAATAGATGTTTGTAATCCAGATCCGCGTAGCAAGAAGGCGCCCAGTAGTTGTAAATAAAAAGACACTGAGATCACATAGGCGAAGGCTAGCAAAATATTCGAGAGCGCTTCGTAGCGTTTAAACGTATTTGATGTAGACGCAGCGTGGACATTTGGCTCAACATTCAGGATGTTGTAACGCACTGCGCTACCTACTGCATAGCCTGTAGTCACTATGGCTAACATTCCCAGTACTGCAAAATTACCGAACTGATGAGTCAGTAATGGCGCGATAACCAGAAAACCACTGCCAATGATGGACGCCAATGGCGTGACCGTAGCGCGCCAGCTGGTGGAGTGCCTGACCTTTGGTAGAAATAGTAAAATTATAACGACGGTAGTGATGCCAAGAATACCAGCGGTGATCAATGTGATGAGCCTTTTATATAAATAATCGCAACAGGGTGCTTAAATCAAATTAACAAAAAAATGCTAGGGACGATAATAGCTGTTAATGAATCATGTATCTTTCTCGATTTAAATATGCAGTTTCACTGGGAAGGTATGATAGTGAGCATAAATATTTTAGTAACGCTGTTTTCATATGTTATTCCAACGTGGCCGCTGCTAAGTGCAAGGCCTAGCTATATTCTGTGCCTAAATGCTTGCAAGTGGATTATAATTGACTGCGTAAAGTTTGGAATAACTTTCGCTTAAAAGTAAGTGAGTATGAAGTTTTCATACTAAGCCCAGATTGGATGATTCATTGTTTCCAGGAGTCTATATGCATCGCATTCTAAAATATATCGCTTATAGCATTGCCGGACTGATTGCGTTGATCGCTTTGTCCCTGGTTGTCATTACTACAATGGTTAATCCTAATGATTATCGCGATGATATCAGTCGTTTAGCCTATGAAGCTGCGGATATTGAATTAAAGTTAGGTGGTGATTTAACTTGGCGTTTTTATCCAGTTCTGGGGTTTGGTGCTAACGAAATTGAGATTGCTTTGCAGCCAGATTCGCCAACTCTGGCGAGAGTCGGTGAAATGGCCGTTGGCGTGAAACTATTACCTTTATTATCGAAAAAAATAGAAGTCGATGAACTCAAGTTGTCTGGTATTAATGCCAGTTTGTTAGTGAATGAGCAAGGCGAGAACAATTGGCAAGCTACGCCAGTAGAAGAAAATAAGCTTCTTGAACAATATCCAGAAGAAAAGGCGTCAAGCAAAACTATTCCCGCTTTTACATTGCCTTTGGTTACACTGGAAAATATTGCTGTTCGTTATCAGGACAGAAAGTCCAAGCTTGATTACACGATTGAGTTGCCTAAATTATCATTAGCGAATGTGGATCTTAATAAAAGTTTTTCTATGCAGTTTGATGCCCGCGTTCGTGACGCTGAAAAACTTAATGTAATGTTAACGTTTTCGTCTATGGTTAACCTTGATCTTTTGGAAAATCAGTATCGCTTGCATGAAATGAAGCTTGCTGCTGAAGTTTCAGGAGCTTTTCCAAAGACAATAAATGTTGAATTGGAAGGCGACGTTTTATTTGACCAGAATAAAGATAATGCAACGCTAACCTTCAATAAATTTTCTTTAGAAAACCTTGTCGCAAATGCGTCTGTTAATGTAGCTGATGTTAGTCAGGATCTTACTTTCTCTGGGCAGTTTAATTCGGGTGTCTTCGATGGAAGTGTGCTGAGTCAAAAGCTTGGTATAGACCTTCCGTCCATGGAGTCTAATGACGCGCTGCGTAAAGTAAAAATAAATTTACCTTTTTCTGGTTCAAGAGAATCGGCGAGTGTTCAATCACTACAAGTCAATATTGATGAAAGTACGTTGTCGGGTGATGTCGCTGTAACAGATTTTTCGACCCAAGCATTACGTTTTTCGTTAGTGCTCGATAAGCTAAATGCAGATAATTATCTTCCTGCCCAGTCTGATGGGACCATGCCCGTTACGCCTAATGATACCAAGCAGGCTGTTGTGGAATTGATACCTGTAGACACATTACGCGGTCTTAATCTTCAGGGCGTATTTAAGGCTACGGAAATAACACTTAAATCCATTCCAATTCGAGATGTGGCTTTGGCTATCACGGCCAAAGATGGTTTGGTAAATATTAGTGATATTAGTGCAAAGGCAATGCAAGGAACATTAGCCGGTTCGGTTGCGCTAGACGCACGTAAGTCAGAACCTGTAATTAAGACGTTGCTCGATATTAATAATGTTGAAATTGGTCAATTCTTGCAGCCGTTAACAAAAATGCAGGTGTTGTCAGGCCGTTCAAGTTTGAAAATTGATACCACAACGGCAGGTAATAATATTGATCAATTAATACAGCAGGCGCTTGGCCAAATAAATTTTACGATGGCCGATGCATTACTGCATGGTGTAAACCTTAATCAAGTTGCACTGGAAGCTGTTAAAAATAAGTTAGGTGATTTTACATCGCTGTATCCTGATTACGAGAAAAAATTACCCACAGCATTAAAGAGTGATACCCAAATACAGAAATTATTAGCGAATATGAAGGTGGAAAAAGGTCACCTGGTTATGCCTGATTTTAATGCCCAAACGGGGCAGGGTAATTTTAGCGCTGCAGGCGATATCGATCTCTTAGAAAAAGGTTTTGATTACCGTTTTGGTATTGTGCTTGAAGCTTTGTCGGGCAATAAATACTTGAAGGGTGTGCAATGGCCTGTGTTTTGTCATGGTGACTTATCAATGCCTGTTTCTGAGTGGTGCAAGCCAGATACTAAAGCGATAGCTAACGTGTTCGAGAAGGCAGCCGCTCAGGCGCTCCGTGATAAAGGTAGTAAGGCATTAGCTGATAAGCTGGGTTTAGATGCCGAAAATGAGAAAACAGCGAAAGAAGAATTGCGACAAAAAGCCAAGACTGAGGAAGAAAAAGCAAAGCAAAAAGTAAATGATGCACTGAATAAGAAACTCAAAAAATTACTGAATTAGTCATTTTTGTCAGTGTTTCTCCGCGACTTGAATCTATGTGGTGTTTTTATATGGGGCTACCTAGTTCTCAGGATGCTTTTTTAAGATCGATAAAGTCTATGAGTGTTTCCCATATTCCGGCTTGCGCATCATCTCTCGCATCTTGTGATGAATCTATCATTATATGGTAAAGGTCGCTGCCGATTTTGGTAAAGCGTTGAATAAAAAATCCATCATGTATGCCTCCATAACTGGCGTAAGAGCTGACGATTTGATTTTCCTGGCGGTAGTTGAATTCGAAACCATTCTCAAGTGGTTGTAAAGTCTCGCGAATTAAGCCAGCTGAAATACAATGTGCCAGCATGCGGTCTTCTGAAAATATAGCGTCCTGTTTGTTTCGGAACTCTCCATTACGGAATAGAAAGGGGTGGCTGTTTTTACAAAGAAATGCAGAGACAGCAACTTTTCTAAAGGCTCTAACTTCCCAAACATCCAGGCTATGTAAAAATTTTAATGAGCACTTAGAGACGGTGCCCGGATTTTTTAATTCTCGCTGCATTGCGCTCGCCCAGAGAGTTTGCATATACAGATCGCCGACGTCTAACGCAAAATTAAAAAACATAGCAGCCCAGTCTTGATCTATTAGCTTAATGGATGCTCGGCCAGTACAGCGGTCTGCAACCATCGACAGTATTCGCTCTAAATTTATTTGGCGTTGTATTTCGCGATGACGTAAGCGTAAGTGGGTTCTGTCTGTCAGCGAAACACCATATTTGGATGATTTTTCCAACTTGTTATTAATTTCGACCAGCCCATTGGGTAGAAAGAGAGCGCCAATGTTTTGTGTGCAAAGTTCGCTGAATTTCGAGCGGGCTTCTACTTCAGATAAGTTGTATTCGTTATTAGACATTTTTAGTTTCTTCTTTATCTTTATTGTTGAGGGCTGCTACTAGATTAAGAAAAATTATTGCACAGATGCTAGTGCCTAAAAATCGTTCAAAAGAATGGAATACCGCATCCAATTGTGAGCTCATTCACAATTTGCAGAAATGCCTAGTCGGGGTTGATGATGAGTTTTCAGTTAATGACAAGTCGGTTATCTAGATTTTACACGCTTGTTATTAACTGAATTCAATATAAGGAGATAGGTGCCATGGACGCTATAGTTGTTCGGGAGGAAAAATGCCTAATTCGTCCCAAATGCTATCGACTCTTTCTTTTACATCCACATCCATTTCGATAGGCTCGCCCCATTCCCGGTCGGTCTCACCTGGCCATTTGTTAGTGGCATCTAACCCCATTTTTGAACCGAGGCCAGAAACTGGTGAAGCAAAATCTAAATAATCGATGGGTGTATTATCGATAAGTGTCGTATCTCTTGTGGGATCCATTCGCGTAGTAATAGCCCAGATAACATCTTTCCAGTCCCGTGCATTGATGTCGTCATCGGTGACGATCACAAACTTGGTGTACATAAACTGCCGCAGAAACGACCAGACCCCCATCATCACCCGCTTGGCATGACCCGGATACTGCTTTTTCATTGTGACAATGGCCATGCGGTAGGAGCAACCTTCTGGCGGTAAATAGAAATCCACAATTTCTGGAAACTGTTTTTGTAGAATTGGAACAAAAACTTCGTTCAATGCTACGCCGAGAATGGCCGGCTCATCGGGCGGGCGCCCAGTGTAAGTACTGTGATAGATGGGATCTTTTCGATGGGTAATCCGTTCAACGGTGAATACAGGAAACTGATCAACTTCATTATAGTAACCGGTGTGGTCGCCAAAGGGGCCTTCGTCGGCCATTTCCCCGGGTGCTATGTAACCTTCAAGAATGATTTCGGCCGAGGCTGGAACCTGTAGGTTGTTGCCGATACATCGCACAACTTCGGTTTTGTCTCCTCTCAGTAAACCCGCAAAGGCATATTCACTGAGCGTGTCTGGCACGGGCGTGACTGCACCTAAAATAGTGGCTGGGTCTGCACCGAGTGCAACGGCGACAGGATAGTTTTCACCAGGGTTCTGCTTTTGGAACTCCTGAAAATCTAATGCGCCACCGCGATGGCTCAGCCAGCGCATGATGAGTTTGTTTTTACCGATCAACTGCATACGGTAAATACCAAGGTTTTGTCGTTCTTTGTGCGGTCCTCGGGTTACGACTAGTGGCCAGGTAACCAAGGGGCCAGCATCGCCGGGCCAGCAGGTTTGGATCGGCAATTTGTGAAGGTCGACGTCGTCTTTCTCCAATACTATTTGCTGGCAGGGGGCCTTGCTCAGTAACTTGGGCCCCATATTCAAGACCTGTTTGAATATGGGCATTTTGTCCCACGCGTCTTTAAAGCCTTTGGGTGGCTCCGGCTCTTTCAAAAAGGCGAGTAACTTCCCGACTTCCCTAAGTGCTTCTACCGATTCTTCTCCCATGCCCAACGCAACTCGTTCAGTAGTGCCAAACAGGTTGGCGAGCACAGGAACGCTATGTCCAATTGGGTTCTCAAACAGCAGCGCCGGCCCACCGGCCCGTAAGGTCCGGTCAGCAATTTCTGTCATCTCTAAATTTGGGTCTACTGGCTGGCTAATGCGTTTCAGTAGGCCGCGCTCTTCCAGTAAGCGAATAAAGTCACGTAAGTCTTTGTATTTCATAGGGTGCTAACATATACGAAGTGGATTTTTGCGTAACCATAGCATAAATACCATATTGCCCTAGTGCTTTCAGGAGCTGTATTGGGTGTGTTTACGTATAGTTGGAGTGTGGGTGCCAGAAGCATAGGTCTATTTTGCCTGAATGCCCGTGAAACCCCAATATTTGGGGTGGATCTAAGGATGTTGAGTATTCAGAAATATAGCTATGCATATGATAAGGCGTAAAGTGAAAATGTTACGCAATGAATTTAGCCGCATGTGCGTTAGTCGGCAGAGTTTGAAGTTGGGTTTTGTTACAATGCGGGGTCAATGATAGAGCCCTGCGGTATGGTATAGCGCTCAATGTGCAGGTCTAAAACTAGGTAGAGTGAGGAGATATTTTATGAAATCAATCACGGGTCAGCCAACTAAACTTTCTCAATTACTCTTAATTGGGGCCTTGGCAGCAGGTTTGGGAGCTTGTGGTGGTGGCGGTTCTGGTTCAAGTTCAGATACAGAAGGCTCCTTAACCCTTGGTTTAACAGATGCGCCTGTCGATGAAGCTGAAGCAGTTGTGGTGGTATTCAATTCTATTGAATTACAGGGGCCTGAACGCCGTACGATAACCTTTGATGAAGCTAAAGTGATTAACTTACTGGATTATCAGAATGGTGAGCAGGTGCTATTACTGGATGATGAAACCTTGCCTGCCGGTGAGTATCAGTGGATTCGCTTGGGTGTCGATGAAGAGAGCTCTTATATTCAAATTGCTGGTATGCAATATCCATTGGACATCCCCAGCGCTGCGCAAAGCGGATTAAAGTTAAATCGAGGCTTTACGTTGGCTGCGGCTGGCGTTTCAAATTTCACCATCGATTTTGATTTGCGCAAGTCTGTGCATCAGCAGGGCACTGGTGATTATAAATTGCGACCTACTTTACGTATTGTAGATAATCTGGAAGTAGGCAGTATATCGGGGGTTGTTGCAGAAGGCCTTGTAACCGCAGAAGCCTGTAATAATGGTGACAACAACGATATGGGTAATTCGGTGTATTTGTTTGCCGGTACCGACACTGCAGCACAAGATGTACAAGGTAATGAGACCGATCCTGTCGCAAGCGCTAACGTAACTTATAATCAGCAAACTCTCGCGTGGGAATTCACGTTAGCGTTTGTTGAGGCTGGCGACTACAGTTTAGCGTTTACCTGTGATGCCCTGCTCGATGATCCTCTGTTAGACAATAGTCCGGACAATGTTGGTGATAACGCGGTAGTGCAGTTTTCCAGTAGTGCTAATGTGACTGTTGTTGCCGACCAAGAGCAGACCGTCGAATTAGTCGTTCCCTCTATATAACAATGTTGGTCTGACAACCTTGCACCAGCTGGCTTGTGTCAGGTGGTGCAACTTTCTGATGCGATCTCTTATTAATGATTAGTCGTTATACCAAAAAGCGGTAGCACGAATTTCAATACTGATTCGCGGTGTCGCCGTAGACGGGCACTCAGGATTATCAAATGCGCCATGGGGTACGCAGTGCGGTTCATTGCTATCACTGTCATTAGTTTTAAAAACAATGGCTTCATCTGATCGCATGTCTTTAAACCACAGCCAGCGATGACGTTTGTTGGGTTTTAAAATCAACCCTGTAAATGACCATTCGGGCTTTCCTGGTTCATCAAATATGGCGTCCGCCGGGGTTAGGTCGGTTGGGCTGACAGATTGTGCATCACATAATGCAAGTGGTACGTCCTGGGGGGCAGGAGAGATTACTCGCCAAACATTGAAATGAATAAAACGCCTCACGGCTTTAGTTGGATTAGCCGATCTTGCTGCAAATTTGTTCGCGGTTTCGTCATCGATGTCCACATGTAGAAATCTTGCTGGACGGCTATTGTTGAATTTGCCACTGTGTTTGGATTTTTCGCCGAAGCGGAGTATTGCAGGCGATGTAACAACAACCTCATCGGCCCCTGTGATTCTTTGAATGAGCTGTTTGATTTCATCGGGATAGATAGCTTGGGTATCGTTTGTATCCTGAAAGTTAGCCACGCAGGATTTATGGTGAACTAAAGTAAAACCTTCTTTTTGTAATGATGGTTTTTGTGGCAGAGCTCTGGCATTTGTAATTGGGACTTCAACTGCGACCAGCTCAAGTCGGTCTTTACTATTGTCGTTTGCGTAGTAACGCGGCCTGGCTTGCATCTCCGGTGAGAGATAGTTCATCGTTGCAATAATCTTGGTCATTGCTTATCCCATTTAATTATTGATGTTATGACACTGGGTTTAGGCAGTGTAAATAATTTAGGATAGTGGCGGTAGGAATAAAACGGATCGGGGTGTTTCAGTGTTGGAACGCTGGTTAAACGCCGATTAAACGGCACCCTCGAATGTGGCGGTGCAGTTTAATTGGTTACGTAGTCGATTAGAACGTTATAGAGATGCCGTCATCAATCACGGTGACGCTTTGTGGTTTTAAGAACGGCTGATCGCCGATCAGTTTTTTGATATCAAATAAAACAATTACAGGTAAGTATTGGCCGACTTGTTGGGCCAAGGTGTCTTGCATTTGTTTTTGTAGTCCGGCATCGCCTCCAGTAACTTTAAATTCCGTTAACGCGGGTTTTATTACCTGCAGTTCCTGGTTTACCGGATTAAAAAATAATTTGCCGCGGATTACACCTTGTGCGCTTGCCGCACGTTGATGGTCTTGAACATTAACATTTACACCTAGACTGATATTTTGATTGGCTGCAATAAAGCTGGGTGATGGTTGGCTAAATTCAACTTGCCACTGACCAAATGTTTGCTGATGCGGAAAAACCGTGTTCAGTAGTAACTGAATTTGAGGGCGATTTATTTCCAGCTCCAATGCTTGTGCCGGGATAGCGCAAACTCCGAGTAACGCTAGAATGGAGATAAGCTTTAAAAAGGGTGTTTTAAACACAATTAAGTTGCCTTAAAAAGATTGGAAATAGTTGCCAATGATGGAGGGTGAACATTACAGCAAAAAGGCACCCTTAGGTGCCTTATAATAACGTTTTACTTTCGCTTCATTGATTGGAAAAACTCATCGTTAGTTTTGAAGTCTTTCAACTTGTCCAGCAAAAACTCGGTTGCGGATACGTCTTCCATATCGTGCAATAGCTTGCGTAAAATCCATACGCGCTGCAATTCATCTTCTTTCATAAGTAGGTCTTCGCGGCGTGTGCCAGATCGACGTACATTGATAGCGGGGTAAACGCGTCGTTCCGCAATTTTACGGTCAAGGTGCAGCTCCAGGTTACCTGTACCTTTAAATTCTTCGTAAATTACCTCGTCCATTTTTGAACCGGTATCAATCAATGCTGTGGCAACAATACTCAAGCTGCCGCCTTCTTCAATGTTTCGTGCAGCACCGAAGAAACGCTTAGGACGTTCAAGTGCGTGCGCATCCACACCACCGGTGAGTACTTTGCCTGATGATGGAATGACGGTGTTATAGGCACGTGCCAGACGAGTAATAGAGTCCAACAGAATGATGACATCTTTTTTATGTTCAACTAAACGCTTGGCACGTTCGATAACCATTTCTGCGACTTGTACATGGCGTGAGGGTGGTTCATCAAAGGTTGACGCAACCACTTCGCCGCGCACAGAACGTTGCATTTCTGTAACTTCTTCTGGACGCTCATCGATAAGCAAAACAATAAGGTGACATTCTGGGTTGTTGCGAGTAATTGCCTGGGCAATATTCTGCATCATGATTGTCTTACCCGCTTTTGGCGGTGCAACAATGAGTCCGCGCTGACCTTTGCCTATTGGCGAGATCAGATCGATGATGCGGCCCGTCAAATCTTCTGTAGACCCGTTGCCACACTCAAGCAGGAGGCGTTCGTCAGGGAACAGTGGGGTAAGGTTTTCAAACAGAATTTTGTGTTTGGAGTTTTCGGGTCTGTCAAAATTAATATCGTTAACTTTAAGCAGGGCAAAGTAACGTTCGCCTTCTTTGGGCGGACGAATCTTTCCAGAGATAGTGTCGCCAGTACGTAAGTTAAAACGGCGAATCTGGCTTGGCGACACGTAAATGTCATCGGGTCCAGCTAAGTAGGAGCTGTCCGCCGAACGTAAAAAACCAAAACCATCTTGAAGTATTTCTAATACACCATCGCCATAGATGTCTTCACCGCTTTTCGCGTGGCGTTTGAGAATATTAAAAATAATATCTTGTTTGCGTGAACGGGCGAGGTTTTCCATGCCCATTTCTTTCGCGATATTGATAAGTTCTTCGATGGGCTTTGTTTTTAGATCAGTTAAATTCATAGGTTTGATTAGATTCAGAGTGATAATAAATGCTGAGTTGTAGTGCCAGCTTCAACAGATGATTTGGGTTTAATGTCTGCGTCGCAAGGACGTTGGGAGTTGCCTTTGAAAATGTTGTCATGAATTAAATAAAAGTTTACTGCCACGTCCTTAATCACGGGGTAATACCACGAGGCTTACCAGGTTTTACTGCATAGTGACCAGAGGTTGTCCGGGATTACCAATTCCTGTCAAGCCTATGCCAAACGGCAAGTCGGTAAAGAGAGGTAACTGAGATCCCTAGGGGGTAGCAGGAGAATCGCCCATTCCTATTATTAGGTGGTAGATAAAATCATAAGGGGAGAGGGCGAAACTGATAACCGCAGTATAGCTACAATTATATTCAAGTGCAAAAAATGATCGTCGTTTGTACTAATTTATTTGCCTGTGCGCTTTAAAAACTTTGCTGGGCAAGCACTGTCGGTGAAAAAACAGGTGCTTGCGGCGTGTGCACGGCAAGATTTTGGCGATTTACAGGTTGCCTTCGACGAAATCTTTCAACTGTGATTTAGACAGTGCGCCCACTTTAGTAGCTTCCAACGCCCCATTTTTGAAGACCATTAAAGTTGGAATTCCACGAATGCCGTATTTAGCCGGTGTTTCTTTGTTGGCGTCTACGTCCATTTTACAAATGGTAACTTTGCCTGCGTATTCGTCAGCAAGTTCATCCAGTACGGGGGCGATCATTTTACAAGGGCCGCACCATGCTGCCCAAAAATCCACCAATACAGGGCCTTCGGCGTTAATAACGTCCTGCTCAAAGTTGGCATCGGTTACGTGAAGAATTGCGTCGCTCATAAAGGGTCTCCAGTGATTAAGTCTAATCTGCTAAGCGATGAAAACCCCGAATGATAAGGATTGCCATCGTGTTACACAAGTGCGGGGTTAATTCGTTAGTTCATTTAACAGGGTCATTTGCACTGATGTATTCAATTCGCCTTCCAGGTTTTGCTGGTAATTACCGTCGCTGTCCAATACCCAGCTGCTGCGAGTATCGTCCAGGTAGAGCTGTAATTCGTTGGTTATGCGCTTAACTAGCTTCTCTTGTTCAATGGGAAAGCAGGTTTCTACACGGCGATTCAGGTTGCGCTCCATGAGATCGGCACTGGCGCAGTATAGTTGAGGGGTACTATTGGCGAAATAAAATACACGGGTATGCTCTAAAAAGCGTCCGACGACGGAGCGGACGTTGATATTGTCAGAAACACCGGGTATGCCTGGGCGCAGGCAGCACATTCCGCGAACTATCAAGTCGACCTTAACTCCAGCTTGAGATGCACGATACAGGCTTTGTATGATCTCTGATTCTGTGAGGCCGTTGACCTTGATAATAATGCGCCCTTCGCCGCCAGACTGGGCTGCTGCTATTTCATTGTCGATAAACTTGATCAGCTTGCGCTTCATGGTAAATGGGGCGCTTAGCACCTTGCGAATGCGTTCAGCTTTACCCATCCCAGTTAGCTGTTGAAAGAGCTTGTGTATGTCAGCGGCCAAGTCCGGGTCTGCGGACAGTAGCCCGTAATCTGTGTAAAGGCGTGCGGTAGCGCTGTGATAGTTGCCGGTACCGAGGTGGATATAACGTTTCAATTTATCTTGTTCGCGGCGAACGATAAGTAACATTTTGGCGTGGGTTTTGTAGCCCACAACACCGTATACCACCACCGCTCCCGCTTCCTGTAAGCGACTGGCAAGTTCGAGATTTTCTTCTTCGTCAAAGCGTGCGCGAAGTTCAACGACGGTAGTCACTTCCTTGCCGTTGCGAGCTGCTTCAATGAGCGCTTCTACGATGGGAGATTGCGCACCGGTGCGGTAGAGCGTCTGTTTTATCGCTAGTACATTGGGGTCTTTACTCGCTTGGCGCAGGAGTTCTACTACCGGATGAAACGACTCAAACGGGTGGTGCAGTAGATAGTCCTGTTGGCTGATAGCGCTAAAGATATTGCCATTCGGGCTCAATGCTTTCGGGGTGCTCGGTGTAAAGCTGGGGTACATCAGGTCGGACCGATTTAGCATGTCAGACAGGCGCATCAGGCGTTTCAAGTTAACCGGGCCGTTTACCCGGTAGAGTTCGTTGGTGGTCAAACCCGTTTCTGCCAACAGGAAGTTCAGTAATGGCTCTGGACAATTGTCGGCAACTTCGAGGCGCACACCGTTCCCAAAGCGACGTGAATGTAGCTCTCCTTTGAGGGCCAACGCAAGGTCATCAACACCTTCAATATCAACGTCAAGGTCTGCATTGCGGGTCAGTCTGAACTGGTAGGAACCCTTGACCGTCATGCCGGGAAACAAGCGATGGGCATGGGCGTGAATCATTGACGACAGAAACACGAAGTTGTCGCCTGGCAAGCATAAGTCATCCGGCAAGCGAATCAGTCGAGGCAGGGATCGTGGGGCTGGCACAATGGCCAAGCCCGTTTCGCGACCAAAAGCATCTTTGCCTTCCAGTGACACGATAAAGTTTAAGCTTTTATTGACCAGTCGAGGAAACGGGTGTGCCGGATCCAAACCGATAGGGCTGGTAACCGGCAATACTTCGTCGCGTACGTATTCTTCTATCCATTGGGCTTGTTCGGGCGTCCAGTCATCTCGACGCAAGAAGCGAATATTTTCTGCTTCCAGCTCCGGCAAGATTACATCGTTTAATATCTGATATTGTTCGTCGACTATTTCGTGACAAACCTGACTGATCTGGTCGAGCACTTCTTGCGGATAAAGTCCGTCGGGCCCAGCGGTTTCTCGGTCAAATTGGATGCGTGAACGGAGCCCGGCAACGCGAATTTCAAAAAATTCGTCTAAGTTTGAGCTGAAAATCAACAAGAACTTCAAACGCTCCAGCAGTGGATGTGAATCCAGGGCCTGGGCCAAAACCCGCTGGTTGAATTTTAAATGGCTGATTTCACGATTGATATAAAAGGCCGGGTTATCCAGCGCGACATCGGGCAAGGTTTGAGTGTCCATCATAGAGTTCTATTGCTGACGGCGATGATGCATGCCGTGATTGAAGTAATGTACGCCTATATTTCAATACTATGCAAGTTTTGTGACGGGCAGATGACTGCGCGCCAGAGAAAAATCACCTAGTTGTCGACCTGTCGTTAGGTGCTTGCCGTGTGAATATGTATCTCAGTTACAGGGTTGCAGGAAGTTCTTCCCGTACTCTGTGAATAAAGTGGAGCTTTTCGAGGCAGTCAGTTAAGTTCGCGAGGGTAATGGGCTTGTGTAAAAAGTTGTTCATGCCACAGGCAAACACTGCTTCTCTATGCTCTTCGAGTGCATGAGCAGTCAGGGCGACAATAGTTATGGCAGTGTAAGTGTTGTCGCGCTCCCATTGACGAATACGGCGGGTAGCTTCGAAACCGTCCATTTCCGGCATTTCGCAATCCATCAGTATCAGGTCAAATTTGTTCGCGGACGCTTTGACCGCAGCCACGGTCTGCGCCCCGTTTTCAACAATTAACGGAGTAATATTTAATTTTCCAAGAAGGCCCTTGATAACCATCTGGTTAACCTGGTTATCTTCAGCAACGAGTACGTTAAGTCTCGATAGGTATTTTAGATCGCTGGTCGCGCCTTGCTGGTTTTTTGCAAACAGACCGCTGGGCGCACCGAGTAGTTTTGCCAATTCCATTTTCAGGCGGTTGGTTGAAACGGGCTTGCGTAACATACTGACGGCATTGGCTGATTGCAGCTGAGCGTCGTCGATAGACTGTGTGGAGCCCGTTAATAAAAACATGGGGGGTGGGTCGAGGAGTTTGGCTTGAATGCGTTTTGCGAGTTCCAAACCGTTGATGTCTGGGAGTTCGACGTCCAGTGATATGATATCGAATGGCGGCGTAGCATTTTCAATAGCTTGGAGTGCTTGTTGGCCAGTGAATACGCCGGTTACTCGCATGCCCCAGTTTTGACAGTGAGCGACGAGGACTTCGTTGAGCATGACATTGTCTTCAACCAGTAGTATGCGTTTACCGCCTAAGCAGCGCAGTATGTCGGCATTGTTGTTGGGTGTTTTTTTCTGGGCTGGTTTGAGCTCGGCAGTGAACCAGAAAGTTGACCCTTGGCCTTCTTCGCTTGCGACACCAATGTCGCCACCCATCATCAGGGTCAGGCTCTTACTGATTGCCAGCCCGAGGCCGGTACCCCCATAGCGCCTGGTTGTGGAACTGTCGGCCTGGCTGAAGGAATCGAACAGTTGTTGTCGTGATTCGCTAGAAATACCAATGCCACTGTCACGGACAGAGAATCGAATAACCGGTTTATCCATACTGCTGTTGGGTTCGCGTTTGGCCTCCAGCATGACATAGCCGCTGCTGGTGAATTTGAAGGCATTGCCTAGCAGGTTAATAATAATCTGGCGCAGGCGTGTCGGGTCGCCACGGAGGTGCAGGGGTGTGGTTTGGCTGACGCTGGTGATGAGCTCAACTCCCCGTTTGCTGGATATCGCGCTAAACAGTTGTATGCAGTCTTCTAGCAACAACTCCAAGTTGAAATCCGTGCTTTCCAACTCCATTTTCCCAGCTTCAATTTTGGAGTAATCGAGAATGTCATTGATAATGTCGATTAAGCTCTCGCCTGAGCGCAGGATAATGTCCAGGTAATGTCGCTGCGATTCAGTTAGCGGTGTATCACGCAGAAGCTCTGCCATACCTATCACACCGTTCATTGGCGTGCGAATTTCGTGGCTCATGGTCGCTAAAAATTGGCTTTTTGCCTGGCTAGCAGCCTCTGCTTCCATCTGGTGACGACGTGATTCGAGCTTTTCCTGCTTTTCCGCAAGTAGAGCCAGCTCAATTTGATGACGCTGCTCAATATCTTCCAGCAGAGATGTCCGCATTTGATTGATGGCATTGGTCACATTATCCAGTTCGTCTGGGTCTTCTTCCGGTTTTTTGGTGCGATTAAGTACCAGTTCCGTACGTAGTTTTTCCAGAGTCAGGCCGCGCGCATAGTGGGCAATGGTTTCGATGTGTCGGGTTAATAAAACCCTTATCAACCATAGAATAAACAGTGAGAGTATGAGTGTTTTGGCACCTTGCAGCAGGGCAATGAACTTGGCTCGCTCCCAGAGTTTCGAATACACGGAGCTTAGGCTGGCGGTTACATACAGGGTTCCCAATGCCTGCACACCGGTGTCTGCATCTTGATATTCCAATGGGTACTCTTTGACCAAAATAGCATCAGACAGGCTAGTCTTGTTGTCTTCCGTAGTAGCGTATTCGACAGCCCGGGGGGCTGTGGCGGTGAGTGTTTGAACCTGATTGTTCCAATCACGCCATATGACCGTTACTTTTATAACGTCGCGTAAATCCAGCAAACTGTGAACCTGGATATTGAGTTGCTCTTCGTCAAAGCCCCATAGACTTTTAGTGATACTGGGCAGCGTACTAACTCGTACCTGATCCAGGCGTTTTTCCAGTGCTTCGATGTCATCCTGAAAATTGGCATAGAGTTGCAGCAGTATGGCTATCAGCGCGATTAGCGAGCTTGACAGTAAAATGAGGCCAAGCAGGCGTGTGGCGATCGGATTTTCCTTGCGATAGCGAGCCAAATCAATCATTGAGGAAAGGGGTCCAATAAATTCAGGTAAAGGTGTTCAACTATTAAGCAGAAGTGTAGCAGTCGCGGTATGGAATTGCGCAAATATAGTGTCTGCGGCACTGATTTAACGCAACCCCCAGAGTGCGCCTGATGACGCTGTGGAGGGCGCATCATTGCTAGGTCTAAATAAACGCTTCCAGTATATCGTTTAAAAATCGCTGCCCCAGTGGTGTGGCGCTGAACTCAAAGTTATTGGCATTGAGTAGGCCTTTGTCGATCAGTGGTTGGCAGCGCTGTTGAATTGCTACCTGATTGACACCGGTTCGTTCTGCTAATAATGACCAGCTCACTGCTGAGTGAAGGCGGAGAGCGTTCATCATAAATTCGAGGGGGCGGTCGTCCTCTTTGACGTCGGTAATGACTGTGCCGGCAATGCCGGCACTATTCATGTAGTGATTGGGTTGACGTTTTTTTTGAGTACGAATAATTCGGCTACTGTCTGGCAACGTGATCTTGCCGTGGGCGCCGGCACCTATGCCGATGTAATCGCCAAAGAGCCAGTAATTACGATTGTGTACCGCTGCTCTCGTTGGTCGGCAATACGCAGAAACCTCGTAGTGTTGAAAGCCGTGAGATTGTAGTAGCGCGTGACCATGATCTTGAATGTCAGCAAGGGTGTCGGCGACTGGCAGTGTGGGTGGTTGGCTATAAAACGTCGTGTTGGGTTCTATGGTGAGTTGATACCAGGATAAATGCTGCGGTGCGAAGGTCAGGGCGGTCTGCAAGTCCTCCAGTGCGCGCTGGGTCGTTTGCTCTGGCAGGCCGTGCATAAGGTCAAGATTGATGTTGTCAAAACCCACTGATTGCGCTGTAGCAATCGCGTGACGTGCTTCGGCGCTACTGTGAATACGGCCAAGACCTTTCAGTAATGCGTCATCAAAGCTTTGAATGCCCATGGAGAGTCGGTTAATACCCGCTTGTCGATAACCGCGAAAGCGTTCTTGTTCAAAAGTGCCAGGGTTGGCTTCCAGTGTAATTTCAATGTCGGGACTAAAGCCGATCAAGCGTTCAGCGTTGTCTAGAACAGTGGCAAACGTTTGTGCCTGAAATAAACTGGGTGTCCCGCCGCCGATAAAAATAGAACTCAACGTGCGACCCTGAACCCAGGGCAGCGAATCGTTCAAGTCCAACAGTAACGCCTGTAGGTATTCTGCCTCGGGTAGCGTGTCATCTGCTTTGTGGGAATTGAAGTCGCAGTAAGGACATTTGCGCACGCACCAAGGAATATGAATATAAAGTGCCAAAGGTGGCAGGCTGAGCGTGGGCATAGCGCATCTGACTCGTTTAGTTGTGCTGTAATTCAGCAAGCAAGGCTTGCAGGGCCAAGCCACGATGACTGATACGGTTTTTTTCCTGTTTCTCTAATTCCGCCGAGCTACAGGATTGTTCCTCGACCCAAAACAACGGGTCATAACCGAAACCGTTGGCACCACGCGGCTCATGCAGGATTCGGCCGCGCCAGCGACCTTGGCAGATAATAGGGGTGGGATCTTTAGCGTGCTTAACCAGCGCTAGTGCACAAATAAATTGCGCTTGCCGCTGGTCGTCACTGTAGCTGGCTAGCTCAGTCAATAATTTTTGATTATTTGTGGCGTCAGTTGCGTTTAGCCCGGAGTAACGGGCGGAATATATTCCCGGTGCGCCCTGTAACGCGTCGACCGCCAGACCGGAATCATCTGCCAAGGCTGGTAGTCCACTGATCTTGGCGGCGTGACGAGCTTTAATCAACGCGTTTTCAACAAAGCTAAGGCCGGTTTCGTCAGCATCTGGAATGTTAAAGTCTGACTGCGGAATGACTTCAAAACCACAGCCTGCAAGCATCTGCTGAAATTCACGCAGTTTGCCGGCATTGTTGCTGGCTAATACAAGCTTATTCATAGGGTTGTTTACTTGTCCACGTAGAGGGTTTTACTAAATTTCACGCTAAAGGGGGGCTTGTTTGGGTCTGGCTGAACCTGAATGTCGAAGTGCATGACTTCCTCATTCGTTATGCGCAGCGGTGCCAGGTAGTAAACCGTGTCCTGTTCTCGGATCTGCACGAAATCTAAGGTCCGTTGCTGACGCATAAGGTTGGTGGCGGTACCTTTGATGACGGCAGGCTTGCCTAAGCCTTTTGGGTTGTTGGCTTCGGTAACGACAATGTTCACAAACACCTGATCTTTACCGCGTATCAGATCATAAGCGCTGGCTACTTCTGGTTGTAAAAAACTGCTGTTGAAGACACTGTGAAATACGCGGTAATTATCCACTGTCGTTGAAATACCTTCCTGAGCAAGGCTGGTTACACTGATCACAAGTGTGATGCATGCTGCCAATAGGCCTGTAATAAAACGCATAACTAGCTCCGATACTTACTTAGTGAGGTGATAAATGGCAGTCACGCCAAATAGATTAGGATTTAGTTGGGTTAAGGCTTTGTCGAGATTACTTTCTGCCACTACCTGGCGATGCACAATGGTAATATTGCGTTCACGACACAAGACCTCAAAATCGTCAAAGGTGCAAAAATGGATGTTAGGTGTGTCGTACCACTCGTAAGGTAGTAAGTCTGATACGGGCATTCGCCCTTTTAAGCCCAGGTGCAGGCGGGCTTTCCAGTGACCAAAGTTTGGAAAGGTGACAATACATTCCTTACCTATACGCAGCATTTCATCGAGGACTAAATGCGGAGCGCTCAGTGTCTGTAAGGCTTGGGTCATGATAACGGTATCAAAACTGTTGTCGGCGAAGTTGCTCAGGCCATCGTCTAAATTTTGCTCGATGACATTCACGCCCTTGGCAATGCAGGCGTTGATTTGTTCTGCATCTATCTCTAATCCGTAGCCAAAAACTTGTTTTTGATCATGCAGGTTTTTCAGTAACGTGCCATCGCCGCAGCCCAGGTCCAGCACGCGACTGCCCGCAGCTACCCAAGCTTGAATGATGCTCAGATCAATACGCATGCTTGTCCTCCACATCAATATTGGCCATGTATTGGCTAAATAAAGCTTGGTAGCGTTTGATGGGCACCAAAAAAGCGTCATGACCGTAGTTGGACTCCACTTCGGCATAGCTGACGGATTTATTTGCGGCTATCAGTGCGTTGACAATTTCCTGCGAGCGTTGTGGTGCGAAGCGCCAGTCTGTGGTGAAAGACACGACTAAAAACTGGCATTGCGCACTGGCAAAAGCGGCTACCGGGTCGTCGTTATACTCGCGAGCTAAATCAAAATAATCCAAGGCTTTGGTCATTAAAATGTAGGTATTAGCATCGAACTTATGCGAAAAAGCTTTACCTTGATAGCGCAGATAGCTCTCGATCTCAAACTCGACAGGTTCTTGGTTGCCTTGCTCGAATGAACCTGAACGCAGCTCTCGACCAAACTTTTTACCCATGCCATCATCCGACAGGTAGGTGATGTGTCCGATCATGCGTGCAACTGACAGGCCTCGTTTAGGGTAGGAGTCGTGGGCCAGGTAGTCACCATTATGAAAGTCTGGATCAGACGTAATGGCTTGGCGAGCGGTTTCGTTAAAGGCAATGTTTTGTGCGGTTAATTTCATTGCCGACGCAATGACGACGCAGTGCCTTACTCGCTCTGGGTATTCCAGTGCCCAGCGCATCGCCTGCATACCACCGAGGCTACCGCCAACGACAGCAGCCCAGACTTTAATGCCCAGTCGGCCAGCAAGTTGCGCTTGGCTATTTACCCAATCGCGAACTCGCAGCATGGGAAAGTCTGCCCCCCAGGGTTTTCCTGTAGCAGCATTAATACTCGTTGGCCCAGTGGAACCATCACAACCACCGAGGTTGTTGAGGCTAACGACAAAGAATTTGTTGGTGTCGATAGCTTTACCGGGGCCAATATAGTTGTCCCACCAGCCGGGTTTTGGGTCATCCTCGTGATGGTAGCCGGCAGCGTGGTGATTGCCGGACAGTGCGTGACAGATCAGTACCGCATTCGTTTTCGTAGCATTGAGCTGGCCATAGGTTTCATAGACCAGTTCGTACTGCTCAAGTGTCCGCCCGCACGCCAGCTTGAGCGGCTCATTGAAATAAGCCGTCTGCGGTGTCACCACTCCAACAGAGTTGGTGAAATCCCTTTGTTTATTCGCCATGAGATTAGATTCCAATCACTAGCGCTTTGGCAGATCCCACTATGCCTAGTGAGTTAGCCAGATACTTAATAAGAATGTCGATAATTTGCAGGGTTAAAAAAGCAAATATTGGCGTAATATCAATACCGCCCATTGGGGGAATAAGGCGGCGAAACGGCGCCAGGGCAGGTTCAATAATTTGATGTAAAAGTGCCAGTCCCGGGTGATTGCTGTGGGGCGCTACCCAGCTAACCACGATGCTGATTAATAACCCCCAGAAATACAGGTTGGCGATAAAGCCTAATAGCCCCACAAGTGCCCAAACCAAAGCATTGACCGGGTTGATGAAGGCGCCGTAACCGAGTGCTGTCAATTCAATAGCGAGCCAGCCAACGATCACGGCCAGCACCAAAGACGCGAGGTCAATACCATAAATGCCAGGAATGACCTTGCGTAGAGGCATAAGTACTGGGCTGGTGAGCTTGACCACAGTTTGCGAAATCGGGTTGTAGAAATCCGCTCGCGCCAGTTGCAGTAAAAACCGCAGCACAACGATAAATAAATACAGTGATCCCAGGGTTTGTACGATTAACTGAATAATGTTAGCCAGAGGCCCCATAACGGTATCCTTAATTAATTACCTAGTTCTTTAGCCATTGCCACTGATCGGTCAGAGCAGGCTTGCATGGCTTTTTCTACAATCTTTGCAAACTCATTTTTTTCAAAAGACTGTATGGCTTGTTCTGTGGTTCCGCCGGGAGAGGTTACTCGCCTGCGTAGTTCGGCCGGACCAACATCACTTTGTTGCGCCAGTGTGGCGGCGCCTAATGCCGTTTGCAAGGTTAGTTGGCGCGCGACATCCTCGCTTAGGCCCTGTTTGACGCCCGCTGCAATCATCGCTTCCATCATGAAAAAGAAGTAGGCCGGGCCGCTGCCTGAGACAGCGGTAACCGGGTCAATATCACTTTCGTTGTCTAACCAGCAGACAATGCCAACGGCCGATAAAATATCTTGCGCCAGTTTACGTTGTGCATCCGAGCAAGCATTATTGGCAAAAAGCCCGCTTGCTCCGACCTGCACTAATGAAGGGGTGTTGGGCATGCAGCGCACGATTGGTGCTTCTTTTCCAAGCCAGTTGGTCAGGCTTTGGCAACTGATACCTGCTGCAATGGAAATGAGCACTGTATCAGTAGGCAAGTACATGCTGATTTCTTTGACAACATTTTTCATTATCTGAGGCTTGACTGCGAGTACAACGATCTTGGCCGTGGTAATGACTTCGATATTGCTGCTATTCGTATTAATACCAAAGTCCTGGCTCATGCGGCTGCGGTTTTCCTCATTCGGATCAGCCGCGCTGATATAAGCGCTGGGGTAACCCTTTTCAATGAGTCCGCCAATAATGCTAGTGGCCATATTGCCAGCACCGATAAACGCTAAGTGTGGATGTGTCACAATAATTATCCTTCTTTGATGTCACCAAAAGTGACTTGTCGTAAGTTATTTCCGTTGTCGCGGACCGAAAATGTCTGTGCCGATACGGACAATCGTGGCCCCTTCGTAAATGGCGGCTTCCAGATCTCCTGACATTCCCATAGACAACGTGTCTAATGATTGGTCTGGCAGGGCCCGCTGCAAGCTTTCTAATAATTTGCGTACCTTCTCAAATGCCAAACGTTGACTGGCCAGCTCCGCTGCGGCTGCCGGTATTGCCATTAAGCCGCGCAGACGCAGGTTTGGAAGCTCTGCAACTTGCTGCACGAGTGATAAAACCTCTGCCGGATTGACACCAGCCTTGCTGGCTTCTTGGTCGATATTGACTTGTATACAAATTTGCAACGGTTGTTTACTGGTCCCGCGCTGGTCATTTAATCGCTGCGCAATTTTAAACCGATCAACGCTGTGAACCCAGTCAAAATGCTCCGCGATAGGGCGTGTCTTGTTGGATTGTATTGGGCCGATAAAATGCCATTGCAAGGGCAGATCGGTAAGTAGCGCTTGCTTGTCCAGCGCTTCTTGTAGGTAATTTTCACCAAATGCCAGCTGCCCACTGTTGTATGCTTGGCGAACGGCGTCTGCTGGCTGGGTCTTGGAGACTGCAAGAAGCTGTACACCAGCGGCAGAACGTTCACATTCTGTGCAGGCTGTTTGAATTCGCTGTTGGACCGCCTCTAGGCGGTTTTCGATGTTATGCATATACTGATAGCTGACGGTATTCTAGGCTAAACATAAGTAATCGATAGTCTTGGTTAGAAGCGCTAATATCTTTTTGGTTGAGCAGAGCGCCAACCGGTTCACGGCGGCGATCGTAATTTGGCTGCATACTAACATTAAGTACTTGTAAACTTCAGGTTTTCAGGAACAGTTTAATCAGTTTAGGGTTTGTTTATGGATATTACGGAACTCCTCGCATTTAGTGCTAAACAGGGCGCTTCAGATTTGCATTTATCTGCGGGACTGCCGCCGATGATTCGTGTTGATGGCGATGTACGTCGAATCAACCTGCCGCCGATGGAGCATAAGCAGGTGCATGCGCTTATCTATGAGATTATGAACGATAAGCAACGAAAAGATTTTGAAGAGTTTCTGGAGACGGACTTTTCATTCGAAGTTCCAGGTGTTGCCCGCTTTCGTGTGAATGCGTTTAATCAAAACCGGGGTTCCGGTGCTGTGTTTCGAACCATCCCTTCCAAGGTGCTGACCATGGATGAGTTGGGCATGGGGCCGGTATTCCGTGATATCTGTGCAGTACCTCGCGGCTTGGTTTTGGTTACAGGTCCGACGGGTTCCGGTAAATCGACCACGTTAGCGGCGATGATTGACTACATTAATGATCATAAATATGAGCATATTTTGACCATTGAAGACCCAATTGAATTTGTTCATGAAAGTAAAAAGTGCCTGGTAAACCAGCGTGAAGTGCACCGTGATACCCACGGCTTCTCTGAGGCACTCCGGTCTGCATTACGTGAAGACCCGGATATTATTCTTGTGGGTGAAATGCGCGACTTGGAAACGATTCGCTTGGCGCTAACAGCGGCAGAAACCGGGCACTTGGTTTTTGGTACATTGCATACTACATCTGCAGCGAAAACTATCGACCGTGTGGTAGATGTGTTTCCGGCTAATGAAAAGTCCATGGTGCGCTCGATGCTGTCTGAGTCACTGCAGGCCGTGGTGTCGCAAACGCTGATGAAGCGTGTTGGTGGTGGTCGTGTGGCTGCACATGAAATCATGCGTGGTACGCCTGCTATTCGTAACCTGATTCGAGAGGATAAGGTGGCGCAGATGTACTCGGCTATTCAGACTGGCGCGAGTTTGGGTATGCAGACGATGGATCAATGTTTGTCCGATTTGGTCGCACGTCGCATAATCTCTAACGAGAGTGCGCGCGAAAAAGCGAAGATGCCTGAAAATTTCTAATATTAAGCTGATTTGGGTGTGCCCTTTTTTCTACACATATACGTATTTCGGAGCAAAGCATGGATTTTGATCGCCTGTTGACCCTGATGGTTGAAAAGGGGGCATCTGACTTGTTCATTACAGCAGGCGTGCCACCGTCTTTGAAAATCAATGGCAAAATTGTGCCAGTGACTACAACGCCCCTGTCGCCTGAAAAGACTCGAGAAACCGTGTTGAGTGTGATGAATGATAAGCAGCGCGCAGAGTACCTTGAGTCTAAGGAGCTAAATTTTGCGATTAGTGCCCGAGGTATTGGACGTTTCCGTTGTAGTGCTTTTTATCAGCGTAATCTTACCGGTATGGTTTTGCGCCGGATCGAAACCAATATTCCGCGAATTGATGACTTGGGGTTGCCGCAAATTATTAAAGATCTGGCAATGACCAAGCGTGGGCTGGTGATTTTTGTGGGGGCGACGGGTACCGGTAAATCTACCTCGTTAGCCGCAATGATTGGCCATCGAAACAAAAACTCCAAGGGTCATATTATCTCTATTGAGGATCCCATCGAATTTATTCATCAGCATCAGGGTTGTATTGTGACCCAGCGCGAAGTGGGTTTGGATACAGATTCTTTTGAAGTGGCGTTGAAAAACACACTGCGGCAAGCTCCCGACGTGATTTTAATTGGGGAGGTGCGTTCTCGTGAAACGATGGATCATGCGATAGCGTTCGCCGAAACCGGGCATCTTTGTTTATGTACCTTACACGCCAATAACGCCAACCAGGCGCTGGATCGAATTATTCACTTTTTCCCGGCTGATCGTCATTCCCAGTTATGGATGGATTTGTCCCTTAATTTGAAAGCAATTGTTGCTCAGCAGTTAATTCCAACTCCAGATGGCCAGGGTAGACGCGCTTGTATGGAAGTACTGCTAAATACTCCATTAGCGGCGGATATTATTCGTAAAGGCAATGTTCACGAACTAAAAGAGCTGATGAAAAAGTCGGGCGAGCTTGGCATGCAGACATTTGATCAGGCGCTTTACGAGCTCTATACCCAAGGCGAAATTACTTACGAAGACGCCTTGTCGCACGCCGATTCATCGAATGACTTACGCTTGATGATTAAACTGGGCTCCGAGACTGATTCGGATTATTTATCGCACGCTGCCGATGAGCTCTCTTTAGAGGCAGAAGATAAAAATAATGGTAGGCATTTTTAGAGGTTGGACTGGCTAGCGTCCTTTAAGACCCTAGCCAGCTCTCCAGAATAAGTCTGGCCGCCAGTGAGTCAACCGGGTTTTCCCGGTAGTTACCTTTGTGACCTTGTTCCCTTGCGATGCTTTTTGCTTCCCGTGTTGAGAGTCGCTCATCCATAAGGTGGACTTGTACGCCAAATCTGCCGTGCAGGCGGTTGCCAAACTTTCTAGCGCGTTGGCTCAGCTCTGAGTCACTGCCATCCATGTTTAGTGGCAGGCCAATCACTACGCAATCGGGTTGCCATTCATTTAGCAGGTTTTCAATGGCATTCCAGTCCGGAATGCCGTCTTTGGCTTTCAGTGGGGGAAGTTCGCTAGCGCTGGCGGTAACTGTTTGCCCGCTGGCGACACCAATATTTTTCAAGCCGTAATCAAATCCCAAAACAGTTTTACTCATATTCGGCATCTAATTAAGCGTGACCGGCATAAGGTGAGACGAGGTTGAGGTCAACGCCAAGTTGTTGAGCGGCCATTTGCCAGCGTATTTCTGTAGGTGTATCAAAAATTAAACCACTGTCGCCGGCGAGTGTTAGCCAGCTGTTTTCTTCCAGCTCTTGTTCGAGTTGACCTGGCCCCCAGCCTGCATAGCCTAGTATAAACAAAGACTTTTTGGGACCGTGCCCAGCTGCGATGGCTTCTAGTATGTCAAGCGAAGCCGTCAGGCTGAGTTTATCTGAGATCGCCATGGTTGAGTCCCAGCTGCTATCGTTGCTATGTAAAACGAATCCTCGCTCCATCTGCATGGGTCCGCCGCAGAGGATGGGCTGAGCTGCCAGTGTTTCAGTTGTCGTGAGGTTGAGCTGAGATAATACCTCCCCTAGGTTAAGGTCCAATGGCTGATTGAGAATCAGTCCCATGGCTCCATCCTCATTATGGTCACAGATATAGGTTACCGTGCGCGCAAATAGGGAGTCCTTCAAGCTCGGCATGGCCAGTAAAAACTGGTTGCGCAGGCTATTTTCTGCGGGTGCGAATGCCAATGTTGGTGAGTTTAGTTTATCCATACCCTAAGTATGGGGGTGTCTGGTATTAAAACAAGCTTGGAGTCAGGTTTTATTGCAGGTTTGATCGCTATAGGTCAGTGCTTAGGCCGGTGATCTCAAAGCGCCAGGTACGGATAATTTCAAGCTGGTCAGTATTTTTTCTTATTTCGGCTGGGAAGGCCGGGAAGGGTGAGGACAAATAGACGATTTGCAGTGCAGCTTCGTCCAATATGCGGTGTCCGGAAGATTGCAGTACTTCAGCGCTATCGATAGTGCCGTTAGCATTCACAATCACGGACAACCGCAACTTGCCATAAGTACCTGAGCGAAGCGCTTGTTCCGGATAATTACGATTACCAACGAACTCTACCTTGCTACTCCATTTGTAGAGGTATTCGGCATCATAGGATGCCTTAGTGGCGACAGACGTTAGTCTACGAATACGAGGGCGTTTGGCATAAGCCTGCCGCTGCTGGTCGAGTTTTGCCCGTAGGCTGGCTATTTCAACATTGCGCAGCTCGATATCATTCACTTCGCCCTGCTCGGGGGTTGGTTGAAACGGGTCAGGCTCTTTGATTTGGGGTAGTTTAAAGGTACTTTCGTGTGTCGTTGTTATTTGCTGTTGTAACACGGGCTCTATTGCTTGGGAGGCTTGTGTCGTGGGTACCGGTGTGATGTCGCGGATTACGGCATCCGCAAATTCAGCTGTTTGCTGAGTGCTTAATTCCTGGGCTTTATCGGTGCTGCCACTTGCCTGCTGGTCGAACTGCGCTAAATAATCTGCTTTTTCCGGTGCCTGCTCAGCCTTGTGAGTAGCGAAGGTAATTTCCAAGGTTGGGGAGAGCTGCTGACTGAAGCTGATGCCAAAACTGACGCCAAAAATAATCAGGGCATGGATTGCCAGCGCCAAAAATAGCGTGAAGCTTAAACGCTCTGATGTTTCAGACGCTGCGTCTGTCTGCATGATAGCTACCCCGCTCACTCAGCTAGTGCTGTTTGGGTGTTGCGGACTGGATATCCTCGATGGCTTGCATTAGTTTATCGCCAATAGCAGTATTAAATGCTGCATCGATTTCTCGTACACAGGTGGGGCTGGTTACATTGATTTCTGTTAAGTAATCGCCAATAACGTCGAGCCCTACAAAAATCAATCCTTTCTCTTTCAAAGTTGGGGCAACTTGACTGACTATCCACTTGTCTCTCTCCGTCAAGGGTTGCGCTCTTCCTGACCCTCCTGCGGCTAAATTGCCTCGAGTTTCTCCCTGGGCTGGGATGCGCGCCAGGCAATAAGGTATTGCTTCGCCGTTTACGACAAGAATGCGTTTGTCACCCTCAGTAATTTCGGGAATATACCGCTGAGCCATAATAAAGTGCTTACCATGCTCGGTTAATGTTTCTAAGATGACGCCAACATTGGGATCGCTCTCAGTGCAGCGGAATATACTTGCGCCGCCCATCCCATCAAGAGGCTTAAAGATGACATCTTTATGCGCGCGATGGAATTCTCGGAGTTGTGTGTTTTGACGACTAACGAGAACTGGTGGGCAGCATTGTGGAAACTCTGTGGCAAATACCTTCTCGTTGCAGTCACGCAGGCTGCGAGGGTTGTTCACAACTATTGTACCGTTATTTGCCGCACGCTCTAAAATATAGGTGCTATAAATAAACTCATTGTCAAAGGGTGGGTCTTTGCGCATGAGTATTGCGTCGAGGGTATCCAGTGGTATATTTTCTTCCGCACCAAGCTCAAACCAGTTTGTTGGATCTAACGCAACTTTCAGGGGTGCTGCATAGGCTTTCGCTTCGCCTTGGTCCAAGTAAAGGTGTTTCATCTCCATGTAATAGAGCTGCCAGCCGCGTTCTTGGGCCGCTAACAGTAGTGCTAAGGTGGTGTCTTTTTTAAAGTTGATGGATGTTATAGGATCCATGACAACGCCAAGTTTTTTTGTCATAACTCACTGTTGCAGACACTTAGGGTCAGCCCTTGGTAATGGTTTTTTCCTGCTGTTGAGAAAATGCAGGTTTTGTTGGCGCTTAAGGTACGGTTTATTGTGGCTTTTCGCAACTACTCGATCTCTGCGTGAGGCATTTAAATCGTCAATTTGGCGCCTAAAATAATTGTGGATTAATTCACAGTTTTCTAATTTATTCAGGTAGTTATAGATAATACCTGAAGCCTGTGTTAAAAATGTGGCGAGCTTGACGGTTTAAGTTGACGCCGTAAAAGTCGCGGCAATTTTAAGGTTACAAATATGGACGTAAATTTGGAAAGCCTCAAGGTAATGGTGATTGACGATAGTAAGACCATTCGCCGAACCGCCGAAACCTTGTTGAAAAAAGCAGGCTGCACGGTAGTGACAGCTATTGATGGTTTTGATGCGCTGGCCAAAATTGCGGATACGCGACCGCATATTATTTTCGTGGACATAATGATGCCACGTTTGGACGGGTATCAGACCTGCGCACTTATTAAAAATAATAGTGAATTCAAGTCTACTCCAGTCATCATGCTATCAAGTAAGGATGGGCTGTTTGATAAGGCTAAAGGGCGCATTGTTGGTTCTGATGAGTACTTAACGAAGCCGTTTAGCAAGAGTGAGTTGCTAGGTGCAATCGAGGCTCATGTCAGTTCTTTCTCCTCGGTTTCTAGTTAATTCATCATATAACAAATGCAGCGCCAATAATTGATAAGCATCTAGATGCCGAACTGGCTTGTAGCGTTGAAAAATATAAAAGTGTGTGGGGGAGCCATGGCTAAAGTATTGATCGTAGATGATTCACCAACGGAAACTTATAAGCTAACCAGTATGCTGGAAAAGCATGGCCATTCCGTTGTAACCGCAGAAAATGGAGAAGCGGGAGTGGCTGAGGCTAAAAAGCAGCAGCCAGATGTCGTGTTAATGGATGTTGTAATGCCTGGGCTGAATGGGTTTCAGGCAACTCGTCAACTGAGTAAAGGTTCGGAAACTTCCTCTATACCGGTAATCATTGTGACAACCAAGGATCAGGAAACCGATAAGGTTTGGGGGATGCGCCAAGGTGCGAAAGCTTACTTGACCAAGCCTGTTCAGGAAAAAATGCTTATCGAGACAATTGCTGATGTTATGGGTTGATCGATATGGTTTTGAAGCGCTTTTGGGTAGAGCACAATGACTGATGCTCTGCCCGCATTTGATGTTCTGCTTGATTTAGCCCGCAGAAGTCGCGGTGCTGCTAAAGGCTTGCCTGCTCAGGTTGAAATTCAGCCTCATTGGAGCGGTATTGGCTTTTCCCTTTTAGGTCGTCGGTTCGCTGTTCCAATGGGTGATATTTCCGAGATGCTTGAAGTTCCCAGTTATACCCATTTGCCAGGGGTACATTCTTGGGTGCTGGGCTTGGCAAATGTACGCGGGCGCTTACTACCTCTCTTTGATCTTGCGATGTTTTTTGGTGGTAGCCTCAGCGGTAGCCGCAAGCGCCGCCGAGTATTAGTGCTGGAAACCGATGTGCTTTACAGCGGTTTGATCGTTGATGAAGTGTTTGGTATGCAACATTTTCCCGTAGACACGTTTGATGGCAATGCTTCGCTTGAAGAGAACCTCCTCGGTTCTTATGTTAAGGGTGGTTATCGCCATCAGGATAAACTCTGGTATTTATTTAATACTGCTGCACTGATACAAGAACCTCGTTTCTTTAATGCGGCGGCAAGCTAGCATGATGCGATGATCTGGTTATATTGATTGGGTCAGCGTGTAGATAAGAGAAAAATCGAATGTTTATATTAAGGAAACGCAACGTCGTTCAGGAGCGCGTAGCATGAAAAAAGAATCTAGAAACGTCGCGGTTAGTCTAAAATCCAACCCGACATTAGCCTTTCTCATCCTTGCTTTGCTATTAACGTTCGGTGCAATTGCCGCGAGCTTATATATGGTTCAGCGCGATGCAAGTCGAGATCAGCAGTACTTGCGTTGGGTGTCTGAGCTAAGAGCGCTCTCCTATCGTGTGGGTTCCCTTTCTCGAGACGCTACGTCAGGTGTTGAATCTTCATTCACTGAACTACAGTCGGTAGTGAAGGACATGGAAGATACTTGGGGGCGTTTGCGTGCCAGTGACAGTGATACGCGGGTAACATTGGCAAAGAGCTTTGCTAACTACGATACGGTTTGGCAGCGCGTGCGGGCTAATGCCAATACCATTATTACGAATAAAGACACTATCATATTCCTGAATGATGTGGCGTCGACTTTGAACCAGTCTCTCCCTGAACTGCAGGCTGAGCATAATAATATTGTTGAAATCCTGCTGGAAAATAATGCGCCTGCAGATCAGGTATCTGTGGCCCAGATGCAGTCTTGGCGTGCTGAGCGTATCGGACGAAACGTGGATAAAATGTTGCGCGGTGGCGGTGATGCAAATCAGGCTGCTGACCAGTTCAACTTGGATGCCAGTCTGTTTGGAAAAGTGCTAGCAGGGATGACCGATGGTGATACCACTATGGGTATATCACGCATTTCAGACAGCGATGCGCTGGAAAGCTTAGGTGAAATACGCGAGCTCTTTCAATTTGTAAGTAGTTCTGTAAGAGAAATTTTTGATGCGTCGCCGGCACTGTTTGACGCGCGTCAAGCTACCGACGCGCTGTTGGACGATACCCCTGTAATTCTGGAAGCGTTAAGTCAATTGGCCGACCAGATTCCAACCCTCGCCAACCAGCGCGCGATTAACAACACTACTATCATTGTTCTCGGTGTTGTGTTTGCGGTTATCTTGTTAATTATTGCCTTCCATATTCAATCGTCTACACGTAAGCGCTTACTGGAAACGGCAGAAACCAATGAGCGTAACCAAAGTGCAATTTTGCGACTTCTTGATGAATTGGCCGACCTCGCCGATGGTGATTTAACGACCACGGCTACGGTTACCGAAGATTTTACGGGTGCTATTGCGGACTCTATTAATTTTACTATTGACCAGCTGCGGGTATTGGTGTCGCGGATAAATGAAACTGCCGTGAACGTTTCTTTTGCATCGGAAGAAACGCAGCAAACTGCATTGCATCTTGCCGAGGCGTCTGATCATCAGGCGCAAGAAATCGCCGGTGCATCTGCCGCTGTGAATGAAATGGCGGTTACTATTGACCAGGTATCTGCGAATGCTGCGGAGTCAGCCGCGGTTGCTGAGCGCTCGGTATCGATTGCGAGTAATGGCTCTAAAGTTGTACAGAATACAATTCACGGCATGGATACCATTCGTGAGCAGATTCAGGATACATCGAAGCGAATTAAGCGGCTGGGTGAATCCTCACAGGAAATTGGTGATATCGTATCTTTGATTAACGACATTGCTGACCAGACTAACATCCTCGCTCTTAACGCGGCGATTCAGGCATCTATGGCCGGTGACGCTGGACGAGGCTTTGCGGTGGTTGCGGATGAGGTGCAGCGGCTTGCAGAACGTTCAGCTGCTGCGACCAAGCAAATTGAAGCGTTGGTTAAGACAATTCAGAATGATACTAACGAAGCTGTGATTTCAATGGAACAAACTACCGCAGAGGTAGTGCGTGGAGCTCGATTGGCACAAGATGCAGGTGTGGCCCTGGAAGAAATTGAAAACGTATCCACATCTCTTGCTGAATTGATTCAAAATATCTCCAATGCTGCGCGTCAACAGGCTTCGTCTGCTGGCCACATATCTAACACGATGAATGTCATTCAAGAGATTACTTCGCAAACCTCCGCAGGTACTACTGCAACCGCCAAATCCATTGGCCGCTTAGCTGGGATGGCTTCGGATCTTCGTGGTTCTGTAGCGGGCTTCACCTTGCCAGAGGAGCATGAAGACTATACCAAGGCAAATATGCCAGTGGTGACTGATGACATGCTTGATGAGACTCAGATTGAGTTCGAAACCCTGGCGGACTCAGTGTCGTCTACTGATGATGAGCTTGAATTTGTCAGCACAGATGAAAGTGGTGATATTGATGAGTTGGTTGACGGTGATGATGATAATAATGATTCTCGTGCGACGGTGTAATTCATCAAACAATCGACAGAAGCATATATGGGTTGGTCAATTCAATCATCGCAACCACTTTCGGATTTAGAGTTTAAGCAATGGCGGGAGTTGATTGAAGAGCGCACGGGAATTGAACTTCCTATGCGCCAGCGCGGTTTTTTACAAGTGCAGCTTAGTGCCCGCATGCGCGAGATAAATGTTGCCAATTACGACGAATATTTTAAGTTGGTGACGGCGGGGCGGGATGGCGTACTTGAGTGGACACAATTAGTTGACCGCCTTGTCATAAAAGAAACGCAGTTTTTTCGACACCGTCCCTCTTTGGAGTTTGTGCGGAATTACTTACAGAGAAAAATTGCTAGCAATGTGGTAAGTGAAAGTGTTGAAATCTGGAGCGTCGGATGCGCAACAGGTGAGGAACCCTACTCATTGGCTATGATTGCTAATGATTGCTTTTTGGAGTTGGATCAATCCCCTTATTATGGTGTGACTGGATTAGATATAAGTCCTCCAGCTCTACAACATGGACGTTTGGGTATTTATGGAGAGCGCAAAGTTACTTTGCTAACGGAAGATGAGCGCAGACGTTATATGTCTCGCATTGACCCATATCGTTGGCAGGTGGTTTCTGAACTGCGTCAGCGAGTGTGTTTCAGTCAAGGTAACCTGCTGCAGTTAAAGGCTATGCCTTTAGTCAAAATGGATGTGATTTTTTGCCAGAACTTGCTTATTTACTTTCGGCACTGGCGTCGACGTGAGATTTTAAATGAGCTGGTGAACCGGCTGAAGCCGGGTGGATTGCTAGTTATTGGTATGGGGGAGGCGTTGAATTGGCATAACCCATTAATCAAAAGTATCCCGGGCACCGAAGTTCAAGCATTCACCTCTACAGTGTAGCTAAGATACGGCCGGCAACCTGATGGCCAAGACAAGTGAAACCGCGCAGTGAAACTATGTGCTAACAACCAACAACTGATGCTACTACAGCGGCAAAAGGGGAAAAGTCGGTATGGGCGATAACCGCAACTATGCCGCCCTAGAATGGGTAATTGGTGAAATTGACGATACTTTGATGGAGGCACGCAAGGCTCTCGAAGTATTTGTTGAAGACCCCCAAGATATTAGTCAGCTTCGTTTCTGCCTGACCTATATTCATCAGGTGCATGGCAGTTTGCGCATGGTTGAGTTTTATGGCGCAGCAATGTTAGCTGATGAAATGGAGATTTTGACGCAAGCATTAATTGAACATCAGGTTGCGAAAGTTGATGACGCACTGGAAGTGCTAATGCGCGGGATACTGCAATTGCCGCTCTATCTTGAACGGGTCAAGAAGTCGCGTACTGATTACCCCGGTATGGTGTTGCCATTATTAAACGATATTCGTGCTGCTCGTGGTGAAAACCTGCTTTCTGAAACCAAATTTTTCTTTCCAGATTTAGCTCCCGCTCATAAAACATCAGGCCCTACTCACCCAATTATCAGCGACCGCGCGAGACTTGAGGAAGTTGTCAATAAACTCCAAAAAATGTTTCAGGCCGCGGCAGCAGGGGTGCTTAAAGGCCTCGATTTAGAGAAAAACTTTGGTTATTTAGACAAGGTTTGCGAGCGCTTAATTCAGATAACAACAGGTACCAAGCGGAATGCCCTTTGGGTCGTGGCGCGAGCATTTATTGAAGCTATTCGCCTCGATGGCATCGATCTTAGTGTCGCTGTAAAAGGCCTGCTTAAAGAGCTTAACCGAGAAGTAAAAATTCTTGTGAAGTACGGTGCGCGAGCGCTGGGTGCATATCCTGCAGATGAATTAATACAGAATATTCTTTTTTATATTGCCAGCAGCCGTGTTTCTGGGGAACAGATTGCGAGCGTTAAAGAGTTATACAGGCTTGATGCTGCTTTACCTGAAGGCCATCATGAAAATTATCCTGTTGAATTTATTAGTGCACCAGACCCTGAGACAATTAAATCCGTTGTTAATGCCTTAAAGAGTGAACTGGATGCGGTGAAACAAATTCTGGATCAGTCAGATCAGGCATCCGGCGATATTGTTGAGTGTGTTCCAATACTAAAAAGGGTTGGCGATACGTTATCCGTACTCGGTATTAATAATTTGCGCCAGAAGATTTTGGCTTATAGTGACGAGCTTTCAGCATCGTTGCGAAACGACGCTGTTTCTCCTGCAGAACTAGTCGGGCAGTTAGCTGACCACATTGTCGAATTTGAAAATGATTTAGATAACCTTGCTGAAAGCTATGGTAGTGAGGTTGAAAACTCTGTTGATATCCATATTACGCAAGCGCATGACTCGGTATTGCGCGAGTCGCGTAATGGCCTGGAACAGGCGAAGGACGCTATTGTCGAGTTTATAGCGTCACAATGGAATCGAGAACATCTCGCCAATGTGCCAGCGCTATTAACTGAAATTCGTGGCGGCCTTGCAATGATTCCGTTAGAGCGAGCAGCTCGAGTGGTGGGCTCTTGCGCAAATTATGTTAACGACAAGTTGCTCGCTGGCGAGTTGGTGCCAGATTGGAATGCGCTTGATACGTTGGCAGATGCCATTGCTAGTGTTGAGTACTACTTGGAGCGAATCAGCAACGAAAAAAATGACGATGTTGAGCTGTTATTGGAAGTTGCTGAAGAGAGTGTTGCCAAGCTCGGTTATAAAGTTGTAAGGCCTGTAACGCTTTCTGAATTAGCAGATGATTCGCAAGTCGGTGTTACAGTAGCGGAAGAAACGGTCAACGATGAAAGTGTTAATAGTGCAACTGAGATTGCTGATGAATTTTTGCTGGAAAATTCCAACGACCCGTTAGTTCCAAGCTCAGACATCGACGAATTACCCGCTACCGAGGACAACAGTGAATCGTCTGGGTCGGATCTATCGATCACAGATACTGAAAATGACAATGTTGTTTCTGAACCCGAGCCAATGCAGGCCAAAGAACAGAAGGATACTCCTTCTCTGTTTCATATTCAGGTTCCTCGATCCCCGGCCTTTGCGGGGGAGGACGCCCCTGTCTTCGAAGTGCCCACAAATCTACCAGAGTCTGATCCGGAAGTTGATGAAACGCAGAGTTTGCAGCAGGCTGACATTGAAAGCGCGTCTATCGATACTGCCAGCGAAGATGGCAACTCTACTGATCAAGACACAGGATCTGCTGAAAACACAGATGAAGAGGATGCAGTTGATCCAGAAATTTTAGAAATCTTTATCGAAGAGGTCGGTGAGGTTACTGAAACAATTAATGAATACCTGCCGGCTTGGGAGGGTGACTCTTCGAATCAAGACGCTTTGCGTGAATTGCGACGTGGTTTTCACACCCTCAAAGGAAGTGGAAGACTGGTCGGGGCGACTGACATTGGAGAGCTCGCCTGGTCTGTGGAGAATATGCTAAACCGGCTATTGGACAACAGCATCGAAGCTGCTCCTGCTCAAGGCCAGTTGATGCATCGGGTTATAGAGCTTATTCCAAGCTTGATCAATGCATTCGAGCATGCTCGGCCAAACCCTGCACCTGATTTGTGTGAACAGTATGCCGGCTGGGCAGAGCGCCTTTCTCGGGGAGATCTTCCCGTAGAGCTGTCCGACGACATTCCAGTTCTCACAGAGAGTAGCGATGATAACAGCGGTCAAGCGGTTGCGGGTGACTCGGCCGACCAGGTCGCTGGTGACAATATTCAGACTATTGATGATGGCTTAGGGGACGATGACAACCAGATACTGTGGGAGATTTTTGGCTCTGAGGCACAGGGACACCTAGACATCATTCGTCAGTTTGTTCACGAGATGGACGAGTCCGCCCCTCTATACATGCCACCCAGTGATGTAATGCAGCGTGCCCTGCACACATTAAAAGGCAGTGCGCACATGGCTGACATCGGCCCAATTGCGCAATTGGCTACGCCGCTTGAGCGTTTCGTTAAAGACCTAAGGTCTTATCAAGTCGATATCGATTCAGATATTCTTCAGCTATTGAAGGACGGTGTGTTATATATTTCTGATGCGCTGAGTCAGATTGAGCAAGGTCTACCGGTAACCATAGATAAGTTGGATCAGTATCTCGCACGTATTGCTGAGCTCCGGGATTTGACCGTTAGCCCCCTTATTCGCAGTCAAGATAGTGACTCACAGCAAAAGAAAAAGGTGGATCCGGAGCTGCTTGCCATTTTCATGGCTGAAGACATGAAGCTTCTTCTCGACGCTGATCAACATTTGCAGAGATGGGACGAGTTCGGCATACAGGTAAATGATATTCAGCCTGTGGCGGATGAACTAGCCACGCTTCAGAAAGGCGCTGAACATGCCAATTTGCCGGCTATGGCAGTATTGAGTGGTAATCTAGCGACGGTGTATGAGGCACTTACAACCGAGCGTTTAGCCTTGTCACCTGAAGTATTAACGGTATTGAAGTCGGGCCATGAAGGTTTGCTTGATATGGTTGATGCTGTAGCAGCTGGACAAAACCTGCCACATATCGATGTTGATTTTGACATTTTGTTTGACAATGAAATTCCCGTTTTAAATGATATTGCCGAAGCCGAAGCCGAAGCCGAAGCCGAAGCCGAAGCCGAAGCCGAAGCCG
>JBNKHI010000024.1:0-49478 GCA_050290265.1 Cellvibrionaceae bacterium
TTTAAGTCGTTCCAAAAAACTTAAAACCAAGCAACTCACCGGGAAACTCAAGCTATATCAGCCGAAAAACCCTTCAGCTCAAACCCGGAAAAAACAACCCAGATCCAAACCATCCTCGCTTCGAGGGAGGCGCATTATACATGCTACCAAACCTCTGTAAACAACTAATTTTAGCAATCGCTCAATTAATTAATCATTTACTAAAATCGGAGCAAAAAGCAAAGCACCTCACCCCAGCGACAGACTGACCAATTACAATCCGCCACCCAAACCTGAAACAACACACAAACTCTAAAAAACTTAAAGATCATGAGCTAAGCTATTGTTTTTTATAAAAACAATGTCGCTTCAAGCGAAGAGGCGCGCATTATGACAGAACTTTTTTTGGCGTCAACAAAGTTTTTAATAAAAATGCAAAAAAGTTAATTTAGGCACTAAACCGCTTTATCAGCCTTCACTAAACGCCACAACCATAAGGCAGGACCGGAGCAAGCGTAAATAGCAGCCATGGCAAGAAGAATTCGAGGCGGATCAATCGCCACCACCACAAATACAAAAACAACCGCGAGCATCATCACAAACGGGACTCGCCCTTTAAAGTCTATTCCTTTGAAGCTGGCATAAGTGATATTTGAAACCATCAACAAACCAGCTAAAAGTGTAATCAAGCTCGCCAAATATAAAACAGCAGGAGAAGGTGCAGCCTGATGACCAACCCACACAAAAGACGCGAGCAAAGCAGCTGCGGGCGGACTCGCCAATCCAACAAAGAAGCGCTTATCGACCTTCATGACCTGGGTGTTGAATCGCGCAAGTCGCAAAGCAGCACAGGCAGCATAGGTAAAGCTAGCGACGTAACCCAACTTACCTAAATCGCTCAACCCCCAATTAAACATAACGAGGGCAGGCGCTAAACCAAAAGACACCATATCGGACAAACTGTCATACTGAACACCAAAATCACTACTGGTATTCGTCAGCCTCGCAATACGGCCATCCATACCATCTAGGAACATTGCCACGAAAATGGCAATCGCAGCGGCTTCAAAATTGTGCTGCATACTGGCAACGATGGCATAAAATCCTGAAAAGAGCGCCCCAGTCGTAAACAGATTAGGCAAAAGATATACGCCGCGGTGACGAACTTTCTCACCATTCTCAGAGACCTCTTCAAAGTGCTCATCAATGGGGATATAAGCTTCAACCTTATCTCTTGCACTTTGAGAAGAAACATCACCAGAAGCGTTCTCTGAGTTTTTTTCTGAATTATTTTCAGGCGTTAGATCTGTCATATATTACAGCGCAAGGACGCTCCCCACCGACAATTTGAAAAAATGGAATTATAAAGTATAGAGACAAAAAAAAGCGCGGTTTATACCGCGCTTTTACTGTCAACCTTAGTTTTTGCTCTTGTCTACAATCTTCTTAGACGTAATCCAAGGCATCATAGAGCGCAGCTGAGCACCCACCTGCTCAATTTGATGCGCCGCATTGTTACGACGACGAGCTGTCATAGAAGGGTAATTAGCAGCGCCTTCGGCGATAAACATTTTGGCATACTCACCATCCTGAATACGCTTCAGTGCATTGCGCATGGCAGCACGAGACTCGTCATTAATCACTTCTGGACCAGTGACATACTCACCATATTCAGCATTATTCGAGATAGAGTAGTTCATATCAGCAATGCCGCCTTCATACATCAAGTCAACAATCAACTTCAACTCGTGCAGACATTCAAAATAGGCCATTTCAGGGGCATAACCAGCATCAACCAATGTTTCAAAACCCGCTTTAACCAACTCAACACAACCACCACACAGCACAGCCTGCTCACCAAACAAGTCGGTTTCAGTCTCATCTTTAAACGTGGTTTCGATAATACCGGTACGGCCACCACCTACGCCCGAGGCGTAGGACAACGCTACAGCTTTAGCCTTACCTGAAGCATCTTGGTGCACAGCGATCAAATCAGGAATGCCACCACCGTTAACAAACTCATTACGCACAGTATGACCCGGCGCTTTTGGCGCAATCATGATGACATCCAAGTCTGCACGTGGCTCAATCTGGTTATAGTGAATAGCAAAGCCGTGCGCAAAAGCCAGAGTAGCGCCCTGTTTGATATTAGGCTCAATCACAGTTTTATACAGCTCACCCTGGAACTCATCAGGCGTCAGAATCATAACCACATCAGCAGAAGCAACAGCTTCTTCAACGCTAGCGACCTTCAAGCCATGCGCTTCAGCTTTTTTTACAGACGATGAACTTGGACGTAATCCCACAGTTACATCAACACCGGAATCATGAAGGTTACAAGCATGGGCATGCCCCTGCGAACCATAACCGATGATGGAAACTTTCATGCCCTTAATAATGGACAGGTCACAATCTTTATCGTAATAAATCTGCATGATACTTTTCTCAATAGTTGACTAAAAAACATAAAAGCCCGGGCTACACATCAACATAAAACCCGAGCGATAAATCATTCGCACAATTTGGGAGACGGGCTGTGCTAGAGGCTCAACACCTTTTCCCCGCGGGCAATACCCGACACACCACTTCTTACAACCTCAAGAATGGCAGCCTCGCCCACAGCCTGAATAAAGGCATCGAGCTTTTCACTGGTTCCCGCCACTTGAATGGTGTAAATCAAGCTGGAGACATCAATAATCTGCCCCCGAAAGATATCGGTGCAACGTTTGATTTCAGCACGTTGAGCACCAGTCGCCTTCACTTTTATGAGCAACAACTCGCGCTCAATATGCGCACCTTCGGTAAGATCTACCAGCTTAACAACATCAATCAACTTGTTCAGATGCTTGGTAATCTGCTCGATTTTGTGATCATCGCCTATGGTCGTCAGAGTTAGACGCGACAAGGTCCCATCTTCAGTCGGGGCCACCGTTAGCGATTCGATATTATAGCCACGTTGCGAAAATAATCCGACAACACGAGACAACGCACCCGGCTCATTTTCCATTAATACAGAAATAATTCGCTTTTTCATCAGGTACGCTCCGTCTTACTCAGCCACATTTCGCGCATTGAGCTACCCGCAATCTGCATTGGATAAACATGCTCTTTCGGATCTACTTGAATATCCATAAACACCAGGCGATCTTTCATTGCGAAGCATTCTTCCAGCTTCGCACGCAACTCTTCACGTTTGGTTACACGAATACCAACATGGCCATAGGCTTCTGCTAATTTCACAAAATCAGGCAAGGATTCTTCATACAAACTTTCGGAGTAACGACTGCCGTACTGCATATCCTGCCATTGCTTAACCATACCCAAGGCCTGGTTATTCAGGCAGATGATTTTTACTGGCAGGTGATATTGATTGCAGGTCGACAATTCTTCGATACACATCTGAATACTGCCTTCACCGGTAACGCAAGCTACCGCAGCATCTCGGTGCGCCATCTGTACGCCCATTGCGGAAGGCAAACCAAAACCCATAGTGCCCAGACCGCCAGAGTTAATCCAACGCCGAGGTTTATCAAAACGGTAGTACTGCGCCGCAAACATCTGATGCTGACCAACGTCGGAACAAATAAATGCGTCACCGCCAGTAACTTCGTACAGTGCCTGAATGACTTCTTGCGGAGCCATCATTTCACCATCAGTGGGATAACGCGGCGTGTGATAAATGCCATGTCGCTCACGCCACTCATCAATCTGCTTCCACCAGTCAGCAATTGCAGCAGCATCCGGCTTTTCTCCTGATGCTTTAATCAGCGCCAGCATTTCATCTAAAACACTCTCTACCGAGCCAACAATAGGCACATCCGCAGTGATAGTTTTTGAGATAGATGCCGGATCAATGTCGACATGAATGATTTTCGCCGAAGGGCAAAACTTATTCGTCGCATTCGTTACCCGATCATCAAAGCGAGCACCAACAGCCAGTATCACATCACTGTGATGCATAGCCGTATTAGCCTCAAAAGTACCGTGCATTCCCAACATACCGACAAACTGGCGATCCGTGGCAGGGTAGGCACCCAAGCCCATCAATGTATTAGTGACAGGGAAGTTAAGGTGCCGCACAAGCTCGGTCAACAGTGCGGAGGCATCACCTTGAATGACACCACCACCGCTGTAGATCATTGGGCGCTTGGCCTCCAGCAACAACTGGACAGCTTTTTTAATTTGCCCACTATGCCCACGCGCTGCAGGAGTGTAGGAGCGAATCTTCACTGACTTTGGATACGCATACTCATACAAGTCAGTCGGGTTTGTGTGATCTTTTGGAATATCCACAACTACGGGACCAGGGCGACCACTTTGGGCAATGTAATATGCCTTTTTTATGACCTCTGGAATCTCACTGGGATGCTTCACCATAAAGCTGTGCTTAACAACAGGGCGCGAAACACCGATCATATCGGTTTCCTGAAAAGCATCCTCACCAATACGCTCCGACACAACCTGAGCCGACAACACCACCATAGGAATAGAATCCATATAAGCTGTCGCAATACCAGTAATAGTATTAGTCGCACCGGGGCCAGAGGTTACTAATACAGTACCCACTTTCCCTGTTGATCGGGAATAACCATCAGCCGCATGCGCAGCAGCCTGTTCATGGCGAACCAAAATATGCTTAACTTTGTCTTGTCTAAATATGGCGTCGTAAATATGTAATGCCGCACCACCGGGATAACCAAAAACGTGTTCAACGCCTTCGTCAGCCAGTGCACGAATAATCATATCGCCGCCTGAGAGCATTTCCACCTTAATACCTCTAAGCTAATTTTAGCTATTTACGAAAAAACCCCAGCGCCAAGCCGCCTGGAAGCAAAGCAACCAAACGCAACTTGTAAGTGGAGTCTGTCTAATTGTGTGCAGATGCCTTGGAAGGCCCCTCGCAAGGTTGACGCGAGTGAAGACCCAGCAGGCTTCGTCGGTGGACGGTACCTCTGCAATTGGATGGTTCAGCCTGTTCTTAACAGGTGAAAGTAGAAAGACACTGCGGTTAACAGTTATCTACACGCCATCTAGCGAACCCGCAATTTTTCGCAACTAAAGGAATATTGTCAAGTTTTTAACCAAATTTAATGCAAAAACTAGGCAAAAATCCCTTTTTTTCGTCAAACCAATACCTATGTAACTGACACAGAGTTATAGTAAAGCGAACAAATATTACAGTCATTAGGCAATGATACAGTGTATTCGCCGTCAACGTGGCAGAATACCCTTCACTCTTTTACTGTAGGGTTATCGGACTATCGATTACTAATATACGATATACCAACGCGGCCATTAATTTTAAGGTAGGAACAATGAACAGGATCACCCGCCCCATCATTATGCTCAGCACACTTTTAATGCTAGCCAGCTCTTACAGTAATGCTGCAACTATTTATAAATGGGTAGACGACAAAGGCGTGCCACAATACTCCGCGATGCCGCCCAGTGACCGACCTTTTGAGAAAATAAAGTCCTATAGCAGTAGCAGCAAAAGCAGTTCTAATTCCGACGCCAAGCAAAAGGCAGACTCACCTGCAAAAGCAGCAACACAAACGCCACAGGTAGCAGCTAGCAAAAAGGACCCTGAACGCTGCGCCATTGCAAAACGCAACCTCCAAACACTTAAAAACAACAGCCGCATTAAAATCAAAGGTGAAGATGGCGAAATGCGCTTCTTAGACCAGCAAGAGATCATGGATAAGCGCAAGGAAAGTGAGCAAGCGGTAGCCGACAGTTGTTGAGCAAATCTCAAGTCAGAAAAAAGCCCTCCCTGGAACATCCAGCGAGGGCTTTTTATTGAGGCATAGCAGACTCAAATAATTACTTAGTGAAGACCACCCTACCTGCATCATCCAGTCGCGCCTTAATGACATCTCCTGGCGCAAAGTCCCCAGCCAAAACTTGCTGAGCCAAGGGGTTTTCAATTAACTGTTGGATGGCCCGCTTCAACGGTCGCGCCCCATAGACAGGATCAAACCCAGCTTCAGCCAATTTACTCATAACCGCCTCATCAATATCCAGGCCCAGGTCGCGATCCAATAAACGCTTACGCAACAATTCCAGCTGAATAGTAGCAATACCGCGGATTTGACCTCTAGCTAACGGATCAAACACCACCACCTCGTCGATGCGATTAATAAACTCTGGACGGAAATGATTACCAACCACTTCCATAACTGCAGACTTTATTGCCTCATGGCGATGCTGATTCGGTACGGAATCATCACTGCCACCCCCAAGATCAATCTCATCATAGGACTTATCTTTAGCCAGCTCCTGAATAACATCAGAACCCAGGTTAGAGGTCATCACCACAACAGCATTACGAAAATCTACAGTACGCCCCTGACCATCGGTTAACCGACCATCTTCCAGCACCTGTAACAGAATATTAAAAACATCGGGGTGTGCTTTTTCGACCTCATCCAACAGCAATACCGAATAAGGCTTGCGGCGCACAGCTTCGGTTAGATAGCCACCCTCTTCATAGCCAACGTAACCAGGAGGCGCACCAATTAAACGAGCCACGGAATGTTTTTCCATAAACTCTGACATATCGATACGCACCATGGCCGATTCACTATCAAAGAGGAATTCCGCCAAGGCTTTACACAACTCGGTTTTACCCACACCGGTTGGACCTAAAAACAAAAATGAGCCATTCGGCCGATTAGGATCCGACAACCCAGCGCGGGAACGGCGCACGGCATTAGCCACAGCAACCACGGCCTGGTCTTGACCAATAACTCGCTGATGCAAACCATCTTCCATGCGCAGCAATTTGTCGCGCTCACCCTCCAGCATTTTTGATACCGGAATACCGGTCCACTTCGAAACTACTTCCGCAATTTCTTCGTCTGTTACCTTGTTACGCAACAATTTCATATCCTGCATTTCAACTTGTGCAGCCATGTCCAGTTGCTTTTCCAAATCGGGAATAATGCCATACTGTAATTCAGACATGCGCCCAAGGTCACCAGCGCGACGTGCCGAATCCAGATCCAGGCGCGCCTGCTCCAACGTACTTTTTATTTCCTGGGAACCGTGCAGTGCTGCTTTTTCGGCACGCCAGATTTCATCAAGATCAGCATATTCTTTTTCTGCCAGATGAATATCTTCGTCAATTTTTGCTAACCGCTTTTTCGACGCATCATCTTCATCTTTCTTGACCGCCTCGCGTTCAATCTTTAACTGAATCAAACGACGCTCAAGTCGATCCATAGTCTCCGGCTTGGAGTCAATTTCCATCCGGATCCGGCTGGCAGCCTCATCAATTAAATCAATAGCTTTATCAGGTAACTGACGGTCAGTGATATAGCGTTGCGACAATTTTGCGGCGGCAATAATAGCCGGGTCAGTAATATCAACACCATGATGCACTTCATAGCGTTCTTTTAAGCCGCGCAAAATGGCGATGGTATCTTCTTCGTTCGGTTCATCGACTAGGACTTTTTGGAAACGACGTTCCAGTGCAGCATCTTTTTCGATGTATTTTCGATATTCATCGAGCGTAGTTGCGCCCACGCAGTGCAAATCGCCACGCGCCAATGCCGGCTTCAGCATATTGCCCGCATCCATGGCACCTTCGGCTTTACCAGCACCAACCATAGTATGCAATTCATCAACAAACAGAATCACGCGACCTTCTTCTTTCGCGAGTTCGTTTAAAACATTTTTCAAACGCTCTTCAAATTCACCACGAAATTTAGCACCGGCAAGCAACGATCCCAAATCGAGAGACAAGAGTCGCTTATTCTTTAAACCCTCTGGCACCTCGCCGTTTACAATACGTTGCGCCAAACCCTCAACGATGGCAGTTTTACCCACACCCGGCTCGCCGATGAGCACGGGATTATTTTTAGTGCGGCGCTGCAAGACTTGTACTGTTCGTCGTATTTCATCATCGCGACCGATCACCGGATCAAGCTTGCCTGCTTCAGCGCGAGCAGTTAAATCAACCGTATACTTGTCCAGCGCCTGACGATTGCCTTCAGCATCAGGATTATCAACAGTCTCGCCACCGCGAACTTTTTCGATGGCTTCTTGCAAACGCTTTTCACTGCCGAATTGCTTTAGCAGCTTACCCATACTGCTACTTCCATCTTTAATGGCAGCAAGCAGTACAGCCTCACTCGAAATAAATTTATCGCCACTGGACTGGGCTTGTTTATCCGCAAGATTCAGTAAGCGTCCCAACTCCTGTGACATATGAACATCACCGGTGGGATTCTGAATTCGCGCCAAACTGTCTAGTTGCTTGGCTAGCTCATTGCGCAAACCAGTAACATCGAATCCAGCCTGCGACAATAGCGGACGCAAACTGGCACCCTGTTGGTCCAGCAAAGCTAACAATAAATGAGACGGTTCCAGCTGATTATGATCACGCCCAATGGCTAACGACTGCGCGTCAGAAAGGGCCAGCTGAAGTTGATTGGTAAAACGGTCAATGCGCATGATTAACATCCTCGACGCTAGTAAGCTATCACTCTTAGCAGCAAAGATGGGGGCAACAAAATTTAAATCAAGAAGTCACACTGGAGAGAGGTTGATTTACATCAACAAAAAGCACAATTAGGTTTAAAGCATCACGCTATTCTGCCAACCAAATCATAGATGCCATACGGCCCGTCTCGCCGTCACGTCGATAAGAAAAGAAGTTTTCGGCATCAGAGTACGTACAAAACTCCCCACCATAAACGTTATCGACTTCCAAAGCCTTGCATTCTGCACGTGCGAGGGCATACAAATCAGCACGAAAATGGAGGGGTTTAAGGCCTGGATAAAAAGCCTGTGCGATAGCATCAGCATGCTCAGGCGTTAGCGCATTGTCAAAAAAAGCCTCCAAGACATCGACACCAACCTCAAACGCTTGCGGACCAATAGCCGGCCCCAGATAAACCATGAGATCTGACCGCGGCCCGATAAATTGAGAGATAGCGTCGCGCAAAATACCGCTAGCCAAACCACGCCAACCCCCATGGACCGCACCCACCTGTTTGCCGTCGCCGGAACACAGCAGTATTGGTAAACAATCTGCGGTTAAAACCGCACAGGCCAGTGCCGAGCTGGCAGTAATGACCCCATCAGCAGTAGGCGTGCGATCATTCCTTTCCGCCTCGACAATTCGAGTGCCATGTATTTGCGTTAACCATTGCACGTCCGCTGGCACACCAGCTTGCTCCATAAAAGCAGCGCGATTTTGCGCCACTGCACCAGCATCATCACCAACGTGTAGCGCCAGGTTACAGCTGGCATAAACACCCTTGCTAACACCACCCGTTCGGGTACTGATAGCCGACTTAACGCTTGCCGGTGCAGGCCAGTCAGGAATAATAATCTGGGGCTCCAAAACTGTCATTGTCTTTACCGTGGAAACTCTTTTTTATCTTTTTGTAAAGCCGCAAGCAGCTGCTGCATATCGTCAGGGATAGGAACAGACCAGCTAACCTCTTCATCACTTTCAGGATGAATCAGTGTCAAGGTTTCCGCGTGCAGGGCCTGTCGTGAAAACCCCTTTAATGCCTCAATCAACTCTGGAGATACTTTAGGCGGAATTTTAAACCCACCGGCGTAAAGATTATCGCCCACCAGTGGATGACGAATGTGTGCCATGTGCACCCGGATCTGGTGCGTACGGCCAGTTTCAAGCTTCAGGCGAATATGGGTATGTTGCGGATAACGCCCCACCACACGGTAGTGCGTTCGCGCGGGCTTACCGCTAGGCCCAGTAACCACCGCCATTTTAACTCGATGCGTGGGGTGCCGGCCTATCGGAGCATCAACCTTCCCCCCCGCCGTCATTGCACCTACGGCAACAGCCTCATACTCCCGCCCCATACTGCGGTCCTGCAATTGATTGACCAAGCTGGTTTGCGCCGTCAGCGTTTTAGCAACTACCATTAAGCCAGATGTATCTTTGTCCAAACGGTGCACAATACCAGCCCGCGGCAAGCATTCTTGCTCAGAAGAATGATGCAATAAAGCATTCAGCAACGTACCGTCATGGTTACCAGCAGCCGGATGCACCACCAGACCTGCCGGCTTATTAATGACCAGAATGGAATCATCTTCATAAACGATATCCAGTGCGATAGGCTCTGGCTTCCACTCTCCCTGTGGAGCAAGCGTAGCTTCCAGGTTCAATACTTCACCGCCGTATAGCTTGTCCTTTGGACGCTGAGTTTTGCCGTTCACCTGCAACTCACCTGACTTAATCCAGTTTTGCAGCTGCGAACGGGAAAAGTCGGAAAAAAGAATCTGGGCGACCTGATCTAGCCGGGTCCCCCGGAGTTCGCTAGGCACAACGGCCTGCTGAGAAAGAAAATCTGTCAACGCCAACCTCGAAAATACAATAACCTGCGACACCAAAGACGCAGAAAGGACGAAGATGCCCTAGGCACCTGCTGTAACGGGACATATTAACATGACCAACAGCAATTCCTCGCAGGATACCGAAACAAAAGTTTTGGTCTACTTCGGGTTGTGTTTAAATAGGCGCCCAATGAAGATCGCCCTCAAAGACCGACACTGTCTTTTGCGGAAAGATATTCTAGGGAACTGTTCGCCTCCATACCCATCGAATCACTACCGCACAGCAGGTAGGGGACAACCAGTTAACAATATAGCCCCAACTTCGGATGGCCCGACCAACAATAACCGATGACTTTTATGCACATGTTTTTGTCTATATTTAGCTCCCATTTCGAAACACCGACGGCGATGACTCAGCCTGGTCGTAAACTATTCTCACGCTTACCGCTACTAATCATAGCGATGCTAACGGTGGTCCTGCTGGGCGGCTGCTCATCTAACGACGACAAAGGCGAAAAACCGGAAACTTCAGAAGATCTCATATACAAAGCTGCACAGCGAAACCTCAACGCCCACCAGTGGAAAATAGCCATCGATAACCTTCAGCTATTGGAGGAAAACTTTCCGTTTGGCCAATACGCTGAGCAAGCTCAACTGGAGTTGATTTACGCGTATCACGAAAGCTACGATCCTGAAGCAGCACTTGCAGCTGCCGACCGATTTATCCGCCTGCATCCTCAGCATCGCAATGTTGACTACGCCTACTATATGAAGGGGCTATCCACCTTCCCTGAAGGCAACAGCATCCTGAATCGCTTTGTACCGACAGATATCACCAACAAAGACACCAGTAACGCTAAGGAATCTTTCGGCCATTTTGCCCAGCTACTCGCTCGCTTTCCAGGCAGCCCTTATGCCGCTGACGCAGAAAAGCGCATGATCTACTTACGCAATCTGTTAGCGCGTTATGAAATTCATGTTGCCAATTACTACTTTAAGCGTGGCGCTTACTTGGCTGCGACTAACCGCGGCCGCTATGTCGTCGAGAACTTTCAAAAAACCCCCGCAGTGCCAGACGCTCTGGCAGTAATGATTCAAGGTTATCACTTAATGGACATGCCTGAACTTGCGGAAAACAGCTTAAAAGTATTGCGTAGCAACTACCCAAACTATCCCGCCCTAAAATCTAACGGTGAGTTTAACTATTCTTTTAATATTGGCGATGAAGCCCCAAGCTGGATCAACCGCCTAACATTTGGCCTGTTCGATAAAGCTGAACCTCCCGGCTTTGATTCTCGCAAGCTATACAACAGCCTTTATCGTGAAGAAAATGTCCAGTCAGAAGATGTGGACCTAAACCCTAATAAACGCAGCTGGCTGAGTATTCTGACATTTGGGCTACTCTAACCACCTCATGTCGACCAATAAAAAAGGCGAGCTATAAGCTCGCCTTTTTGTTTTGTTGGCGCGACTAAGTCACTATCGCGCCGGGAAAAGCACTTACAACTTATCAGCACTTGAAGACAAGTATGCAGCAACACCTTCTGGAGATGCCGTCATACCAGCATCACCTTCTTTCCAACCCGCTGGACAAACTTCACCATGCGCCTGATGGAATGCCAATGCGTCAACCATACGCAACATTTCGTCAACGTTACGGCCTAATGGGAGATCGTTAACCACCTGATGACGAACCAGGCCATCCTCATCGATCAGGAATGAACCACGATAGGCCATACCACCGTCAGACTGAACGTCATAGGCTTTACAGATTTCCTGCTTAGTGTCAGCAACCAAAGTGTACTTAACCGCACCAATACCACCGTCATTAACGGCCGTATTACGCCATGCGTTATGAGTCCACTCACTATCGATAGAAACACCGATAACTTCTACGCCACGCTTAGCAAATTCTTCAGCGCGACTATCAAACGCCAGCAACTCAGATGGACAAACGAATGTGAAGTCCAGTGGGTAGAAAAACACAACGGCTTTCTTGCCTTTGATAGTGTTGGCCAAATTGAAATCACCAACAATTTCACCAGAACCCAGAACCGCTGCTGCGGTGAAGTCTGGAGCTGCCTTACCTACTAATACTGCCATGAGATATCTCCGTTATAACAATGAAAGGCTTGGCTTGCCAAGCCTAGGACAATTAACCCAATTGAGCGCAATCATAAGAGCCAGTGATGACACAGACATGAATACGATTACGAAAAAACCTCAAATATAATCTGCGCAAGCTCTTACGCAGAAAATACCAAAGAGGTTTAAATGGAAGTTTCACACCTATGACCCAGCTAATTTATGAGGGGCGCAGGTGCTAATAGAGTAGGGCTATACTACACAGTTAACCAATGATGTCCCATTAATTTTTTATATGGCAGCCATACTCAATGCCTAACATGCAGCCATGTCACCAAGACCTTTATCAAGCTAGATTAGAACAGCTAATTGACTTAGCGCCACTCGCTGCCAATACTGACATATAGGTTTGTAACTACCTCTATCTGCCACCCACCCCGTAAGGAACAATGATGAGCGAAGAAACACGAGGCCGCCTGACTACCCGCACTATTGCTATGCCAAGTGATACCAATCCAGCTGGCGATATTTTTGGCGGATGGGTACTGTCACAAATGGATATCGCAGCAGGTATCTGTGCTGGACAAAGAGCACAGGGACGCGTTGTTACTGTCGCTGTCGATAGCATGAGCTTTATCAAACCGGTAAAGGTTGGCGATATTCTGGGCGTCTATACAGTCGTGGAAAAGGTCGGCCGGACGTCGATGAACATCCATGTTGAAGCATGGGTTCGACGGGACCGTATTGGTCAGCGGGAAAAAGTCACACAGGCAACATTCAAATTTGTATCGATTGATAATGATGGCAATCCTACACCTATCCCGAGCGAAAAAGATTTGCCCCCCTATGTCATGGCGCAAGGCTACGGTGAATTTTAGGAAATGAAGCCACCTGGCTATACAGCAACGCCAAAATCACCATAGACACAAATACAAATGAAAATAATTCTCATAAACTATTGACAATTATTGTCATTAAGCTAGCATTTGCTTAACGTTTAACCACCTGCATCTAACATATTCTTTTAGAGCAGAAGGCTATAGGTGTAAAAGCAGCTATGTATGTGTGTATTTGTAAGGGTATTACCGACTCACAGATTCGCGACGCCGTTTGCGACGGTGCCGACAGCTTGCGCCAAGTGCGCAAACAACTCGGCGCGGCCAGTCAATGCGGCAAATGCGCCATCTTAACGAAAGAAATTATTGATGAGACCTTAGCAGGCCTTCAGGATAACCCCGATATCTATTACGCCGTTGCTTAAGGACTGGGATGCGGCCGTTTATCGGCCCGCCTAGTTGCGCTTTACTCAACTGATTAACTACTTTTTTCGCCCCAGCAAGTATTACACCGATCAATACCATCATTAAGCCCACACTGGTTATTCAAGTTTGACAGGCCGCCAGCCCCCTCCCACAATGATCGGAAATGTGACCGCCAAGTAAATGCACTTAGGTGCCAATTTCCCAACAGATTTAATCAAGGAGCCCACCATGAAAGGTGATCCCAAAGTTATTACGCATCTTAATCAAGCACTGGCCAATGAACTGGTGGCGATTAATCAGTATTTTTTGCACTCTCGCATGTATAAAGACTGGGGACTGAAAGAACTTGCCGACTACGAGTATGAAGAGTCCATTGATGAGATGAAGCATGCAGACAAACTTATCGAACGAGTTTTGTTTTTGGAGGGCATCCCGAATCTACAAGACCTGGGCAAGCTCTATATTGGTGAGAACACCAAAGAAATGCTCGAATGCGATTTAAAACTGGAGTTGAAGGCTATTCCAGACTTGCGCGACGGCATCGAGTATTGTGAATCAGTCCGGGACTACGTTAGCCGAGACTTACTGCAAAGTATTTTAGAAGATGAAGAAGAACACGTAGATTGGCTAGAAACCCAGCTACAACTTATCGACAAAGTAGGCATTCAAAACTACCTGCAGTCGATGATGGAGAGTTAATATAAAAGATATGCATACCAGCCTCGGCTAACCTTAAATATCGTGCTGCCGAGGCCTGCTTTTCCAACTCTAGTTCAACAAACCATAGACACCTAACGCATAGGCTCTGTGCTCTTTCTCACCATCCAGGGATGTCGTTTTTATCATCTGGCCCAGAGCTACATCTTTACTTAGATACCGCGTATCGCCGGTACCAGTATCGAAACTGACAATCGTTTTTTCAGCAAAGCGGTAACCCATGAGATCCCCCTGCTCAACACCAACGGCGACCGGGAAATCGAGTTGATTAACACCCGCTCTCGGCACAGACAGCGGCTTACTCTCCCACACGACAACGAGACGGTCTTCAATCTTACGCAGGATTTTCACTTGCAGGCTGCCTGGCCCGAGAAAGTGTCCTTTAACTCCGGTCAAGGTCCCATTAGCAGGCATAGGGTTCGCAAGATCAACCAGTAAGCGCGGGGTTTCTTCTGCCTGCGAACGCTGAACCAGTTCACCGCCAACAAAATCTAACAACTGGCTGGCTACAAGAAAGGCTTTATATTGATCGATTTGCTGCTGCACGAAGCGGCGCACCTCCCCCCGCAAACTGGAAGACTCCTGCACACGCTGATCTTTTTCATTATCCAGAACAGTCGCCACACGCTGCAATTCAGCCATCCGGCTTTTGAGCAACTGACGCTCATTCGTTAACTGATCAATCGTATTTTGAGCCTGATCCAGCGACGCACTGAGCTGAGCGTTGCGATCCTGTAATTGCTTAACATTGGCAGCTGGCTGACAGCCACCCAACATCAACAACACACCAATACTCGCTGCACTTCTAACTGCAAAAGTTCGCAACCCGTTACTGCGTTGTGATACGTTTAAATCATGGCCTAACGTCATATCTCACTCCGATTTATTCTACGGTAAAGCTCTCATCGCCCAATGCCTGGCCGTCCAACAATAATTTAATCTGGTAGCGCCCTTGAGTAAAACCTTCTACTGGCCGCTCAATGGTAAACTGCTTACTCCCTTCCGCGCCGTTAATAACTACGGGCACTTGCGCGATCTCTAGCGTTTGCGTGCCATCGTAAAGAACAGCCTGCACCAGCGTGGCCTCAGGATTGAAGTTGCGATACCCGAATTGAATCACAATGCTGCGTTCCGCCGAAAAGGAAAAAGGCGGCGCAGGGTTAGCAGCCAATTGCTGACTAGTCGCGGCAATCATCACTTGCTCTATTTTCGGTAAGGCAGCCAGTGTAGCTTCTTGCAATTGTGCTCGAGCAGTCACAAATTCAGGGCTCTCGGGCAATAAATCTTGTGCTTGCAACAAAAGCTCTTCGGCTTCGGCAAATGCTTTATTACTTGCAAGCAACAACAATCGCTCACTCACGTCCTCCGTTAACATTGCCTGTCTCTCACTCACAGACGCCACAACGGATTCGACTCGAGGCTCCTGCTCCGCAGCCGCTAAAACGTTCGCCAAAATGTTCGCGGCATTATTCTCTGGCGGCGAAACCCAAGCTCCCGCAGTGCGCAATGCATCCGCTTGATCCAACTCTGCAAGCAAACGGACTCTTTTCTCCTGCACAGCTGTTACCTGCTGCGCCAACTTATCCCAATCCGGCAAATCAGGCTCCAGCTTTCGACCCCAATCAATTAAACGCTGTGCAGCAGAACCATTACCGTTAACCAACTTCGCTTGCGCTAGAACAACATAACGCTGCGCAATATTGTCGATACCGGCGCGAGCTTTAAGATTGTTTGGATCTAGTTCCAGCACTTGCGCATAACGGGCAAAAGCATTTTCGTCGCCAGGCTCTGTCAGACTATCCTGAGCAAAATAGCCGTCCGCTTCATCAAGCAGGCTGGCAATCAACTTCTGCTGGCCCAGCCAAGACTCCAATGATTGCCAGCGAGCATCCGCCAGGTTTTCCTGGAAGTAATGAGTTGCCAACTCTCGCCATTGGCGCAACGCATCGACATCACCTGCGACTTGCGCAGACTCCGCCAACGCAACCAAGCGCTCGCGCACCTCTTCTCGCTGAAGCACTATTTGCTCGCTTAATTTGACCGATTCATCGCCTGACAGTCGCGGGCTATCAATACTGCTTTGCCAAAGAGCCGACAGTTCCGGCATATGGGTTTCCCAACTTGCCAACTCTGTTTGCAACTGCTCTTGCACGGTCTGCATGGCACCTACCAACTGTTCGTACTCGGCACTGTTCATGTCGCCGTTGTTGATTATGTTGCTGGCATTGGCGGTGGAATCTATGGCAGCTTGCTGTTTTGATGCTGTACTGGAACTAGCGTCAGCAGCCTCGTGTTGATCAGCACTGCGGGAGGGGACGTCAGCCGACAGCAAAGAGGTCTGCGCATGCTCCAGCTTGCCAAGGGAAAGTGTCTTTCCTGTTTCCGCAGGGCTGGTCATGGGCACCTTCGTTGCGGAGTCGGCAGTATCGCGGGCTTGAACCACCCCCAAATCCACCAATAGCTGTTCGCCTATGGGAGATCCGGTTAATCGCACCTGTTGAAAATACACAACGTAGGCTACCAGCACCGCCACCGACACACCCAACAGCCAAGGCCACCAACTGCTGAGGCTGCCGACGCACGCATAATCAACCTGCTCCGGAGCCCGACTGTTCACTTCAGGTGTTTTTTGTACCGGCGCAACCGAGCGAGCCTTAATAGGTTTGCGCTTTACCAAATCTGGACGCGCTGTCACCTGAACGCTATCGCCAAACGGTGCTTTTTCATTCACGGCAGGCTGTTGTTTTTGTTCTTGCTTCAACAACGCCTCAGCCCGCATTAATTCTTGCGGTGATAAGCTCGTCAGGGCAGCAACCAATTCGCTGGCATTCTGAAAACGTTTTTCCGGCATCTTTGCCAATAACTTTTCCAGGACCGGCTGTAACAAACCCAAGGCACTGGGCAAGGTTGGAATAGCCTCGGTGATATGCTTTATGCCCACCGCTACGGCAGAATCGGCGTTAAACGGCACGCGACCGACTAGTAACCAATAAAACACAATCCCCAAACTGTAGAGATCAGAACGGTGATCAACCCGCTTTCCGCGAGCCTGCTCCGGACTCATATAATGCGGCGTTCCCACAGCGGTACCGGTCTGGGTCATACCCGAGTGCACATCTACGGCTTTGGCAATACCAAAATCCATCAATACCACTCGACCATTGTTTCTCTGCAAGCGAATATTTTCGGGCTTTACATCGCGATGGATATAACCTTTGCGGCGCGCAAAATCCAACGCTTGGGCAACCTGGCGGATCACGTCACATTTGCGGACTAACGATAACGTATTGGCCGCATGCTTTAAGTCTTCGCCGGGAATGAACTCCATAGATAGATAATGATGACCTTCGCTGATGCCAACATCATAAACAGTAACGATATTAGGATGGACGAGCTGTGCAACAATCTTTGCTTCCCGCAAAAATCGTTCACTGAAAGCCGGGTCATGGGCAAGACCAGCAGCCATGACTTTGAGCGCTACTTCGCGACCAAAACTTTCCTGTATGGCGAGATAGACAGTAGCCATGCCACCGCGGCCCAGCTCACGAACGATACTATATCCAGTTATTTGCATGGAGGGATTCAGTTCTTCACAAGAAATTCAGGCCGCAATCATAACACTCGTTGCGACATTCTTGGCGATCTGTGTATGGATTACTTGCGACTGCTTCTCAACCCGCGACATAACCTAGTTATGTAATGTAAAGTAGTGAGCGAGCATTAATGAACGATTAGTAATACATCACGGCAAGCTGAATTCCCCTATTAAGAACCGCGGTAAGTTAATCGGTAAACCACGCCTGCCAAATCATCTGAAATTAACAACGAGCCGTCGTCCAATTGCAGAAACGCGACCGGTCGCCCTGATACATTGCCCTCTGCATCCAGCCAGCCGGATACAAACGGTCGAAAATCAACAACGCGACCACTATCATCCAACACTATCTCCATTACCCGATACCCAGATTTTTCGCTACGATTCCAGGATCCATGCTGTGCAACAAATACAACTTGTCGCCCTTTCTGAAACGGGAACTGGTTGCCGGTGTAAAACTTAATACCCAGTGGCGCAGCATGGGCAGTCATCGCTAGATAAGGCGGTGTAATCTCAAGATCCACCGGCTTACGACTATAAAACTCCGGGTCCTGAATATCGCGACCATGTAAATACGGATAGCCAAAGTGCTGTCCGAATTTGCGCACAACATTAACTTCTTCCGGCGGAAACTCGTCACCCAACCAGTCGCGACCATTGTCCGTAAACCACAAGTGACCTGTAACAGGGTGCCAATCAAACCCGACACTGTTGCGCACGCCTTCAGCTACCGGGGTCAGTTTACCCGTGCTGATATCCAGCGCTTGAATACTGGCGTAGGGGGCGCCAGGCTCACAGATGTTGCAGGGCGCGCCAATAGGAATATAAAGCAGCCCATCTGGACCAAAACCAATATTTTTCCATCCATGATGCTTATCATCAGGCAATCCCGAGAACACAACATCGGGCGCAGCCGGGAGCCCCCCACCTTGCAACTGCCGCTCAATGTCCGGAAAGCGCAAAATCTTATCGACCGCACCAACGTATAAATCACCATTTTGCATGGCGATCCCAGATGGCATAGATAAGTCCTTAGCAATAACTTGAACACGCGGCTGCCCCAAGGGATCGTGAACGGCATAAACAGCACCTTCGCTGCGCGTGCCGATAAACAAAGTATTGTTACCCATCACCATCTGCCGGGCGTTATCCACACCACTCACTAGTATCTCGATGTGGTAACCCTGCGGAACATTGAGCTTACGGGTATTGGGTTCGGCAGCGAGAGACACAGCTGTCAAGACACACCAAACCCATAAAACCTTCCCCACCATTCCTGCGCTCATTAATGCCTTAGACATGTAGCCTACCTCTATCCTCTATATCTCTAGCTTGCCAGCCACCAGCCGGGGCTGGCCTATTAATATGTTGCACTCGACAAAGTTTAGTCACAGATACGGCTGCATGCATTTAACATGCGCGCAAAGAGTGTATACGCAGGGAACGCGCGAAGCGTTTAGAAGTTGAAAATACCGGAAGAAAAACAATACAAGGCAGGCGAGTGGCGCTCTGAACGAATCATCAGAAGCGCCACAACAATCAATGGTAATTATTCCGCATCAGGTACGGCTTCATTGAGCAACGTTTGCAGCTCGCCCTTTTCATGCATTTCGGTCACGATATCACAGCCGCCGACCAGCTCACCGTTAACCCACAACTGTGGAAAGGTTGGCCAGTTAGCATAAATTGGCAAGTTGCTGCGCACGTCAGGATTGCTTAACACGTCCACATAGGCGAAACGCTTACCACAAGCCATGACAGCCTGAGATGTACGCATGGAAAAACCACACTGCGGCGCATTGGGAGAGCCTTTCATGTACAGGATCACCGGGTTTTCTTCAATTTGTTGCTTGATAGTATCCATGATATCCATCGAGTTCTTACACCTCTTAGGTAAAAGCCAGTAAAGCGCCAGGCTGGACTATTCAGCACTATCACCGCCATGGCACAACGCCAAAACAATGAAAAACCCAGCAAAAGACTCAGCTATTTTAACGCAGTTAAAGGAAGGCCAGCAAACACTCATAGCAAAGAATTTTCCTCGCCCCCCTGATATCCGATAAAAACTATGGCTCACCCCAGCCACCGCCTCCAGGCGTGGCTATCTGCAAAACATCGCCAGCGCTAACTTGAACACTCACCTTATCAGGCAAAACGTTACCATTCAGGCTGTTATACCCCGGTTGAGCGTCAGCACCACCAGCCAATCCCCATGGCGCATGACGCCGGCGCTCAGTTAACAAGGTAACCTGCGCCGGTGCTAAAAACTCAAAACTTCTGCTCAAACCGCTCCCGCCTTGATGTTTGCCAGCACCGCCAGACTCCTGGCGATAGGAATATTCGACAACACGTAAGGGGTAATGCATTTCCAGGCTTTCAATCGGGGTATTCAAGGTGTTGGTCATATGCGTCTGCACACCGTTCAGGCCGTCCGTTTTCGGACCAGCCCCCATACCACCACCTATCGTTTCGTAATAATCCCAGGCGGGGGTATCGCCCACCGCCCAGCTACCCATTGCCACATTATTCATGGAACCGTGACTGGCCGCAGGAATTCGCTCAGGCAACGCCTGCGCTAAAGCACCCAAAATCACATCAACAATGCGCGTTGACGTTTCAACATTGCCCGCCGCTACCGCCGCCGGACGCTCAGCATTCACCAGGCTACCCAGCGGTGCTTTTAGACTGATAGCTCGAAAAGCACCCGCACAGGCAGGCATTTGCGCGGACATTAAACAGCGAAATACATAATAGACGGCTGCTGCGGCCACCGATAATGGACAGTTGATATTCCCCGCTACCTGAGCAGCCGTGCCGGTAAAATCAACTGTTATGCCAGCATCTGACACATCGATAACCACTTTAATAGGTATATCCTGCAACGCAATACCATCACTATCCATCACGTCACTAAAAGCGTATTGCCCCGCTGGAATAGCTGCTAATTCGGCCTTGGCCAACCGTTCAGCATAGTCGTTCAAAGCAATAACAGACTGCTCAAATACCCCTACCCCACTCTGTTCTACCAACGCCACCAGGCGCTCCACTCCAACCCGGTTCGCGCTAATTTGCGCACGAAAATCCGCCGTTGCAGCCACGTCTGAACGGCCATTTGCCAACTTAGCCAAGACGGTATTGTCGATGTCACCCTTGCACACAATAAGCGTGGGAGAAATAACAACCCCTTCCTCTTCCAGCGTACGCGAAATAGGCATAGAACCAGGGCTAGTCGCCCCTATATTGGCGTGATGCGCCCGGTTCGCGACAAACGCAACCAGAGCACCTTCCAAAAACACTGGAGCAATCACAGTAACATCCGGTAAATGCGTCCCCCCAAGGAAAGGATCGTTCACAACAACCATGTCACCAGGCTGCCAGGCTGCTTCAGCAACAATATCCGCCATGGCATAGGCCATACTACCCAAGTGCACTGGGATGTGTGCGGCTTGCGCGCACAACTGTCCCTGCGCATCAAACACTGCACAAGAAAAATCCAGTCTGTCTTTAATATTGGGGGAAAAAGCCGTGCGCTGCAGCACCGCGCCCATCTCGTCACAGACAGCTTCTATCCGACTGGTGAATATGCCTAACGCGATAGGATCCATAACAACTCCGATTATCGATAGTGAATATAGACACAGAAACTAGCGACAAGAATCAAGCCACTAGAATCAAACGCCCAATACACACTACAAGATGAAACTGCGGGATATGCCCGTATTAGGAAATAGAGACAAGTTAGCAGCATAAACGCTTATTTTCCCTGCTCAGCAGCGAATTGCCAAGAACTGATCAAGCCTATACAATCGTCCGCTTTCGCAGGCAGCCATGTGCTGCCTGTTTCCGTTTCAGGCTGGTATAAATTGCCCCCTGCGACGTATACCTATTTACGTTGGCAACCATTTTTGGAGTTTGATGTGAACGAGCAGCTCTCTGCCGGCAGTGCATTAATGAATACTTATGGCGAACGCACCACCACCCTGGTGAAAGGTGAAGGTGCTCGTGTTTGGGATGATCAAGGCAAACAATACCTTGACGCCCTGTGCGGCATTGCCGTTACCGGGCTGGGACACAATCACCTAGCGGTAACTGAGGCAATTTGTGAACAAGCACAAACGCTGCTGCACACCTCAAATTTATTCAATATCAAATCGCAGCAGGCTCTGGCAGATAAGTTACGCGACGTTTCGGGCATGGATAAAGTGTTCTTCTCCAATTCCGGCGCAGAAGCTAACGAAGCAGCTATAAAGATTGCACGCAAATACGGTCACGATAACGGTATTCATGATCCGCAAATTATCACCATGAGCAATAGCTTTCATGGGCGGACCATGGCAACCCTGACTGCAACCGGCAATCAAAAAGTGAAAAAAGGCTTTGAGCCACTGGTATCGGGTTTTATTCACGTCCCTTTTAATGATGTCGACGCGCTCGCCATGATAGGCAAGGCTAACAAGAATGTAGTCGCCGTTCTGGTAGAGCCGGTTCAAGGTGAAGGTGGCGTATTTGTGCCAGCACCGGATTACCTCAACAAACTGCGCGAACTCTGCACGGCCAACAACTGGCTGCTCATGCTGGATGAGGTACAAACCGGCAATGGCCGTAACGGCGCCTATTTTAGCTATCAATTAAATGGCATTACACCCGATGTAGTCACAACAGCTAAAGGGCTTGGCAACGGCCTGCCGCTGGGTGCCTGCCTGGCCAGCGGCAAAGCTGCTACGACATTTCAGCCCGGCAACCACGGCAGTACATTTGGTGGCAATCCTTTAGTCTGTCACGGTGCACTGGCGGTGGTAAATACTATCATCGACAACAATTTGTGCCATCGTGCAGCGCAACTAGGCGACAGCCTGGTGGCAAAATTACGCGATCAGTTAAAAGACTGCCCAGAGGTTAAAGAAGTCCGTGGCAAAGGCTTAATGATTGGTATTGAACTGACTTGTGATTGTGGCGATCTAGTCGATTTGGCCAAGCAACAGGGCTTGATCATCAATGTAACCAAAGGCGATACCATACGCTTACTGCCACCACTAACCCTTACAGATGCGGAAGCCGACGAGCTGATCAGCATACTGTGCCCACTCATTAAAGCCTTTTGCCAGCAGGAGTCCTGAGCATGAGCATTCGACATTTTCTGACGCTGCTGGACCTAACCCCGGCAGAATTAAAAGGTGTAATACAACGCGCCATAGAACTTAAAAAAGAACATCGCCAGGGTTTGATGTGCGAAACGCTGCATAACAAAGTGCTGGGCATGGTCTTTGAAAAGTCTTCAACCCGCACACGGGTGTCGTTCGAAGCAGGCATGAATCAAATGGGTGGCAGCGCCATCTTCCTGTCGAGCCGCGATACCCAATTAGGCCGCGGTGAGCCTATCGAAGACTCCGCGCGCGTGCTGTCGCGAATGGTCGACATCATTATGATTCGCACCTATGGACACGACATTATCGAAACTTTTGCCAACTACTCTCAGGTTCCTGTGATCAATGCACTGACCGATAGCTATCATCCGTGCCAGTTGCTTGCCGACATGCAAACATTCCAGGAACAACGAGGTGATATCAGCGGCAAAACTGTCGCCTGGGTTGGTGATGGTAACAACATGTGTCACTCATACATCAATGCGGCCAGGCAGTGGGACTTTGAACTGCGCATTGCCACACCTGTTGGTTTTGACCCCGATAGCGATTTAGTTGCCAAAAACCAAGACCGCCTGCACCTGACTCGCGATGCCAAAGAAGCAGTAAATGGCGCCGACTTGGTAGTAACCGATACATGGGCTTCCATGGGTCAGGAAGACGAGAAGCAAGCCCGAATACAAGCCTTTGCTAACTATCAAGTCAACGAAGAATTGATGACCCACGCCAACAGTAAAGCACTGTTTATGCATTGCTTACCCGCTTACCGCGGTATGGAAATCAGTGAAACGATGCTCGATGCCGACTGCGCAGTTGTCTGGGATGAAGCCGAAAACCGCCTGCATGCTCAAAAGGCGCTGATGGAATTTTTGCTACAGCACAAATAAGCCCTGACCACGGCAAACCAAGATAAAACGCTATGAGTTTACTCACGGTTCAACAAATCGCCTGCAGCTATGATCGTAATCAGGTCATTAACGATATTAGTTTTGGCCTGGACAATGGCGATATTTGCTGTCTACTTGGGCCCAGTGGCTGCGGAAAAACAACTGTATTGCGGGCGATAGCGGGATTCCAGCCTCTTGAAGCCGGACAAATTCAAGTAGACCAACAAGTCTTGTCATCGGCCACGCATGTGGTCGCGCCAGAACACCGTCAAGTAGGCATGGTGTTTCAAGATTATGCGTTATTCCCACACCTGACGGTTTGCGACAACATTACATTTGGCCTCAACAAAAAAACGCGCGCAGAGCAGGAGCAAGCCTGCGAAGACATGCTAGCGCTCGTAAAACTGCACGGATTGGGGAAACGCTACCCCCATGAGCTATCCGGCGGTCAGCAACAACGTATTGCACTGGCTCGCGCATTAGCTCCCCAGCCCAAACTACTCTTGATGGACGAGCCCTTCTCAAGCCTCGACGTTGACCTAAGGCGCCAGCTGGCAACTGAAGTCCGCAGCATTCTTAAAGCCACCAACATCACAGCCATTATGGTCACCCATGATCAGGAAGAGGCATTCGCTATGGCTGATAAAATCGGCCTGATCAATAATGGCCGTATAGAGCAGTGGGATACGCCCTACAACCTCTATCACGAGCCTGCCACCTGTTTCGTTGCCAAGTTTATTGGTAAAGGGGTTTTTCTACCGGGAACGATGCTGACCGACACCTGTATCGACACCGAACTAGGCCCTATCGCCGGCAACCGCTGCTACCCCTGGCCGGAAAAAACACCTGTCGACGTCATGATTCGTCCAGACGACGTGGTACACGACCCGTTGAGCAAAATTCATGCGGAGATTGTGAACAAGATTTTTGCGGGCACTTCAATTTTATACACATTGCAACTGCCGACAGGCAGTAGAGTCGAGGCTGCGTTCCCCAGTCACCTAGACCACAAACTCGGAGAACAGATCGGCGTAACATTACAGGCCGATCATTTAATTGCGTTTGCCAGCAGCGACAATACCGAGCGTTAAACGCCCTATATTTAGCACAAATAAAACCGAAAATTTCTCATTCAAAAAATCCATAAATTTAACCCATAAGCCAAGCTGTTTTTAGACAAAAAAAGTCTACCTGTGGAAAAGCCAGCCTCAAAATGCTCCCCCCCCAGCAACTCGCCACCACAACGATAGTAGTTACTGACTCTTCAAACTACCCACAATTTATCCACAACAAACCGACAAATTTATAGGGTTGCAATAAGCCAAAAACCGCATTATCTTGTACGCAATTCTGAAACAGACACAACATATAGGGGTAGCAGCAGTTTTAGCACTACTGAATGTAGTGCCACAATTGAGATATCAACACAAACTGCCGAAGACACCCAATTGCACTTTTTACCAATCGATACAGCGCCATATAGCGCTTTGCCGGTGCTTATTGGTCAACGAATAATAGCCATGACAATTTGCCCGCTTAATTGGTTAGCAATAGCACTTTCGCCCATGTTTGCCACAGGCCAAACACTCGGTAAAGACAACAAGCTACCGCCCGATCAAGGCGGCAACTAACAGCGCTGTAACACAAGCAGTTTACAAGCTGACATAACACCCAAAGTAACTCTGGGACAGTAAGTTTCTCACCGGCAATGGCGCTGGTGATTTTTTGAAACCTGAGACGCATTAATGTGCCGGGTTTCAACCTGCAAGAGAGAACATTTGTATTTTGCCCTCGACGGTAAAGACAATTCTTATTACATCAATAGAAAACCAGCACTCATACGCGGAGACGTTAATGCACACTGATTCAGACGCTGCACCAAGCACAGCGAACCAACCCGCCCACCCTACCGGCGCAAGTACAACTGCCGTCGCTGCTACGGCCCCAGGCCAGCTGCGCGTAATTAAACGCAACGGCACGGTAGTACCCTACGACGAAGGAAAAATTTCGGTCGCCATGACCAAAGCATTCCTGGCCGTAGAAGGCGGCGTTGCCGCTGCATCCAGCCGTATACACGAAACCGTGGCGTCGTTAACCCAGCAAATCAGTGCAACATTTAAGCGCCGCATGCCGTCTGGTGGCACCATCCATATTGAAGACATCCAAGATCAGGTTGAGCTGATCCTGATGCGTTCTGGCGAGCAAAAAATTGCTCGCGACTATGTTCTCTACCGCGAAGAACATGCGCGCATGCGTGCGGAAAAAGAGCAAGCGGCCGTTGTCACACAAAAATATGGCTCCATTACTATCACTCAGGATGACGGTCAGCGCGTCCCACTGGATACCGATCGCGTCCTCACCGTTGTGACTGAAGCTTGCGAAGGTCTGAAGGATGTTCATCCAGACGAAATCATTAAAGAAGCCATGCGTAATCTGTACGACGGCGTATCCATGGAAGACGTCAACACGTCACTGGTTATCACTGCACGCACACTGGTAGAGAAAGAGCCGAACTATACGTTTGCAACCGCGCGCCTGCTGTTGGACAAACTCCGCGCAGAGGCACTGACATTCCTGGGCGTAGCGCCGCAGGCAACGCACCATGAAATGGAATTTTTGTACGCCAAAGCCCTGCCGGCCTATATCGCCAAAGGCATTCAGCTGGAGCTGCTTGATCCAAAACTGGCAACCTTTGACTTGGAAAAGCTCGCAGCTGCGCTGGACCACTCACGCGACCACCAGTTCACGTACCTTGGCTTACAAACACTGTATGACCGTTACTTTATCCACAGCAACGACGTTCGCATTGAGCTACCTCAGGTGTTCTTTATGCGTGTCGCGATGGGTCTGGCCATTGAAGAAGAACACAAAGAAGAACGAGCCATTGAGTTCTATCGTTTGTTGTCATCGTTTGACTACATGAGCTCTACACCAACCTTGTTTAACTCAGGTACTTTGCGCCCGCAGCTGTCGTCTTGCTACCTCACCAATGTACCCGACGACTTGCACGGTATTTATGGTGCGATCCAGGACAATGCCATGCTCTCCAAGTTTGCTGGCGGCTTGGGTAATGACTGGACACCCGTGCGTTCACTCGGCGCTTACATCAAAGGCACTAACGGTAAATCACAAGGTGTTGTTCCCTTTTTGAAAGTGGCGAATGACACCGCCGTAGCCGTCAACCAAGGCGGCAAACGTAAAGGCGCTGTTTGTGCTTACCTGGAAACCTGGCACTTGGATATCGAGGAGTTTCTCGACCTGCGCAAGAACACCGGTGATGACCGCCGCCGCACGCACGACATGAATACCGCCAACTGGATTCCAGACCTGTTCATGAAACGCGTGTTCGACGATGAAATGTGGACATTGTTTTCACCCCACGAAGTACCAGAACTGCATGAACTGTACGGCAAGGCATTTGAAGAAAAATATGCCGAATACGAAGCCAAAGCCGCTGCAGGCGAAATCCGCGTCAGCAAGAAAGTCCGCGCTCTGGATTTGTGGCGCAAAATGCTGGGCATGCTATTCGAAACGGGTCACCCATGGATCACGTTCAAGGACAGCTGTAACTTGCGCAGTCCTCAGCAGCATGTTGGCGTCGTTCATTCCTCCAACCTGTGTACAGAGATCACGCTGAACACTAAGGCCGGAGAAGAAATTGCCGTGTGTAATCTGGGTTCGGTGAATCTGCCGCAACACATTGTTGATGGCAAGCTGGATCAGGAAAAGCTCAAAGCCACCATCAAAACTGCTGTGCGCATGCTGGACAATGTTATCGACATTAACTACTACTCTGTCGATACCGCAAAAGCATCCAATGCCCGTCACCGTCCGGTCGGTCTGGGTTTAATGGGCTTTCAGGATGCGCTGTACAAGCAACGTATTAGCTACACCTCGGAAGAAGCCGTTGAGTTTGCCGACCGATCCATGGAAGCCATCAGCTACTACGCTATTGAGGCCTCTAGTGAACTGGCACAAGAACGCGGTGCATACTCCACGTTTGACGGTTCATTGTGGAGCCAGGGTATTCTGCCCATCGATTCTATCGACAAACTGGTAGAAAACCGTGGCGAGAAGTACATCAAAATGGATCGTTCGCAAACCTTGGATTGGAACAACCTACGCGAGAAGGTTAAAACCCAAGGCATGCGTAACTCCAACGTGATGGCTATTGCGCCAACCGCAACCATCGCCAATATCACCGGGGTTTCACAATCGATCGAGCCGACGTATCAAAACCTGTATGTGAAGTCGAACCTGTCTGGCGAGTTCACTGTTGTAAATCCTTACCTGGTTCACGACCTGAAAGCGCGCGGTCTGTGGGACAGCGTTATGGTTAACGACCTGAAATACTACGAAGGCTCGGTGCAAAAAATTGACCGTATCCCTGCAGATCTGAAAGCAGAATACGCCACTGCCTTTGAAGTAGAACCGCGCTGGTTGGTTGAGGCCGCCAGTCGACGCCAGAAATGGATCGATCAGGCACAGAGCTTGAATCTCTACATTGCTGGCGCAAATGGCAAGAAACTAGATGTTACCTATCGCATGGCCTGGTACAGCGGCTTGAAAACTACTTACTACCTGCGTGCACTGGCTGCCTCCAGTACCGAAAAGTCAACCGTGACAACCGGCACCCATAATGCCGTAGCGTCAGGCACAGCCACTCCTGTACAAGCAGCGGCGCCAGCGGATGTGCCCAAGGCCTGCTCTCTGGACGACCCGGATTGCGAAGCCTGTCAATAAACAAAAGCGATTGGGGATAGCATCTGGAAAATACAGCGAGGGCAACCTCGCTTCCAGATCGCAACAGTCCCGAGAACGATCAAAACTTGCTGCCAAGCAGCGACACTTTCAGACATACACCACAAGACCATTGTGTTGAGGAAAAGAAACCATGCTGAGCTGGGACGACTTTAACGAGGAAGAAACACAACAAACTTCCAACCAAACCGCTGCAATGGCGGCCGCAAATCTGAGCAAAGAACTGCAAACAAAACCACAACAACAAGAACCGCAACCGGTCGCCACTGCAGCACAAGATGCATCACCCGCAGATTCTGCAGTGGAGCCGGAGGCGGCCCAAACCCAGGCCGCCCCCAAAGCAGCGAACAGCAATGTTGCTGCAGCCCGCGCCGCCGTCGCCCAAATAGATCCAGCCCCCGGCTTGGAAGAACTGGAAATCGGTGCTGCACGGGTCGAAGTTGACGACAAGGCGATGATCAATTGCCGCGCCGACCTTAATCAGTTAGTACCCTTTAAATATGATTGGGCATGGCAGAAATATCTAGATGGTTGCTCGAACCACTGGATGCCGCAAGAAGTTAACATGACCGCAGACATTGCCTTGTGGAAAAATGAAAACGGCTTAACCGATGATGAGCGTCGCATTGTTATGCGCTCACTGGGTTACTTCTCCACCGCGGACTCGCTGGTTGCAAACAATCTGGTACTGGCTATTTATCGCCTGATCACCAACCCCGAATGCCGCCAGTATATTTTGCGCCAGGCTTTTGAAGAAGCCATTCACACTCACGCCTACCAGTACTGTATCGAGTCGCTGGGTATGGATGAAGGTGAAGTCTTTAATATGTACCGCGAACTACCTTCCGTTGCCAACAAGGCCACCTGGAGTTTGACACACACGCGCGGCTTGAGTGATCCAACATTTACCACCGGCACACCGGAAGCGGACCAGGAACTCCTGCGCAATCTGATTGGGTTCTATGTAGTGACAGAAGGCATTTTCTTCTACTGTGGATTCTCACAAATTCTATCCATGGGTCGTCGCAACAAGATGACTGGTGTTGCAGAACAGTTCCAGTACATTCTGCGGGACGAATCAATGCACCTTAACTTTGGCATTGATGTTATTAACCAGATCAAGCTAGAAAACCCACACCTGTGGACAACCGAATTCCAGAAAGAAGTTATCCAAATGATTCTGGAAGGTACTGAGCTGGAAATCGCCTATGCACGAGACTCCATGCCTCGTGGCGTACTGGGTATGAACGCTGCCATGATGGAAGAGTACTTACACTTTATTGCCAACCGCCGTTTGGCACAGCTGGGTTTGCCAGAGCAATATCCAGGTGCTAAAAATCCATTCCCTTGGATGAGCGAAATTATGGACTTGCGCAAAGAGAAAAACTTTTTTGAAACTCGAGTTATTGAGTATCAAACAGGCGGTGCATTAAGCTGGGATTAATCAGCCTAGCGTTCATCATTTGGTAACGCTAGAAATAAAAAAGTAACGTAAAAGAGCCAGGGCTGCATGCCTTGGCTTTTTTGTTTTTAACCTTTAAAACCCCTCACTTTATCATTCGCGCCTAATAAATTAGCTGCCGCGAAAATATTTTAAACATGCTATAGCGCAAGCATAATCTGTCCAAATATGACGAAACCAGCTTTAGACTTTCCTTAAGATTGTCTTAAGCATCCTGGTGCTAGACTAATAATGGAATAAGTACTAGACCAATATCGCGGCAGGCTCAGTAATCATGAAAAAAATTCAAACGGGATATAAAACCACAATTATTCATGGGCTATTGCTAAGCACCTCTTTGCTCCAAACACCTGCTATCGTAGCACAGGAAAACAAAGTTGAACCTTGCGAAACCAGATCTGAGAACGACTGCCCTACAACAGACAACCCCGCAGAAATCACATCGATTAATATCAATGTGTTACCTATTTTTGATTTAACAAAGCCGGAAGAAAACAATTTCCTCTTTCGCTGGGTAAACCGTCTGCATATTCATACCCGCAAAGGCGTCATTAAACACGATCTGTTAATGAAGCCCGGCGACAAATTGGATGCCAAAGAACTCACTGAAAGCGAACGTATTTTAAGAACTCGACATTACTTTCGCGAAGCGTCCGTAACAGCTGAAGAAACTGCTGACAAAAAAACGCAAGTCAATGTCGATGCTCACGAAGTATGGACGCTATTTCCCGCGATCAGTTTTTCTCACCGAGGAGGAAATAGTAAATTCAATTTTGGCCTGCATGATTCCAACTTTTTGGGCTACGGAAAAACCGTCGACATCATTCACAAAAGCGGTAACGAACGCAGTGGCAATTCTTTCGAGTATAAAGATCCCAATACCGGCTGGCACCAAACCAATCTCACGTTGTTGTATGAAAGCAATAGCGATGGGAAGCATCAATACTATTCTTTTGTCCGTCCTTATTTTTCTCTGACAACAATCAATGCCATGGGTGTTGCCTATGAGCAATTTGATCAGGAAGACATCCTGTACGATAAAGGTGATGAAGTTTATAAATATGGGCATTACGGCCATAAGGATGAATTTTTTTACGGAAGTAAACTTGGTATGAGCCAAGGTAAGAACATTCACCGAATCAACCTTGGCTATACACGCGAGGAAGCAGAATTTAGCGCGCTACCCGATGAACTCAATCTCTATCCTCTACCGAAGGATCGCGATTTTCATACACCGTGGATCGAATACCAGTATATTCGCGACAACTTTATTGAAGCTCAAAATATTAACCAGATAAACCGTATTGAAGATATTAATCTGGGCTTACAAACACGCTTGCGCTTGGGGCGAGCCATGTCAAACAACCATAATTTTGACACTGGCTACCAATTCAGTGGGCAGATCGATAAAGGCTATGCATTTAACGCAACCAACTTATTGCTCGCCCACATTCAATTTGACAGCCTGTATATCAATAATCAGGTAGAAAACGGCTTAATTACGGGGCAGATAAATTACCACTGGAAAAATTTTGAGCATGGCCAGTTTTACGTTTCTCTAGAAGCGTCACGAGGCCTACGCTTGTTCACTGACCAGCCTCTGATTTTAGGCGGAGAAACTGGCTTGCGCGGCTATCCAGCCAACTATGAAATGGGTGACAAACGCTATTTAGCGACGATAGAACAACGCTTTTATGGGCAGAAGGAATGGTTCTCACTTTTCCACATGGGCTGGGCAGTTTTTTATGATGAAGGCCGCGCGTGGGGCAAGAGTCTGATACCACAAACACAACAAGACACTGTCCGTGACATTGGCATAGGCTTAAGAATTTCCGGTACCCGCAACGGCAACCGTGACGGTGGCGGCCACAATGTACTGCACCTGGACTTGGCCACACCTCTGGATGGTGGCTCGGACATTTCCAATCTTCAATGGCTGGTCAAAGTCGAGCACTCATTTTGATGCTGAGTGAGCACAGCAATTTACTGAGCGCACTCACACTCACCACAATAAACAAAATCACAACGGTATAGCACAACCCACACGTGTGATTTTGCCGTCTTTTAAATAATAATGAATGAATTGAGGAATCTCTTGCACCTCGCCTTTCGCGATAGGAAATAAGCGGCCATAACCTTGTGCATCTAAAATATCCTGCGTTAAATCCTGCTGGCATTCAATACGCACAATCGCCTCCAGTGCAACGAACTCGCCGGTGGAAGCAAACTGAGTGACCTGAATCGTTTCTTTAACATAGGTATGTAAAAAGCCATAGAAGTCTTTCAGAGCCTGCCTTGATCGCAGCTCAACACCAAAAAATGCAATAACAGGATTCTCAATATAAAAATCAAAAACACCGTCATAATCACGGGCATTAAATTTGGCAACATAGTCATCGTATTGCTCGCGGTTCATCTCATTTATCCTTTTATTATTCAGGCTAATTCAAGCCAGAGGTTTACGCAAAGGAGCCACCTGTTAGCACGGCAGCCACAACAACCATATCATTCGTTACTATGCTGCCGCAAATTACCCACACAAATCATTATGCTATGCCCATAGGCGCCAATTAACCCACACAATTGACCTTCAAGCTTTACATCGTTTGCCGACCGCCCTACATTGTTTTTACATCTCGTTTAATAAAGGAACTCATTTATCACTACCCAACAGTCACCCGCGAACCCCAGCCAGGCGCTACAACACTTGCTCGAGACACAGGGGGCCAGCAAGGTGCTTTTTTGCAGCATTACCGAGGAAGCAGCCCTGACACAACAGGCGAATATAGACTATTGCCACCCCCAATATTTGGCGGATATCAATCAACGCTATGATCTTGCTATCGTCGCCAATTGCCTGGAGCACCTCGACAACAAAGCAGGCGTAGAGCTTTTGGGGCGTCTGAGAAACCTTATCAGCCCACACATCTGGCTATTAATTCAAAACAAACACTGGCAGGCTAATGATTTACTCGGCTTGGGATTTCGCCTGCAGCATTCTTTTACCGGCGACACAAATCTGCAAAGCTACACGTACAACCTGAGCAGCTATAATTTTAAGCGGCAATGGAATAACTCGAGCCGATGGGCAAACCCGGAAAACTGGGGTAAATATTGGTGGTAATAGGCCGTACAGGGATGTCTTACACCGGCAGCCTGAATCCAGAGCCTAAAATTTAAGGCGTATGAATGACCAGAATTCTTATTGTTGATGACATCAAAGACAATTTGCACCTTTTGAGTTTTGAACTGGAAGACGAAGGCTATGAGACAATCATGGCGCAAAGTGGGAAGGAGTGTCTGCAAGCCGTCGATACACAAAATCCGGATTTAGTGTTATTGGATTTACGCATGCCCATTATGGATGGTCTGGAAACACTCAAACACATTCGCAGTCACAAAGGGCCAGATGAATTACCGGTTATCATGGTTTCAGCCAATGAAGACACCGATGACATCATCAAAGCACTGGATCTGGGCGCACAGGACTATATAGCCAAGCCGTTTGTATACCCCATTCTTGCAGCCCGACTGCGAGCCGCACTGCGTTTAAGTGAAATGCAGAAAAAAATAGCTGAAGCCAACAAAAAACTCACCGAGCTGGCATCTCAAGACCCACTTACCGGGGCCTATAATCGTCGCCATTTCTTTGAACGAGCCAATGAAGAATTTTCCCGAAGCCGCCGCCACAGTCGATCAATGTGCATGATTATGATTGATATTGACCACTTCAAACAAATCAACGATAAGCACGGCCACGCTGGTGGGGATGACGTTTTACTGAAATTTTGCGCAATCTGTCAGCAACACAAACGCGAAACGGACATTTTCGCACGCCTGGGTGGTGAAGAGTTTGCATTTTGCTGTACAGATACAACACTGGAAGGCGCCATTGTATTTGCCGAGCGATTACGCACCAATATCGCCGGCACAACCTTTGATATTCATGCCAGTCCCTCACTGCACATCACCATAAGTCTTGGCCTGACCATGGTTCTTCCCTGCGACGACAGTATCGAGCAAACGCTCCAGCGTGCAGATATGTTCCTTTACCTGGCAAAGGACTCAGGCCGTAACCAGCTAGTGAGCGATGTAAACCACCGCTCAGCTAAACAACAACTCATGTCATCCTGAGTCGGTGCCATCAACGCCTGTGGCGAATTAACATGACGCTGTAAGCATTATCCTACAAAACATGGCGCGATAGGCCACTATCAATGAACCGGCCATTCATCAATAATTCAACTCACAAGGAAGTTGACAGGACGTCAATTAAGGCAAGGAAAGTCAAGGGAAGCACCCTTTTAGAAGGGTTGCTTAGGACAAAGTACAAAGGATAGTCGACTACGGACAGTCGAATATAGGGAAGTTAAAGGTCTTAGGTATAACCTTTGAAAAGGGGGGTCAGATGCTGTCTGCCCCCCTTTTTCATGCGCACTACAACGTCTCAGCAAGCGGTTAATTGCCGCGTCCGCACATAGGTTTCTTGTATCAACATAGCATCAGTGCTGGCACGATGACGCCGAATTTGATTCGCACTCACAATCTCATCTTTTGTCGTATGCCAAATAGCCATCTGCTCCTCTGTGAGGACATTTTCTAACGGGCTAACCCGAAAACTACGCGCCAAAAAAGCAAAATAGAACAGCTTATCTACCCAAGGGGCATCGACAACCCAACCATCCGAGTAAACGGTTTCCGTACCCAAGAGTGCATTAAGCTCCTCAGCGATCTGGCGTATAGGCTTACCATAATTTTGCAAGTTCTCTCGAGACAAGCCATGGATCGACTCAGCTTTAGGATCCCAATAATCCCAACTTTCCACGGGCTGAACTAACGTGGAATAACGCTGCCCGCGCGATAAGGCGACGCCAATCTCAATGGGATAACTATCGGGACCAAAGCCTGAGGATTCAATATCAATAATGGAAGGCCTTTTCAGTGGCGGCACGCTAGGGTCCTTAATCGGTTATTTAGGCAAAACGATCGGCGGCGTAATTACCCTTAGAGGACTAACCCTATGTGACTTCTGCTAAAACCTCAATACCAGGTTTTATAGAGGAAGTTGGCACACAAGTCATTGATCTGTCAGCGAACCTTGTTTTACTCTAGTAAATGACAGTTAACTCACCTGATGGCTCTGCATGGTAAATAAAGACCGTAGTACCACGACATGCCCCGCGACTGAAGACTGCCCGTGGCAAGAGCATATAAGCCAACTGCACGATGAGATCAGCGAACTAAAAAATCTGGTTAGCACAGACACGCTAACAGGCCTGTTCAATTATCGACATTTTATTCGCAGTCTTGACCAGGAACTCGAGCGATCTCAGCGTACTGGTCAGCCTACCGCCCTGATTATGCTGGATCTGGATCACTTCAAAGCCGTTAATGACAACTATGGCCACGACACTGGCAACAAGGTACTCATCAATACCGCAGCCATGATGCGTGCGTCGATTCGCCGGTTAGACATCCCCTGCCGCTATGGGGGCGAAGAATTTGCCATTATTTTGCCTGCCACCGGCTTATTGACCGGCTCACAGGTGGCGGAACGCATTCGCGCATCGATTGCCGACAACGAAATCATGCTCGATAACAATCAACCGCTTCATGTCACCGCCAGCCTGGGTGTTGCAATCTTTCAACAGCCCTTTCAGGAGCAAAGCGAAGAACTCATCCGTCGAGCAGATGAACAGCTATACAAAGCCAAACAGAGTGGACGAAACCGCGTCAGTGTTGCACGCACAAAGCCACAAACCGAATTACCCAGTGTTAGCCAGCAAGAAAAAGACGCACTGTCCGACTTATTCGGTGACTCAAACGGCAGTGATACTACAACCGACTCATAATGCGTAAACTCATTGTTGCTGAGTGTAAGCCGCCACGGCCTAAACTACCTTTCGGGTAGCCAGAACTCACCCTCTTCACTGATTTTCAGCGCCAGTGCCAACAAAGCGCTGACGGACATGACATCCGTAATCTCACCGCTGCGCGCCATCCCAATAGCTTCTTGCAAAGGCAAGCGGAGAACCTCAATGTCTTCAGTATCTTCATGCGCGGTTTTGGTGAATGTCAGTCCGGTTGCCAAATACAGCTCTGCGCGCTCATCGGTGACAGAGTTAGACAGGTGCAACGTTTGCAAGTGTTCCAGCCACTCGGCTTGTAAACCGACCTCTTCGGCGAGCTCGCGGTGGGCCGTATCAATCGTGGACTCACCCTCCGGGCTGCCGCCCTCAGGCACTTCCCAGGTAAACTGCCCCAACGCATAGCGGCTTTGCTTGACCAACCATGTATAGCCCGACTCATCCACCGGAACAACGCCTACAGCAATACCTTTGAAATGCACGACACCGTAAATACCCGGCGTACCTTTTGGGGTAGTAACTGTGTCATGGCGTACTTCTATCCACGGATTGTCATACACCACTTCACTTTGCTGACAAATCCAGCCACCCACTTTTTCAACTGCCATAGCCTGCCCCACTCACTCAATATCTTAAATCCATACCAACCTGCGACGAGCTTAACACGAGAATACTGATTCAGAACGCATACCATCAGCCACCCAAAGCAGATTTTCAACACCGCCCATCGAGAACAGATTAGCTATCTACAGTTTCAGCGATATATTGCAAATGAGTCTGGAATGCCAGCGCGCCAAAAATAAAGCGCTGAAAAACAACACCAACTGTTGCGCGGTCAGTATGAGTACGACGGACATAAGCAATCCCGCACACAACCGATACTATCTGCCGGGATGACAAACGAAACCTAACCAACGCTGGCAATGCGGTGCGCCAGTCTGCACGATTTTTAATTGCCATAAGATCAGCAAGCACCACAAAGGGCACGGACAGCTTTAATCCAGAGCGCGAAACATCCAGAATTCTTGCCTGCGGTTTTGCTAACAGTGAGCTATCGGGCCGGCCACCCACCGCATCATACTCTGTAGCCAAACGCACCCACGCTGGCCAATCAACTTCATAGCGAGGCAAGCGTCGACGCTCAAAAACATCAAGTGAAAGCAATCTTTCATCAGGGCTGCGCCTGTGTGAGTCTTCTGTTTCTTGCGCATCGCTAGAATGGCTAGTAACAAGTTGAATATGCGACTGACGCTTTCCTTTTTTTGACCCCATAAAAATACCACGTTTTAAGAGTAAAAAAGTACCGCGAAATATTGGCGGCCGTTCGGTAACCGTTCGACCCAAAAAATTGGGCACTGGCTTTGCGTCCCCGCGTTACCACGGGTTTGCCTGTTCGCGGAGCAGAAAAAAACTTTTGCACACTAACTTCTAGAAATGCAAAAAAATAATGTAGAATACCTGCCGGAAACAGTGTTCGAAAATGTGAACTGAAGCGCAGTTTAAAGTAACCAACCTTACTGTCAACCATACCTACAGAATTCATAACGAAATTTCCCACCACCAAAACCGTTATAAAAAATAACATTTTTTTATCGAAAACTTCAACGAAATAACATAGGGCCTGCGTAACAATGGCGACTGACTTTTTTACGACTTCACTCAATCATTTAGAAGATAATGACGCCTTCTTGAAGCGCCATATAGGCCCTACTGCAACTGACACACAAATAATGCTCGACACGCTGGAGGTGGACACATTAGACACACTTGCAGACAAGGCGCTACCAGACAATATTCGTTTAAGCCACCCTATGCCGCTTGGCGAGCCGGTTAACGAAGAACAGGCACTCGCACAGCTCAAAACCATCGCACAGAAAAATCAGATATTTACCAGTTACATCGGCATGGGCTATCACGACACTATTATGCCTAACGTACTGCTACGTAACGTGCTCGAAAACCCGGCCTGGTACACCGCTTATACCCCTTATCAACCGGAAATTTCTCAGGGCCGCCTGGAAGGCTTACTAAACTTTCAGCAAATGGTGATGGACTTAACCGGCCTGGAAATAGCTAACGCCTCCATGCTCGACGAAGGAACCGCCGCCGCCGAAGCCATGGCGATGAGCAAGCGAATCCAAAAGCGTAACACTAGCAACTGTTACTTTGTTGACAAAGACACGCATCCACAAACGATTGCGGTTGTCAAAACCCGCGCCGAACATTTTGGCTTTGACGTTGTCGTTGGCGATCCGGAAACAGATCTAGCCGACCTCGAACTCTTTGGGGCACTCATACAATATCCAGGTTCAAGCGGAGCCATAAGAGATCTCACTCCTATTGTTGATAACATTAAGTCCAGGCAAGCGACTGTAACAGTGGCTGCAGATATTATGGCTCTGGTGATCCTACAAGCACCTGGCGCCCTGGGCGCCGATATTGTTGTCGGCAGCAACCAACGCTTCGGGATCCCCATGGGCATGGGTGGGCCACACGCGGCCTTTTTTGCATTTCGTGAAGCTTACAAACGAGCAGCCCCAGGCCGTATTATCGGCGTTTCAGTCGACGCCCGTGGCAACACAGCCCTACGTATGGCCATGCAAACACGCGAACAACATATTCGCCGGGAAAAAGCCAACTCGAATATTTGTACCTCACAGGCATTACTCGCCATTCTTAGCAGCTTCTATGCGGTTTATCACGGTCCGGAAGGTTTGCAACGCATCGCCCACCGCATCCACCGCCTCACCGGAATACTTGCTACAGCATTGCGCAGCCTGGGTTACAGCATCGCCAATGACACCTACTTCGATACATTGACACTAAATACCGGTGAAGAGACGGAAGCGCTCTATCAAAAAGCGCTGAAACAAAAAATCAATCTCCGCAAAACCAGTAGCAGCCAACTCGGTATAAGTCTGCATGAGCGCACACGTTTAACCGATGTTGTCGCACTCATCCAATTATTTGAAAACGATCAGTCTTGCGCATTAAACCTTATTGCACTCGACGCACAACTGGCTGATAGTAGCCACGGCATTCCCGAGCACCTATGGCGCAAAGACGCAATTCTTACGCATCCCACATTTAACCGTTATCACTCAGAAACCGACATGCTGCGCTACATAAAGCGTTTAGCTAGCAAAGATATTGCGTTAGACGAATCTATGATCGCGCTGGGTTCTTGCACAATGAAACTCAACGCCACAGCAGAAATGTTGCCAATAACCTGGCCAGAATTTAGCCAGATGCATCCCTTTGCGCCTAAAGAGCAATGCGCAGGATACCAGCAATTGTTCAATGAACTGGAAACCATGCTCGCCGCCTGCACAGGTTACAGTGGCATTAGCTTACAACCTAATGCTGGCTCTCAGGGTGAGTATGCAGGCCTACTCGCAATTAAAAATTACTTTCTAAGCCGTGGCGAAACCCAGCGTAAAGTCTGTGTGATTCCTTCATCTGCACACGGTACCAATCCTGCCTCGGCCCAAATGGCGGGCATGGATATTGTTGTTACCGGTTGCGATAAAGAAGGCAATGTCGATCTTAATCAGCTACAAACCATTGTCGATAAACATGGCGACGCCATCGCCTGCATTATGATTACCTATCCGTCGACTCACGGCGTTTATGAAGAACGCGTACGTGAACTTTGCGCGATGATGCACGGCATTGGCGCACAGGTTTACATCGATGGCGCCAATATGAATGCTCTGATTGGCCTTGCCGCACCAGGCGAATTTGGCGGTGACGTTTCACACTTAAACCTGCACAAAACGTTTTGTATACCACATGGTGGTGGCGGCCCCGGAATGGGCCCCATTGGTGTTGCCGAACATTTAAAACCGTTTTTGCCAGGCCATCCATTAAACACGGAAAATTCAGATCGCCATTACGTAATTTCATCAGCGCCCTGGGGCTCCGCCTCTATACTACCCATCAGCTGGATGTATATAAAAATGATGGGGGAGCGTGGCCTGCGTCAGGCAACCGAATACGCCATCCTTAACGCGAACTATGTAGCGAAAAAACTAAGCCCGCACTTCCCTGTGCTTTACGCGGGAAAAAATGGTTTTGTCGCTCATGAATGCTTACTGGACTTACGCCACATAAAGGAAAGTACGGGTGTAACCGAAGAAGATATCGCCAAACGTTTAATGGATTTCGGTTTTCATGCGCCGACGATGAGCTTTCCTTTAGCCGGCACGTTAATGATCGAACCGACAGAAAGTGAATCCAAACCAGAACTGGATCGCTTTATTACTGCAATGATTACGCTGCGTGAAGAAATTCGTGAAATTGAAAAAGGCACTTATACACTGGAACAAAGCCCTCTGCACAATGCGCCACACACCATGGCCGATGTACTCGACGAGTGGACAAGACCTTATTCGAGAGAAACTGCAACCTGCCCAGCACCGTGGCTAAAAAATCACAAAGTCTGGCCCAGTGTTAATCGCATTGATGGTGTTCGCGGCGATCGAAACCTGATTTGCAGCTGTCCAAGCATAGAAAACTACATGGAATAAACTTGTTGAATTAATTAGCCACCAACATCAGCAGGATAAAACAATGCAAAAACCGATATTCTTCATACTACTGTTTGCTTTTATTGGTTGCAGTAACAGGGGAGCCTATGAAGGCATTCAAGCCAGTAACCGCTTTGAATGCTCCAAGCTTCCACCCTCACAATATGAGGATTGCATGGAGCAAGCGAATAAATCCTATGATGAATACGAACAGGAGCGGAAAGAAGTTATCGAATAGGTTGAGTATTTAGGATGGAGAAGCAGTCCACTCTAATTTACTACTGGCGTTTTATCAGATCCAAGACCCGATAAATCGATAGGCAGAACACGACGACCGGCGTTCTCTAGCTCTGGAATAATTTTGCATTAACCCCATGCGCCGTGCCAAGTGCCAAGTGCCAAGTGCCAAGTGCCAAGTGCCAAGTGCCAAGTGCCAAGTATCAACACATATGTACCCAATCTCAGTTATTCCAAGTTTTAAATAAATGCTAACGCACCAACACAGACCGATCGTCAGCAAGGTCCAACCCGTGTCTTTTTTGGGTGATGACGTCACGGTAGTGTCTATTGGTGATCCTCCTGCTGGATTAGGCAATCCTATTTAACAGTACGGTGGCGTTTGCGGGTTAAAACGTGCCATTCGCTCTAGGTTATTGACCAAGCAAATAATCTGCTTCCAGATCATGCTAACGACGGCCCAAGCAATGGGCGACAATTTGCCTGCAATCATATAAATTATCGCCCCTCTATGAAAAACCACTTTTTTGTCATCATTAGGAAATTCACAGTTGTTCCTGTCTGGTATTGATTCAAATTTGTTCCGCCCGCTAGTGTCCCCTAATGCAGAAGCTTATGGGCTAGGTCTTTATGCGCTGTATCAGCGCCTAATTGTTAACCAATTAGATGGAGATGAGTGCACACCCAAAGAGGCCAGACGAGTTATTCATTTTGAACTGATTAACCGAGCGGAGCGCTTAAAGTGGCAAGACAACGATCAGGAGCAGGCCCTCAGCCAGGAAGAACCGGATGATGCCAGTCGTATATACCGCTACTTGCGTGAATGTGGCTGGATTTTAGAGATGGACGATGTGGGTTATCGGCGCATTGCCTGTTTCCCACAAATAGCGTCACAACTACTGACTGCGCTAGCCAAGTTGGGGGACCGCGAGGGCATCGAGATTGGCGCTGTGTGCCAAGGGGTATTCAGTGCCCTCCGAGATCTGCAAGCAGACCCGCTTAATAATAGCTCCCAGCTGCAATTTGCCGCCAAAAGCAGCCGCGACTTTATTGCCGAAGTCCGCAGCATTTCTGCGAGTACGCGAGAAATTGCCTACCGCATGCAACACAGTAAAACCGGTGCCGGGCGCTTTGATCTGTTTTTTAAAGAGTTTATGCAAAAAGTCATGCTGCGGGACTTTTACAGTATCAGTACATCTGACAACCCCTACCGCTTTCGTACCGATATTCTCAGCCTAGTAGCGCGAATGCGTTATGACGAGGGGGCACTCACCAATATTGTTACCGGCATAGCCTCCACTAACGATATTAGCGATTCGAGCAATTTACGCGAGCAGGTCTGCCGCAATCTGGATGATATTACCCGGGTATTTGAAGGCATTGACGGACTGATGAACCGCATCAACCAATACCGCAGTGTCATGACCAAGCGCACCCGTGAATCCATGCGCTATGCCCTGCAGGCGTTGCCAGAAATGGGCCGCAATATTAATCGCATTGTGCAGGCTATGTCCACGCAAGGTGCAGACCTTGACTACCCATCACCGTTCGAGACGGAAGCGTACCTGGCTCCCCAACGGGGTTTTACGCCCCGCAATGCAAAGCCCGAAGTGACCGCATTGGATATTAAGCCAGCTGCGATTCCTTATCGGGAGATTGCGCTCAGTCGGGTTTATGACCTGCACCTGCAGCGTCGCGCAGACAACCCTGCCCGCCTGACAGACTTTATAGAAAAACAACTGGGCGATAGCGAACAAGTAACCACCTCAGCAATGACCATCACGGATCTTGAGGACCTAATGGCCTATATGCAGTTGCGAGACCTAATGCACGACGGCCTGCCCAAAAACCACCCGTACCAAGTACTGCTAACACAATACAAAGTTGCTCCCATTCCCGGTGAAACAACCACCAATGCGTTTATAGAATCACCTGCGCTGCTGATCGAACGCCGCCGTAACACACACCAGACTAAATCCCAAAATCAGCTCAAAGGAAACCCCCATGTTGCGTGATTTAGAAAAATTATTGGATGCCCGCGAAAACGCCGCTATTGAAGAAACCGAAATCATTGCAGCTGCCGCCGCGTTACGGCGTCTGCAATTTATCTGGCAGGACGCTCGTGGCCAAGGCAGACACTATGATTTATTGGTGCGTTTTGAAACCTATTTTCGCAATCTGTTCGGCGCCTTTGGCGACCAGTTTTTTGTCGACACCCATTATCGCTACTGCGGCATTATTCCCGCAGGTAACGGCCCGGCATTAAAGCAACTGGAAACCATTTTCCTGTTGGTACTGGCCAAATTGCACGACACGGAGGCCCGCAATGCCCGCACCGAAAATGGTCGTACATCCCCCGGCAGTGAAATTCTGTTAGACGAGTACACAGCCATTACGGGCAAAGAAAAACCGCTACAACGAGATGCCTACGCCGCCCTCGACCGGCTGGCAAAATACGGCGTTATCCAACTGGGCGACATCAACCCGGAAACAGAAATGCGCACCATCACCATATTGCCGTCTATTACACGAGTGGTTAACCAGTCGTTTCTGGACGAGTTGGCTTTATTTTCCGGTATAGAGGACGAGCAAGATACCGAACTCACGGAAGACGAAACAGATACAGAAACGCTTATTAATCACACAACAGAGCCGAACGAAAACGCTCAACCAAATAAAGTAACCGAGGCTAACTACGCATGAGTACCAAGCAAATCAACATGCACCGTTTAATTCGTATCACCTTGGTTAACTGGTACTTGTTTGGCGCTGAAGATCTTCATATTAATGGCGACAGCGTAATTTTTCGTGGGGTGAATGGTACTGGTAAAAGCTCTATTCTGGATGCTATGCAAACGGTGTTTGCCGGTGGCGATGAGCAACGCATGACACTGAATGCTGCCACCACTAAAAAGGGGCCTGCCAACGGTAAAGGCCGCAGTATTCGCTCGTATGTGTTAGGCGAAGTAGCGCAATCACCCGGCCACGCTGCGTCCGAATCGCGACAAATCAGCAATAGCTATATCTGCTTAACCTTTGTCGACAAACTCGGCCAGCACTACGCCTTTGGTCTTGGGCTTTATGCGAACAAAGCGCTACAAAAAGTCGATAAACATCCGTTTTTAATTAAAGGGTATAGCATCACGAAAAACGATTTTCTTGAATCAGAACACGTAGTGCTACCCTGGAAAGATGTAGAAAAACGTTTGAAGCAGGCATCAGGGCAATTAATGCTGCCACCCACAGCCAATGAATTCAGAACGAAATATGCTGAGTTGATGTCAGCTGCGGGGGCCGACCATGCTATCTCCGAAAAAGTAATGTTCCGTGCCCTTAAAAATGGCATCACTTTTAGGGAACAAAATAACATTTCAGAATTTACTCGAAATTATATTTTGCCAGAACACGACATTGATGTGGTGCGTATCGAAAATGAATACCGGGAATATTCGGGCATTGTACAAACCATTGAAGAAGCTCGCGACAGACTAGCTGCACTTAATCAGATTATTGACCACCTGACAAAATATTGTAGCCGCAAAGAATTGGCTGCCGCCTACCACTGGGTAGCATGCGAGGCGAGACATATCGCTGCCGATTATAAGTTGGCTGAAATCAGCGACCAGTTACAAGATAAAATAGAAGAGATCGAGATTCTGGCTGAAAATCAGGCCAATGATGACAATACAGCCAGTGCACTCAATGCCGAGCGTGATGACATAAGAGATACCTTACAGTCCTCTGATATACACCGTGCAACGCAAGTGATGGAACAAAAAAAGCAACGTATTATTGAACAACTGCAAACCGATGTTGCTGATGTCGCCAACGCCAGAAAAATTCTTCTGAGTATTGAAAAACTAAAGGTAGACACCTCCGCCAGTGACAGTGTCATCAACAGCCTGTCCGGATTTATCGGTGCTTTAAAGCAAACGACACGTTTACACACTACCGACATGATTCAGCAGTGGCCAGTGAACAAAAAAGACGTACAAAAAACACTTGCGGTACTGCAGACCTGCGAACCGGTTTTACAGTCTATTAACGACGAAAAAGAAACCTTCGCCGCTGAATACCGAGCTATTAAAACTGAAGTTGATGAGCTGACTCAAGCGGCACAACAAATGTCGCGCGGGCAATCCAGTTTGCGTAGGGAAACACAGGAAGTTATCCAACTATTGGGAGATAATGGCATTCGTTGTCAAGCGGTCTGCGATCTCGCCGACATTACAGACCCTGAATGGCAACAAGGTATTGAGCATTTTCTTGGCTCCAACCGCGAGTCATTGGTAGTACTAGATGACGGTCGCAATGGCGGTATCGACAAGGTCAATGAAGCCTTGCGCATCTATCGTAATTATAAAAAGACTCACCCGGCGGTACGTTCAGTAAAAATTATCAAGCCTGATGAGTTCAAGACCATTAAGCCAGCCGCAAACGGCACCGCTGCTGCATTGATAAACGCACAAGATCCCGTTGCCAAAGGCTACCTGATGGCACTACTTCACAACCTTAAACTGGTCGAAACTGAAGAGCAGCTACGCCGAGAAAAACGCGCAATTACACGCGATGGCATGGTATCTGCGAACGGTACAGTGGGCGGTGGCAATAAAATCCAATGGCTATTAATTGGCGCGCAAGCTCGGCAACGCCAAGGACTGGAAATAGAAGCACAGCTGCGAAAATTACTACCACAATGCCGAGCACTGGAACAAACCAAGAACAATCTGGAAACGTTGTATCGCAACTTCCAAAGCCATATCGAGCAAGCCAGCAAAGCCTGCAGGCAGGTCTTGCTGGTGCATGACCGCATAGCCGATAACGCCAACGAACAGGAAAAAATCGAGCAGGAAATCAGTGCACTCAATGCCAATATGGATTCCACACTGCACGAGCAACTTCGCAAAGTAGAAGAGGCCATCACAGAACATAAAAAGGCACGATTGCTGGAACAGGAAAAGCTCGGACGATTACGCGAGAGCATTAAGCACGATCAAACGATGGTTATCAGCCTGGAAAATCAATTAAAGGACTATGCAGAACAACGCTTAAGTGCAACGTCTGTGGAAGGCTTTTCACAAACAAAAGCAAATGAGCTGCTGGACAAGCTCACCGAAGAATTAGGTGATGATGAATTTGAAAAGGTGGCTAAAACAGCGGAAAGCCGCAGCAGGAAGAATGAAGAATCAGCCAATCAAGCGTTTATTGAATCCGCTAAAAACACTGTGGATTATTGCTCCCGCTATGAACCGGAAGATCGCCACGAATTTATAAAAATGGCACCCCATGAGGCACTGATTCGCTGCCAAGCACATGTTGATCGCATTACCAATACCGAAATTGTACTCTACGAAGGTGACGCAAAAGAGTCGCAGGAAAAGATGTTGCACAGTTTCCGCTCTGAGGTCATTGGAAAATTACAAGAATGTTTTTCTCGGGTCGACGACACCTTCCAGACATTAAATAATACGCTAAAAAACCTGCCATTTAACAATACCCAGTATCGTTTTACTTACACAGTTGTAGAATCCGAAATTTTAGCCAAGGTACATGGATTTATTACCCAGTCAAACGCGCCAACACCCGATGGTCTATTTGATGACGAAAAAAATGATCCAGTTTTGGATTTAATTACCGACACATTAAAAAGTGGAAAACTTGAGGAGCTTTCTGATTACCGCAACTTCTATACATTCGACATTGTCGCCAGAGATTTAGAAAGTGGAACCGACAGACGCTTTAGTGAACTCTTGCGCGTAGGCTCCGGCGGTGAACAACAATCACCGTTTTATATCGCACTGGGCGCATCATTTATGTCAGCCTACAAGGTTCGGGTCGGTGCGAAGGCGGTTCATGGCGGTGGCGCTATTGCTATATTCGATGAAGCCTTCAGCAATATGGATGGTAACAATACCAAAGCCGCCCTGACCTTTTTTAAAGACATTGGCTTACAAGTTATTCTTGCTGCACCACCCGAAGCGGAAAGCAAGGTGGGCCCTTACGTTGATAAGTCGATCAATATTATTCGTAAAAGCGGGCATATTTATGTGGACTACAAGCAGTACACCGCAAAAGGACGGGCTCTGTTGGAATCAGACAACCCGTACATCCACCCAGAACTTGTCGATACTGCAGAAAAAGCGGTAGAAGCAGAACTATCTGACGCCTAAAATCAAACACAATGTAAAAAGGGCAGATAATAAATCTCTGCCCTTTTTATATTTGATAGGTGGAGACGATCAACGTCTCGACCTGTTCAAGCATTAACCCACGCGCTTAGAAGTTATATTTCGCTTCAAAACCAATGGTACGAGGTTTTGGCAAACCCATAACCATGCCTGAGTTGTTACCGAAGTATGCGAAGTCATACTGGAATGCATAGTAGTCATACGCAGAAGTATATTCGTCATTGTCGAACACGTTGTTTACATAAGCCTGCAAATCAATATTTTGATTCAAGGTTATGCCAGCACGTAGATTTACGCGATGAATATCTTCGGTCTTAAGGAAATTAGCCTGGTTAGTCCACTGACCCGACTTGTAAACATAGTCTACACGTGCGAACCATGGCGTATCGTTAGTACCAGAGAAAATACCATTGTATTGAACACCAACGTTGGCAGAGTATTTAGAGATACCAGGCTGCTCTTTACCAGAGAAGTCGGTGATACCGGACAAGTTACTCAGGGCCAAATTTGAGTGATCTTTAATATCCGACCCAGTGTAAGCTGCGCCCGCGTTCACACGCACATTTTCAGTCGGTGCCCAGTTAGCTTCTAATTCCAAACCGTAGAGATCAACTTCACCCGTGTTAGCCACACCAGAGAAACTGGTAGCCTGCGATGCACCTGGCTCTAGTACCACAAGGTTTACACGGTTAATTTGCTTGGTCCATTGGGCGTAGTAAGCAGCAACTGCATAGTTCAAGTTACCTTCCAGTGCCGAACCTTTTGCACCAATCTCGTAGTTATCAACTTCTTCTGGTTCAACCGTCAACGTCACACCCGCATCCCTGGCTGCATCTGCAACAAAATCGCTCACAGAAAGAAGTCCAAGGTTAAATGCTGACGGGTTAACACCCTGAGAGAATGATCCGTACAACATAGTGTCGTCGTTCAATTGATAATCAAGAATTAAACGTGGTAAAAAGCTGTCAAAAGATTTTGATACAAGTTCTACACCTGCAGCGGTCAAGGCAGCTATTTCGTCTGTCTGGTAACGACCTTCAACACTCGCGGTTAACGCATCAGTTAAAGAATAACTTACGCCAAAAAACACACCCTTGGTTTCAGCTGTATTTTTACTTGCCGCAGTCACTTGAGCCGGAGGTGGGCCAAATGACAACAAGCTGGTCTGAGAACCTTTAGTAGAAGCATCCAGATAACTAATGCCTAAAGAACCACGCAGGTCACCACCGTTGTCATAACTTAGACGGAATTCTTGAGAAATATCATCATGTTGACGCTCTACCAAATAACCGTAGTTAAAGCCGTCATAGCCGTAGTGGTCGATATCGTTCAGCAGGATCCACTCTTCATGGTTTAAACCGGTTAGAGAAGACAGAGTGAAACCGGTGTCAGCAATGTCCCAATCGACAACAACATGAGAATGCTGATACTTACGGTTCATGCCATAATCGTCGATAGAGTCAGTATCCGTTAGACGATTGGTTGAATTTTGCAGCAAGGTTTTAATACCGGGGATAGCTGCAGTGTTGTAACTTAATGAGTCAGCTTTGGTAGGAACAGAGCCACAAAAATAGGGTGCATTAAAAGAACCAAGGGTACAGTTTGCCTGCCCCTGTACTAATACATTACCCATGAAATCGTTAATGTCGTAAGCAGAAATAAAAGCTGAAGCTGCTGGTCCGTCCTCATCTTCGGATACAAAACCAAACGCTTTGATTGTTAAGCTGTCGGTTGGTGTAGCCAATAGATAGATATTTGCCATTGTGGTTTTTTGATCACCTAAACGGCTGCCATCATAGGCATTATCCCAGGCGCCATCTTTTTCATAAGTTTCACCGGCAACACGAATAGCCAGTTTATTCTCGATGATAGAACCTTCAACTTCACCACGCAGACGTTTGTAGTCGTAGTCACCCAGAGTAACCGCAACCGAACCACCAAACTCTTCCGCAGGCACCTTATTCACGACATTCACTGCACCGGCAAACGTGTTACGACCAAAGTAAGCACTTTGTGGTCCACGCAAAATTTCTACACGTTCTGGCGAACCGATAGAAGAAACCGCTGTCGTAGACGACACAGGAACACCGTCGATAAACATAGAAGTCGTTGCTTCTACACCACTGCTGGGAGAGAACCCACGCAGTGTAAAAGTCTGTACAGTGCGGTCAGTTTTACCCGAAAAGTTATCTGTAACAACAAAGCCCGGTGCCTGGTCAGCGAGGTCGGCAACGGATACCAGACCGCGCTTGTCGATATCGGCAGCCGTCATTGCTGTCACTGATACAGGAACAGACTGCAAGCTTTCTTCACGCTTACGAGCTGTTACTGTTATTTCTTCTAAAAAATCTTCGGACATTGCCGGCTGACTAGTAGCAGCAATAACTGCAGCCAATGCACCCAATTTAAATTTGTTTACACTCTTCACTTTCGCTCTCCCCAAAATATTCATTT
>JBNKHI010000025.1:0-48267 GCA_050290265.1 Cellvibrionaceae bacterium
CTAAGTGACGCCCGCATACTCGGTTTAAAAACCTACTACGGCAATCCCAGTTCTGAGCACGCTACCAACCATTTCGACATGACACCCTATGGTTTTATGGCAGGCCTTTCTAATCATTTCGAATACAATGTCACGCAGGCAAATCGTTATCGCGAAGAATTTGGCACCCGCAATGTATTTGTACTCCCCCCCAATCACACAACAGAGAAAGCCAAACGTCATGTCACCAGTGCACGCCATTCGGGCCGCTTACTATTTGATGAAAACCAGTCATTTAATGCATTAAAGAAGAAACTCAATAACGGTTACGTGATTAAAATTACCGAGCTGAAGGAAGAATATAAATACAAACACTGGCTAGAACAATATCCGGATTCATTGATGCTGTTTCTGTTAAAACCCAATGGTGAACTGGTGTTTAATACTATCGACAAACCACTTTATGCCGAAACCGGCAGTAAACTTTTTTATTTGGCCGCCAGTACCGAACCCAAAAGTGCCGACGCTGATACGAATAAAAAAGATCCAACCGAAAGAGCAGCCGAAACAGCTTAACCGCTCACGCCGGCCGCTAAAGGCGTTAACCTGTTCGTGATAACGTTTATAGCAAGCATCTGATTACCTCGCAGTCGGTGACACTATTGGGTTTTAACAACAAGCGTCCTGGTTCGAGTCTTCCGCTTGTGCAAAAGGTATATCGGTACCGCACCCAGCAAATAATCCAAAGTGCTGACTGAAGTCGCCGATAAATTCAAAGTGCGCTGCAAAACGTGTTTCATTGAGCATGCGATAGGTATTACCACAGACAGGAAAAACCCGACCTGCCTCAATGGCGTGATGACTGTCCAAATCAAACCGCTGTACTGAATCAGGTACAGTGCCTTTGTAAATAACGGCTTGACCATGATCTTCACAAGCGTCTTCCAGCTCCTCAATTTTGAACAAGCGGTAGGTCGCAGAATAAAAACGAATATTGCCAACTCTTGGGGCCAACTCTGGGTCGGTAATTTCCAGTGGACGATCAGTCACTAAACGCGGATCAATAAAACCGGCCTGTTTTGACAGTCGAATAAAATCATTCCAGTACAAAGCCCCGCCCAAACATTCACCGTAGAGTACGGGATCATTTTTTACGTTGTCGGGAATACGGCGATCTGCATATACATCGGAAAAGAAAAACTCGCCACCAGGTTTGAGCAGACGATGAATACCTGCGAGAACGGCGGCCTTGTCCGGCGAGAGATTCACAACACAGTTAGAAACAATCACATCGAAGCTACCGGGCTCCAAATTTAGTTCATCCAGTTTTTCAATATACCCCTGAATAAATTCGACATTGTCATAACCAAACTGTTCTTTGTGATAATCCTTATATTGATTGGCAACTGCCAGTTGCTCCTCCGTCATATCAACGCCCACAACTTTTCCGGTCGGGCCAACCAACTGTGCCAGTGCGTAAACATCGCGACCAGAACCACTGCCTAAATCCAGCACTTTGCAACCTTTCAGTAATGGTGGACAGACCAGACCGCAGCCGTAATAACGACTCAATACCTCTGGATGAATATTTGCCAGCAAGGGTTTTAACCACTCGGGTATTAAACTCATGTCACAGCAAGCAGTCGTCTTTAAATCACTGGTCTGTTGCAGCTGTTTACCGTAATAGTCCTGAACAACTTCATGCATAACCTGCACCTCCATAAAATAAAATTGCTAAGTTTCTTGTTAATTAGCGAGCCGAAAAATCCCAATCAGCGGGTAAATACCCGAGATCCTCCGGCTCATCAATATCGTGCAACGCGGGTAACACAGTCACCGGCCAATCTAATATTTTTAGGCGCGCTATTGTTTCGGCAAATACCTTAGCCGTACTCCACGGCATATCGCTAAATAACGACGGGTGAAATTTTCGCAATCCCAACAAGGTATAGCCGCCATCCATCGCCGGGATAATGACGGCATTGACCTGCGAGTTATTATTGTCAAGCGCAGCAATCGCCTCGTTAAGCTGCCCGGCGGTTAACTCAGGGCAGTCTGTCCCCATTAAGAACACGGCCTCTCCCTGCATTAAATAATGCTTACAGGCGGCCGCCATTCGTTCACCAAGATCGCCGCCGGACTGAGCAGACCAGATGACGTCAGACGAGAAGTTAAAAGACTGCCAAACACTCTCTTCTGGCGCGGGCGCTACACACAACTCAAGACTATGGCTGTTTGCAGTGCTCGCTTGGCACACCGCGTGCAGCAATAACATATTTGCCAGTGCAGCGGCCCCGTCTTTACCCAATACGGGAATTAATCGGGTTTTTGCATAGCCAGGCTCAGGTGCTTTGGCCATAATAATAATGCGCGTCTTGGTCACAACTCGTTAACTCTTGTGGGTTTAATTGAGTCCCTGGTTATCGATAAGCTTGTGCAAGGGCGTCTGCCGACTTACCGCGCCAGTATTGCCATCGCAATCGCCACATAAGAAAAATCGTTCGCCAAACTCCACGTTCATCCCAGCGGCGACCTGATGTCGTCACACAGTCTGTTAAACATTTACACGGCCCCTGTTTTTGTAGTCGTTTGCACAATTCAATATCTTCCATCAACGGTTGGTCAGGAAATCCCCCAACACAAAAAAAGGTGGAACGCCGAACAAAGATAGCCTGATCGCCAGTAGCAATACCGCTAATCGCTGAACGCAGGTTCATCATAGTAGCAACACATTTCAACCAGCATGAATTACCATTAATAACGACATTAAATCGACCCCATTGATATTTTTCCTGACCGATTACCTGATTAATAACTGACATAGCATTGGCCGGCAAGCGTGTATCAGCGTGCAAAAACAAAAGGTAGCTACGTTGTGCTGCCGCCGCACCAGTATTCATTTGCCTCGCTCGCCCACGCGCGCTATTCAGCACTGTGAACCCCTCAGCTTGTGCCAGCGCCATGGAGTTATCACTACTGCCGCCATCCACCAATAAAACTTCACAACCTTGCTGTTGAAAAATTTTGAGGTGTGCCGCTAAATCGAGTAGTTGTCCTGCCTCATTCAGCATGGGTACAACGATGGAAATGTCGACAAAAGATGTTTCGGATTCGTTCATAACTATTTGTGCTTTTTATTTAACTGCCAGTTGTAATCCAGATAATGAATGGCAATATTTCCCTGTGCCAACTCATGCGCCTGTTGCTCATTTAAACTCAGCGAATCCGCATACAGGGCCAAAAAGCTTTGCACGCTGTGGGCGTTGCGCCAGACTTTTTCAAAATCTTCGCCGTACCACTTAAATATGGATGAAATGTAAAGTTCACCGTCAACCAGACGGTTGCGGCTTTTATCAGCCAAAAACTGTTCCGTTTGCGCTTGTAACTGTGCGTCTAATCGATCAGCGTGATAGGCCTCTGGTCGCAACGCCGGGCAACCAACACTGGCGCAATTAACTGCAAAGTGAATACGCGGATCTCGATACCGACCCGAACCCCGGATAAGACCGTGTTCGATATTATCCAAAGAACGTTGTTCACCCAGCAGGGGGATAAAATTTTTCTTCCAAGGGGACTGAAAGAAACTACCAATATCTTTAATGGAATCTATACCCGGATAATTGTTTAAAATTAGCTTTACGGTCCAGGCGTTATAAGCATTAATTAAAAATGCCAGTTGCTCACGCTTTTCCCACTGATCAAATGACGATCGAGAAACCTTTGACAAAGACGCCAAATAGGTATTCAGTTTTTTATCTTGCGTTGCCAACCCTTGATAATCTACTTGTGTCGAGGTGCCATCAGCCAGCGGGGTAACATAGGCGCCTAATAACTCAGTCCAAGGTTGATGACTAAAAGCCTGATGACTAACCTTCTCAGAATGGGCTTGCCCATGCGCCAATAAACTGAACAGCAACAGACTGCCTATTGCGAGAACGCGAAGCGGCAATCGTTTTAACTGTTTTATCTGGGGCAACAGCGCCAGCAGTCTTATGTCCATGAGACTAGCCCCGCTGCCAGCGGTGAAATTTTTCAACCCAGCGTAGCAATTTCTCTGGTGCATGTGCCCGCTTCCATTCTCCCGCTACGTATTTATTCGACTCGGCCAAGGTGGGATAGGTGTGAATGGTGCCAAGGATTTTGTTTAATCCCAGATTCCATTTCATCGCCAGTACAAACTCTGCCAACAAATCACCCGCATGCTCACCCACGATGGTGACACCAAGAATTTTGTCTTTGCCGGGTACCGTCAGCACTTTCACAAAACCGTAGTCAGCATTGTCCGCTATAGCGCGGTCCAGATCATCAATGCCATAGCGTGTAACTTCATAGGCAATATTTTTTTCTTGCGCGTCTTGCTCGTTCAAACCCACTCGCGCCACTTCCGGATCAATGAAGGTTGTCCAGGGAATTACACGGTAGTCCACTTTGAATTTTTTAAACCTGCCAAACAATGCATTAACTGCCGCATACCAGGCCTGGTGCGCAGCCACGTGGGTAAACTGATAGGGACCTGCAAGATCGCCGGCGGCAAAAATATTCGGATAAAGTGTTTCTAAATAATCATTAGTGACAACGGTTTTTTCTACCGGAATACCCAGTGCTTCCAAACCATAACCCGTTAAACGCGGCGCACGCCCAACTGCACAAACCAGCGCATCAAAGGCAATCGTTTTCTGTTCACCTTGATGTTCCAGCACAATCGTTTTTTGGCCATTTTCCAGTTTACACGCCACCGCTTTATGTTGCGTTAACACAGCCACCCCGGAGTTGCTTAGCGCAGCCGCAGCCAATTTGGACACTTCCAGATCTTCCCGAATTAACAGACGCCCCACCTGCTCCACCTGTGTTACATCAGCACCTAAGCGTGCAAAAGCCTGAGCCAATTCGCAACCAATCGGTCCACCACCCAACACGACCATGCGCTTGGGAATTGTCTCTAATCGAGAAAATTCGTCCCACAACGTATCACTAGTAAGATAGCCCACTTCATCCAAACCCGGAATCGGTGGCACAAAAGGTGCAGCACCCGCGGCAATCACAATGCTGCGTGTAGTCAGTGTTTCTTTATGGCCATCGCCTAAATCTATTTCGACAGTCCAGGGGTTAACAATACGCGCATAGCCTTGCTTAACGTCTACACCTAAGTTGGTGTAGCGTTCAACGCTGTCGTGCGGCTCGATATCGGCAATAATGCGATGCACACGTGCCATCACTTTTTTAAAAGAAATTGTTGGCTCACTTTGCACTAAACCGTAATCATCAGCATGACGAACATAGTGAGCAACCTTCGCACTTTTTATCAATGCCTTACTCGGCACACAGCCGTAGTTTAGGCAATCTCCACCCATTTTATGGGCTTCGACTAAAGTAACTTTGGCTTTGACGGCAGCAGCAATATAAGACGTTACAAGACCCGCCGCACCCGCCCCGATCACCACTAAATTACGATCGAAGGTTTTCGGTTTCTGCCAGCCTTTATAGACCTGGCGCGCTTTTATCACTCCCAATAATCGCTTAGCCAGCAATGGGAAAATACCCAGTAAGGCAAACGATAGGATTAACGCCGGCGATAAGATACCGGACAAGCTGTCGAGCTGTGCCAACTGAGTGCCAGCGTTCACATATACAATGGTACCGGCCAACATTCCGATCTGACTCACGACATAGAAGGTCAGCACCTTCATGCCAGTTAAGCCCATTACCAAATTGATCAGAAAAAATGGGAACACCGGAATTAAACGCAAGGTGAACAAATAAAATGCACCTTCGCGAGCAATACCTGCATTAATGGTTTTTAAACGCTCATTAAAGCGAGCTTCGACAGTATCCCGCAGCAAATAACGCGAGACTAAAAATGCCAGGGTTGCCCCGAGACTTGATGCGAAAGAGACTAGTAAGGTGCCCCACAGCAATCCAAACAGTGCGCCAGCGGCTAAGGTCATAATCGCCGCGCCGGGTAACGATGCAGCGGTGACAATGACATACACCAGAAAGAAAATGCCGCCGATTAAAACCGGGTTGCGATCACGCAATTCGGTGAAGGCGTCAAGACTGTTTTTGAGTCCACTGAGGGTTAGTTGTTGGTCCAGATCGAAAGCAAAGAAAACCACAATAAGCGCAGCAATCAACCCAACTATGACCAATTTCTTCATGGGTTGCTCCCTAACGCCCCACCACAGCTGGAGCCGCTACCGGCGGTGCAACCAAAACAATGGTCGGCAACCCGAATGGGCTTAGCTTCAGGGTCCTGTGAGAGTAAATCACGTAAATGTGGGCGCGAACTGGCAAAAACAGCTGCGGGTACCGGCAGGCCCAACTGCTGATTGAAATCACAATCCGACAAGCTACCCTGCCAATCCACACTGATGGTGTTTCTGCACATAACATTATCCAGATTGCTTTGCGCATAATTGTCTTTGAGCAGTTGCAGGTAGTCGTCGAAGGTGCCTTTAGAAATCAGCGTGGAGCCAAAACGCTGGATGGGCATATTGGTCAGCGCAAACAGGTGGTTGAATTCAACATTGAAGTGCTCTTTTAATTCCCGCTTGTAGTCCGCTTCCAATAGTTGCTGATTGGGCGGTAACACGGGTCCCTGCGGGTTATACACAAGATTTAATGTTAAGGCTGAATCAGTTTTGCCATAGCCCAGGCTATTCAATATTTGTAGGGCTTTGATACTCTTGTCGAACGTACCTTTGCCTCGCTGCTTGTCCACATTGTCCAGTGAATAGCATGGCAGTGATGCGACAATTTCTACACCTTGCTGCGCCAGAAACTCGGCCAAGCCTTCTTGCCCCGGCTCAAATAAAATAGTCAGATTACAACGGTCAATAACCTTTACACCTAGCTGTCTTGCGACTTTAACCACATCGCGAAAGCCCTCGTGCAATTCCGGTGCACCACCGGTTAAATCCAAAGTGCCTATAGAGCGAGCTTTCAATACTTCAGGGATGAGTGCCAATGTCTCTGCGTCCATCATCTCGGTGCGATTGGGGCCGGCATTAACATGGCAGTGCACACAGGTTTGATTGCATTTGTAACCTAAATTGACCTGTAACGTCGTGAGTTGATGACGATGAATAGCTGGAAAATCTGACGTTTCCAACAACGGTAATGTCGCATGCATAAAAAGTCCTTGGATTGAAACGGTCTAATTCACTAATAAGTGATCGGCTCTCAAGTCACTAAACCATACTCGTGGTTAACTGTGAGCAAAAAAATCATTCTGTTTGGCATTTTGTCGCACAGCACGGCGCTATTCTTACAAAAATTTATGCCGGATAGCGAAAAACTCTACAAGAGACTCAGGTGCCACAACAACACTCCAGCAATAGAAACCATGCCTCGGCTGTATGATCACAGTCAAGCTGAGAGTGCAGAAGTGATAAAAACGTTAGGTTTGGGATAAGACAGGGGTATAAGCCTGTTCAAATAACGGAAAATTAGCGATGGCGATTTGGTCACTGGGCGTTATCTTTGGTCTTTCACCTAGCCCCAAAGCAATAGTCGCAAAGCCGCTTCAATCACAAGGTAAAACCAAGTCCTATTTATCAGATGAGTGATCATCCGAGGATCCAGCAGAGGTGTCTTCTGTCCTTTTTAAGTAAGCATCTATATTTTTATTTTTTGCATACTGCCTGGCGATACTACGCATACTCACCATCTGCTTACCGAAGTTATTGCACGCTTTGCAGATCATCCTGTGTACCTTTAACTCACTGCGTTCTCGCCAAGTGAGTTCACGCTCCTGCGCCTCGGACAATAAACGAGTGACCTCTTTACAGCTAAGCATGTCCGGCCCCTTTGGCAAACCAGTTATTCTCCAGACACTCCCGCAATCGCAGTCGTGCGCGGTAGAGGAGGACATTTAAGTTTGTCTCGGTAATCCCTACCGTCGAGCAGATTGTGCCGCTGTCTAGATCAATAAATTCACGCATCATAAATACTCGGGCCTGTCGCGCAGGCAAATGATTCAGACAAGTATCAAACACTCGCCAAAAGTGGTTATTTTCCATGTCTGCTTCCGGATTTCCCCAAGCAACAGGAGCCTCCTTTTTGTGCCAGTGTCCTGACTCATCAAACAGCGACGGCAAACCATCAGTGGCATCACTTTCATCGCTTTCTAACAATTCTGTCTCATTTAATCGCTTTTTCTTACGCAAAATATCAAATATTTTATTTTTCAGGATCGCAAACACCCAGGTTTTAAACGCTGCACGCCCGGCAAATGAAGATGCATTTTTAAAAGCTCCGACCAAGGCCTCCTGCACAGCGTCTTCCGCGAGGCTGGAATCACCTAACTGTAAGGTAGCAAAACCCAGCATTTGCTGGCGAACAGACGTTAGAAATGCATCATCCGTAATCAGCTCACCGGCGTGCTTAGATGTATCAACCGCAGCGCTATTCTCCACCTTGTCCATCAGCCAACCCTTTTATTAGCAGTATCGGTAAACCAGCCTCTATAAGCCCACATGAAAATTTACCCATGCAAAAAATAAGGCATCATAACCGAGTAAAACGATCTATAAAACGTCGGTCAATATAATCTTTTAGTCGCCACAACCATTGCCCTCGCGCATACAAAGGCCCCCAGGATGCGATTGCCTGACCGTTGGCACAAGACAATAAATACAGTGAAAATTTGCGCGGCCGATACGGCTGAAGCGCAGTCTTTTCCAATACTGCACACAAGTTACGTGCGAGGACAGGGCCAGCGTGAACCGCATGCACACCGGACTTGGGCAGGTACTGATCAACACGCGAACAGACGTTTCCAGCGGCAAACACCGTTTCAGTAGACACACTGCGATGAGTCGCATCAACTTGAATAAACCCATCCACATCCAATGCCAGACCAGAGCTCTTCAGCCAGGCGGCCGGCTTCGCCCCGGTTGCCGCTATTATTTTATCAACCGGCACAGTGGTCCCATCGGGTAACAGCAAGCCGCCTGAACATGAATCCGTGCGTTGATGAATAATACGAACGCCAGCGTCTTGCAATTGTCGACGGGCTAATGCTTTAACGCCGCGACTGTGCCCAGACAGAATTCCGCTACCCACAATCAACACTAGGGTCAATCTCGCTACGCGAGGCGCCAACGCAGCATTTGCCGCCAAAGCCAGCTCAACGCCTGCAGCACCTCCGCCAACAACGGCCAATGTATATTCAGCCCGATGCTGGCAGTCTTGCAATATGTCTTTCCAGGATTCTCGAAAATCAGCAAATGGCCTTACTGTCACTACCTTGTTAGCATCCAACGCCCGCAAAGCTTGCACATCGGTTTCACTACCAATGTCGAGAGAAAGCAGGTCGTAACACAACTCGGTATTATCATTCAGCTGCACAATGCGCTTCGACACGCTCAACCCGATAACAGATGCCTCGACGAAATTGACGCCCGCCTTGTGGGCCAATGGCAACAGATCAATCTGACAGGCAGACTCGGAATAGATCCCAGCCACCCAGCCGGGCAACATACCCGAGTAGTCTACCCAACGGGACGGCGACACCAGAGTGACATTCACATTACAAATAGATTGCTCAGCAAGGTAGCGCAAAACAAAAAGATGAGCATGGCCACCGCCAACTAATAACAACTGCTTCACTTGGACAACCACCACGCTAATTGAAATTTTCGGCAATTAAAACATCTTGGAACTATCGCCATGTTAACAACCAAAGCCTCATAAAAAAAAAGGGACATAACCCGAACCAAACAATTCGAACAGTACGGCCAAGCTAGATCAATACAACATTGGAAAAATAGAGCATTTACTGCTATTACTTAAGTTTACGTAGTACAAAATATTCAATTGAAAGCATGCATCTAGCAAACCATTTTTCGCCGCTGAAAACCCTACATATATATAAGGGAATCAAACACCTATTGATTGAAAGGAAAACTGGGATGGCAAACAGGTTTTCACGACTTATTAAATCACGCTTACCTCATATTACCATGGGGGGACTGTGTATTATTTGCCTGACGATAATTGGCTGGACGGGCTACACCCTGGAGTTTGATCGCAAGCTTGACGGGCTTATAGATGATTATCGCCATAACCTCTATAACTTTGACCAAAATATGTCCGGTCTGCTAGAGGTGCCCATCGACATTCTACTTTCGCTTCAAGGAGAGACAAAGATCCGCAATGCCCTCACTACAAATGATGATGAACTCTTAGCGTCTGAACTTGAAGAATTAATACAGCGCAACAAAGCCTTTTATCAAGTTAGACTCATTGGGCTTGATGGGCAGGAACAAATTCGTTTTGACCGCAAAGGCAATGCAAGTGTTAAGACACCTCAGCAAGCCTTGCAAAACAAAGCTAACCGTTACTACGTACTAGAAGCAAAAACACTCCTACCGGGAGAGGTCTATGTTTCTCAGCTTGATCTTAATATTGAAAACGGCATAGTAGAACTACCCCACCGACCCACTATTCGCTTAGCAGCTTTGGCCCTTGACAACAATAACGAAGCTAAAGGTATCTTTTTAATCAACCGCGACATGTCTGAATATTTAGCCTCCACGGTATTCAATGAAAACTATCAAAACCTCCTAATTGTTACCAGCGACGGCAATTGGATCAGACCGCAAACCGGCAGCAGTCACTCAGGCATCACCTATCAATTTGATGGTAGTTATAATTTGCACTCGGATACTTGGCAGGTAATCAATAACAATGACAAGGGCACACTCAAGAAAGACGATGGCTATATGCTCTGGACAACAGCATGGCCAAGTAGCAATGATTCTGACGCATTAAAAACCAGTACGCCTTATCTAAAACTTATTTCTAAAATAGACCCGACATTAGTTGATACTATACGTGAACAAATCAAACACGATTGGTCACTGCCTTTTTTACTACTCTCACTAATACTGATTATTTTTACGCTCTTGCTAATACGACTATTTGAGAGGCATCAAATAGCAGAACAAAAGATTGCCATTTCCGAATATGAAAAATCAGCATTGCGCCGAATAAAACAAGCAGAACAAGAAGCATTGCTATTTCTGGAAAACAGTATTAACGGCATACTTATTGTGAACAATAAAGGCATTATCCTCACAACCAATCCGGCACTGGAAAAGATATTTGGCTATTTAGAAAAAGAGCTAATTGGAAAATCTGTAGACATACTGGTTCCAGACAAAGATGTGATACACCACCACTCTTTACTCAAAAACTATGTAGACAATGAAAATCAACCGCGCAGTATGGTTGGCCGCGCCATTTCCGGCTTGAAAAAAAATGGCACAAAAATACCCTTGGAGATCAGCCTAAGTCCTATTCATGGTAGCGAGCCAAAACGTGTTGCGGCGACGGTGGTAGACCTATCAGAACGACTTAACGCAGAACAAAAAATAACGCATTTACAAACCCATGACATGCTCACCAATTTACCTAATCGATTTTCGCTGCAGGCAAAGATAGTAAATTCAAAAAAAATAGCGGACAAGACCGGAACGGGGTTTCTATTGATTATTTTGGACTTGGATTTTTTTAAGCATTTGAACGACAGCCTCGGGCATTCCGTAGGTGACCACCTGCTGATTCAGATCGCTAACAGATTAGCGTATGGGCCATTTCAAAAAGACTTTATTGGCCGAATTTGTGGTGATGAATTCGTAATATTAGTAGATGGGATTCACTCTACTGACGCAGCAACAAGCTCCATCAAAAAAGTATTTAGCATGTTCGAGCAACCCTTCCAGAACAACGGCGAAGACATTTGGCTAGCGGCGAGCGCAGGGATTTCCATTTACCCCAAAGATGGCAATACACCCAATGAACTTATTCGCAATACAGACTCTGCATTATCCATGGCCAAAAAGAGTGGGCGTAACCGATACGAGTTTTATTCCAAAAACTTAACATTCGAAGCCCAGCGAATGCAAAAACTGGAAAATGATTTACGCTTTGCCCTTCAGGAAAAACAACTTTATTTGGTTTTTCAACCACAAATTGATGCTCGCACGGAAACGCTAATAGGCGTAGAAGCACTGATTCGCTGGAAACACCCTTCACTAGGGTTGGTATCGCCGGCAGAATTCATTCCTGTTGCAGAACTTACCGGACTTATTCATCCTATCGGAGCATGGGTTATTGAACAAGCCTGCCTGACGGCATCGAAATGGTTACGTGATAACATTAAGTTTCAGCACATTGCCATCAATATTGCTGCCCAGCAACTCAACAAAGGTGAGCTACCAACAGTTGTTAAAAATGCGCTTGAAAAATACAAACTGCCTGCTAGCTATATTGAGCTGGAAGTGACTGAAAGCTCTGCCATGAATGAACTTGAAGATGGCATTGATCAGCTCAACAAGCTAAAGGCTCTAGGGGTTTCTTTATCCATTGACGACTTTGGTACAGGCTATTCCTCCTTGGCCCAATTAAAAGCGCTACCTTTCAAAACATTGAAACTGGATCAATCATTTATCAAAGGCTTACCCAACGACAGCAATGATTGCGCCATCGTAAAAACCGTTCTTGCACTAGGTGAAAACCTCGAACTTGACGTCATTGCGGAAGGGGTAGAAACCCTAGAACAGCTGAATTTTTTAATAGCACACGGGTGCACACGGGTACAAGGTTACTACTTTAGCAAGCCACTTTTAAAAAGTGACTTTGAAGAAAAATACAGAATGGCCGGAAACGAATCTATGGCCGATATAAAGGCCTCAGCGAGACACGAAACAAAATCAGACAACAAGCATTAAAAAATAACCAGTGCACGTATTTAGAGCCCGCCTAATACCGAGATAACAAGCAGCACTGGTCATAGCATTAAAACGAGTAACTTAGTCCCAGCAAAAATTGTTCAGATGACGTGTCTTCATTTTCCGCACGCAAATAGCTTGCAGTACTGCCTAATGATTTACCCCAGCTCGCGCCAATATAAGTAGAAAACTTTGGTGTTACCGCATAAAAAAGACGCGCAGCAATTTCCATATCAGAAAATCCAGAGGCAATTCCCACTTCCAGATCATCTCTACTGTGGGCATGTATTTTCGTTTCGGGCACCAGAGTTAACTTTTCAGCAATAGCAAATTCTTTCTCGGCCTCCAATCTAAAACCGACACGCCCCTGACTACCCCAGAATAAACTGGTTGTTACATCAATATCCATCGGTGCCGAAAATTCATAACCTGTTAGAAACCAGTGCCGGTGTTCTTCGGTCTCCATATCACCCCGCCAACCAATTAGCACTGCCGATGATTCCGTTACAGCACGCGCGTAATACGCCTTCATCTCATGCTCTTCAAAATCACCAACGGTGTGCCCGCCTTCAGAAATCACATTGATACTTTCATTACCTTTGGCTGCACTAAAGGCAACACTCCAACCTCTGGCATCATGATTTTTTTGAAATTGATTCTCTAACTCATCAATAGAAAGCGAATACTCTATGGCTTCAGCATTTGCCTGAACAGCATTCATAGACATTACCAATGCCGCCGCAACTAACAATGGCGTGTGTTTTTCCACACTACTTTCGACTATTGTATTCTGAAATACTCGAGTGCTAATGACGGTATCGATTACTTTCATAGTTAAACCTTGTTATTTAAGTATTAAAATCTTAGTGCAATAATCACAGCTACAATCGAAAATTAGCCGAAAGCCTGAGTTACTATTCCATAGGTTGTGAATATACTCGACGAGGATTTCTCTGTGGCGCCTTTTTGCATAGCGGTCACATGATCGACTGCAGGCATACCAATAGCCTCTAACCACTCTGCCAGCTGTCTGGCATGTTCAGGTATATCAATCCGGGTAAAACCCTGGCCGCCCTTTATCAAGTGCGATAACAGAATAATCACCTCAGACTCATCGGCCGCGATGACGGGGCCTACTTGCAAACCACGACCACCACGCCGCATCAACGCAAAGGCTTTTATCTCGTTCTCATCTTCTAATAAAACGCCTTCACTCATGCCGACTAAATCAGTCAACAGTTTTCTACGCGAGCAACCAAATGCCTGATTATCGAGCTTAATCAAAGCCTCAAGATCATTCTCTGTCACAGCGCGGATTCGCCTGTTCTCTGGTACGGAATGTGCGACAACATTAGTCGGCGCAGCCTGATGCTGAACAAGGCCGCCAGTTTTTACAAAACCGCAGGACTCATACAACTTCAACCCTGCTTCGGTAGCGATTAACCGTAAAGTATCGACTCTGGCTGCAGCCATGGCATGATTCATCAATAAACGTCCGATGCCACAACCTTGCATAGAAGGATCTACGACAATCAAACCCAGCGTACCGATTCTTTGATCCGCCAGTGATCCAACTACGTTATCGTCACCAAACTCCCATAACAACGTTGTGGCAACCAACCTGCCATCTTCGGTACAGGCAACCCAGCCGCGGCCATTGTCGAAATGCAAACGCCAATCTTCAGCACGATGTGGCCACCCAGCACCTTGCGTTAGTGCCAAGGCATCAGGAAGATCAGATGCCAGCATGTCACGGATCGAAATTTTTCTTACGTCTTTTGACATTTACCTTTCCTGTTTAAGAATTTTTTATCGCTCAATATATCGCCATATTTCCGATGAATACGACAACCACGTTGCCCCCTTGAGAAACACAAAGACAGGCGCGCACAGGTGAGTGGCAATAGGCTGTACTGAATCTCATAAGGTTTCCTCGACTATTTTCGAGCTGATAACGTTTTAAGTTTACTATTAGCACAAACAAATAATCTGCTGTTTGGACCACAGCAGGCGACTCAATTATGGCTTTGTAACCAAGTCCGGCGTCATTTTGTTCTGCAGGTTTATTATCGGAAGCACAGCATTACCATTGCAGCAGGATATGCTGCCATCAAGCGAAAATCAGTAACATCCGGTCTTTGAGGCCATTTTGGAAAACAGTATTAGCGACTAAGATCTTATATACTGCTATCACATGCAGCTACTTGCACTTAATCACGCAGAACGAGGCACCCCATGAATAAATTATTGTCTTTAACAGTTCTCATGCTCTTGCTTGCCAAGCCTGCAGCCGTCTTTGCTCATAGCTCACTGGCACACGCCACACCAGGCATGGGTGAAGTCATAGAAGAAGCCCCAACCACATTGGAATTGCACTTTAGTGCTGCCTCACGTCTGGTCAACGTAACTATTACGGATGAAAACGGTAAACCTGTGAAGCTGGAAAGTAATCGGGTTATGACAGAACAAGAAGGCTTTTCATTGCCACTGCCAATGCTTGAACCCGGCAGCTACACCGTCCACTGGACCATTATGGGTGGTGACAGCCATAAGATGTCTGGCAGCTATGAATTTACTATTTTGTAAATTTCTACCGCTCAACAAGACACGTAAAATATGATCGAATCGCTGCAATTGTCGCCCTGGCTTACTGTGCAATTGCTCAGCAAGGTTGTGATTTACCTGAGTACGGCTACCGTGATAGGCGGTGGATTTATCTACCTGCTCAACCGTCAAGCGGGTATTCAGCAGGCATTGCTAGCCACTTATTTGCCGGCTGGCGCTTTTTTTGGTATCTGCAGCGTTACGATTAATTTTCTTGCACAAGTCGGCGACTTTAATGGCGCCGGTTTCACAGGGATGTTTGATCGTGAGATGGCTGGCATCCTCTGGGAAACCTCTATCGGTACAGCAACTGCCTCAAGAGTCATTGGTTTTTGTGCAATTCTCCTAGCAACATGGTTATTGCGAAGCAAAATACAACCTTGGCGCGACGTATCCAGTTTACTGTTGTATCTCTTCTCGCTAGTCAGCATTGGTTATGGCTTCAGCTGTATTGGTCATATCAGCGAGAAAGGGTATTTGCTACGCGCGCTCATTGGCATGCATATTATTGCCGGGTTGGGCTGGGCTGGCACACTGTTACCGCTCTGGCAATTAAACAAACGAGCGGACGTGGTTGTACTGCAACAACTGATGCATCAGTTTGGTGTCTATGCCAGCTTCATCGTTGCACTGCTATTGGGTGCAGGAAGTTATGTGCTGGCGGAACTACTGCACTGGAAGGTCACCACACTTTTCAATAGCCCCTATGGCATTATGTTCAGCTTCAAAATCACCGCTGTGGGCGCAATGCTGTTGCTCGCCGCCAATCACAAACTACGTTTGGTGCCAAACATGCAGACGTCGACTGTTCGCCAACAACTGGGGCGCTCCCTGGGTTGGGAAATAATGTTTGCCCTGACAGTGCTTATACTCAGTGCCCTGTTTACTACGGTACTGGGTCCTGAAACCTAAAATGTCAACGCCAGATCTTAAGCACCAGATAGCAAAGCGAAAACATTAAGCGCTCACCTTAGTGTTCCCACCGTGCAGTGGCGTTAACACTACAAAGCTCTCAGCAAAAAATGCCGTGACAAAAGGATATTCACTTAATCGTGTTGTTTCTTTATCACCTTCAGACTCTTTTACTACGCGCCTGTGATGTAATCAATCCAACCACTCACTGCACCAGAGGAATCTACTATGAAACCTGTATTATTATTAAAACCATCGTCCATCCTGCCTCCCCTACTCCTTATCGGCCTGTTAGTCTTAGCACAGGTTTTTAATCCGGCCTATGGTCACGGCAGTACCGAGCCGCAACACGGTGGCGTTGTGATTATTTCCGGTGAGATGTCGTTCGAATTGGTTAATGGCCCCGATTCAGTCAAGCTTTATCTCATCAATGATGGCGAAGCAGTAGACACCAGCACTGTGAGCGCAAAGTTAAAGTTAAAAAGCGCTAAGCCTGCTAAGTTTGTCGATATGCACGCCAGTGGTGGCAACAGTTTTACCGCCAACGGATTAACCTTAAAGAATGGAGATAAAGTGCTAGCACTGGTCACACTAGCAAACGGTTATTCGAAAATCGGGGCTAACTTCACGATTGGTGAAGCGCCCAAGCATTAAGGAGCATGCCAGTGATAGCCCCTAACGCAATCAGCAATAGCCAGCAGTCTACTACTGCAAACATGCAGCGTCAGTACTGGGCAATTCCCCTCGTAGTGCTGGCATTGCTGCTTCTGATGCTCCCTGCTGCAGAAGCGCTGGCACATGGTGTTGCCGATGGGGACAAAGCATTTATCGAACAAAATAGCGGCGCCCAGATTTTGCCTTTTATCTATCTGGGTGCCAAACATATGGTCACCGGTTACGACCATTTGTTATTTTTGTTTGGCGTTATCTTTTTTCTCTACCGCTTAAAAGATATCAGTGTTTATGTAACCTTATTTGCCATTGGCCACAGTGTTACCTTGCTGTATGGCGTCCTTAGCCGGACACATGTTAACGCGCATCTGGTGGACGCTATTATCGGGCTATCTGTCGTATATAAAGCCTTTGATAACCTTGGTGGTTTTCGTCGTCTATTAGGCTATCAACCGAACACTAAGGCTGCCGTTTTAATTTTTGGATTTTTTCATGGCTTTGGTCTAGCAACAAAGCTGCAGGAATTTACTTTTTCTCAGGAAGGCCTGGTTACCAACATTATTGCCTTCAATATCGGCGTAGAACTCGGTCAGTTGTTAGCGCTGAGCGCTATTTTACTTGCGGTAGGTTTATGGCGTCATTCCAGTCGCTATTTTCAACAGGCTGTCATCGCGAATACGCTACTGATGAGTGCGGGGCTTATGTTAATGGGCTATCAATTAACTGGATATTTCATGCGTCAATAAGCGCTCCCTTGACATTTTACGAGGTCACAATAATGGAACATCAACTTCCAGCACCTTCATTAAAACAGCTTGGAAAATCTTTTTTAATCGCGTCGACCATTGCGGCATTGCTACTGGTCACATTTATCTTACCTGCGGAATATAACATCGATCTCTTGGGCACGGGTAAAGCGTTAGGTTTAGACAAACTCGCAGCAAAGAGCACCGAGAGTCCGGATACAGTACCTACGGCAAACACCGCTGGCGCACCAGTAGCAGCAGAAAGCATAACAATAGAAAATACTATAATACCCTACCAGGAAAACTTTCTTACCGAACAGCGCACCATTGTGCTAGAGCCTTACGACGGTATTGAACTAAAAGCAGCAATGGCTGCAGGACAACGCTTTGTTTTTCAATGGTATACCGATGGCGCTAATGTGTATGCGGATATGCACGGTGAGAAAGTCAACGCTACCGACGAATTCACCAGCTATTGGAAACAAAAACAACAGCAACAAGCTAAAGGCGCATTTACAGCACCGTTTGCCGGCACACACGGTTGGTACTGGCAGAACAATAGCGATGAAGCCATCACTATTCATGTGGCAGTGAGCGGATTTTTCCAAAAACTCTATACTCCATAGGGCTCACACTATTATCTGCTGTTTTTAGAGATTATTTGTTAAAAGGGTGCAATCCTAAGGGTCCAATCGCGCAATACCTGCGGCACGACAAACGTATCCTTATGACTGTCCTTTGTTTTGTAGGTTCATCAATCCATTTTCTAACGAGGAATTTTCAATGAAAGCCTATGTAAAATTTGCTTCTGCTGTCGCATTGACGTCTCTATTCATCACCAATCAAGCCAATGCCCACGGCATCTGGTTTGCCGAGCGTGCAACCCAAACCGCATTGGTCTACGGGGTCGGCGCCGATGATTTGGATGCGGTTAAGCGCTTACCACTCATTACAAATTTCGCAGCTTATGATGCCAATCTCAATCCGGTCGACGCAGAACTATTCGTGGCAGGCCCCTTACCTCTTGTGGTGAGTGATGACCAACCGCCGGTAGTAACTGCGGTACTGGACAACGGAACCTGGAGCAAAACCGCAGATGGCGAATGGCACAAAAAAGGTAAAGACGAAGTGCCTGATGCAGTGATCGCCGAACACACCATGAAATATGCCGTGCACCTACGCGGCAAACTCAACAAGCCATTAGCAGCATTGCCTAATCAAACGCTACAAATTATTCCTGTTAACTATCCACTACCAGAAATGATGGGTGACAAGCTAAAACTGCAAGTATTGCTCAATGGCGAGCCGGTAAAGAATGCAGAAATTAAAACGGATTACGTTAATGACCCCGATCAAAAACCATTGCACACCGACAAGAAAGGTATGGTGACGGTAAAAATTAGTAATCAGGGTTTAAATGTGATTGCGGCTATCTACAAAGGTCCTGCAGATGATCCCAAAAAAGTCAATTTTGTTGAACACACAGCAACACTGTCTTTTCTTTTAGAACACCTGCCAGAATAAATCCAAGCAGTAGCGCCAGTTAAATGCAGTCATAAAACCTGGCGCTCATTTATTTCAATGTAGAACGCTTTTATTAACTCGGCACTTAAATATGACGGGTTAATAACAGTGATGCAGGGATGCATCACTATGGGCCGGAGGCCCATGCGAGCTCTTCAATATCAAGGGATTTTGAAAATTCCGCCCAATTTTAAAGGGCGACGTTTAAATAGACCAAGACGATCTATTTAAGCGCCAGGTTAATAGTTAGGAATATTATGTATGGCGGTTGTCGATAATAGTTTTGACCCCACAACCATTCGCCCCAAGGGCTACCATTTCATCCACGGCGTGGCGGTAACTGGCGGCGAATCCATTACTGTTTATAGGCCTTCAGACAACGTTGCATACAGCGAAATTCCCGATGCTGGGGCCGATATTGTTGACCAAGCGGTGCAAAGTGCGCAACGCGCTATCAAAGAAAGTGGCTGGGCAACACGCGCACCACGAGATCGCGCACGCGTTCTACGGCGCTGGGCAGATTTAGTTGACAGCCAGGCCATTGAACTCGGCAAACTTGAAGCAATCAGTTCAACGCGGCCAGTACAAGACGCCATTGGTTGGGACGTTCCCACTACGGCAGAATGTATTCGTTTTTATTCCGAATTTGCAGATAAACATGGTGGCGATATCGCCGCAACGCAAGCTGATCAGTTGGGCATGGTCATTGCCGAACCCATTGGCGTTGTCGGCGCCATTGCTCCATGGAATTTTCCCTTAGTCATGGCTACCTGGAAGATCGCACCGGCACTGGCAGCAGGTAATGCCGTTGTACTCAAACCTTCAGAAATGACACCTTTTTCAGTATTACGTTTAGCTGAACTCGCTGTCGAAGCAGGTTTACCCGCAGGCCTGTTCAATGTCGTCACCGGTTTAGGGCATACCACCGGTGATGCCATTGTCCGTCACCCGGGAATCGGCAAAGTTACGTTTACTGGTTCCACCAAAACTGGCGCGCATATTATGGCAGCCTGCGCGCATACAGGCCCCAAACCTGTGACACTGGAATTAGGTGGTAAAAGTCCGCAAATTGTTTTCGGCGATGTCGAAGATATCGATAAAGTGGCAGCTACTATTTCTCGCGCTATTCTCAATAATGCCGGGCAAGTGTGTGTCGCCGGGTCACGCCTATTGGTTCAGGATACGGTTGCCGAAGCACTGTTGGAAAAACTTGTTGCCTGTTCAAAAACAGTAAACGCGGGCCCCACTTGGAGCGCGTCAACAACCTATTCGCCAATTATTTCGCAAGGGCAAGCCAAAGGCATTGACGAACGCGTACAAAAATCTATTCGTGATGGCGCATGCGCGCATATCGGCGGAAACTTTATTGGCGATCCCGAAAGTGGCGCTTATTTCCAGCCTACGCTATTAACCAATGTCGATAACTCCATGGCTGCGGTGCAAGAAGAAATTTTTGGCCCGGTGATGACAGTACAAACGTTTGCCACAGAAGAAGAAGCCTATGCATTAGCTAACGACTCTGTATATGGCTTAGCTGCTGGTGTATATACCAGCAACATCAATCGTGGCTTGCGCGCCATACGACAGATTCAAGCCGGTACGGTATGGATGAATCGCTATGGTCGCAGCGCTGACTTTATTATTCCAACAGGCGGCTATAAGCAATCAGGTATCGGTAAAGATTTAGGCCGGCAAGCTTATGAAGCAAACTTAAAGTTTAAGAGTGTATTGATTGGTATCGAAGCAGACAGTTGATCGCAAGCTCTGTTAAAGATAAACCCTATTAACTTGCTTTTGGCGCCTAACGGCGCCACTTTTTTGAAGAAAATTGAACCAAAATCCCGCAAAATAGAAAGTTACTAGCCCTGACTAATATTTCTAAACTGATCAATCATTTCACTTAAAGTAACGGCCGTCGCCTTCAACGTTTTAGAAGCCTCAAGCGATTTGTTGACCTCCTCTTTATTAGACTGACTCGCTTCATTAATATTCGTCACATTCCGATTCATTTCGTCAGAAACCGCACTCTGCTCTTCCGTTGCAGTCGCAATCTGTGTGGTTTGATCCGAAATCATTTCAATTTCAGAATTGATTTTTTCCAAGGCCTCACTGGTTACACTGATTCTGTCATTACACTGTTCAGCCATTTTTCCACTTTCGGTGATAGACGTTAGTGCCTTGGATGATGCAGACTGAAAACCACTGACCAGTTCGTTAATAGTGCCGGTTGAATCCTGAGTCTTACCTGCCAGTTGCCTAACCTCATCGGCAACCACCGAAAATCCACGACCATGCTCACCAGCCCTGGCCGCTTCAATTGCGGCGTTTAAGGCCAAGAGATTAGTTTGATCGGCAATACTATTAATGACATGGACAATTTGGCTGATTTTGTCTGTACTCTCTGCCAGCTCTTTTACAATCCCTCCAGATACTGCCAGATGATCCGTCATGGCTTTTACAGATTCCAGTACCTCCTCTAGACTGTTTTTACCCTGCACAACACTCTTTTGCGAATCTACGGAGGACTGAGCAGTGATAGCAGCGTTCGAGGCAACTTCTTGCACGGTAGCAGACATTTCATTCATAGCTGAAGCTAACTGTTCCACTTCCTGCGCCAATACAGCAATCTGATCAGAACTATTGGAAAGATTATCCAACGATGAATCGGATTCTGACATAACAGAATCCGCGGTTTCCTTAATACGCCACAAAATTGTTTCTTTTAACGATTCCATATAGTGAAATGCGGTTTTAAGTTGGGCTACATCACCGACACCGCCGCCATATACATTCGTAGCAATAGGGCTATCAATAATTCGACGGGAATCGGCTACCAGATTTCGCAATGAACTACTTGCTAACCAAGGCATTAACAAGAGTAAGGGCAAGCACGCTGCAGCAACAATAATCGCCGACAAGTTAAACCGCTGCCCCAGGTAGAGTAGCGCAGCTACCGCGATAAAACTCGTCATACCACTGACCAACCACATAGGCATAGACCTAAATAGACCCATAACCTTATTCGCAGAAGCCCCTGCAATACCATAAACGCGCTCTGCACTTTTAACCAGTTCAGCGGAAGGCCTGCGGCGCACCGACTGATAACCCAGCACTTCAGAACCATCCATAATTGGCGTAACAAACGCATCAACCCAGTAATGATCGCCGTTTTTACAGCGGTTTTTAACGGCTCCCATCCACGCCTTACCACTTTTCACTGTGGCCCATAAATCCTCAAACGCCGCGCTAGGCATATCCGGGTGGCGGATGACGTTATGCGGCTGATTAATAATTTCGCTTTTATCAAAGCCCGAAATATCAATAAAGTCCTTGTTAGCACTAACAATGGCACCGCGCTTATCCGTAGTCGACACAATCCGGGTTTTATCGGAGTAAGATTTTTCACGCTGGGTGACGGGTTGGTTGTTACGCATGATGCCTATCCCTAAAGTTAAGTAGTACTAAAAAGTTCTTTTCCAGAATCGGTTTAATCAATACCCTTGAATAAACTGAGAGCCACTTTTTGCTAAATTGTCCAATTTTGTTGCGGTCTCAACAACTCCAGCAGCCACTATCAAGCACATTGCGCTTGCCGCCTGGAAAGTTATATTGACTGCAGGAACATTCCTATTGATAGCACCAATATCATCAACAAAATCATCGACAAAGGGCTTATCGACTTTCAATTCATGTGTCGGCAAGTGACAAATATTATTAAGGCTGGGATACGGCACACCAATGTTCTCGAAAGTAAAAAACTCCCCTAATGCCGGTATAGCAATCATGTGAGGCTTTGCAAGTTCAGCGTTTTGAATCAACATCGTCTCGGTCATATTAAAGATCAGCCAGCTACCACTATTAGCGTACTTATCCAGCAGCTGTTTAAACAACAACTTCCAGCTTTTGTGCTAAGAGTAGGGATTCCTTTTTATGCCCACCAAGTTCATATTTCACGAGCACCAATCGAGACACAATCAGCTAAAACCACCATACATGCAAAGGAAGAGATACTCTAGAGCGCCTAGGATTAAACATAGTCAACAGGTAGTGTAAATTCAAGCGACAACGCTAACATTTGGCACTATTAACAAACAATCAGCGCCCTACATCATTTATAAAAGGCACGTTTAATTTTACTGGCGTAATAAGGCGCCACTTTCTATATAAAGCGGCATACAGGAAAGAACGAATAGCTATATGAACAGAGGTAATTCTTCAGGGATAACGTGCAAAACGAATTGCGATCAGAACATAGACACGGGCTTCACTTTGACTAACGCTTCCGGCTTTAGAACTTCATCAAGCTGCAGCTTAGTCATTAGCTCTCGCTCCAGTACCAGATCGTATACCTTACGATTGGTCAGCAAGGCATCACGGGCAATCGTGGTGGCGTTACGATAACCGATATAAGGGTTCAACGCCGTTGCCAGGCCTATAGAATTTTCTACGATATCGCGCAGGCGTTCGGCGTTTGCCGTAATGCCCTGTACACAACGTTCATCTAATACTCTGCAAGCTTGGCTGAGGTGGGTAATACTTTTAAAAATACTGTGCGCAATAATGGGCTCGAATGCATTAAGTTGCAGTTGTCCGCCCTCTGCCGCAAAACTCACAGTGAGGTCATTGCCAATAACCTCAAAAGCGACCTGATTCACCACTTCTGGAATCACAGGGTTTACCTTACCAGGCATGATGCTGGAGCCCGCTTGCATAGGAGGTAGATTAATTTCGTTAAAACCGGCCCGCGGTCCACTGGATAACAAGCGCAAGTCGTTACATATTTTCGACAGTTTTATCGCCACACGTTTTAGCACACCCGACAACTGCACAAAGGCACCACAGTCTTGCGTCGCTTCAATTAAATTCGGCGCGGTACTCAATGGCAAGCCAGTAATATTGATCAAGTGCCGACAAACACGTTTGGCATAAGCCGGGTGAGCATTGATACCAGTACCAATGGCTGTGCCCCCCAAATTAATTTCTAAAATCAAGTCAAACGCTTCATTTAGCCGCTGTATATCTTCTTGTAGCATATCAGCGTAGGTGCTGAATTCCTGTCCCAAAGTCATGGGCACAGCATCTTGCATTTGCGTGCGCCCCATTTTAATAACATCTTTAAATTCAAAGGCCTTGTTGGCAAAAGACTCCCGCAATCCAGCCATAGTATCGGTCAGGCTTTTTAAGGCAAAACACATCGCAATTTTTATGCTGGTGGGATAAACATCATTGGTACTCTGCCCCATATTGACATCTTCATTGGGGTGCAGATGCTGGTACTCGCCCTTGCCGTGACCCAGGACTTCAAGCCCAAGATTAGCAATAACCTCATTGGCATTCATATTGGTTGATGTACCTGCACCGCCTTGAATAACATCCACCACAAACTGGTCGTGATAATGGCCATTCCACAATGCTTTACAAGCAGTAGCAATGGCACCGGCCTTAAGCGGGCTGAGCAAACCTAAATCGCGATTAGTGATAGCCGCAGCTTGTTTGATAGCCGCTATGGCTTTGATCAGTTCTGGATATTGCGCAACCGTAATACCGGTGATGGGAAAGTTCTCGACAGCGCGTACCGTGTTAATGCCGTAGTAAACATCCACATTTAAAGTACGGCTGCCAAGCAAGTCGCTTTCTTGCCGCTGGGTGATATCCAGCTCCGTAGCTGCATCTACCACTACATCCACAACTACATCAGTCACTTCTGCTTCTAACGCTTTCTGTGAAGCGGAGTCAGTATCGTCCAGCGGCAATTCGGCACTCATAGCAAACCTCAGGAAAGTTTAAAACGGGATAATCTATAGTGCGACAAATCAATATCCGTTCGCCCTGTGTCAATCAGTTCAGCTATGGTTTCGCCAACACCCGGCCCTATTTGGAAACCGGAACCAGAAAAACCGAAGGCGTAATAAAGCCCTGCCGCGGAGTCACTCGGCCCTATGATTGGTTGTGAATCAGGTAGGTAACCTTCTGTGCCGCTCCAGGTGCGAATGACATTGAGCTGGCCCAAGCACGGCGTAAGGCGCTGAATTTTTGCCAATTGCGACAACGTATTAGTTGGCCGCACGGGTGTCTTACACGTATTAGGAAAACCAACACCGCGAGTACTGCCACCAATAACGATATTGCCGCGTTCTACTTGACGGAAATAAACAATTTCACGTTCATCGGGTGTCGTTATGCCAATAGAAGGCAATATGCAGTGCGGCACCGGCTCGGTTACTGACATAGTTGGACCACGGCTACCCAGAGGTACAGCATCACCAAACTGCAATGCCAATTCGTTACCCCATGCACCGGTGGAAATTAACAAGGTCGGCGCTTTGTACAATTGCCCCTTTTCACTCAGAACATGAAAGTCTTCGCCAATTTTTTCGACGGCGATAATGCGCGTAAATTCATCAACACGCGCACCCAGTTTTTGCGCAGCCCGAGCGAATGCCGGAGCCGCTAAACGCGGATTGGCATGGCCACAAGATGGCGAATACGATGCACCCATTACGTCAGGACCAATGTAGGGAAATTTTTTCCGCAATGCATCGCCAGTAAATAATTCTAACTCCAAACCATGCTCTTTCGCATCACGCGCATAGGTTTCATACAGCTCTTGTGCTTGCGTGTTATCCGGATAATAAACACGCATCTGACCAACCTCACGGTACTCCAGATCAGTCTCTAATAAGGTTTTTGATTTGCGCCAAATCTCATGGGCACGCTGCGATAACTGTAATTGATAAATAGGACGACCTTGTCGGCGCACATTACCAAAGTTCGTCCCACTGGCATGCTGACCAACAAGATCACGTTCAATAAGTGATACGGAAATTCCGCGCTGGCGCAGAAAAAATGCCGTCGAACTGCCCATAATACCGCCGCCAACAACGATCACATCACTGCTGATAGTTTTCATGAGCGCACCTCCGTTACACTAGATAAAGCTAACGGTTTTACGGGCGCTTGCCCGCGCAAACGACCTGCTTCAAATATTTGCACGCCAGTTTCTGCCGCAATAATTTCGGCTCCACTGTTAGCACAAAAACGTCCCTGACAACGTCCCATACCGACGCGGCTAAATGCTTTTGCCCGGTTAGCTTCACGAGCACCAGTTTCTTTTAGCGTGTTGCGTAAATTACCCACAGTGATTGTCTCGCAACGACAAACAACCGTTGAATCCGACAATTTTTTTACTAAATGATAGGGCCACGGAAAGGCTTTGCTTAAACCCAGTGCAAAACGGCGCAAACGTGAAACTTGATCGCGTAGCTCCTGTAATCTATTTTGATTAACGGTATAACCCTGATCTTGTAACAACGCTAACGCGGCCAGTTCGCCTCGACGTTCTGCGGCATCTGCACCCATGATGCTGGCACCATCACCAGCAAGATAAACATCATCCATTGTACTTCGCCCATCTTCATCCAGACGGGGTAACCACTGGCGTGTTTGCTCATCAAAACGAAATTCACAGCGCGCTAAATCTGCCAGCTGGGTTTCTGGACGCAAGTGATACCCCATAGCCACCGCATCGCAACGAATAGTTTGTTCGCGACCTTTTTTGTCACGAATACGTAAACCGGACACACCGTGTTCATCATCACCATCAACAGCAACCGGTTCAGCACCACTGTACATTTTCACACCGGCAAGCATTAACTTTGCGGTCAACACTAACCCATTGATTAATGCCGATGGATTGGCCAGCAACCACGGCAGGGCTTTGATACGCAATGAAAAAGCTGACGTATCGACCACTGCAGCAACTTTTGCTCCGGCTTTGGCATATTGTGCCGCCACTAAATACAACAATGGCCCAGTACCCATAAATGCCACTTCACTGCCGATGGCACACGCTTGCGATTTCAACGCAATTTGTGATCCACCCAAACTGTAACAGCCTGCGCGATGCCAACCCTCGACAGGTAACAAACGATCAGTGGCGCCCGCACAAATAATCAGGCCACTAAACTCGACAGTAATCTGCTTATTATTCGACACGACATACAACGTTTCTCGGTCGATGCTCCAAATTAAGCTTTCTGGCCAGTAATCGATATCGGGTAAAAGCTGCTCAAAAGAGGCATGTAAATTTTTCGCTTTCGGCGCTTCTGTGCCGTAAAGCTCTTTTGCCGAGCGAGAAAAGTTCTCTGGTTGCTGACGATAAATCTGGCCGCCACTGCGCCGACCTTCATCGATCACCAGAGGACGAATACCTGCTTTTACCAGAGCTTCGGCACAACGGATTCCAGCGGGGCCCGCGCCTACGACCACAACACGACGCTCTGTTATTGATTTACCCATGTTGCCTCCAATGGAGTAGTGACAATAGCCATCCCTTCCTCGACAGGTGTCGTACAGGCGCGCAAGCGCTGACCACTGTCCGTGCGCACCCAGCAGTCCTGACAGGCGCCCATTAAACAAAAGCCGGCACGTTCGCCGTCACCAAATTCTGACGTTCGCAAACGATCAGCGTGTTGCAATATCGCGACCATTACCGTGTCACCAGCAAGTGCAGTACAAGATTCACCATTTAAGGTAAACGTCACTGCTGCTCGATTGCTTTCTGCCAATCTGACAAATCGAGAAACCATTAAGAAACTCCTTCCACAACAGATTTTTGTTCAGGCGTTAGCCCATTCTGCAGTTGCTCTTCAGTTAAATGACAGAGTATTTCACTGCCACTTGAAAGTTTGTGCTGCGGGGGTATTACCGCATTGCACAAGCCTTCAACGCGTTTCGGGCAACGGTCTAAAAACCGGCAAATACGCGGATCTTTGTCCAGCGCCTCAAGAGCGCTCTGAGCCGAATGATCGACGGTTTCTTCCAACCAACCCATGCGTAATTCTGGCACCGACGCAATCAGCATGTCGGTGTAGGGATGAAACGGCGCAGTGGTAAAGCTGGCGCGGCTGCCGTACTCAACACGTTGACCGCCATACAGCACCAAAATGTCATCGCACATGGAGCGCACGATAGAAATGTCGTGACTGATAAACACAATGGATAAATTCAATTTTCGTCGCAGCTCTGCCAACAATTCTAAAATTGCGGCACCCACAACCGTATCCAGTGCCGACGTCACTTCGTCACACAAAATTAAATCCGGTTCTGCCGCCAGGGCGCGGGCCAAATTGATACGTTGTTTTTGCCCACCGGATAAATCACTGCAGCGGCGATCAATTAATGCAACCGGAAGTTTCACTAACGTCAATAATTCTTCCACCCGTTGCTTACGCGCGGCACCGCGTAAACCGTGATAAAACGTTAGCGGGCGACCAAGAATACGCTCAATCGTGTGAGAAGGATTAAGTGCGGTATCCGCATTTTGAAATACAATCTGAATGCGCCGAAAATGTTCTTTGTCCCGCTCGGCCAGTGTTTTCGGTAAGGGTTCGCCGTCAAACTGAATCGTACCCGCTGCCGGTGGCAACAAGCCCGCAATTACACGTGCGAGAGTCGACTTACCGGAACCCGATTCTCCAATCACCCCCAGGGTTGCACCGCGTTCGAGACGCACACCCACATCGCGCAAAATCGGTATAGCAGGAATACCTTGGCGATTAATTTTACCGTAACCCGCCATTAATCCTTTCACTTCCAACAATGGCGCAGTTTGCGGGGGCTGATTCAAGCCTTCCCGTTGTGGGTGTTTAGCAGCAGCCATTAAGGTTTTCGTGTAATCATCTTGCGGTGCAGTCAAGACTTGCTCAGTAGCGCCGCATTCGCGAATCTGCCCCTTGTTTAATACCACCACTTGATCAGCCATTTGTGCAACTACCGCCAAGTCGTGCGACACATAAATCGCAGTAATGTCACGTTCCTGTACCACGCGCTTAAACGCTTTCAGTACATCAATTTGTGTCGTGACATCCAGCGCTGTCGTTGGCTCGTCAAAAATCACCAATTCGGGATCCGACATCAACGCCATAGCGGCCATTAAACGTTGCAACTGCCCACCGGAAACCTGGTGAGGGAAACGCTTGCCGAGGTGTTCAGGATCAGGCAATGCCAGAGCACGAAACAACTCCACAGCTTTTTTCTCAGCGGCACTGCGCGACATTAAACCGTGGATAGCTGCCACTTCTGTGACCTGATCCATAATGGTTTTTGAGGGGTTAAACGCAGCAGCTGCACTTTGCGCCACATACGATACTCGGCGTCCACGCAGCGCTTCGAGGTCATCCTGGTCCAGAGCAGTCACATCAGTTTCGCCAACCATGACGCAGCCACCACTAATTCGGCAACCGCCACGAGCGTAGCCCATTAATGTCAATGCTATGGTGGTTTTACCAGAACCCGATTCACCAATTAGGGCCAACACCTCGCCTTTGTTAATACTGAAGCTGACCTTGTCGACAATCACAAACTCACCCTTCGGACCGGGGGCAACAACCTCAAGGTCAGTGACTCGGACATGGGCTTGAGCAGCTGAATTCGTCATACTATTTGTCCCCCGTAATATTTCGAGTGCTGCCACGCAAGCTATCGATTAACAGGTTTACACCAATGGTAATCATGGCAATGGCCAGAGCTGGCATGAGCACAGCAGGTGCGCCTTCCGCCAGGCCGGAAATATTCTCTCGTACCAGCGAACCCAGGTCGGCATCGGGCGGCTGCACCCCCAAACCGAGAAAGCTAAGGCTGCTGAGCAGCAATACCACGTACACAAAACGCAGGCCGACATCCGCCAAGATAGGGTGGATCATATTGGGTAGAATCTCGGTCCAGGCCAAATATGCACGCCCTTCACCACGCGCGCGGGCCACCAGCACGAATTCCATCTGGTTCTGATTCACCGCCAGCGAACGAGCGATACGAAAACAACCTGGGGTATAACTGATGGCGGTAATTAACAGCAGAACCGGTAGTGACGAGCCAAATGAGGCAATGGCCACTAACGCAAAGATTTTGTTGGGAATCGAAATCAGGGCATCCATCAAACGGCTGATCGTTTCGTCAAGCCAACGTGGGCTAACAGCGGCAAAAATCCCCAAACCTGTGCCGGCAATCCCCGCCAAACCTGCTGCAACTAGCGCCAAACCGATTGTGTAGCGTGCGCCGAACAGAATGCGACTGAGGACATCGCGCCCCAGATAATCTGTGCCCAGTAGATAACCGTTGCTACCTAATGGCTCAAATACGTCGTAAGCGACTATCTCGCCCACCGGATAAGGTGCCAACCAAGGCCCCAGCACAGCCAGAAACAACCACACAACCACTAACCCCAGTCCAAACTGGCCAGTTTTGGATAACTGTTGAATAAAGTTCATCACTTTCATAGCAAAGCCTTTTTTACCTTAACGTACTAACTACGCAATTTCGGGTTAGAAACAATGGCGGCAATATCAGCCAGTAACACTAAGATTAGATAGGCCGCGCAGAAGATCATGGCGCAAGCCTGTAACAGAGGCATGTCGCGGTTAGTCACCGAATCCACCATCAAGCTGGCAATACCTGGGTAGCTAAAAATCACCTCTACAATAATGACTCCGCCCAATAGGTAAGAGAGCCCCAATGCCACGGCATTGGCGATGGGGCCAATTGCATTTGGCAGCGCATGGCGCAACACCACTCGTCCTAGACTGGCGCCCTTGAGCAGCGCCATTTCCACATAGGGTTGGCTCAGCTGGTCGATGACTGCAGCGCGAGTCATACGGGCCATCTGCGCCGACAACGCAAATAACAGCGTCATCACCGGCAGCGCGTAAGCGCTCAGAAACTCCCCTATCGACGCATCCGGTGGTGCATAGGACATGGCCGACACCCACTGTAATTCCACTGCAAAAATCAGCACAGCAATTGTGGCCAGCAAAAACTCAGGCACCGCCACCATTATCAGTGTCATGGTATTCAGCACCCGGTCTATACGCGAACCGCTGTGCATGGCTGAAAACACACCAATACTGAGCGCCAGCGGCACAGAGAGTAGCGCGGCAAATCCCGCTAGAACTAACGACTTAGGTAAGCGCGTAGCAATCAGCTCAGCCACTGGCATATTGTTCGCCAGCGAAACGCCCGGATCACCGCTCATCAGGCCACCGAGCCAATTGAAATAACGCTGCAGCGCAGGCTCGTTTAGCCCCAGTGCCTCACGTAGCCCAGCGACTGCTTCTGGTGTAGCACTTTGCCCCAGCAAGGCCTCTGCGGCATCGCCCGGCAGGAGGTTAGAAATGGTAAATACCACCGCTGATACTAACAGTAGCGTAACGATAGATACGCCTATGCGCTTGCCCAGTAATACCAACAACATTTTCATGACAGCCACCACACATGTTCAGAGAAGTCATAGCCCATCAGTCCACCTATAGGAATAGAGCCCAGGCCACCCAAACGATTGTTGTAGCCATCAATCAGATTCATAAATACCGGAATACCGATACCGCAATCGTTGTGAATAAGGGTTTGCATATCCACATACATTTGCTTGCGTTTAACCTCGTCCTTTTCCGCCCGCGACGCCAGCAGCAGCTGGTCGAACTGCGGACTATTCCAAGCGGAGTTATTCCAGGGGGCAGTGGATTTAAAAAAGGTGCTGAATAGCAAATCTATACTTGGCCGCGGATTCACATTGCCAAAACTCAGCGGGTGCTTGGCCCAATGATTAGACCAATAACCATCTGCAGGCATGCGGTTCACCGCCAAATTTAGCCCAGCTTTATTGGCCGACAACTGCAGCAGCGATGCTATTTCCACCGAGCCGCCAGCCACCGGTGATGCAAACAATGGGAAGCGTCCACCCGACACACCCGCGCGCTTAAAGTGAAACGCCGCGCGATCCGGATCGTGCTCACGCTGAGGCAGGTCGGCTGCGAAATAGCGGTGACCCGGCGGCACTGGATGGTCATTGGCAACCGTAGCGGAGCCGCGAAACAACGCGCGTTTGATCAGCTCACGGTCAAACAGATATTTCATACCCAAAACAAAATCAGGATTGCTACCCGGGTAATTATCCTGTCGCATAATCAGGTCGGTATACAGGCTGGAGGGCGTTTGTTGTGCACTAAAACCCGGCGCTTCCCGCAGTCGGCGAATAGAGCTCGGATCCGTCACGATCATCAACTGCACATCATTGGACAGCAATGCGTTGACTCGTGCCGTTTCATCAGAAATACCGATCAGTTCGATTTCATCCAGGTACGGCTTACCCGATTTCCAGTAATTTTCATTGCGTTCAACAATAGTACGCACGCCAGGAATAAATTCTTTCAGCCTGAACGGCCCGGTACCCACGGCCGTGCGAAACTCTGTAGTGCCATCCTGCAGAATATTGAAATGCGACGTTGCCAACAGCTGTGGCAAGTCCGCATTTGGACCAGTCAGGCGTATGAGTACCTCATTCGCGTTAAGCGCACGGACTTCGGCAAATTGCGCGGCAACAGACGCAGTTTTACTGGCAACCGCCGGGTCCTGGTGTCGCATAAGGGAATAAACAACATCATCCGCATGCAGGGATTTTCCGTCGTGAAAGGTCACACCTTTGCGCAATTGAAAATACCAGGTGGTGAGATCCTCACTGGTATAACTTTCCGCTAGGGCCATCTGCGCTTTCAGCTGTGAATCAAGCGCGGTGAGACGGTTGTATATCATATTGTGACGAATGTAGTCCGTCGACAACGAGCCCTTGGCCGGATCCAGCGTGTCTGCAGTAGAGCTGGAAATACCCGCGACACGAATACGGCCACCATACACGGGCGTTGTATTCAAGCTACTCAGGTCTGGCAGCACTGGAGCGTCGTCTTTACCGGACAACGCTGACCAGCCCAGGTATCCAGCACCTGCACCGGCCATCAACCGCAACGTGTTGCGGCGAGTTATCAATGGGCTCTTGCTGTTTTTCTCTGTCATTTGTCTAAGCCTGTTTCCGATGTGTGAGGCTGGCAGCAGTGACAAAAACACTACTCACCGGTCTATTGCAGCCGATCCAGCATCTTGTAGTACATGCCTACCAAAGGTAAGAACCACGGTTTACCAAAATGACCTGGCACCGCTGGCCAGGAAAGGTCACGCCAAGGATTTGCCTCGGCATTGCCGCCCATGACTTGCGCCATGATGTCGCCCATGTGAACAGCCATTTGCGCACCGTGGCCGCTGTACCCCATGGCGTAGTAGAGACCGTTTTTTTCACCGGCGCGAGGCAGGCGATCCGCACTCATGTCGACAGTGCCTCCCCAGCAGTAATCCAAACGCGCATCCGCCAATTCGGGAAACACATTGCCCAACGCCTGACGCAAAATATCACCGCTTTTTGCATCGGACTTGGGGTTGGACACTGCAAACCGAGCGCGACCACCAAAGAGTAAACGGTTGTCTGCGGTCAGGCGAAAGTAATTCCCAATATGGCGAGTGGTGACATAGTTGCGGCGACCCGGAAAGACCTTAGCGACCAATTCAGGACTGAGCGACTCCGTCACAACGGCAAAGCTGCCCACAGGCACAATACGCCGACGGAACCATCCAAACGGTCCGGGGCCACTGCCGCCGTTAGCAATCAAAACTTGCTTAGCCTCCACCTGCCCGCGTGCAGAGGTTACCTGCCAATGGCCATTGGGAAGACGTTGCAAACCGGTCACCGGTGCAGACTCATAGATAGCCGCACCTGCCGCAACAACCGCTTCAGCCAGGCCAACACCAAACCTGGCCATATGTAATTGCGCACTATCGGGATGCAACAAACCGCCATAAAAACCATCGACATTCAACTCGCCGGGCAATTCCTCAGCAGTCAGTAAACGAACATCAGGATCCACGCCGGCAGCCTTAAGCGATTCACTCGCCTTGGCCAAACTGTCAAAATGCGCCGGCTTGGCAGCCAGCTTTAACTTGCCACAGCGCTTAAAGTCGCAATCGATATTTTCGTTTACGACCATCCTTTCAACGCTATCGACAGCTGCGTTGTATGCCTTGTAATAACGCTGCGCCCGCTCTTCACCGTAGCTGCTCACTAAACTGGAATAACTTTGGGCGGTACCGTTATTGCACTGCCCACCATTGCGTCCAGAAGCCTCGCCGACCACACGGCCGGCTTCAAAAACCGCTACCGACACCCCTTGGCGCGCAACAGCTAACGCCGTAGATAATCCGGTAAAGCCCGCACCCACGATGGCAACATCAACACTACCGGCCGCAGCACCACTTCGGCCGCCAGTGAACTTAGGGGCAGTATCCAACCAATAGGATTCCAGTTTCATAAATCGCCTTAGTTTGCTAACACTGACTGAACTTAAAGACCAACTACACCCGGTAGACCACCGATATCTTTGATTTCGGTATAACCGTAAAAAGGCACTCCCGGTTCATGACCACGATTGACGAATACCTTATTTTTGATACCCATGTCATGTGCAGTCATTAAGTCATAACGCATGCTGGACGACACATGCAGAATGTCCTCAGGGCCGCAGCCAAGGTTGTCGAGCATGTATTCAAAACCGCGCATATGTGGCTTGTAAGATTGTGCGTCTTCAGCCGTAAACACGTGAGCAAACGGCGCTTCCAGATTTTTCACATTGCTGTGAATCTGGGAATTGTCCGCATTTGACAAAATTACCAGAGGAATTTCTTTTGCAATCACTTTTAACGGCTCAGAAACATCAGGATGCGGGCCCCAGGTCGGTACTGCGTTGTATACCTCTACCGCATCCTGATCACGGTATTCAATATTCCAACGCTTACACAAACGCTTGATGGAATTGCGAACTACTTCGGAGTAGGGCTGCCAAGCCCACAATACTTCGTCTAAGCGATATGCAGAAAAATCGTCTACAAACTGCGGCATTTGTTCAGGAGTAATACGGTCTGCGAATAGCTTTCGCGCCATCGGCGCCATTTGGAAATAAATCAATGTGCCGTGACAATCAAAGGTTATGAATTTTGGTTTGAACACGCTCATAGGTTCCTCTCAAGAATAGTGCAAATAAACGTTGGGTTGTGGGAAGTAATTACAACATGTTATTTCCAACAGATATGTCTGATTTCTCTGGTCGGTAATCACGAAAAATCTGTTTTGTTAACGCAATCAGCAAAGTTTGCCGTAAACCAACTGCATTTTTTAAGGCTTAAACAGGCGTCACCCCAAATAAAAAACTGACAAAAATCGGCAACAGCAGAAAATGCCGATAACCCCCTAAAAATAGTATTTCATTCACATTGTTTCGGGATGAACAACAACACCGATACCAATCCTCTCGTTAACATAACTACTACTATAGCTACTAATAAGTACACAACCTGGGCCAAACAACTTTGCCCTCTAAAGAACAACATTGCCTGCTCGCATCTACGCCCCATAAAGATGACAACTAATGCCGCTATTTCTATGAATTTATTGAGCATTTTTTTGATTTCGGGGATTTTAGCCGGTTATATCTGAATTCACGCCGACGAAGAAGCAACCAGGTCAATGGCTTTTTAACAGTAGGAAATTAACAAATGTCTTACCCGGCAACTTCAACTGAAGCTTATTTTCGCGCGGCCTCCGCCTACCTGGCAGAGCAGCCCGCCCCGGCCTATCACTCTTCAGAGCCCTGCTTGTTGACAGATCTGCTCACACGCCATTATGGATTGTCAGGATCAATCACAACACTGTCATCCGAAGCAGAGAGCACCTTTGACGTCAACTTGTCAGACGGTCGCCGCTTGATTCTGAAAACGTCAGAGAGACCGGAAGCGCTAGATAGCTTTCGCTTTCAGTCCTCAGCGTTGGCCGGCGTACAACAAGCCAAGAGTTTTGTTAGTCCCGAAGTGCTGCGAACGAGTAACGGCGCATTGATGTTTGAGCAAGAGGGTATCTGCGGCTATCTGCAAACCCGGCTCGACGGTATTCCATTGCACCAAGCTCAGCTAACGCCTGACCTGCTTTTCCAAACTGGCTGCGCCTTGGCCCGACTGGATCAGGCTCTTGACCAGCTCACCTTGCCCACCGCCCACCGCCCGGTTCTCTGGCACGTCGGTTGCTGGCCAAGGTTAATGGAACTTGAAAAACACCTTCCACCCGGGATCATTGCCAACAACGTACGCGCGGCGATGGAGGAATACGTGAAGTTTGTAGAACCGCAGATAGCGAATCTGCCGTGGCAGGTAACCCACAATGACCCCAGCCCGTTTAATATGATGGTGGCCGTGCAAGGGATCGGTTTCATCGATTTTGGCGATGGTTGCTGGAGCCCCAGGATTCAAGACCTGGCAATCGCAGCGAGTCATATCGTCAAGGACCCAGCGCTTACCTTAGGCGGGGCGGAACACCTTATTGCCGGCTACGCTTCGGTCATTGCACTATCGGCAGTGGAAGCCAGCTTACTCGTGAGTCTGATACGCGCCCGACAAAGCGCGCTGATTCTAGTCAACTACTGGCGCGCTCATTTATTCCCGGCTGAGGCCCAATACATCACTAAGAATGTTTGGCGTGCCGAGCGCGGCCTGACGATCCTATCTCCTCTTAGCCTCGAGGAGGGTGAGGCCGCGGTCCTGGAAGCAATATCCTCGCCCCGGCCATAGCCTGATTAAACCCCATTATTGTTAGTTCGAGCGGCAACTCGGCTGAGAAACCGCTACCAACAAAAGTTACTCCTCCAAACAGGAAGAAGCTCATGTCAAAAGATCTTATGCCAAACCGCTACAAACCCGGCGAAGTCGCCCTTCCCGAGCGCGAAGCCGAATTAATTGCCCGCCGTGACGCAGTCCTCGGGTCCTCTTATCGACTCCAGTACCGCCAGCCCGTGCACTTCGTGCGTGGCGAAGGCATGTGGCTCTACGACCCAGACGGGCGAGCCTATCTCGATTTCTATAACAACGTACCCTCTCTCGGCCATTGCCACCCTGAAGTCAATGCTGCAATGACCGAGCAAGCCAGCCAGATCAGCGCCAACACCCGCTACCTTGAACCAAAACTTGTCGATTATGCCGAGCGACTGGTTGATACTTTTCCAGACGAGCTCGACCGGGTGGTTTTTACCTGCACAGGGAGTGAATCGAATGATCTAGCTCTACGCATTGCCCGCTTCGTCAGCGGCAGCGAAGGCGTGATCGTGACCAACTATGCCTATCACGGCACCAGTGCAGCTATTGCAGCGGTTTCCCCAAATCTGGGGGACGCCGTTAAGCTCAGTCCCTTCGTGCGGATGGTTTCACTGCCTGGGCCGGAGGGCGTGCCGGATGCGCAAGCTGCAGACTTTTTCGAAGCGCAAGTTCGCGCAGCTATCAAAGATCTAAACCGTCGCGGCATCGGTGTTGCCGCCCTGCTTTTCGACAGTATTTTTTCCAGCGATGGTGTTTGGGTAGACCCACCCGGATTTATTGCGGGCGGTGTTAACGCGGTACGTGAGGCAGGCGGCCTTGTCATCGCTGATGAAGTACAACCCGGCTTTGGGCGAACTGGCGACCATATGTGGGGCTTTGAACGGCACGGAATAATTCCAGATCTGGTTACACTCGGCAAACCAATGGGCAACGGGTTTCCAATTGGCGCTGTCGTTGGTCGCAAAGCACCCATGGAGCTATTTGGTGGAACGGCTCGCTACTCAAATACTTTTGCCGGAAATACCGTGGGCATTGCAACAGCAGCCGCTGTACTAACCGTCCTGCAGCGCGACCGCATCCCACAAAATGCACTGGCAATGAGTCAGCGACTGCGAAATGGACTAGAGGAACTCGCACAACGATCGCCCGGTATTCGCAGTATCCGCAACGCCGGACTGTTTTTCGGCGTGGACATCGGGCTTGAGGACACTCCAGCACCAGACCGGCGAAAAATGGCACTTGATATTGTCAATACAATGCGGGATGACTGCGTTTTATTAAGCACGACTGGAGAGAATGAGGATTCACTCAAGATTCGCCCCCCTCTCATTTGCCAGGCTGAGCATGTTGACTTATTTCTTGCTTCTATGGAGCGCGCCTTGAACCTAATTTTTTCTGAGAACGCTAATTAACGTTAAGAAAGAATCAACACATTGACGCTACTCTAGTCGCCATTACCCTGGCGGCTAGAATAGCCTGAGTCGGAATAACGTTCTGGATGGTGGGCCAGGCAAATCCAACTGGTGCTCTAAAAAATTCAGATTCATTGAAAGAACCATTTGTTTTTTCAAATCGTTATTTTTTGAATCGAATTTTTTTCAATCAAACATCTGATGTTGCCTAGCCCCTTTCGAGGCTTTTCTACCTGCAATCCGCATTTCTTCAAATTACAGGTAGATGAACTCATCAAGGGATCAAATAAGTTCGTGGATGCACTAGGCACTTGGGCGCCGAGAGTATGTGCAAACTAAGGTCAGACGTTGAGAAAACGCCAATTTACTCGGCAGATTTATACACGTCAGCTAGATCGCACAAGTCCCAGTTACCACCAGTCAATACGACACAGACTTTTTCATCGGGCCTCACATTGATGCTGCCGGCCAACAAAGCGCCAATACCAATTGAGGCTGCGGGCTCAGCGATCAGCTTGGCATCTTTCGCGAGACTACGCATGCCAGCGATGATGTGCTCGTCATCAACCAAAACGATTTCATCGACATACTTTTCAATAATCGGATAAGGATTTTGACCAGGGACACTGATTCTTAAGCCATCCGCAATGGTATTTTTTAGCGGAAGCGATGTGCGCTCCTTATTGATTCTGCTCTGGAAGTACTTCGGTGTTAAAGCAGGCTCCGCACCAATAACACGCACCCATGGTTTCGTTTCTTTGATGGCTGTAGCGATCCCCGAAATAAGGCCGCCACCACCCATGGGGACAATGACTGTGTCCACATCCTGCAAATCCTCTAATATTTCACAACCTATTGTTCCCTGACCCGCCATAACCAGAGGGTCTTCAAAAGCGTGAACAACGGCATATTTATTTTCTGCAGCAATTTCATACACCCTCGCCCACCTGGCAGCAGTATCACCATCAAACAGAATAACTTCTGCCCCGAGGGCTTTGGTATTTTCAATTTTCAATTTCGGCGTGGTAACCGGGAGTACCAGTAACGCTTTCACGCCCAGATATTTAGCAGCATAGGCAAGCCCTTGGGCATGGTTGCCCGAAGAAGTCGCAATGATGCCGTTAGCTATCTCTTCTTTTGACAGTGAGAGCGCCTTGTTTAGCGCCCCCCGAATTTTAAAGGCCCCAGTAATTTGCAAGGTTTCAGGTTTTAGGTAGACCTGACAACCAGCCGCTTTCTCAATTTTTTCTGCGCGCAATAATGGTGTATGTCTGACGAGAGGCTTCAAACGTTCTTGTGCTTCTCGAATGTCCTCAATAGTGGGATAGTTGCGCATAATATTTATTACCTTTTAATGTCCGAACTTACGTTCATTCAAGCATAACGTGGCAGTTTTATTAATGAATGGTTGTTTTAGTTTTGAATGGCAGGCCTCGATCTTGCCCACAAGGCACCACAGATGCAACCAAGGCAAGAGCAATACGCTTAAGCAGCTCGGCACTATTAACAACCGTTCATTTAAATGTAAGCCACCCGGTTAACATCATAATTCAGCAAACGCAAAGAATGTTCCAACGTTACGCTCTATTGCATTCTGATAGATTTTTGTCGCTGTCGTATTGTCTTGTATGGCCATGCCCGTAGAATCAAAAATAGTAATTTCTTCATCATTTTCTCTACCGGGTTTTTCGCCCAGTAGTATCTCTCCAAGCTCTCCATGTATATCGTCTTTAGTGATAATATTTTGAGTCAATGGATGCCAGGTTTCGCCTTTTTCCGCGCACTGCGTAATGGAGTCAACGACGACTTTTGCATGTCTGAACAACTCAGGTTCCAATTCTTGCTTACCCTGCTGATCTGCTCCAATAGCAACAATATGGGTACCAGGCTTTACCCAGCTAGCTTCTACCAGCGAGCCTGTACCGCGAGTTGTCGTAATTAATATATCAGCCTGTTCAACAGCGTCTTTTTTAGAATTTGCAATAATGACAGGGATGCCGAATTCGCTTTCGATATCCTCTTTATATTTGGCAAGCTTATCTTCGCTTCTACTCCATGCATGAATCTCTTCGATTTTCATCACTTCAGTAATTGCACGGACTTGCATTCGAGCCTGGTTTCCAGTGCCAATGGATGTAATTTTTTTCGCATTTTTTCTTGCCAACGCCTGGACCGAAACAGCCCCGGACGCCCCAGTCCTGAGACCCGTGATCAAACTGCCATCCATAACGCAAATCAACGCACAGCTCCTGGCATCAAACAGGAGAATAGTCCCCATACCATTGGGCACGCCGTAAACCTCTGGGTTATCAACAAATCCGCCAGAAGATGCTTTCATGGAAATTATTTCATTGGTTTTATAATAACCAAGCTTAAAGTCGATTTCGCCACGGGGTGAAGGGAGATGTATACCTATATAATCAGGCTGCACCACTTGATTACTGCTAAAGGCTTTGTATGCCTCTTCTACGGCACCAATGACGTCCTTCATAGATAGTAATTTACTTACTTCCTCTTTTTTTAGCAGTAGTGTTTTCATTTAACATTACCTCTCTATTTTTAAATCACGGCATATACCAATGGCCTAAAGATGGCACGGAACTGGAGGTAATCGCCAGCAGTAATTGTCAGTAGTTTGAGGATTCATTCAGAACAGAAACAATCACCCTCCAGCACGCAAGCACATTGGATGCAGAACCAATGTGCTTATTTCAAATTGCCTTACGTCGCCACAATCCAGATTTTTCTGACGGTCTCAATCGTTTTCCAAGTGCCAACAAAACCAGGCTTCAACACAAAAGAGTCACCCGCTTGAAAACGCACGGTTTCACCGCCTTCTTCAGTCACCTCGACAATACCCGACAAAATGCTGCAGTACTCCCACACTTCGCCCTTTATCGAATGATTGATGCCAGGAGTGGATTCAAACACACCGGTACTGATCTTACCGTCTTTATCACTATCCACTGTCCAGCTTTTGCACTGGATATCACCCTCAATGACACGCTCGGGAGGAGGACTATATTCTCGGACAGGCCCCAAATCATCGAAATTAAATACTTTCATCTTTCCCATAAAGCTCACCTTTAGTTATATGTAGCAGGCTTAAGTGTAATCGGGTCACTTTAAAGAAAGCATTGATTTTGTCATCTCGGCTATTCTTATTTTCTGAGTTTCCAACAAAAACAGCACATTGTTCTGCCAAGGTCAGTAATGAAATCCATGGTTAATGAACAAGGCCGACCTGTTCATGCCTGAACAGTGCCCCAATAAACGCCTGCCAACCCTAAATACAAAGCCGAGCCACCCTCCACAATCAATTGACAGCGAATCCAAAAGGAGAAAAGCCCCCTGAACGAAGCCGAAAATATTAAAAACGCCAATTTCCTGCCAAATGATCGAATTATTCAGTATCTTGTGTTGCTCGTTTCCGCAAGGCCGCAAATAATGCCGCATCGACTCACTTATACTTAAATTCTGTTAGCTAACCCGTAACGCAGAAACCTAGTTTTTGTTTTCCAAAAGGAGCGTCGCAATGTCGTTAAACTCCCCGGCAATCCGTCTACACCATGTAGACCTGCTACGAGGAATAATTATCATATTTATGGCCATCGACCATGGTATGTATTATTGCCTCAGTTATTCTGTTACCGATCCTATGACTATTCCGGGAACAGATGCGCTTACCTTCTTCACCCGTTTTGTAGCACACTTCTGCGCGCCCTTATTTGTATTTTTAGCCGGGATATCTGCGGCGGTTACTGAACATAAGTACACATCTACTAAAGCTTTTTCGCACAATTTAATCGTTCGCGGACTAGTCCTTATGTTATTTGAATTTACCATCGTGTCGTGGTCGTGGAGCTTTAATCCGGCATACCCAATGCTTTACGCACAAGTCATTTGGGCAATTGGCTGGGGCTTCGTCATTCTAGGCTTGCTGCGTTTGATTGGCATGCCTGCAGTACTTATCACAGGCCTTGCATTGGTGTTTGGCCATAACTTTTTTGATGGTGTCCACTTTGAACCTAATACCTTCGCCAATACGATTTGGTCATTCGTTCATCAAAAAAACGTATTAGACTTGCCTTTTGGATTTAAAATCCGCACGACTTATCCTTTCGCGCCGATTGTTGGCTTAATCTGTTTAGCTTATTGTGCAGGCGCGTACTACAAAGCTCAGCAGTATAGCCAAAAAGTGATGAGCTACGCGCTTGTTGTCGGTGCGAGCTGCCTGGCACTTTATGCTGTCTTACGCGGTTTTAATATATACGGAGATATGTCGCAATTTTCTGTACAAGACAATACGCTACAAACAGTTATGTCATTTTTAAACCCGACTAAATACCCTCTTTCACTGCAATTTATGTTGCTGACAGTTGGCACTGGCCTGATTGCACTCAAAGCATTAAGTTATGTAAGAGCTGATTTTTCGAGTAACTTTTTACAAGTCCTCGGTAAAACCAGCATGTTTTCTTACTTGGCTCATTTGTATTTATTACACGCAATAAGTTGGTTGTTAATACCCGTACTAGGTTTTAGTTATGGCGATATGACTTACGGCGAAACACTTGTGGGCTTACCTGAAGGCTTTGGGTTAAGTTACGTTGCGACTATGGTAATGATAGCGGTAGTACTTGTGATAACAGCATTCCTAGGCAAGCATTATATAAACTGGAAGCGCAATCACAAAGGCAACTTAATTGCCAAATATATTTAAGTAATAAGTACATTGACCGGGTAACACATTAGCTATGTACCCCACATCTAACCAAATAGGTGTGGGGTACAAGTCTTAACACATCACCTCTCCCCCCCTTACCATCACCGCTTTCAGCGCTTCTACCTTAAAGACTCAATACAACCTTAAGTAGATATGCCCGAACCTATTACCAGAAGGCTTTAGACAACGCGCATAGGGTAAATCTGAATAAACATCACACTGAATTCTAAAAGATAGCCGCAACAACCTCACCGTGGAGCATCCCGGACACTCAAACCATTACCCACATTAGACCCGCACTGGCAGCTAGCAATGCAGTGGGGGTTAAATCCGCGCGCAATAGCGTCTTTATCCATGATTCGACTATCCCACGCACCATAGCAGCCCGCCCCCCGACAACACAGTCAATATATTCTGCAGAATAACGGCACAGTCACCGGTGACACCGAGTGCAATACACCTTGTTAGTCAGGGCTTACTGTTACTCATACGGCCCTGTTCGGCATCGACGACACCCTGCCGCAATGCCAAACCAGTACAGTCTGTTATGAAGATAAATAGGGGAACTTATGCGTTATTGGGTCTTCCCTATGCAGACCTTTTTCGCGACAAGTTTGGCACGATAAAAAACCTGCTCAGCAGAAAATGCCGATAACGCAAAAAAAACGAAAGATCAGCACCGATGCTTATGGGCGAACGACACCAAGCTTTTTACGCGGTCGCTAAGATATATAAACAGAGTGTGCCGTGACAACGCCGTTCCTTTAATAGTGAGTAACGCATCTGTCAGGCCTTAACCTTCACTATTGCGGATGTCTATTATGTCTAAATCACGGTTGATGGAGCTGGATCGTAACCACTTAATACACCCTGTTATGAATTTTCGTGGACACGAAAAGAAAGGCGTAACAGTACTTCAGTCGGGCAAAGGATCCTGGTTGCAGGATATCGACGGCAACCAATTATTGGACGCCTTCGCTGGCCTTTGGTGTGTAAACGTCGGTTACGGACAACAGAGTGTTGTCGATGCAGCCACAGAACAAATGAGCCGCCTGCCTTATGCCACCGGCTATTTTGGTTTTGGTTCAGACCCGGCGATTCGCCTGGCGGCAGAACTGGTGGAATTAACACCCGCATCACTACAGCATGTTTACTTTAGCCTTGGCGGGTCAGACGCTGTTGACGCAGCCATCCGTTACATCACCTATTACTACAACGCCATAGGCCAACCGCAGCGCAAACAATTTATTGCACTGGAGCGTGGTTATCACGGGTCAACCGCCATGGGGGCCGGCATGACCGGTTTACCCGCATTTCATGGTAATTTTGATTTACCCCTGAAAAACCAACACCATATTCCTTGCCCTTACCCTTATCGCAGTGAAGTCGGCGACGACCCTCAAGCCATTATTGACGCCTCTGTGGCCAGCTTGCGCGCCAAAGTCAACGAGCTTGGTGCAGAGAATGTAGCGGCCTTTTTCTGTGAGCCAGTCATTGGTTCTGGTGGCGTTCTCGTGCCACCTAAAGGCTGGCTTAAAGCAATGGAGACCACCTGTCGCGAATTAGATATTTTACTGTTAGTTGACGAAGTGATTACTGGCTTTGGCCGCACCGGCCCCATGTTCGCCTGTGCCGATGAAGATGTTCAACCAGATTTGTTAACCATGGCCAAAGGGCTGACATCAGGTTATGCCCCCATGGGCGCAGTCATGATGTCCGATAAGGTTTATGCAGGCATTGCCGATGGACCCAACCGTACTGCCGTGGTTGGCCACGGCCAGACATACTCTGCTCACCCCGTGAGCGCAGCGGTTGCCTTAGAAGTATTGCGCCTCTATCAGGAAGGCGGCCTTCTGGCAAACGGTCGCGCTGTAGCGCCCTATTTTGCCGAGCGCATGCAAGCCATGAAATCGCACCCACTGGTAGGCGATGCACGCCAACGCGGTTTACTTGGCGGCATTGAGTTAGTCGCTGACAAAACGACTAAAGCCCGCTTTGATTTGGCCCTTAATTTACCTGACCGCCTCAGTAAAATTGCCTACGGTAATGGCATTATCTTCCGCGCTTTTGGTGATGGTATTCTTGGCTTTGCCCCCGCATTGTGTTTTAGCGAAAGTGAATTTGAATTCCTTTTCGATAAGCTGACACTTTCGCTCGATACACTTTTACAAGAATCAGACATTAGAAAGGCTGTGTCCTAATTATGAATAAAACAACGTTTACAATTGCAGTAATAGCAGGCGATGGCATCGGTAAAGAAGTAATGCCAGAAGGCTTGCGCGTATTGGATGCGGCCGCCGAGCGGTTTGGTCTGACACTGAACTATCGGCATATCGAATGGGGTGGCTGCGATTATTACGCTGCCCACGGACAAATGATGCCAGATGACTGGAAAGCTCAACTAAGCGATGTCGATGCCATTTACTTTGGCGCGGTCGGCTGGCCAGACACCGTTCCAGATAATGTTTCGCTTTGGGGTTCTATTCTAAAGTTCCGCCGCGAATTTGATCAGTACATTAATTTACGCCCTGCACGCACGTTCGAGGGTGTACCTGCGCCGCTGACAAGTGCCGCCAAGGGCGACATAGACTTTATGGTCGTTCGCGAAAATACCGAAGGTGAATACTCAGCTATTGGCGGTATTCTATTTGAAGGTACAGACCGCGAAGTGGTCATGCAGCAATCGGTATTTACCCGCATTGGTACAGATCGCGTAATGCGCTATGCCTTTGACCTTGCACAAACACGCCCGCGTAAAGACGTCACCGTCGCCACAAAAAGCAATGGTATGGCCATCAGTATGCCTTGGTGGGATACACGCGCGGCAGAGATCGCTAAAGAATACCCGGATGTCACTTGGGACAAGCAACACATTGATATTTTGTGTGCTCGTTTTGTGATGCAGCCGCAGCGTTTTGATGTCGTTGTTGCCTCCAATCTATTTGGTGACATTTTGTCGGACCTGGGCCCAGCCTGCACAGGCACCATCGGCCTGGCCCCCTCTGCAAATTTAAACCCGGAAGGCAAATTCCCATCGTTGTTTGAACCTGTACATGGCTCAGCGCCGGATATTGCTGGTAAAAACATTGCCAACCCTGTCGCTATGATTTGGTCTGGAGCGATGATGCTCGATTTTCTGGGTCAGTATTCTGGTCCGGCGCGTGAAGCACACGACGCCATTGTGAGCGCGATAGAAACAGCCATTAAACAAGGCCCAAGAACCGCTGACTTAGGTGGTAACGCATCCACGCAGCAAATGGGTGAAGCCATCGCCGAGCTGATTCGCGCGGGTTGATAAACCTGCGTGAGCAGCTAGCGGTTTACGGATGCAGATAGCAACACGGTTAACATGATTATTCAGGACACAGTTATGACCAATCCACTGGCACTCGATCGACAAGATTTACTGCTGACCCAAAATTTTATTAACGGCCACTGGCAAGATACTGCGAGCAATAGTTCCTTGCCGGTTTTAAACCCTGCAACCGATGAACTGATTACCAACGTGCAAGACAGTAATGCCGTCGACGCAACTGCGGCGGTAGATGCTGCGCATGCTGCATTTCCAAGCTGGCGTGCAACCACCGCAAAACAGCGCGCAGGCTTATTAAAAGCCTGGCATAAACTTATTCTTGCCAACACGGAAGATCTCGCGCGAATAATGTCACTTGAGCAAGGCAAGCCTTTAGCAGAAGCACGTGGTGAAGTTGCTTATGGCGCATCCTATGTCGAGTGGTTCGCAGAATCAGCGGTGCGCGAGAATGGCCAAGTTCTACCAACACTGCAAGCTGACCGTCGCCAAACCGCAATTAGAGAACCCGTCGGTGTTGTAGCAGCCATCACACCGTGGAATTTTCCCATGGCAATGATTGCGCGCAAGTTGGCACCTGCATTAGCGGTTGGCTGTACTGTGATTGCCAAACCATCAGAGGATACACCGCTCTCCGCACTGGCCTTAATTAAGTTGGCCGAAGAAGCAGGTTTTCCAGAAGGCGTTATCAATATTATCACTACGTCGCGAACCAACACCGAAGCGGTTGGCGATGCGTGGCTAGCAGACAACCGTGTGCGCAAAATTACATTTACCGGATCAACACCGGTCGGCAAATATTTAGCGCGAGAATCTGCAAGCACTCTGAAAAAACTGTCACTGGAACTGGGTGGCAACGCGCCATTTATGGTGTTTGAAGATGCCGACCTTGATGCAGCTGTGCGTGGGTTAATGGCTGGAAAATTTCGCAATGCCGGACAGGCTTGCGTGAGCCCGAATAGAATTTATGTTCACGACAGTATCTATAACGAATTTTTAGACAAGCTCCATGCGCAGGTAAAAACGCTGGTGGTTGGACCCGCTACGCAGGACACATCAACTATCGGACCTATGATTAACAACCGGGCTATTGAAAAAATCCAGAGCCATGTTGACGATGCTGTCAGTAAGGGTGCAACGTTAATATGTGGTGGCGAGCGCGTTCAGAATACTATCGCCACTGGCACAAACTTTTTTGCGCCCACTATTCTCGCAGAAGTCACAACGGAAATGCGGGTATGCCACGAAGAAACCTTTGGTCCGGTTATTCCGTTGGTCCGCTTTCACGACGATGCCAGTGTTATCGCCATGGCCAACGACACACCCTTTGGTTTAGCTGCTTATTTTTATACCACCAATTTACGTCGTGCCACCTTGTTGCCATCACAATTGGAAGCCGGTGTAGTCGGGATTAATGAAGGCGTTGTTGCCAGTGAAGCAGCGCCGTTCGGCGGCATTAAAGAATCCGGCTATGGTCGCGAAGGTTCAACCCTTGGCACGGATGATTATGTGCACATTAAATATATCTGCCAGGGCAATCTTGGAGCTTGATCATGACAACGACAACTTCATCCGTAACCCAATCTACAACGGTGCCCGCTCACACAGAACCGGCCTACCCCATCGAAATCAGTGCGCCAGATATCAGCGCCTATGCCGAGGGTAATACGGGCATTCCCTACGTTTACACATTTGACAGTGGTAAATCCGGCCCACACGTCATGATCAATGCGCTGACCCACGGCAATGAAATTTGCGGTGCAATTGCTGTTAAAGAATTGCTGGAACTGGGCATTCGTCCTAATCGTGGCAAGCTCACACTGTCATTTGCAAACCACGCGGCTTATGCGCGTTTTGATACTGAAAACCCAGACGCCTCACGGTTTGTCGATCAGGATTTCAATCGCGTTTGGACAGCTGAAGTATTAGATGATGTGAGCAAAGATTCTGTTGAGTTGCGCCGCGCACGAGAAATGCGCCCAGTGATTGATACGGTAGACATGTTGCTGGACATTCACTCTATGCACGAACGTAGTGCGGCTTTAATGCTTTCCGGCCCACTTAACAAAGGCATTATTCTAGCGCGGCAATTGGGTATTCCCAGTCATGTTATTGTCGACGAAGGCCATAAAGAAGGCCG
>JBNKHI010000026.1:0-47831 GCA_050290265.1 Cellvibrionaceae bacterium
TTTTTTGCTTGTAACTTGATGATTTTAAAAGGTTTTAAATGGTGGGCCTTCCCAGACTTGAACTGGGGACCTGCCGATTATGAGTCGGATGCTCTAACCAACTGAGCTAAAGGCCCTTAATGTGCAGAGAACTGCAAATAGAGGCGGCATTATACGTATCAATAGGCAGTTAGGCTAGCTCTCCAACCCTTTGAATTTCATAATTTTTTCGAGCGGATGATAACGCCGGATTGGTTGAAAAGTATTCAGTTTTGATGGGTTTGGGCTCTGAGGAGGGGGGAGGCTGTAAACTCGTGCTTATAAAATGATACCTATAAAAAAAGCCGGCTAATGCCGGCTTTTTCGTTGTAGACGTCAGAAACTTGGTTTTGCTTACTCGTCGAGGAAGCTGCGCAGGTGATCTGAGCGCGAAGGATGACGCAGTTTACGCAATGCCTTCGCTTCAATTTGACGAATACGCTCTCGGGTAACGTCGAATTGTTTGCCGACTTCTTCCAGAGTGTGGTCGGTATTCATATTGATACCAAACCGCATGCGCAATACTTTGGCTTCACGTGCGGTAAGTCCGGATAGAACTTCGCGTGTTGCCTCGGTCAGGCCTTCGCCAGTCGCTGAGTCAATCGGTGAGGAAATTGTACCGTCCTCAATAAAGTCTCCCAAATGTGAGTCTTCATCGTCACCGATAGGGGTTTCCATCGAAATAGGTTCTTTGGCGATTTTAAGCACGCGACGGATTTTGTCTTCTGGCATTTCCATGCGCTCGCCCAATTCTTCCGGCGTTGGTTCGCGACCCATTTCTTGTAGCATTTGCCGCGATACACGGTTCAGCTTGTTAATGGTCTCTATCATGTGCACAGGGATGCGGATGGTGCGCGCCTGATCCGCAATGGACCGGGTGATCGCCTGACGAATCCACCAGGTAGCATAGGTTGAGAACTTGTAACCGCGGCGATATTCAAATTTATCGACCGCTTTCATCAAGCCAATGTTGCCTTCCTGAATCAGGTCAAGAAACTGCAGGCCACGGTTGGTGTACTTTTTGGCGATAGAAATAACCAGACGTAAGTTGGCTTCAACCATTTCTTTTTTAGCACGGCGGGCACGCGCTTCGCCGATAGACATGTTGCGGTTAATTTCTTTAACTTCCGCAAGTTGAACTTTGCACTCTTCTTCAATAGCCTTAAGGCGGCGTTGCGCGCGCATAATGTCATCGCGCTCTCGTGCCAAGCCAGCAGAAAATTCCTTGTCGGCTTCAATCAGTTTTGGAATCCACTCTTCGTTAACTTCATTACCTGGAAATTCCTTGATAAAGAGTTTGCGCGGCATTTTGGCTCTGCGAATACACAGATTCATAATGGTGCGTTCTTCGTCACGAATTCGACCCAGTACATCACGAACGTAGTTATAAATAGGGTCAAACTGGCGTGGAGGCAGTTTGAAAAACTTAAAGATTTCGCCCAAAGCTTCTTGTTCTTTGATCCAGGGCTTGCTGCCGCGACCGCTTTTTTCAGTAGCTTTTGCGGTTTTTAACAATTGCTTACGCAGCAGATCGAAACGCTCTTTCGCTTCTTCAGGATCTACACCAGTGTTAACTTCCTCTTCTTCTGCGTCGTCATCGTCATCATCATCGTCGTCGTCACTGTCATTTTTAGCGGCAGCTGCACGGGCACTGGCTTCTTCAGCAAGTTCTTTAATTTGCTGTGCACTAGGCACTTCGTCTGCTGGGTCGAGCCAGCCAATAACAACGTCTGCCAGACGGCGTTCTTCCGTTTCAACGAGATCATACTCATCGATGATTTTTTGTACGGTATTTGGCCATTGCGCCATGGCGTGCATTAAATCACGGGTGCCTTCCTCGATACGCTTGGCGATAGCTATTTCGCCTTCTCGAGTTAACAGTTCTACGGTTCCCATTTCGCGCATGTACATACGCACCGGATCGGTGGTACGGCCAGCTTCTGTTTCAACAGCCGCCAGCGCTGCGGCGGCTTCGGCAGCAGCAATTTCGTCAGGTGATGCGTCGCCATCGGTCATCAGCAGGGTTTCTGCGTCAGGCGCTGTCTCGTAGACACGGATGCCCATGTCGTTGATCATTTGGATGATATCTTCGACCTGATCTGGATCGGAAATATCTTCCGGCAGGTGGTCGTTTACCTCAGCGTAGGTGAGATAGCCTTGCTCTTTACCGAGAGCAATCAACTCTTTGATACGGGATTGTTGTTGCGATTTTCCGGACATTCGAGCCCCTGAATTGGTATACGTGTTGAGCTATATAGCTGGCGAGTTAAACGAGCAATTATACTGTATATATTGCGTCGTGTTCTAGAAGATCAAGCTTTTTATTGCTGAAAAGCCAGTTGTTATCACTTTTTTTAATTGTTTGATAAGTCCTCCTTCGTCATTTTCAGTGTAGATGGCGTTTTTTAGCTTGCCCGCTGGTTCGTTGCCGGGGTGCCTGCTGTTTGTATTATGAGCTGCGACCGGCCAAATAGTTTTGCGCGGCGTAATATTGCTGTTTTTCGGCTTCGGTTAGTTCGGTAAGCCGCTTGAGGCTAAGTTGCTGCAGTGTGTTCAGATGTTCGCGTTTTTCCAATGCCTTGCCGATACGGTTTAGACCGTCGACCAGTTCGGCGCGAGTGTCATGTTCGAACAGTGAGGTCGCATCGGCGTAGATTTCTGCTCTACGTAGTAGCTCGATAATGGGTTTACTGGCGTCTTGGCCGTAAGTACCTTGCCAGTGGCCAATAATATGATTTGCTTTAAAGTTCGGGCGCTCTTGCAGTAGGCGGCAGATGGCAAAAAAGCGTTTTGTGGCTGGGTCATTACTGGCGCTAAGCTTTTCTGGTAATTCCAGCGCTTGCGCTAGCTCTGGAGCATGCAGCAGCATGGCGGTGGCTTTGATCACCAGCTCTTGCTGCTCATGAGGTTTTTCGAGTGGGGCTGGCTGATTAGGCGGTGGAATATCATGTGTTGGGTTGCCGTTGTGCGATATGTTGCGCTCGCGGACGGCTTGCTCTTGCTCGACGAACCATGTGGGTGGCTCCAAATGGTCGTTATTGTTTTGGTGGCTGATTGGGTGGCTTGAAGGGCCTGGTTTTTCTCTGGATGTCTGTGGCTCGCCTGTCGATTCGGGTTCTTTGTCATGTCGCTCGACAAACAGTTTTTTATCGATGGGGCCTTGTGTTAGATCTGCCAGGGTGTCGCGGCCAAGTCCCGTACGTTTGGCGAGGTTGTCGAACATAAGTTCGCGATAGACGCCATTTGGCAGCTGTTGCAGCAGCGGGGCTGCACGTTTGCTCAGGCGGGCTCGACCCTCCATGCTCTGGCTGTCGATGTCTTCGCTGATGGCTTCAAATAAGTAATCTTCCAGTGGCGTGGCCTTGTCTACCATGCGAGTAAATTTTTCGGTGCCAATTTGTCGCACAAGTGTGTCCGGGTCTTCGCCGTCCGGTAGAAATAAGAATCGAATCTGGCGTCCGTCTTCCATGCTGCTGAGTGAGTTCATCCATGCGCGCCGTGCCGCAGCGCGGCCTGCGGCATCGCCGTCGAAACAGAAAACGACTTCGCTGGTATATTTAAAAGCGCGTTTTAGATGGTCTTCACCGCAGGCTGTACCAAGGGTGGCGACAGCGTAGTGAATGTCGTACTGGGCTAGGGCCACAACATCCATATAGCCTTCTACAACCAACAGGCGGGGAATGTTCGACAGCTTCTGGCGCGCTTCGTAGAGACCGTATAGCTCTTCGCCTTTGTGGAATACCTGGGTTTCTGGCGAGTTCAGGTATTTTGGTTTGCTGTTGTCCAGCACTCGACCGCCAAAGCCGATCACGCGCCCACGTATATCGTGAATAGGGAACATGATGCGATGTCGAAAGCGGTCGTAGGTTTTGTTGTCTTCTGGGCGTTCGATTAATAAGCCAGCATCTACCAGTAGTTTTCGGTCCTGGGCTGTGGCACCGAATTCTTTGAGCAGGTTGTCCCAGCCGGGTGGTGCGTAACCCATATTGAATTGTTTGCAAACTGCGCCTGTCAGAGCGCGGCGCTTCAGGTAGTTGACCGCCTGTTCTTTAGTGGCATGTTGGCGCAGCTGTTGAGCGTAGTAGCCTGATGCTTTTGCCAGTAAGTCAAAGATGCGCTTGCGGGCTTGCTCTTTTGCGCTGTCCTGCGCCGACATAGGATTGTCGCGAGGTACTTCTACTCCCGCGACATGGGCGAGGTTTTCTATGGCGTCGGGAAAATCGAGGCGCTCGTAGTCCATTAGGAATCCGAGTGCATTGCCGCTCGCGCCGCAGCCGAAGCAATAATAAAACTGCTTGTCTTGGGTGACGGTAAATGACGGTGTTTTTTCGTCGTGAAAAGGGCAGCAGGCCGAGTAATTTTTGCCGCTTTTTTTCAGTTTTACACGGCTATCAATGATGTCGATGATATCGACCCGTTCGAGTAGGTCGTCGATAAAGGCTTGTGGAATACGGCCTTTCATCAAAGTGTGCTCCGCCTTTGTGTGGTCATGGGGTGTTGATGGTCGAGCAGTTATTGTGCACTAGCTCTTAGTTTTGTAGCAATGTGATCGTGAACGCGAAAATGGTGTGCTCAGGGGTGTAATTGTGATGTCTGATCTGAGCTAACAGGAAGTGTCGCCGGTCAGTTCAATCTTGCTTTGATGAGCTGGCTGATTTTGCCCATATCGGCACGACCTTGAGCTTGAGGCTTGATAATGGCCATTACTTTGCCCATATCTCGGGCTGATTCCGCGCCTGAGTCGGTGATTGCTTTTTCTACCAGGGCATTTAGCTCGTCTTCAGTCAACGCTGCGGGAAGAAATTCTGAGACAATGGCTATTTCAAAGGCTTCCTGATCGGCAAGATCAGTTCTGCCGGCATCGGTATACTGCTTGAGTGAATCACGACGTTGCTTGGTCATTTTGTCCAAAACGGCAAGCACGCGATTATCGTCAAGTTCGACGCGCTCGTCGACTTCGATGCGCTTGAACTCTGATTGTATAAGACGCAGTACACCTAGGCGTGCCTTATCTTTGGCGCGCATGGCATCCTTTACGGCAGCAGAGATTTGCTGTTTCAGGTCTGGCTGGCTCATAAATCAGATTCGCTTGGCTTTCTGTAGTCTGACCTGCGGGGCTGTTGCCCAAAGGCTTATTGCCAGACTACAGAAGTGCAGCAGGTCTTTTAGCTATTAATACAGGCGTTGAAACTTGCGAGTTTCGCGCTGCACTTTCTTCGCGTGACGCTTAACTGCAGCAGCAGCTTGACGCTTGCGAACAGCCGTTGGCTTCTCGTAGTGTTCGCGACGACGAACTTCAGCCAGAACACCGGCTTTTTCACAAGAACGCTTAAAACGACGCAGTGCAATGTCGAAAGGCTCGTTTTCTTTAAGTTTTACTGAAGGCATGCTGTTACCTGTATTAGTTGTCAACGGTGGGCATTCGTAACCCATATTTCGAGGGCGCAGATTCTAGCGTTTTCATGTGATGCCTGCAACAGGTGGATTAAAGAATAATTGCCTGTTTGGGGATATTTAGTGGAGGTTGGCGGCGCCAGTGATTAGAATGCCACGCAATTCGAGCCATATTGGCCAGTGAGATATGGCAAAGTGGTAAATAAATCAGTCTGAATGAGTGATGGTTTGGTAATGCGTGTATTGGGTATTGAAACCTCTTGTGATGAAACCGGCGTGGCAATTTATGACAGCCAGACCGGCTTGCTCGGCCATGCGCTGTACAGTCAGGTAGAGGTGCATGCTGAGTACGGTGGTGTCGTTCCTGAACTGGCGTCGCGGGATCATGTGCGTAAATTACTGCCCCTTATCCGCGAAGTGATGGCAAAAAGTGATACGACAGCGTCGCAGATCGACGCGGTGGCGTACACTAGTGGTCCCGGCCTGATTGGCGCTCTGATGGTGGGCGCCTGCGTAGGGCGTTCCTTGGCCTATGCGTGGGGCGTGCCTGCCATTGGGGTGCATCATATGGAGGGGCATCTATTAGCGCCGATGCTGGAGGAGGCGCCGCCGGCGTTTCCTTTTGTTGCATTGCTTGTATCCGGCGGCCACAGTCAGTTGGTGCAAGTGGATGGCATTGGTCAATATGTGCTGTTAGGCGAGTCGCTGGATGACGCTGCGGGAGAGGCCTTTGATAAGGCAGCGAAGATGCTGGATCTTGATTATCCTGGTGGCCCGAGGATAGCCAAATTAGCTGAATCAGGTAACGCTGGGCGATTTACTTTTCCGCGTCCGATGGTTGACCGCCCTGGTTTAGATATGAGCTTTAGTGGGTTAAAAACATTTACCTTGAATACGATTGCCAAGCACAAGGGCGAGGATGGCTTGCCCGATGAGCAAACGTGTGCGGATATCGCCTGTGCCTTTCAAGAGGCTGTGGTGGATACTCTGGTGATTAAGTGCCGTCGGGCATTGCAACAAACTGGCATGAAAACATTAGTTGTTGCCGGTGGCGTATCTGCCAATACGCGTTTGCGGGAAACGCTGGAAAAGGCATTGGCCAAGATCGGTGCTAAGGCTTTTTATGCTCGCCACGAATTTTGTACGGACAATGGCGCCATGATTGCCTTTGCCGGTTGCCAGCGCTTGCAGGCTGGTGAAGTTGAGCCTTTGGGCGTTACTGTTCATCCGCGCTGGCCGATGGATTCGCTATCAGCAATTTAGCCAGTTTATCAGTGTGGTTACGAAGCACTGTTATATCAGCCACGTAAGTTTGGTTGAGCAGTAGAAAATAACGTAAGAATTTTTGAAGAAGAGCATTGAGCAACATGGATATCGTTTTTATTCGCGACCTGCGTATTGACACTATTATTGGTATCTACGATTGGGAGCGTGAAGTTCGTCAGACTATTAGCATTGATCTGGAAATGGCAGCTGATATCAAACAAGCCGCGGTTACCGACGATATTAGCTACGCGCTGAACTATAAAGAAGTTTCCAAACGGCTAATTCAATTTATCGCCGAGAGTGAATTTATGTTGGTGGAAACAATGGCCGAACAGGCAGCTGCGATTGTTCGTGAAGAATTTAACGTGCCGTGGTTACGCTTACGTTTGTGTAAACCCGGTGCTCTGCGGCAGGCAAGAGATGTCGGTATTGTTATCGAGCGTGGCGAGCGGCCGTCATCCGGTTTGCCTCTGATGGGCGGGTAGGAGCATTTAATGGATACGGTATATTTGAGTTTAGGTAGCAACATAGAGCGCGAGCGTTATATTCGCGAAGGTTTAGATGCATTGGCGCGCTTGTTTGGAAGTCTCCAGATTTCGAGTGTCTATGAAAGCCTGCCGGTAGGTTTTGACGGGACTAATTTTTACAATCTAGTGGTGGCAGCAAAAACTGATTTAGCGTTGGATGTACTGTCGAAAAAACTTCGCCAAATTGAAGCTGACAGTAATCGTTGTCGCGAAGATCCCAAATTTGGTCCGCGAACTCTGGATATCGATATATTGTTGTATGGTGATCGTGTTGGTAATTTTGGTTCGGTTACGCTGCCTCGCGGTGAAACGACAAAAAATGCCTTCGTTTTGTTGCCACTGGCGGAAATCGCGCCAGATCTGGAACACCCAAATAGCGGAAAAACCTATTCCCAATTGTGGCAGGGCTATGAGCTGGGGGAGCAAAAGCTATGGCCGGTAGATTTTGTTTGGAAGGAAAAGCAAATTTCTTTCGCAGCTAAGTGAGCCTGCTAGCTGAATGCCGCTTTGGTTTGTTTTAGCCATTATTTAAAGAATTCTTCTGGTAGTTGTTAACCCCCCTGTGATTTTTTGTCTATTGTTGTAGCGATAGTTAATGGGGGTTGTGACTGAAAATGTATTCAGGGGAAAAACTCAACAGCATCACTCACCTGGTTGGCGCAGTTCTGGCGGTAATGGGGTTGGGTGCTTTATTGGCCGTGAGCATCTTGCACGGAGACCCCTGGGTTATTGCCAGCTTTATTGTTTTTGGCATTACATTAGTCTTGCTCTATACCTTCTCTACGCTCTATCACAGTTTCCGATCCGCCAATATAAAGCGACTGTTCAGAAAACTGGATCACGTTGCCATTTACTTGCTTATTGCCGGTACTTACACGCCTTATATGTTAGTTTCTCTACGCCATGTCGATGGGCCGATTATGTTGGCTGTGGTTTGGGGGATGGCTGTATTAGGCATCCTGCTGGACGTATTGGTAGTGCGTCGCCTTGAAGCTTTACAATTGACCATCTATCTGGCGATGGGTTGGGTGTGTCTGTTAACGTTTAGCGATATGAAATTATTAATACCTGCGGCTGGTCTAATTTGGCTTACGATTGGTGGTCTGGCGTACACTGTGGGTGTTGTTTTTTATGTGTTGGATAATATGCATAAACTGCGTTACGCCCATGGCATATGGCACCTGTTTGTCTTGAGCGGCTCAGTCAGTCATTTTATTTCTATAATTGGTTACGTTCGTTAGGTTATATTGCCAGCGCGTACCGGCACGTTGTTAGCGTGCAGGCCTTCGCAGAAACAGGATTGCGCTACTGTTATTTTGGGAAAGTATTTTTTGATTAGGTTGCTGTAATGAACGAATCTATTTTGTTGTGGGGACTGTTGTTTGGTTCGATTGGCGTCGGGTATTTTATGTATGGCCGGCGGCGCAATAATGTTGTTATCCGGTTTACAGGCATTGCGCTAATGTTTTACCCGTATTTGTTTCAAAGCTCATGGTCGATAGTCCTGATTGGTATCGCCTTAATGTTTGTCCCAAAATTTGTAAAACTGTAAGTTTTTTTGCCAGGTAAAACCTGGCGCTTTAAATGACAAAATCTTTACATCAAATCTGAATTGCCTGTGTGTTGTAGCAACAGTTTACTTAATTGTTTTGGATCTTCTATCGCCGGCACATGGCCTACTTGTTTTAGTATTGTGGGTGCTTTGGTGATACCAAGGTGTAGGCTTAAAGCCTGCAATACTGAGGGCGTTGTTGCGATATCGTCTTCCCCGCCAATTAAAAGCACTGGTACTTCTGTTTGGGCCGGTTTGTTAGCGTAGTTTACCCGCCCCAGCATTTCGCACAGTAGTGCATAGCTGCGACCGTCACCTTGCGCCATGGCGTGACACCAGCCAGTTGTGAGGTCTGTCTGTTGTTTGCAAATAGCAGGGCCAAACCAGCGCGGCACAATGCTTGCGGCTTGGTCTGCCAACCCTTTTTCCAAGATGGTATTTGCTCGAAGTTGCCAGGCTTCCTGCGTGCCGATAGTGGCACCGGTATTGGTCAGTGTTACCGATAAAAGTCGTTGCGCGTGATGATGCAGTAACTGCTGGCCAATGACCCCACCAATGGATGTGCCAATAAAATGAAATTGCTGCGTACCGGCAGCATCTGCTAGAGCCAGCGCTTCCTGTGCTAAATCTTCCTGTGTGATAAGCGGTGTGTTTTCCGGCCAGCCTTCGCTATATCCGTGGCCGGGCAGATCCCAGGTTAATAGACGTAAATGGGGCAGCAGGTTCGCGAATAACTCATCCCAGATAGCTTGGTTCATACCTAGTGGGTGAGCCATCATGAGCAGCGGCTTGTGGGCATCACCTAGTAGACGGTAGTTAATAATTCGATTGTTTAGCGATAAAAACGACATAGGTGTTCCTGTTTAAAATTTCTCTACCTGTTTAGACTTTTTCTATTAACAGCGCTATCCCCTGACCAACACCCACGCACATGGTACAGAGCGCCAGGCGGCCATTGCTGCGCTTTAACTGGTGTGCCGCTGTCATTGCCAGGCGTGCGCCAGACATCCCCAGCGGGTGCCCCAATGCTATTGCGCCGCCATTGGGATTAACCCGTGGATCGTTGTCATCAATGCCGAGTTCGCGCATCACTGCCAGACCCTGGGCGGCAAAGGCTTCGTTGAGTTCGAAAAGATCAATGTCGTTTATGGTGAGGCCAAAGCGTTGCAAGAGTTTTTCTGTCGCGGGTACTGGGCCAATACCCATGATACGCGGGTCTACCCCCGCGCTCGCCATGCCCAGAATTTTGGCCATCGGTTGTAGCTGATGAGTTTTTACGGCGGCAGCACTGGCTATCAGCATGGCTGCGGCGCCGTCATTGACGCCTGATGCATTGCCTGCTGTCACGCTGCCGCCATTGCGGAACGGGGTAGGTAAGGCGGCCAGCTTTTCCAAACTGGTTGCGCGCAGGTGTTCGTCAGTATCGAACATTAACGGCTCTTGTTTACGTCGGGGCACGGGCACGGGGGTAATTTCTTCGGCGAAAATGCCTTGCGCCTGTGCCTGTGATGCTTTGGTTTGTGACGCCAGCGCGAAGCGGTCTTGATCGGCTCGTGAAATATTAAATTGTTCCGCTACGTTTTCTGCGGTTTCCGGCATGGCGTCAACGCCGTACTGCTGTTTCATGAGCGGATTGACAAAGCGCCAGCCAATGGTGGTGTCTTCAATTTGTTGGTTGCGTGAAAAAGCACTGTCGGCTTTACCCATCACGTAAGGGGCACGCGACATGGATTCAACACCGCCGGCTAACACCAAATCCATTTCGCCGGCGCGAATTGCGCGAAACGCTGTACCCAGCGCATCCATTCCCGAACCGCACAGACGGTTAATAGTTGTGCCGGGAACCGATGTTGGTAGGCCTGCCAAGAGCGCGGCCATGCGCGCGACATTACGATTGTCTTCGCCGGCTTGATTGGCGCAGCCCATAATGACTTCATCGATTGCAGCAGGGTTCAGCGCAGGTGCCTGCGCGAGAACGCTTTTAAAAATATGTGCAGCTAAGTCGTCCGGGCGCACGCTGGCGAGTGTGCCACCAAAACGGCCGATGGCAGAGCGTCGCGGGTGGCAAATAAATACGTCAGTCATAAATTACCTTAGTGTCAACAGGCCTAGTGTTGGGCTGTGTGGTGCGCATGGGTGCGCGCCTTTAAGTCGCGTAATACCGTTAGTTCTTGTGCACTGGGTGCCGGTGTGGTTTCCAATACGTCGGCAAATTGAATATCCCACCCAGTGGCTTCTACCACTTGTTCGCGAGAAACATTCGGGTGTAGGGAAGTTACCGTTAGCTCTTTGGTATCTGGGTGTGGCTTCAAAATACAAAGGTCGGTAATCACCAGCGTTGGTCCACGGCCAATATTGGGTACGTTCTCGCGTGCTTTACCATCACGGCCAAACCCGGCGGTCGTGATAAAGTCTACGTCTTTTACGAAAGTGCGCTTGGAATGCTTTACGGTGATAAACACTTCTTTAGCATTGGTTGCAATTTCGGGTGCGCCACCGCCGCCAGGCAGCCGCACTTTCGGTTCACGATAATCTCCGATCAGAGTGGTGTTTAAATTCGCGTAACGATCTATTTGTGCTGTGCCTAAAAAACCTACGCTGATATGGCCACCCTGCAACCAGTAACGAAACATCTCTGGCACCGATACGGTGGTTAATGCCGATTGACACAGCTCACCGTCGCCAATCGATAACGGTAGGATATTGGGTTTGGTTTGTAACGTGCCTGATTCATAGATCAAGGTAATGTCGGGAGCGTGTGTCAGCCGCGCAAGGTTGGCGGCTTCACTGGGCAGGCCAATGCCGACGAAACAGGTCATGTCATTACGCAGTGCTCTGGCAGCAGTGATGCTCATCATTTCTGCGGAGGTAAATTCAATGCTCATTTTATTCCGCTCCTTTGTTTGAGTCTGACTCGACTGTTGATCCAGATTCGCTTGTTGCACCGTTTAATACATTTTCATTGATCCAGTTTTGAAAGCTGGCGCGATCGCGGGCGATGCCGTCCCATTCCAAATAAAATGCATTGTTACGTTCGTAGTAACCGAGTGCGTAAGAAGGACTTGCACCTTTTGGCGCTACGGCGATGGCTGTGATGGCCCAGGCAGGAATCACGCAGGCGTTCATATCGGCCTGAAGATCATCGACAATTTCTTCCACGGTAATAATGCTGCGCTTAGCTGCCAGTACGGCTTCTTTTTGTACGCCAACAATGCCTTGTATCAATACATTACCCTGGCGGTCGGCGCGCTGTGCATGAACAACGGTAACGTCGGGTCGAATGGATGGCACGGCGGCAAGTCGCTCATCGGTAAAGGGGCAGTGAATAAATTTAATCTGGTCATTCACTTTCGGCAGGTCACTGCCAACATAGCCTCGTAACACAGCCAGTGGCAGTCCCGCTGCTCCAGCTTCATAGGCGCAGGCCATAGCCGCGTGACTGTGTTCCAGCAACTCAAGGTTATTAGGCCAGTGGTTTTCAACCGCATCGCGCAGCCGATGTAGAGAACCAACACCGGGGTTACCACCCCAGGAAAATATCAGTTTTTTGGCGCAACCGGCGCCGATTAACTGGTCATAAATCAGATCCGGGGTCATGCGGATTAGCGTGAGGTCACGTTTTTGCTGGCGAATGATTTCGTGTCCAGCGGCAAACGGAATAAGGTGCGTAAAACCTTCCATTGCGACGGTATCACCGTCGTGAATGAATTGAGTTACTGCCTCTGCTAGAGAGACAAACATGGCCATCAGGCATCTCCTGTAAAGATTTGGTTATCGCAAAGCATACTTGCCCCGGCCGCCATATACGGCCTGAGGCAAGTGTGGTGTTACTAGCTTTCTAAAGCGCGCAAACGGGCGTGGCGTTGTTGCTCTTCTTCAGAGGAGGCTGGTAATAGTTTGATATCGAAAACAACTTTTTTGAAAGGTGTTGGTACGTCGTATTGGCTGTATTGACCTGGCTCTGTCACTGTATTTGCGGGGACAACCAAATCTTCCTTGGTGGCAAACGCAAAGTCATCGTAAGTGTACTCATCGCCTGCTAAATTAATTTGTGTGGTCAGGTGTGTATATCCTGGCTTGGACACAAAAAAGTGGATGTGTGCAGGGCGTCGACCATGGCGACCTAATAGTTTCAGAACTTCGTTAGTGGAACCCTCTGGTGGTACGGCATAACCACTGGGAATAATACTTCGTGCGGTATAACGGCCTTCTGCATCGGTTTTAATACGGCGACGCAGGTTGTACTCACTTTGTGTCGGATCAAAATAAGAGTAAGCGCCTTTGATATCGGCATGCCAAATGTCGACGACAGCGTTGGCGATAGGATTACCTTGCTCATCGGTAACCTGTCCGGTCAAGAGCATGGTTTCACCACCACTTTTGCCGTCATCCATACGCGCAAAGCCTTCGCTGAGGGGCGCGCCGGCAACATACAGTGGGCCTTCAATAGTACGAGGCGTGCCGCCATCGCGGCCGGCCTGTGCATCTTCAATATCCATTCGAATATCTAAATAGCGGTCCATACCTAAACCGGGTGCCAATAATGCGGCTTCACCATTCTGACCGAGTCGATTGAAGTAATAGACTGCGCTCCAGAATTCTTCAGGTGTAATATCCAAATCTTCTACAGCTTGAAAAATGTCGTGAACAATTCGGTGAACGATGGTTTTTACCCTCGGGTTGCCTTCGGCTTTGTCGAGCCCGGCGACACGATTGAGTAATTCTTTCACTTCGTCGGTATGCATGGTTTTTACGGTCATGATGTTGGTCCTCGTTGAAATAGAGTGTGATTATTTTTATCAAGTCGTTACTGCGGTCTTACGGAATACAATATGCGTTATTAACGGTCATCTTCATGAATGGCTGACGGATGACGACATAACGGTGCAACCGAAATTTCCATAAATGGAAACAATGGCAAGTTGCTTAAAATATTGTGCAGTTCTGTGTTGTCTTCCACATCAAAAATACTGACGTTGGCATATTGCCCACTGACTCGCCAGATATGACGCCACTTGCCTTCACGCTGCAGGTCTTGCGAATACGCTTTTTCTTTTGCCAGCAGTTCAGTGGTGTCTTCTGGCGAAAGTGATGTCGGTAGTTTTACGATCATTTCAACTTTGAATAGCATGCGTGCTCCTTTTGATGTCCGTGGTCTTAGGTCGACGATAGTTCTCTGCGCTGACCTTTATTTGCGTCGATAGAAAGCAAGTTTGTCTTCGTCAATGGTCATACCCAGCCCCGGCCCATCCGGTAGGTCCGCGCCATTGTTATGAAAGTTAATCGGCTTCTCGACAATATCGTCTTTCAATAACAGTGGGCCAAACATTTCAGTTCCCCAATGTAGTGTTTCTAGGGTAGACCATGCGTGCAGAGAGGCAGCAGAGCCGATAGTGCCCTCCAGCAACGTACCGCCGTACAGTCCAAGACCTGCGGCAGAGGACACCGTAGCAAGCTTCAGGGCCTGTATCGGGCCGCCAGCTTTGGCAATTTTTAAGGCGATAGCACCGGTAAAGCCTGCGCTGGCGAGTTTGAGTCCGTCGGTCGCGTCGGCAATAGATTCGTCTGCCAGCAATGGCACGTGGAATTTCTGTGACAATCGCACCAGCGCAGCGAAGTCCTTCATCGGTGTGGGTTGCTCAATCAGGTCGATATTCGCTGCTTGCAGCTCCGCGATACCTTTTGCTGCGGTTGATTCATCCCAGGCCTGATTCACGTCAACACGAATGCTGGCACTGTCACCTACGGCCGCTTTAATAGCAGCAACGTGACGAACGTCTTCCATTAAGGGTTTCGCGCCAATTTTCAGTTTGAAATCACAATGGCGTTTGGTGCTGATCAACTGCTGCGCTTCTTCGATATCGCGATTCGTATCGCCACTGGCAAGTGTCCATAGCACCGGTATGTGTTGGTGTATTGCACCACCCAGTAACTCAGCGACGGTACAATTCAGGTGTTTGCCACGCAGGTCGAGTAAGGCGGTTTCTATGGCAGACTTGGCGAGTGTATTGCCGCGCAGTGTTTTATTAAGTTTTGCTGTTATTGCGTTAAGGTTATTTACGGGGAGCCCTTTGAGTAATGGCGCAAAGTAAGTATCGATATTGGTTTTGATACTTTCAGGGCTTTCTGGGCCGTAAGCCAGGCCGCCAATTGTGGTAGCTTCCCCTAAACCTTCTAAACTATTGGAATCTTTGATGCGCACAATAACCATGGTTTGTACGCCCATTGTTGTCATCGACAGTTTGTGAGGACGAATAGTGGGTATATCGACTAGGATAGTTTCGATAGATTGAATGGTCGGGTGCATGTAGGATCCTGATAGTGAATTATCGTTACAGACAACATATGAGCTTTTATCTACTTGAACAAATATTGTTTAAGTAGTGATCAATACCTTGGAGGTATGGGTGGAATTAAGGCACTTGCGTTATTTCTGTGTGGTTGCCAGTGAGTTGAACCTCACGCGGGCTGCAGAAAAATTACATATCGCACAGCCGCCGCTGACTCGGCAGATTAAACAACTGGAGGAGGAGATAGGTGCCCAGCTGTTTGTGCGTAAACCCAGGGGGCTGGAACTCACAGAAGCAGGTCAGTATTTTTTGGCAAAGGCCAAATTAATACTCGACAAAGTCAGTGCGACAGTCGAAGACACCCGACGTATTGCCAAACACGGTAAGGCAGTCTTCTCCATTGGCTTTGTGCCGTCGGTTTTTCATGGAGAGCTGCCGCAGATGGTAAGACGTTTGCGGAAAAATAAAAATCTGGAAATCGTGTTGCAGGATTTGAAAACCCGGGAGCAGGTCGATGCGCTAAAAAGCGGAAAAATCGATATTGGTTTTGGCCGGTTGTTTATTGATGACCCGGACGTTGATCAAGAGCTGTTATACAACGAGCCTCTGTTGGCGGCGTTACCCGCCGCGCATCCGTTAACACGCAAATCCTTATCTATGCAGGCGTTGTCGGCGCTACCCCTGATTAGTTTTCCAGCGGGTAACGGACCCAATTTTTCAGACATTGTGCTGGGGTTGTTTTATCAGCGCGGTCTCAGTGTGAATGTCATTCAGCAAGTTAATGATGTGCAAACGGCATTGTCGTTGGTGGCGTCAGACATGGGTTTTACGTTGGTGCCGGAGCGAGTCAGACGCTTGCATAGTGAAGGGATAGAGTATGTAGCACTGGAGGATGGCAGTATTTCTACCCCGGTTATTGCCTCGCGCCGCCGCGGTGAAGAACCTAACTCGATAATGCGGCTGGCAAATACTATTTTGGCTGAGCTTGTGGGTGCGCGATAGATTTCGAATTGATTGGCCGATTACAGGTGGTGATAATCTATGGAAGTCATAAAGTTGATGGATCTACTATGATGCCTTGCTCTGTTTTTTCTAGCGCCATTAAAGGGCGCTCTAATGTTTAGGTGATGAGTGAACGCTAGGATTTTAATTGTCGTTATGGTCATTTTTTTTGCTTCCTGTTCCAGTAATAAGCCTGCAGGATCAGGGATTATTCGAGGTGGCTACTCCGATAAAAAAATTGATGATGGTATTTATGAAATTGTAGTTGAGGGAGTCGGTGGCATATGGAACTCAGAAAAAGGCATGCAGAAAACTTGGGAATCCAGGGCTGGAGCTTTATGTGCTGATAGCGAATATGACCTTATTTCGGTTTCGAATAGCAGTAGAGTTGAATCGGGTATCGGTTTGACTTTCCTTGGTGGGGCAGCGCTTCCCTACCAAGAAAATATCTCAATACCTGTTAAAAAAGGGTATGTTCGGTGTAAAAACTCAGTGCATACATTAATTGAGGCTAAAGACATACTTGATTCCAAGTACCTGGTTGTTAAAGACAGAAAGGTTTCACGAGTACCGAATAATTGTCCGTTATCGAAAACTGAGCCTAAAGAAAAAATAAACTCATCTGCTAATGCGTATTTTGAAAATAAGCAATACGAACTGGCATTCTCATGTTTTTACCAAAGTGCAAGTTATGGGTACAAAATAAGCGATGGTAATTCTGAAGCGCAGTATAAAGTTGGGTTTATGTTTGAACATGGTCTTGGAGTTGAGAAAGACATAGACAGGGCAAAGCAATGGTATAGAAAAGCCGTATTGAACGGCAGTCCTACAGCTAGCGACAAGCTCAATCAGCTTAATAATGAAAGTCCCTAACAAAAGGCTGTAATTCGTTACCTTTTGTAGCGGATCTATCGGAGATTACTTTTAGTTATAAGGTCATTTCTAGTAGTTGTCAGAAACGATATTCTTGTAACACCTTTCTAGTGCGTTTCGCAGGTGGATTTTCTCTTCTCATGCCTTTGGCTATGTACTTGGCGTATACCTGCGGCCTTAGGTGTGAGGCATGTTATCAAATAGCTTTTTAAGCACTTCGTTGAGCATTTGCAGTTGCCCTTCAGAAAGGCCTTCGTAGGTATTATCAAACAGGCGTTTTGTTGACTGGATAATGTGTTCCAGTGTTTTTTCGCCTTTCTCTGTAATGGTGACCACGGTGACGCGGGCATCTTTTTCTTGTTGTTTAATCTCTACCAGGCCGTTTTCCCGCATCTTGTAGACGGTTCTGGTAATAGTGGGCAAGCGGCTGGCGGCATGATTGGCTATGTCAGACATGCTTAGTGGGCCGTGCTCATGCAAAAGCATGGCTGTGCGCCATGAGGTGGTGGTCATGTTCACTTTTTTTAAGTGACGCTCCATGTTGTGCGCATAGCGGTTAGAAACGCGGGCTATCCAGTAAAAGGGGTAGCTTGTTGCGACAAATGGCTGTGCATCCGGGCGATATTTGGCCAATTCTTTTTCTGACTTTTTTTTGCTCATGTATGGGTAATGCCTCAAAAACCTGCAGTAAATCTAAATGTTTAATGGGGGCTAACTGCTCTGCCTGCCTGCCTTGGCGGGCAATCTTACTGTTTTTTTGCAAATATTTCTTACTATATTACTTTACAATTCAAGTGATTTGTAATATTTTTTTATCAGGCTTTGGCGAAATCTTGAGGAGAATTGTGAGTGAGAAATGGGGTTTGGGTTAGCAGAATGAGTTTGGGTGACACGGGATTGTCTGTGGCAGTCAAAGACTCTATTGATATTGCTGGGTATCAAACTCTGTTAGGCAGTCAGGCTTTTATTCGGGAGCCAGTTCCTCGCGTGACGGCGCAGGTGGTGCAACAGCTGATAGATGCTGGTTTCCATATTGTGGGTAAGACCCATATGCATGAGTTGGCATTTGGTATGACAGGTGTTAATCGCTACTTTGGTACTCCGATTAACACTCTTTATCCCGATTTTATTCCTGGTGGTTCGTCCAGTGGTTCTGCTGTTGCTGTTGCCTGTGGTGACGCAGATGTGGCGCTTGGTACGGACACCGGTGGTTCCGTTAGGGGGCCGGCCGCGTGCTGTGGTGTTTATGGTTTTAAGCCAACGTTTGGTCGTGTGAGCCGTGCTGGTGTTTGGCCAAGAGAATCTTCTTTGGACTGCGTAGGTGGTTTTGCCAGCGATATGGATAAGTTAGCCCGTTTACAGGCAACCTTAGACCCCGCCTTTGACTGGCCATTGGTTGATGTGGATTTAGCACAAATAAACATTGGCTATTATCGTGGTACCGCCAATGAAAAGATCCACGGCTGTGTTGCCGGCGCGTTTTCTGCTGCAAAAGTTAAGACCACTGCCACAGAGCTGCCCTTGTTTGCGGAGGCGTTTGCAGCGGGTCTTACCATTATCAGTTATGAAACGTTGCAAGCGTTTGGCCATTTACTGGATGGTAAAGAGCTTGGTGATGATGTGCGTCAACGTTTGCAGAATGCAAAAAATATTTCTGAAGAAGATTTAGCAGCTGCGGAAACTGTTCGTCGTGATTTTACGGCAGCATTCGACCAACAACTAGCACGGTTCCCTGTTATCGCCATGCCTGCATTGCCAGATTTTCCATTAACTCGTGCAGAGGCCTTGGCTGGAAAGCAAGACCTTAATGCAAGTTATTTTATTCGACCTTTTAATTTATCCGGTCATCCAGCCATTGTGATTCCCTTAAAAAATCAGAGTGATGGGCCGTGTGCAATTCAATTAGTGGCAGCAAAAGATAATGATTCGTGGTTGTTTAGTGTGGCGACTGCGTTGGCATCAAAATTATAAATAGAAGGAGCAGACTATGACTGCGTATGTATTAGATAAGACGCGCTGGGGCGGCGAAAAAATATTTGACGCCTTACTGAATGATGTTCGTGCTCGGCGCAATGAGTTTGAAACACAGCGCTATATTTCTGACGATGTTGTTAGCAAATTTAAAGAAGTAGGAATGTATCGTGCATTCGTGCCAAAAAACTTTGGCGGCGATGAGAAAACTCCGATGGAGTTTTTACTGGCAGTAGAGGCGATCGCGGCGGCGGATGGTTCTGCAGGTTGGGTGTCCAGTTTTGGTATGGCTCCCACGTATTTGGCAGCTTTGCCCAACGAAACTCTGGATAAAATCTGGCAGGACACGCCCGATATTGTATTCGGTGCTGGTATTTTTCCACCCCAGCAATCAGTGAAGGCTGAAGGGGGATACCGTGTGAGCGGTCGCTGGCAATTTGCCAGTGGTAGTAAAGGTACTAATCTGTTGGGCGTTGGTATTTTAACTGAAGAAAAAACGGCGTTACCGCGTATGGCGGTATTGCCCACCGAACAGGTTTTGATTGACGAAAGTTCCTGGCATGTTCACGGTATGGCGGGAACCGGCAGCTTTGATATTGTTGTTGATGATGTATTTGTCCCGGAAGAATGGACCTGTATTAGAGGCGGCAAGCCAAATATTGATGGTCATTTTTTCCGTTACCCATCGTTGTCTCTAGCAACACAAGTGTTGTCGGTTACCACTGCGGGTATTGCTCGTGAGTCTTTGGATATTGTTTACGAAATGGCGGAGGGTCGGAAGTCTGTGACTGGAGCCCCTGGTGTGGGTGACCGTAATTATGTACAGATTGAAATGGCCAAAGCAGAAGCACGGTTGCGTTCTGCACGTGCTTTCTTTTATGAATCCACAGAACAAGCTTGGGACGCTATTGCCGAGCATGGTGAAGTTCCACCTGACTTGATCAATATGCTGCGCTTGTCTGCGAGTCATTTAACACGAGAGTGCGCAGAGGTTACGGCTACCGCTTATAAAATGGTGGGCATGAGCAGTGTTTACTATGCTCATCCGTTGTCACGTTGTTTTCGCGACGTACATTTGGCCACACAACACGCCTTTATGGGTGAAATTACTTTTCAGAATGCAGGTGCAATGTTGTTCGGTAAGCAACCGCTGCCGGGCTATTTATAAATTCAACAGGAGGATACGACCATGACTGATTCAGCTTCGCTAAGAGTGTTGTTTTGTATTGGTATTAACCAAAACTTTATGAACGCCAGTAAGCAGGAAATGGGTGATGTTTGGCAAGCGTTCAGTGCCATGATGAAAGGGATCGATTCCTTACCTGGTGTGACAACGCTGGGCATTATGGATGACGACCGTATTCAGGTTGGACCGTCAACATCGGCGCCTTGGACTTGTTACATTATGGCCGACGTGCCTGACTACAACACTGTCGTTGAAGCCTGTAATTTGTTTCGCACTATTCCAGTGGGTAATGGGGATCACGCGCTGTGGAAATACGCAAAGGTCGAAGCTCGTATCGGTCGTGAGTTAGTGGTGCCTGAGTAATGACTGTGTCAGACAAACTGTTACAACCGTTGTTAAAGCGTTTGGAACAGTTGGAAGCAGAGCAGCAGGTACGTTTTTGCATGAATCGGTATATGCGTTTGTGCGACACCCTGGATGAGAAAACAGACCTTGATGAGTTGCTGGGGCTGTTTACCGATGACGCAATTTGGGAGGGTATTGGTGCCCTGTACAGTCAACGTTTGGGCCGGCACGAAGGCGCCGCTGCTATTCGGGACATGTTTGCAAAATATACCCAGCCTCCGGCGCATTTCTTATTCAACTTGCATGTGCTGGGTAATGAATTAATTACCGTGAACGGTTCGGCAGCGACAGGTAGTTGGGTGTTGCTGCAGCCATCAGATTTTGTTGATGGCCGCTCACACATTACCAGTGCAAGAATTACTGCAACGTTTCGTTGCGATAAGGGCGTTTGGAAAATGAGCCATTTTCAAACGGAGAACCTATTTAGTCGTGCAATGCTAAAACCTTGGTCGGAAGCCGCTAACTTACCCGTGCCCGATTAATAAACATTGGAGAAACCATAATGTCAGAAGTTATCGCTAGGTCATCAACAAATGTTGACGAGCTTGTGTTTGAAGAGAAGGTTCACAAGTCTTTATATACCAACCCTGATCTGTTCGAGGAAGAGCTGGATAAGGTTTTTAATAACACTTGGATTTGGGTTGCCCACGAAAGTGAAATACCGGAAGCCGGTTCTTATAAAACCGCAATGATTGGTCGTCAACCGGTTATTGTTGTGCGTGACAGAAAGAAAAATATTCATGTGTTGGAAAACCGCTGTCGCCATCGCGGCGCCACTGTGTGTGAAGGGAAAAAGGGTAAAACCAAAGCGTTTACCTGCCCATATCACGGTTGGGGCTATTCGCTGGATGGTGACTTGCGTGCGTTGCCAAAGCCAGAAGAATATGAAGGTATTCTGGATAAAGCTGAGTATGGCTTGGGGAAACTGCGTCATGAAAGCTACCAGGGCATGATCTTCGCAACGTTTAACAAGGATATTGAACCTTTAGATGACTTTTTGGCCGGCGCTAAAAAGTGGATCGATTTATTTATGAAGCAGGGTGGCGGTTATCCGGTAAAAGTACTGGGCGACCATCGTTTCCGTTTTCCTGGAAACTGGAAAATTCAGTTGGAAAATACCACTGATGCTTATCATTTTCCGATTGTGCATAAATCCTTTATTTCTTCTATTGATGACCAGACTGCAGAAGTTTTTGACTTCCTTGATGGTGAAGGTTTTGTGGAGGATTTAGGTAATGGCCACAGTGTGATGGTTATGATTCCAGAGTTGGTTGATTTGGAAGAAAACCTGGATGATCCCATTCCGGAGCGTTTTGCTGAATTAGCTGCTGAGCTTGAGAAAGAAGGTTGTGACGATGCACAGATTCGTCGCCTGGTTCGCGCAGCTGGTGGTTCGGGCTTTAATTTGAATTTGTTTCCGAACGTGTCTTGTTCCATGGCATTTTTCCGTGTGCTGACTCCCGTGAGTGTCAATTGTACCGAAATTCATCACGTTGCTATTGGTGGTGAAGGTGCGCCAGAGGCGTTTAATGAAAAACGTATACGTTTACACGAGCATTTCCAAGGTCCAATGGGTTTTGGTACGCCCGATGATGGCGAAGCGTGGGAGCGTGTGCAGCAGGGCGCCAATGCGGGGCCTGATGGTTGGATTATGGTCAATCGTGGTATGTCGAAGTTAACCACTTCGGCTGACGGCAACGTTAAAGGGGCGGTCTGTTCCGAAACCGGCATGCGTGCAGCCTACCGTCAGTATCGCAAAACTATGCTAGGACAATAGGCTTAAGGAGCTCTCATGAATATAGATTTATCGCTACTGAATGAAGTGACTGCTTTCTTATCTACGGAAGCGGATATGCTGGATAACAAAGAGTATGAAAGCTGGCTGCAGCTTTGGGCTGAAGATGGGCTTTACATCGTGCCGGTTGATCACAGTGTTACCGACTACAAACACAGTCTAAACGTCGCCTATGATGATGCGGAAATGCGTACCCTGCGTGTGAATCGTTTAACCAGTGGTGAAGCGGTATCAACGACTGACGCTAAGAAAACAGTTAGAACCCTGTCGCGGTTTCGTGTGTTAGCGGATGAAGATGATGTTGTGACAGTGCGTTGTGCTTACTGTTTGTTTGAAGACAACAAAAATGGAATCCGACAATTTCCTGCCAATCTGCAGTTTAGACTAGTCCGCGACGGTAGTAGTTTTAAAATTTTGGAAAAGGTGGTCAAAATCATGAAGTCTGACCAACACCTAACCACCATTAGTTATCTTTTTTAGGAGGCACTATGTCTCGCGTAGTTGTAGTTACGGGTGCTGGAAAAGGGATAGGCTGGCATATGGCTGAAGCTTTTGCGGCAGCGGGTTACGTGGTTGTGGCAACTGATGTCGCTGTTGATGAAGTGAGTGCGAGAATCGCCAGCGCAGGTTATACCGAAGAACAAGTGGTAGCCATGTCATTAAATGTGACAAAAAAAGACGACTTTGCTGCTGTGCTTGCGCAGACTGTAGCGCGTTTTGGTCGCTGTGATGTGCTGGTTAACAATGCTGGTATTACGCCAACAACTCCGGTTATGGATATTTCGCCTGAAGAGTTTTCGCAAGTTCTAGATGTGAATCTGAAGGGTTGCTTTGTGGGTTGCCAGGTTTTTGGTGCGCATTTTGAAAGCATTGGCGATGGTCGCATTATTAATATGGCGTCACTTGCAGGGCAAATGGGGGGGACCGCCTCCGGTGCGCATTATGCCGCATCGAAGGCTGGGATTATTACCCTGACAAAAATATTTGCTCGGCAGTTGGCCGGTAGTGGTACCACCGTAAATGCTATTGCGCCTGGCCCGGTAGATGTGGAATCTATTACGGAGAAAGTTTCCCCAGAGAAATTGCAAAACATAATTGAAACCATGGTGCCTGTGAAAAAAATGACTTCCCCCGATTTTCTGGGTTCGATGGCAGTGATGTTAGCCAGTGAGTCTGCAGCAACGGTGACGGGCGCAACCTGGGATGTTAACGGTGGGATTTATATGCGCTAAGCGCAGGGTTAAAGGTTAGACGATGACAGATTTAATTGATGTGGTCATTACTTCACGTGAAGAGCAAGGTAGTGATATAGCCGTATTAACACTGCAGCTTGCCAATAAAGAGCCGCTTCCAGCATTTGAGGCGGGTGCCCATATTGATGTACATATTGGCGATGATCTTATTCGGCAATATTCCCTGAGTAATGATCCAGGTGATAGCCAGTCTTATCGTATCGCGGTGCTTAAGGACCCAAAGTCCCGCGGAGGATCCGAAGCGATATTTGACAATTTTAGTGCTGGCAAAACAATCCAAATAAGTGCACCACGTAATCACTTTCCGTTGGCTGCCAGTAGCGGAAAGTCGGTTCTGTTAGCGGGTGGTATTGGTATTACGCCTATGTTGGCGATGGCTTATGAACTTAATGCCAAGGGACAGCCTTTTGAACTGCATTATTGTCTCAAAACCAGAGCTAGCGGTGCATTTGTGGATGAACTCACTAATACGTTTGGGCCTGCCGTGCATTTTCATTGCAGCAGAGAGGGTGAGAAAAAACGGATTGACCTCGCACAGGTATTACTACCTTGTGATCCCGACTTACATATATATGTTTGTGGGCCGGAAGTCTTCTTGGACGCTGTCATAGATTTTGCGAAAAATGCGGGTTACTCAAGCGAGCAGGTTCACTTCGAGTATTTTAATGCTGAGGTGGATCTCACGGGTGACGCCTTTGAGGTTTACTGTGAGCAAAGTGACAAAGTTGTACAGGTTGCGCCAGACCAAACTATTGCAAGGGCATTAAAAGAAGTGGGTATTCGGGTCGATGTATCTTGTGAGGAAGGTGTGTGCGGTACTTGTATTACCGATGTGCTGGAGGGTACGCCCGAGCATAGAGATCATTTTTTAACAGATGATGAGAAAGCAGACAACGATCAAATGGCGGTTTGTTGTTCCCGCAGTCGGTCTGCACGTCTGGTTTTAGATATCTAAGATAATACTGAATCGATTTTAAGAGGAGAGAGAGTGTGCCACTGATAAGCGTAGACATGATAGAAGGGCGGACGCCTGAACAAATTGAAAATTTGATCAAGGGTATCGCCGAAGCTGTGATGGAGGCGATAGATGCCCCTGAAGATAGTATTCGTGTGCGGATCAATGAGTATAAGAAGACTCATTGGGGTATGGGCACATTGCCTGCACATAAAGCCGGTCGATAAATATTTATAATAATTAGGCGAGGTAATCAAATGACCAGTCCTGTTACTGACGTACGAGATTTTAGACGCACACTTGGCCAGTTCCCCACAGGTGTGACCGTGATAACAACTCGAACTGCTGCCGGTGAACCTGTTGGGGTGACCGCCAGTAGTTTTAATTCCGTTTCAGTTGATCCACCGTTGGTATTATGGAGTGTCGATCGCGGAGCTTTTAGTGCGGCCGTGTTTGAACAGGCCGAATATTTTACGGTGAATGTATTGGCGGATTCCCAAATGGATCTTTCGAATCGTTTTGCCGGGCGAGGCGAAGATAAGTTTGCTGGTGTCAGTTACCGCAATGGTTTAGGTGATAGCCCGTTATTGGAAAACTGCGCAGCGCAGTTTCAGTGTAAAACCTGGTCATTATATGATGGCGGTGACCATATTATTGTCGTTGGCGAAGTGCAGGAATACGCACGTAATGATGCCATGTCGCCGTTAGTTTTTTCTCAAGGTGGTTATGCCGTATCGGTCCCGCACCCTTCAAAGGCATCAGCTAATACTGCTACAGACGGAGAAAGTTCGTTTTTGTCGGACTATCTTTTGTACTTGTTGCGTATTGCGTACACCAGCTATTCGTCCAAACTGTATCCGGTATTGGCAGACAGCTATGGTATTTCTCCTGGTGGCTGGCGAGCACTTACTATTCTTGCCGATAAAGGCGCTTTAGCATTGGAAGATTTGGCTGTGGAATCTGCACAGCCGTATGTTGAATGCAGAGATGTTGTTGAGCGCTTACGAGGAGATAAACTTGTGGTGGTTGATGATGCATCTGGAGAGATCTCTTTAACACTGGATGGTCAAGACCAATGCAAAAAGATGTCTGTTTTGGCCAAAGATCAAGAGCGCTCAGTGCTTGCGAAAATCCCTGATCTGGATGCGGCAGCGTTAAAAGAAAGCCTGACAAAAATGATTGATGCGTTGTAAAAATATCGCTGAACGTTGTTGGCTCTCTGTAACACGAGGGCATAGACGCTGTTTGATTGCGACTGTGTCCTCGAGCAATGTTCGTTGGGTAAATTAAGTCTTCAGTATTTTTTCAATAATATTGCTGGTGGAACAACCTTCAACAACATCAATCACTTTAACTTCACCACCGGCTTGTGTGACAGTGTCATAACCGACAATGTTCTCTGGCTTATAGTCCCCACCTTTAATCAATTTGTCCGGCACAATGGCGTCGATTAAGTGCGCAGGGGTATCATCCGAAAAGGGCACCACCCAATCGACACTCTGTAACGCGGCTAACACTGTCATACGGTTAGCTAATGTATTCACTGGGCGCGTAGGGCCTTTTAAGCGACTGATAGAGTCATCGCTGTTAACACCAACAATTAAACGGTCGCCGAGCTTGCGTGCTTCCTGCAGGTAATGAACGTGACCGGCGTGAATAATGTCGAAACAGCCATTGGTAAAAACGATGCTTTCGCCTTTTGAACGCGCTAACGCCACTTGTGGAATTAATTCTTCCAACTCGACAATGCCCATTCGTGTACTGACTTGAGAGTGTTCTTGCGCGGCGATAGCAACTTGTAATTCATGCTGCGATGCCGTCGCTGTACCCATCTTTCCTACTACAATACCCGCAGCCAGATTGGCTAGTCGAACGGCATCATGCAAGCTGTAACCGGCGGCAACGCCGGCAGCCAGCGTGGCAATGACGGTATCACCTGCACCGGTTACATCGAAAACTTCGCGTACCTGGGCGGGTAGGCTGAACACGTCGGTATGAGTCTGAAACAGTGACATACCTTTTTCGCTGCGGGTAACCAACAGACTTTGCAACTTATGATGTTGCATTAACTGGTGGGCACGCATTTCGAAATCTTCTTCGTTAACAGGCTTGCCGGCGACGACTTCAAATTCAGACATATTTGGCGTGAGCAGCGTGGCATTTTCGTAAATGCTAAAATCGTCGCCTTTAGGGTCCACTAGCGTAGTAATGTTGCGGTCTTTGCAGACGGTCAGTAACTCTTTAAGAATTGGGCGCAAAGTACCTTTGTTGTAGTCAGAAATAATAACGACATCGGCGCTGTCCAAGCTGGTGAGTGCTGCCTCCAGTAACGCTTCGTGATTGAATTGATGGAAACCGTCTTCCGTGTCCAAACGAATGAGCTGCTGATGCCGGCTCATGATGCGTAGCTTGGTAATGGTTTTATCAGTTTTAGACACAACCAGATCAGTACAAACACCTTGTTTATTCAGGTCGGACTGCAATGTTCGGCCAGCTTCATCATCGCCAATTACCCCTAGTAATGTCACGTTAGAACCAAGAGCGGATAGGTTGAGTGCAACATTGGCAGCACCACCGGGCCGTTGATAATGGTCCTGCACGTGGACCACCGGTACCGGCGCCTCCGGTGAGATACGTTGTGTGTTGCCGGACCAGTAACTATCCAGCATAACATCGCCAATAACGACCACATTGGCATGGTTAAGGGCGGTAAGGTCGAGACTTAAAGTCATATCAGGTTCCAAAAGTACAGGGGCTTAACGTTACATGTTCGAAATTTATTTTTGCGATGCCTGGTCTTGACGCTGAATCCAGAGCAATAAATCGCTTATTGATTGAGCCATACCATATATGCACGCACACCTTCTTCCACCGTCTTAAATGGGTGATTACAGCCGACTTTACGCAACTCGGTCAGGTCTGCTTCGGTAAAGCTCTGGTAAGCACCTTTTAAATGATCAGGGAAGGGGATGTATTCCAGATTGCCGCGCTGATGGTAAGCGAGTACGGCATTGGCGACATCGTTAAAGGATTGGCTGTTGCCACTGCCGCAATTAAAAATACCAGACACGGCTGGGTTGTCCATAAACCATAAGTTAACTGCCACTACATCATCGACGTACACAAAATCACGTTTCTGTTCGCCATCGCCATAACCATCGCAGCCGGCAAATAGTTTAATGGTATCGCCTGCAAGCAGTTGGTTGTTCAAATGAAAGGCGACGCTGGCCATGCTGCCTTTATGCTGTTCCTGGGGACCATATACATTGAAATAGCGCAGCCCGACGACTTGAGTAGTGAGTTGCTGACGGCGCACGTACTGATCGAACTGGAATTTTGAGTAGCCGTAAACATTGAGCGGTTTTTCTACACTGCGGTCTTCACGAAATTCGGAACTGCCACCGTAAACAGACGCAGAAGATGCGTAAATAAATGCAGTTTGGGTTTCTTCGCACCAATGCAGTAAACGCTTGGAATAGTCGTAATTCACTTGCATCATAAATTTGCCATCCCACTCGGTGGTAGACGAGCATGCACCCTCGTGAAAAATACAGCTTACCTCTGGCATTGTGTTGTTATCGATGCGTGCTAGTAGTTCTTCTTTGTCCCAGTAATCGGCAATGTCGCAGTCGGCAATGTTGAGAAATTTTTTGCCATTGGTGAGGTTGTCCACCACAATAATATCTTTGTGGCCGCGCTCATTTAGTTGTTTAACAATATTGCTGCCGATAAAGCCGCAGCCGCCTGTTACTATAATCATGGTAAAGAATTCTCTTCTGCTTCGGTCGTTGTTAAAGGCGTTGCCGTTTTTGATAGCGACGGATCTGTATCAATGCTGAGGAGTTCGCGATACAGAGCCAGGTACCGTGTACTGATGGCGCTTGGCGAAAATTGATCAACCCGCGTGAGTCCATCTGCAACCAGCTTTTGCGCCAGCGGTTTGTTGGTGTATAACATTTCTATGGCATCTACAATTGCCCGACTGTTGCCGGGTTCTACTAATAACCCATTTTTTTTGTGCTCGATAATATCGGGGATACCGTCTACATCACTGGCAATAATCGGGACGCCTGCCTGCATTACATCCAAGAGTGTTGAGCCCAAACCTTCTTCCAGCGAAGGAAACACAAATACATTAAAAAGGCTCAAATAATCGCCAATGTTGTGGTGAAAGCCCAGTAGCTTTATAGCGGGGTTCTCGCCGATTTGCTCAGCAAACAATGCATGATCGCGACCTTCACCCAGCAACAGAAATAGCATATGCGGATAGCGTTGTGTGAGTTCCTGAGCGGCTTCAATTAAATACTGCTGGCCTTTGTGTTTATTTACCAGCGCACCGATATGGCCTATGACAAAATGTCCCTGGTAGCGTTGTAATAACGCTTTGACTTCATCTTGGTCACTAGTCAGCTGGGCATTCATTGACGGAATGACAGTGACTGGTAAACCGGGGATAACGGCTTGAATAGATTGCTTTATGGCTTGCGATAACCCTACGACCCGTAGCGCATTGCGATAGCTGGCTTTTGTTAACCAGCTGTTTTTTAGTTTATTAGGAACTCTGCGAGTTACTACGTAAGGCAGACTGCGGGTCAGTTTGACGAGTCTGCACCAATGAACGGCTTTGCCGTCATGGGCGTGCAGTAGATCGACTTTTGGCAGTTTGAATATCGCCCGCCAGTAGGGTTTTTTACATAGCACCAGCCTGACGTTCGGCAACTTTTCCAGTAAATTTTTTAACGGTGAGTCAGCACGAATGACAACGGTTTGTTGCAGGCCTTGTTCGCTTAGTGCCGAAATCAGTAATTGCGTTTGCCGTTCGCCACCGCGAAAACCTTTTGCCAAATTCACATGACCGATGTGCAAAGGTCTGTTTCTTTCTGCCTCAGTCATGTCAGTTGTTTCCATCTGGAGCATGCTTTTGCGTTTGTTGCGAAGCATGGGCTTTCATATATTTGAAAAATACGCCGTTAGCGTTAGACCAGGCAATAACCAGTCCGCGCCAGCCACACAGAAAGCCTAGTTGAAATAAATAACTACGCCAAAAGGCAAATAAGGCTTTGATAAAAATAATCACCGCCGGGAGGTCTTTGTTTTTCGCGACAAACTGTTGCTGACGAATTTCGGAGTAACGATCAACCTTTTGCAGAAACTGTCCGATGTCCTGAATAGCATTGTGATCGATAGTGCCGTCGAGCTTAACCGTTTTCGTCTCCGCACTGAGCTGCACAGATTCGTGCACCTTGGCATCATTAAAACGATGGCATTGACGGTTAAATAACCGGATTAGCCAATCATTGCCCCAGCCGCCTCGACGCACTGCTGCACCCATCAAATAATTGTCACGCAATATCAGACCCGCGTGATGAACCGGGCAGTCAGCAGGCCAGGCTGCAAGGGCTTTTAATAAAGTGGGGCTAACGGTTTCGTCGGCATCTAACGATAAAATCCAATCGTTGCTCGCCAGTGCTATAGCTCGGTTTTTTGTCGGGCCAAAGCCTTCAAAATGTCCAACCTGAAACTTAACGTTGGGGTAGCGGTTAGCAATTTCGGGGGTCTCGTCATCGGAGCCGTTGTCGTAGATAACAACTTCTGCAAAATCCGTCAGGCTGGAGAGCGTTTTTGACAGGGTCGCAGCGGCGTTCTTTGTTATAATCGCGACACTAATATGATTGATCATTGGTAGCCTGTGAATGTTAAGTCAGCTCACTGTCTTGCTAGCGGCAGTTGACGGAAATTGATTGCAGGCTCCAGCCCACCGTTTAACTTAGGTATTATATGGGAATTTCCTGTCTTGCTGTAACCGGTAATAGTGACTTACCGGAAACTCACCTGTTTATTGGTTTACATCGCGCCGGTGTCGAGATGGTCGTGATGTGTCCGGCTAACGCCACTCATCGGCATTTGCTATTGGATGCAGGAGTACAGGTGTTAGATCTGAGCCTGAAAAGTCGCTTCGATAAAGCCGGTATTGCCGCTATACGTAAACAGATTGAAAAACAGCAGCCGGACATTTTGCACGCGTTTAACAACAAAGCGGTATCCACCGGGTTGCGGGCCAGCAAAGGTGTTAATCTCAAGTTTATTGCCTACCGTGGTATAGAGGGCAACGTGAGTTATTGGGATCCGGCTAGTTGGACGACATATCTACACCCGCGCGTAGATGTTATCGTCTGCGTTGCAGATGCTATTCGTCGCTACTTCGCCAATATGCGATTTTTAGGGATACCTGCGCCCGTGCGTAAAGCACGCACAATTTATAAGGGCCACAATTCCGACTGGTACCCCACCGAGGCGGCAGATTTAACACAGTTCGGCGTGCCCGACGGTGCATTTGTCATTGGTTGTACGCTGAATGATCGACCGCGTAAAGGGTTGGATTATCTTGCGCGCGCCACGTATAGCCTGCCAAAGGATGCTCCCATTCATTGGTTGTTGATTGGACACATCGGGAATCCCAAACTCGCCAAACTTATTACCGATAGTCCCAATGCGGAAAAAATCCATTTGCTGGGGTATCGCTCAGACGTGCCAGCCATCATGAAAGCTTGCGATGTTTGTATTTTGCCTGCCACCAAGAGAGAAGGGTTACCTAAGGGGATTATCGAAGGGATGATTCAGGAAGTGGCCCCTATTGTAACTGATTCTGGTGGGAGTCCGGAATTGATTGAGGATGGGGTGTCTGGTTTGATTGTGCCTTCGAAATCTGTATCTGCGATTACGGGAGCGGTGCTGAGGCTATACAATGACCAAGAAAAAACTGCGTTAATAAAAAAGGCAGCACGGCAACGCATTCTCGAGCATTTCAATATCTGGGCCACCATTGATGAACACTTGGCTTTATACAAAGAGCTGACTAGCACCAATTAACGTTCGTGGAAGTCAATACGCTGAACAGCGACATAGTTTTTCACTTAAAAAACGCGCAGCCAAGGTCTTGGCTGCGCGTTTTAGTTTTAAATGTTGAATCTTAGTGGTGGTTTTTCAAGCTCGGGAATCGATTCAGGTATTTAATACGACTTTTTTGATCTCAGCATGCTGCTCCGGACGCAGTCTTGGACCGAACTGGGACACTACCGTCGCAGAAGCCAAACTGGCCAATTCTCCGGCTTTCTGAAAACTGTAACCCTGGGTAATGGCGAACAAAAATGCCCCGGCAAACATGTCGCCAGCACCATTAGTGTCGATGGCCTTAACCGGGTGAGGTGCAATGCGCGATTGAGATTGGCCGTCAAAAACAATGGCGCCGCGAGCACCGCAGGTGATAGCAAATTGACTACTGTAATTTTTTAATGCTTCTATGGCGCCTTCCAGCGATGTAGTTTCAGTAAAGCCCATGGCTTCGGCTTCATTGCAGAACAGCAGGTCAACGCCGTCGCCCACCATGTCGAGTAATCCGTCGCGGAAAAACTGCACCATGGCAGGGTCCGATAAACTCATGGCAGTTTTTGTGCCGTTGGCTTTTGCCTGTTTTCGTAGCTCAATCGCTGCAGCTCGACCCGTCGGTGATGTGACGAGGTAGCCTTCCAGATAGACATAGTGTGACTGGGCAATGGCGTCGCTGCTCAGTTCTTCTTGTGATACGGTTTCGCTAATGCCCAAAAAGCTGTTCAGTGTTCTTTCCGCATCGGGAGTCACCAAAGCCAGGCATTTACCGGTAATACCATTTCCCGCGGCGTTTGGGTTGTGATCGACTCCGGCATTGCGCAGGTCGTTCAAGTAAAAGTCACCGTTCTCATCGTTCGCAACTTTACAGGAGTAAAAGCTTTTGGCGCCAAAATAACTGGCGGCGATGACAGTGTTGCAGGCGGAACCACCACTGGCACGTTTCGATGCAATTAGGTGGTCGGAGAGTAGGTCGACTAATTCGTTTTGCCGTTGCTCATCAACCAGCGTCATCACGCCTTTATCGATAGCGAAGCGTGCTAAGTCGCTGTCAGCAATTTCTATTTCGGTATCTACCAGGGCGTTACCAATGGCATAAACGTGGTATTGAGTCATGAAAAAATGTCCGCAGTTTTAAATCAAGCGCGAATTATGCGGGCTTTAATGAGGAAATCAAATCGCACGGGTATACAAACCTGCTTGAGAAGGACTAACGGGCCTGTTAACGTCTGCCCTTTTGTGCTCTGAGCCCTTTGATTTAGTTTTTCACGGTATTTATTTCAGCGTATGGCAAAATCTTCCAGTAAAAATAAGTCTGCGGACAACGCGAACTCCAGACCATTGCGAAAACGCTTGTGGCGAGCTTTCTTCTACGCCATTTTTGTATGTATCTGCCTTGGGCTCGTGACCTTTATGTGGGTTGATTGGCAAATGCAGCGCAAGTTTGAAGGCCACCAGTGGGCGCTGCCCGCTCAGGTCTATGCGCGCCCGTTGGAGATCTATGAAGGAGCGCCGCTGAATATGGCGCAACTGCAACAAGAGCTAACGGCGCTTAACTATCAGTTTGTGCCACAGCCGGAACGCCTGGGTCAGGCAACACTGCGTGGTAGTAGTGTGCAGGTATACAGCCGTGGTTTTGCTTTTGTTGACGGCAAGGAGTTGCCTAAACAATTCAAATTTACGATCGAGGATGGCCGCATTGAAGCTTTACGTGAGCGCACTGCGGCGGGAACCTGGCAGCCCTTAGCGATCTATCGTCTTGAGCCGCAACAAATAGGCGGTATTTATCCGGTACACGGTGAAGACCGGATTCTGGTCAAGTTGGAAGATGTTCCTGCCAGTCTTGGAGCAGCCTTGATTGCCGTTGAAGATAAGGATTTTAAAGATCATTTTGGGATCTCTCCAAAGGCCATAGCACGGGCCATGCTCGCTAATATTCGTGCCGGCGCAATCGTGCAGGGCGGTAGCACCTTAACTCAGCAATTAGTGAAAAACCTCTATCTAAGCCAGGATCGCAGTATTTGGCGCAAGGTCCAGGAAGCACTAATGACCCTGTCGTTAGAATTACACTATTCAAAAGCCAAAATTCTGGAAACCTATATTAACGAAGTTTATTTAGGTCAAAGTGGACCACGTGCGATTCATGGCTTTGCGTTGGCTTCTCATTACTATTTCCGCAAAACACTGGATCAGCTGGAACCGCAAGAGGTGGCCTTGCTGATTGGCTTGGTGAAAGGGGCGTCTTATTACAATCCCTGGCGCAATCCTGAGCGCTCTTTGGCAAGGCGCAATGTTGTCTTGGGGGTGATGCAGTCAGAGGGGCTCATTACAGAAAGCGAGCTGTTGCGCTACAAGTCCAAGCCCCTGGGCGTTCAAAGCCAGCAGGATGTGAGTCAATACGCTTACCCGGCGTTTATTGATTTGGTTAAACGTCAGTTACAAGAGGACTACCGGGAAGAGGATCTTAGTAGCGAAGGCTTGCAAATTTTTACTACGCTGGCGCCGTCTGTGCAGTGGGCGGCAGAGCGTGCGCTAAGTTCAACGCTGGAGGAGCTGGAGTCTGGCTATCGGCTGACGTCTGATTCGTTGCAGGGCGCGGTAGTGGTGACCGATACTGGTGGCGGTGAGGTACAGGCGTTAGTGGGTGATCGCAATCCGCGTTACTCTGGTTTCAATCGCAGTCTTGATGCCAGACGTCAGGCAGGGTCTTTATTTAAGCCCGCTATCTATTTGGCGGCCTTGGAAACCGGCGACTACAATCTGGCAACTCGTCTTGACGACAGCCCGGTGCAAGTAGGTGCTGCGGGGATGAGTGAGGATAATATATGGGAACCGCAAAACTTCGATCATAAGAGCCATGATGACGTATTGTTTTATCAAGCGTTGGCGCACTCTTATAATCAGGCCAGTGCCCGGCTTGGTATCACCATTGGCATTGATAAAGTCATTGAGACGCTACATAAACTGGGTATCAGTCGGGCGGTTCCTTACTTGCCCTCCATGCTTTTAGGGGCGATGAGTGTGTCGCCACTGGAAATAACACAGATCTACCACACGCTGGCAACAGGGGGAGTGTATACACAGTTGCGCGCAATTCGCAGCGTGCATACTCATGATGGCGCTACGCTGCGCCGGTATCCGTTAACGTCAGAGCCACGTTTTCCGCGAGCCGATGTTTATTTGATTAATTATGCGTTGCAGGCTGTTATGCGCGAGGGTACGGGTTCCAGTGCTTACTTGCGGGTCCCGCAGAGGCTGGCTTTAGCGGGTAAAACAGGCACCACGAACGATCAGCGCGATAGTTGGTTTGTGGGTTTTAGTGGCAACCATTTGGCCACTGTTTGGGTAGGACGCGATGACAACGGTAAAACACCATTGACGGGTAGCCGGGGTGCTTTACCAACCTGGGCGCAATTGATGTCCACTATTCAGACCGAATCGCTTGTGTTCCCTGTCCCCGAAGGTATCGAATATGACTGGGTTGACGGTAGTAGCGGTTTATTGACGGGCGAAAACTGTGAAGACGCCCATTGGGTGCCTTTTGCTGTCGATAATAAACCCGCACTCAGTGAGCCTTGCCGTCCTCGGTTAAAACCATTGAAAGATTGGTTTCGCCGACTGATAGGTTATGATTAGCACCTGATTTTTTGTTTTGGGGTTCGTTTGTGGGTGTTTTACGTAATTTGAAACCGGCTGTATTGCTGGTTGCGATGGTTATTATACAGGGGTGTGTAACCCAGTCAGCAGTGCCCGTGCGAGATACTGGTGGTGCATCTTCGTCGACGAGTCAAAGTACTACCTCCTCAGCGCTGCCTAAACCAGGCAGCGCTGGAGAGAGCAAGACTGAACCATCTCCAGGGCCCTCTGCGAGCTGGAAGCCCGATACACAAGCGCGAGCAACCTTGCCTGCCGTCATTCAATTGCTGGAGCGCGCGCGGGAGTTGATGGCGAACAATGCGTGGGATGATGCGATTCTGGCGGCAGAACGCGGTTTGCGAATCGATGCGAGAAATCCAGCACTGTATTTGGTTCTAGCGAAGTCCTATACGGCGCTCGGACAGGCGGGGAAAGCTCGCCTTTTTGCAGAACAAGGGCGTTCATTAAGTCATTCAGATTCGGAGATAAAACACCAATTTGATGATATTTTAGCAGTACTACCGCAGGCATCTTAATGATTTTTCATTAATTTATTTGTTTTTCCATCTGCTACGTATTATTTTCTCCCTCTGACGGACCTAAGGATCGAGGGGTATGTTTTGCTAGGGTTGCACAGCCTGTCGGGCACTAGCCCCTTTGATAGCAGGTTGTTATTTGTTAGCCCAAGTATGAGTTAAAATCAGCGTAACTTTACCTGTCTTTCGCTAGTAACGGATGTCGCTCACAGAATTACAAACCTATGAATAGAAATGGAAATACCGGATCAATGCACTCTCAGCGTATAAGCGAAGCTCAAATTGTAGACTGGTTGAAAGCTGCACAAAAAATAACGCTGGATTTTTGTCAGGAACGCTTTGGTGTTTTTGCTAAAGCGGTTGACGATCGTTTGTCCGCCATGGTCGAAGAAGCACCAACAAATAAAGACCAAACCCGTTTACTTGAGCTGCAACGAGCTTTTCTGAACAGCCTTGAAGAGCTTGAGCGCTATTTCTGCGGTTATCAGGGCGAAGGGTTTATTAAGTTTAAGAAGAAAGAGCTTAAAACTTATACCGGCGAAGAGAAATTCAAAGGCGATATGCTCAGTCTTGTTGATAACGAAGATCTCGAAGAAACCATCGCCATATCATCGATTACACGACGGGCTGACGCTCAATATGGCGAGTTGTTGTGGGGATTAGATCAGCGCTTTGCGATATTGAATGATGGGGAAAAGGTTGACGATTCCAATAATCCTCTTTCGCCTGTGCAATTTTGTGTGTCGTTGCGTAAAGCGCTTAAGCTTATTGAGTTTGATACCAAGACCAAGTTGGTAACTTACAAGGTTTTTGATACGGAGTTCATCAGTCACCTTGAAGAGCCTCTTCAGGAAGTGAATAGTTTTCTTATTGAGCAAGGCATACTTCCTAATCTTGATTATTCCAACAGCGGTTATGAAACGCCTCCGATGCCAATGGTGGAGGAGTATGAGAGTGAATTTCGTTACGATGGTCGGCAGTCTGATGGAGCCAGAAGGCAACCGAATGTTGGGCCGGTACGTGCGCCGGATTCTTCAGTTCCGACCGCGCAATATCAAAGCCGGTTAATGGATGCGATTCGAGTACTGCAGAATCATATGCCACAGAGACGTGACGGTTTTGGTGCTGCAGGAGAGGGCGTAGAAAGTCTGGTTGCGAATTTAAGTAACACACAGGCTGCTGCTCCGAGTGGGGGGGCGGCTGGTCCAGGTGGGGCTGCGCCAGGCTATCAAGGTGCGTTGTATTCGAGCCAGCAGCTCGTCGGTGCGTTGCAGCAACTTCAGGCGCAAGCGTTAGGATCTACTGCTGGGGCGCAGATGGTCGATGGCGATTTCTTGAATCTGCAGCCCCAACAAATTGCTGATGTCAGTATGCAACTGGCTGCACAATTGCGCGAAGAGGCCGAGGATGGTGCAGTTGATCCCTCGGATATGCATACCATTGACCTTGTGGGTATGTTGTTTGAATACATGTTGTCTGATGAAAACTTGCCGAACTCGGTTAAGGCAATGTTGAGCTACCTGCATACACCGTTCTTGAAAGTTGCTTTCATCGATAAAGACTTTTTTGAGCAATCGGAACACCCCGCACGCCTGTTATTGAATAACTTGGCGGAAGCCGGTGCTCGCTGGGTATCTAACGACGGAACGTCGCAATATGATATTTACACAAAGATCAAAGATATTGTTTCTCGGGTTTTAGAAGAGTTTAAAAATGATGTCCGGCTCTTTGCCGAGCTGCTGTTGGAATTTAGTTCTTACACAAAGAAATTATCACGTCGTCAGGATCTGATGGAAAAACGCGCCTTGGAGAAAGTGCAAGGTGAAGAAAAACTGCGGGAAGTGAAGATTCAGGTCAATGAGGAGGTTCGTAAGCGTACAGATGGACGTGAACTGCCATCAGCCGTTTTGCTACTCTTGCTACAGCCTTGGTCGGATTATTTAGCCTTTTTGTTACTGCGTTATGGCGAGCGTTCTGAAAGCTGGGGCAAAGCACTGGCAGTTGTCGACGAAATTTTGTGGTCCATTGAACCCAAAGAAGATCCCAAGGACAAGGCGCGACAGGTTGAGAGTCATGATGAGTTGATCGACACCATCGAAACCGGTTTTGAAACTATCGGTTATGATCAGGCGAAAGGTGGAAAGCTGATAGATGCTTTGATTTCCCTGCAAAAACTTGCATTGCAGAGTCGAAAAGCTGAGCCCGCCCCTGAATCCATGCGCGAAAAACTCGAATCTATGGCGGCGGAAAAGGCTGGAGCTGCCGCGGATACTTCTGATGCGACACCTGAAGAAAATAAAATGGTCGAAAATCTGAAGATGATCGAGTTTGGCACTTGGTTCGAGTTTGAGGGCGGCAAGCGGCTCAAAGTGGCATGGTACAACTCGAAGACACTGCACTACATGCTGGTCGATCAAATGGGCAAAAAAGTCGCTATGAAGTCTGGCTTGGAGTTGGCGCGGGAAATGATAGCGGGTAATGCTAAAGTTATTGCCGGTAGCACTAAACCGTTCTTTGAGCGTGCACTAGAAAATATTTTCCAAAGCTTGAATGCGAAGGCCGAAGTGCTTAAGCCTGAGTTGGATGAAACCGAAGGAGAAACTGCCAGTGAGTGAATTAAGTGGAGGAGTACCCAATAAACGTCGGTTAACACGACACCCCGTCGATGAGGGTGTGGTGGTCAAAGATGAGGTGACTGGGGCTATTGTGGGCCGGCTTGCCAATATTCATACGGAAGGGTTGATGGTGATGGGTGATATGGCCTTGGTGCCTGAGAACCTGTACCAGTTATCACTGTATTTACCCAAAGAGATTAGCGGTCATCGTTATATTGGACTGGGTGTGGATTGTCTCTGGGTTCGTGATTCCGGATCAGAATCGGCCCCTGTTTTTTGGTCCGGTTGTCAGATTATCGACTGTTCTGCCGAGGCTAGAGCGGTACTCACGGGTTTAATTGAAGAAATGGGTAAAGATGGTTGATTAACTGATTTAGTCTGAAGTTACAAAAAAGGCAGCTTAAGAGCTGCCTTTTTTGTAGATTAGGTATAGGGGTTTCGCAAGCTTATAGTGTTGCAAATACGCGCTCTGCGGCATCCAGCGTTGCTTCAATGTCAGCATCGCTGTGTGCTGCTGACATAAAACCGGCTTCGTAGGATGCGGGGGCTAGGTAAACGCCCTCATTGAGCATGCCGTGAAAAAAGCGGTTGAACCGCTCGGTGTTGCAAGCAATGACTTGAGTGTAGTTGACCACTTGGTCAAGTTCGGTAAAAAAGACCCCAAACATACTGCCAACGTGATTGCTGGTCATACTGATTCCGGCTGCTGTTGCGCGGTCACGCAAGCCTTTAATAAGTGCATCGGTTTTTGCGTTTAAGTTGTCATAAAAGCCGGGCTGGCAAACAAGTTCAAGGGTTTTTAAACCTGCTGCCATAGCAATGGGGTTGCCTGATAAAGTGCCGGCCTGATAAACCGGTCCCGTTGGCGCTATTTGATCCATAATGGCTTTCTTACCACCGAACGCACCAACAGGCATGCCGCCGCCAATGACTTTACCCAAGGTGGTGATATCGGCATCGATCCCATAATATCCTTGTGCGCCAGTAAGGCTGACACGGAAGCCAGTCATGACTTCATCTAGAATGAGCAGGGCACCATACTCGTCGCAGACGTCTCGCAATGTTTGTAAAAAACCCGGAACCGGAGGTATGCAATTCATGTTGCCAGCCACTGGCTCGACAATAATACAAGCGACTTCATGTCCAATTTCTGCAAATGCGGCGCGTACACCCTCACTGTCGTTGTAGTTTAATGTGACGGTATGTTGTGCGAGAGATTCGGGTACGCCTGGTGAGCTGGGCCTACCCAGCGTCAACGCGCCGGACCCTGCCTTAATTAATAATGAATCTGAATGGCCATGGTAACAGCCTTCAAATTTGACGATTTTATCGCGACCCGTTGCACCGCGCGCCAAGCGTATGGCGCTCATTGTGGCTTCTGTTCCGGAGTTAACAAAGCGTACCTTGTCCATCCCGGGCATGAGTTCGCAAAGCTTGCGAGCAAGGTCAGTCTCGATTTCGGTTGGGGCGCCAAAGCTAAGGCCGGAGTGCAGTTTTTCGATTACAGCAGTTATCACTTCTGGGTGTGCATGCCCCAATACCATTGGCCCCCAAGACAGAACGTAATCGATATAGCGTTTCTTGTCAGCGTCAAACAGGTAGGCTCCCATGGCTTTCTCAATAAACAGCGGGGTCCCGCCCACGGCCTTAAACGCTCTCACCGGTGAATTCACGCCTCCGGGAATAAAGGCCTGTGCTTGTTCAAAAAGTTGTTCGGATCGGTTCATTTGCTAAACATCCACTCGCAATTTCGTCGAAATATAATCAAGGCATAGAGGCCTTAGCTATAGGTTAAGCGGGAACTTTGTCTCACTTGTGCGTGCGGCATTATGAACTGTTAGCTAATAGGCTGCCACTTCAGTTTGGTCGTTCGGTGTATCAGGTGGGCTTTCAGTGAGCCTCAGGGATGTCTGGCTCAACTGCTATTTCTTCGTCAAAGTCTTTGGTATTGGTTTTGACCCAGTGCATACAGTTGGGAACGGGGGAGCCCATGCCCAGTCGTTCGCTATTGGCTAAGGCTTGCCAGCAACACCGCAAGCCTTGGCCGACTGCCGAGCGCAAGCTCAGCCCCTGGGCAATATAGGCGGCAATCGCACTGGTTAAAATTGCGCATTTTCCATGGCTGTGAATATTTAAGCGTCGCCAGGGATGTGTGTCGACCACACCCTCCCGGTTAAATAATCGAGCCTGACTAGACTGATGTGTTTCATCGCAGTCATTGATAAGGACATTTTCGCAGCCATTGTCGATCAATACTGCTGCGCATGCCTCTTGCCCGTCGGCGCCGGGGGCCAATCGAAAGACATCTTTGGAGTTGCTGACAATGAGGGTGCCCAGTGGTAGCAGCAGATCAAGTAGGGTCTGTCTGTAATTTTGTTCTGCATCGTAACGCGAGTAAAGGCTGAGGGTTGGATCTACAATTACAGGTATTTGAGGGTAGTCTTGTAAAATGGTATAGACCGCTTCTATGGTGTCTATGCGGCCTAAATAGCCCAGTTTGATAACTTGTATGGGCATGTCTTCAAGGATTGCCCGTGTTTGTTCTATCACCATCGCAGTATTGATGGGCTGTAAGTCTTTTATACCTTGCGTGTCGCGAGCACAGAGGGCGGTAATGATGGTCGCGCAGTGGCAGCCAAGGCTGGCCGAAGTCTCCACGTCCACCTGTATACCTCCTGCGCCAGAGGGGTCATGGTAGGACAGGCTTAATATTACTGGGCGTGCCTGATCCATTTTAGGCATGATTTACTCCAAAAATAAGGCTTTTTCACAGTGGTTTTAGCGTTCTGCTCATTAAATACGCTAAGTGTTTTGCTCTTGTCAGTATAGCCCCACCTGCCAGCGGTTGCGTAGACTTTGCCCGACACTTAAAACGGCTGAACTTCTACCAGAATAATAATGGCTATTAATGCCAGTACGGGTAGTTCATTGAACACTCTAAAATAACGATGGCTGCGCTGATTGCGGTCCTCCTGAAACGCGCGCATATGGGCGCGACAAGCAAAATGGTATATCACAAGCAATACCACGAGAAAAACCTTTGCATGAAACCAGCCTGCCGATGCATAAAATGCCCACTGATAACTTGTCAGCCATAGCCCTAGCCCCACTGTGGCAATCATCGATGGTGTGGCAATACCACGGTAAAGTTTGCGTTCCATGATTTTAAAGCGCTCATTTCCTTCCTGATCCTTTGTCTGAGCATGGTAAACAAAGAGTCTGGGCAGGTAGAAAAGTGCTGCGAACCAGCACACGACAGCAATGATATGAAACGCTTTTATCCAAAGCATTCGGGGTTCCTATACAAGTTGGTTAATTCAATTGAGCCTGCGAACGTATTAAGCCGATGTATTTGACCGCATTTTCTCCACAAAATCATGGTTTATGACGTTTTTATGCTAATATGCGCGCAATTTTTTCGCTCACGGGCTGCCTGGAGGCTAAATTTTATGCATTGTCCATTTTGCAGCGCGGCAGACACTAAAGTGATTGACTCTCGATTGGTTGCGGATGGCGACCAGGTGCGCCGGCGACGGCAGTGTCAGTCATGTCAAGAACGCTTTACTACCTATGAAATAGCTGAGCTTCTGTTACCCCGGGTCGTCAAGCAGGATGGTACGCGGGAGCCTTTTGATGAGGCTAAGTTGCGTGCGGGCCTGCAGCGGGCACTGGAAAAAAGGCCCGTAAGTACGGAAGCCATTGAGACCGCGATCAATCAAATTAAACACTACCTGCAAGCCACGGGAGAGCGCGAGTTGGCGTCGCGGGTGATCGGTGAGCAGGTCATGAATAACCTGCGTGAGCTGGATGAGGTCGCTTATGTGCGCTTTGCTTCTGTTTATCGGCAATTCAAAGACTTGAATGAGTTTCGAGAAGAAATTGATCGCTTGGAACGATTTGAAAAACACGATCCCGCGGGCTGATCAAAGCGCTATGGGTATTGAGAAAGATGACTTTTATTGGATGGCCAAGGCCATTCGTTTGGCCGAGAAGGGCTTGTATACAACCTCTCCCAATCCGCGTGTGGGTTGCGTCTTGGTGCTCAATGAACAGTTGGTCGGCAGTGGCTGGCATGCGTGGGCCGGTCAAGCACATGCGGAAGTGAATGCGTTAGCTGATGCCGGCGAGCATTCGGTGGGTGCTACGGCTTACGTGACTCTGGAGCCTTGTCAGCATACTGGTCGAACGGGTCCTTGCTGCGAAGCTTTGTTGCAAGCCGGGGTGGCCCGCGTTGTTTTTGGTATGCAGGATCCCAACCCTTTGGTGAGTGGGGGAGGCTTGGCAAAACTGCGAGCCGGAGGTGTTGTTGTTGATGGGCCTGTGTTGCAAGCGGATTGCGAGGTATTAAATCCGGGGTTTGTAAAAAGGATGACGCAGGGCTTGCCTTACGTGAGATGCAAGCTGGCTATGAGTCTGGATGGTCGAACGGCGATGGCCAGTGGTGAGAGTCAGTGGATAACCGGGCCGGAAGCTCGAGCTGACGTGCAGCGCTTGCGCGCGCGCAGTTGTGCGGTTGTAACCGGTATCGACACAGTATTACAGGACAATGCACGTTTGTCGGTCCGGTCTGCGGAACTGAATGGCGGCGATATTCGCCAGCCATTGCGGGTGGTGCTTGATTCTCAGGGGCGTGCCTCCGGTGACGAAGCTTTTTTTAAGCAATCCGCCCCTTGCTGGTGGGTAACTGGTCCTACAGTCTCACGTCAGCTTGCGGCGCCAGCTTGTGAACACAAAGTATTGCCGGTGGGTACCGATGGTCGGATTGACCTTTCGGCTTTGCTACAAGCACTGGCTGCGGAACAGGTTAATGAAGTACTGGTGGAAGCAGGTCCTACATTGGCTGCAAGTTTCGCGGCGCAGAAATTACTGGATGAAGTGATTGTGTATATGGCGCCGACGTTAATGGGTAGTCAGGCGAGGCCATTGTTACAGCTACCGTTTGACAAAATGTCGCAGCAGCAACGACTGGCGATTGCAGATGTTAGGGCGGTTGGCCGTGATTGGCGTTTTACCGCCAAGCTTGAGCAGTAAAGATACAGAGTGAGAGAGTGATAAATGTTTACAGGTATTATCGAAGCTGTTGGTTGTATTGCTGCACTGGAGCGTAAAAATGGCGATGTACGGCTGCGGGTTCAAACTCAGGGTTTGGATCTGAGTGATGTGCAGCTGGGTGACTCCATTGCCACAAACGGTGTTTGTCTCACGGTTGTTGCTTTACCTGGTGATGGTTATTGGGCGGACGTGTCAGTGGAAACGCTTACCCATACTACTGTTGGTCATTGGGCAGTCGGTACACGGGTTAATCTGGAAAAGGCCCTGACACCTGAAACCCGTTTGGGTGGGCATATTGTCAGTGGTCATGTGGACGGCGTGGGCGAGGTTGTTAGCCGCCATAGTGATGCCAGAGCGGAGCGTTTTCGAATCAAGGCTCCTGCACAGTTGGCGCGCTACATCGCCCATAAGGGGTCAATAACCGTAGATGGAACCAGTCTGACGGTTAACGCTGTCGACGGTGCTGAATTCGAACTTGCTATTGTGCCGCATACTTTGAAGGAAACGACCATAGCGGCATACCAAGTGGGTTCTCGGGTGAACTTGGAAGTTGATGTGATAGCGCGTTATCTGGAGCGCTTACTCCTTGGCGATAAAGCCGCTGACAGCACTAGCGGTGGTGTGACAGCACAGCTACTCGCTGAAAATGGTTTTATGAAGTAGTGGGCACCATGAAATAAACCGTCAGCTAGCGGCGTAAGCAAATACTAAGTATTTCAATATAAACGCCAAGGGACGATAAAGACCGGTTGAATATTGGGTGGTGATCCGCACAATGTGTATCCGGAAAGTAGATACAACGATAAATGATAGGTTTGGTATGGATTTAAATACGGTAGAAGAGCTGATTGACGACATACGTCAGGGCAAGATGGTTGTCTTAATGGATGACGAAGATCGCGAGAACGAAGGCGATTTGATTATTGCGGCGGAGCAGGTTCGGCCGGAAGATATCAATTTTATGGCGAAACATGCACGTGGCTTGATTTGTCTGACACTGACGATGGATCGTTGTGAACAGTTGGATTTGCCGTTGATGGTTTCGGATAACCGTGCTCAACACAGCACCAATTTCACGGTTTCTATCGAAGCTGCAGAAGGTGTAACCACCGGTATCTCTGCGGCAGACCGTGCCCGCACCGTACGTGCAGCTGTTGCCCGAGATGCAAAGCCTATCGACATTGTTCAGCCAGGGCATATTTTCCCGTTGATGGCTCAACCTGGTGGCGTTTTGAATCGTGCTGGTCATACCGAAGCGGGATGTGATTTGGCCCGACTCGCGGGTTTTGAACCCTCCGCTGTGATTGTTGAAATCATGAATGAAGACGGCACCATGGCCAGACGGCCGGATCTTGAATTGTTTGCCCAGGAACATGGGCTGAAAATTGGCACTATCTCTGATCTTATTCATTATCGTTCGGTCAAAGAAAAAACGGTTGAATGTATAAATGAACGTCTGGTGAGTACCAGCTACGGGGATTGTAAGCTACGGACTTACCGTGATATTGCGCGTGACGAAGTCCATTTTGTTTTGGTAAAAGGTGATATTCACCCGGATGTCCCCACACCGGTGAGAGTACATGTCTTGGATACCGCTCGGGACGTTTTAACGATTCGGCGCGAGTCTGACAAAGAATTCAAGCCTTGGACTTTTCATGAAGCAATGTCCTATATCAACGAACAAAAGTTAGGCGTGGTAATTTTGATTTGCCACCCCGAAACGGCGCAAACCATAGAACAGAGCATTGATTGGATGCTGTCGGGTAAGCGTTCGCGGCCAACCCAGGAGATGGTTTACCGACAGGTAGGTACCGGTGCGCAAATACTAAAAGATTTAGGCGTAGGCAAAATGATTGCGTTGGCTGCACCCTTGAGGTTTACGGGTATGGCTGGTTTTGATCTGGAAATTGTAGATCGGTTGGACTGCCCAGAGTAGCATTCGATTCACAGTCGGCGTCATTAATAGTTATTGAATTAAAGAAAGAGATCACCATGAAAAATATCAATGTTGTAGAAGGCGATTTTAAAAGTTGTGCTGGTAAATATGCGTTACTGGTTAGCCGTTGGAACAGTTTCGTTGTTGAATCATTAAAAGACGGTGCGTTGGATACTTTGCGTCGCCATGGTATTGATGAGCAGGATATTACCGTTTATTACGCACCCGGTGCGTTTGAGTTTCCTTTAGCGGCTCAAAAAATTGCGGCTACTGGCAAGTTTGATGCGATTATCGCGTTGGGCGCCGTCATTCGTGGTGGAACCCCTCATTTTGATTATGTCGCGGGTGAGTGCACTAAAGGTCTGGCGCAAGTGTCAATGAATACCGGTATTCCTGTCACCTTTGGTGTATTGACTGTGGATTCTATTGAACAAGCGATCGAGCGCTCTGGAACTAAAGCCGGCAATAAGGGTGAGGAAGCAGCCAGCACCGCATTAGAGATGGTGTCGTTAATCGGTAACATTGGCTAATTCGACGTCTTTGATTTGGCAAAATATTTGAGTGCTAGAACATCATGAGTATGAACCCCGCAACACGGCGTAAAGCCAGACACTACGCCATGCAAGCCCTGTATCAGTGGCAGATGGCGAAAGCACCCTTAAATGTTATTGAGGCTGAGTTTCGCACCGACAACGACATGACCCATGTCGATACCCCGTATTTCAATGAGATCTTACATGAAGTACCAAAGCATCTCGCTGATATTGAAGCGGTATTTAGTGAGTTTCTCACCGAGCGTGCTACCAGTGAGTTAGATCCAATTACCCTGGCGCTCTTGCGCCTTTCAACCTACGAGTTGATGTTTCGTATCGACGTACCCTACAAGGTGGTTATCAACGAGGCTGTCGCTCTGGCTAAAAAGTTTGGTGCGACCGATAGTCACAAGTTTATTAACGGGGTTTTGGATAAAACTGCAGCAAAATTACGGCAGATCGAAGTTGCTGCTGCTCGGCAATAAGTTCCTATACTGGCCCGTTGCATATGAACGAATTCGAACTCATCCAACAGTTTTTTTCCGGTGATCCGCGAGCGCCTGGTGTTGAACTTGGCGTTGGTGATGACTGTGCGCTATTGCAGATTCCGCAAGGGCAGCTATTGGCAGTATCGGTAGATACCTTGGTTGGAGACGTCCATTTTCCAAGTCAGGCGGACCCTGAATTAATTGCGGAGCGCGCATTACGGGTGACGGTAAGCGACCTTGCTGCTATGGGTGCAGAGCCATTGTGGTATACCTTGGCGTTAACCTTACCTGATGCCGACCCCCATTGGCTTGAGAGTTTCAGTTTTGGTTTAGGTGCGGCAGCCAGTGATTTTGATATTGCCCTTGTAGGCGGGGACACAACTCGAGGCCCTCTAACCATTACTCTCCAGGTATATGGCTGCTTGCCGCCTGGTGGCGCTCTGCGTCGTGACGGGGCAGGGCTTGGTGATATTGTTTTTGTGAGCGGTTCGTTGGGTGATAGCGCTGCAGCGCTGGCCGCAATGAAAAAAGAATTGGTTGTTGGTGGCGATGACAGTGCCTATCTACAAGAGCGTTACTACAAACCTGAATCACAGATTGCGATTGGTAAAGCGTTGCGTGGTATAGCCAGTGCCGCTATCGATATTTCTGACGGCCTACTGCAGGATCTCGGTCATATCTGTCGTGCCAGTGATGTTGCTGCAGTCATCGAATATGAACGCTTACCGTTGTCGAGCGTATTGCGAGGCTCTGCATCAGAGGCGCAGGCGATTAGCTGGCCACTTGCCGGCGGTGATGACTACCGGCTGTGCTTTACCGTCCCGCGTGATCGTCTGGACGCTTTCGAAAATATAGCGGATCGTTATAGCTTTGATTTAACGGCTATTGGCGAAATTGTCGCAGGTACTGGTGTCACATGTTTAAAGGATGGCCAGGTCGTTAAACTGGCAGCTGGGCAGGGCTTTCAACATTTCCGCTAACAGCTTAGATGTTGCTGTGTGTTTCGAGCAGCTGACGTCAGGGCGTTTTTTATTTGAATGCGAATCGTCATTCGCCAGTATCCCGACACTCAGAAGAATAAGGGCGTAAATAGTGAGTGAGTTAAAGCAGGTTCTACGTCACCCGGTGCATTGGTTTGCGTTTGGTTTTGGTAGTGGTTTATCGCCTTGGGCGCCTGGAACGTTTGGTACCTTAATGGCGATTCCTTTTTATCTGTTTTTACAATCATGGGCATTGATTCCTTACCTGATTTTCTTGGTTATCACTTTTTTACTGGGTATTTATTTTTGTGGTCGCAGTGCTGAATTGTTGGGCGTGCATGATCATGGCGGTATCGTTTGGGATGAGATGGTGGGCTTTTGGCTAACCATGCTGTTCGCGCCACCTGGTTGGTACTGGATTGTTGCAGGCTTTGTGCTGTTTAGGGTTTTTGACATTGTAAAACCTTGGCCAATTCGTTGGGTTGACCAAAAAGTACACGGCGGGTTCGGCATTATGTTTGACGATATTCTTGCTGGGTTATATGCAATGGGTCTATTAGCCTTGGCTGATTTTTTAATTGTTTAAACTATCGGCAAGGATGGCGATGATGAAAATAGAGCGGTGTTGTTGGGTATCTAAATTTCTGTATAAGGACAGCGTTAGCCAGTCTCTTGGATTGCTG
>JBNKHI010000027.1:0-47276 GCA_050290265.1 Cellvibrionaceae bacterium
CGAGGAGCAGTTACTAGATGACTCTCGCCTGACCGACGTCACCGTGCAAACGGTCCCACTGGATAACCGTCTTAAAATGCCTGTCTGCGACCAAACACCTAAACTCACTGCGCATAATATTAGCGCTGACTCAGCTCGCGCGACAGTAAAGGCCACCTGCCCTGGCCCGACTCCCTGGAGCCTGTACGTTTCAGCCAAAGTGGACGGTAAAGTAATGGCTGCTGTAGCCAGTCAAAGTCTTGCTCGGGGCCAGACGCTGACTAACAGCGATGTAACGGTTGAAGAGCGCTCGTTAACGGATTTGCCATCGGGTTATTTAAGTGACGTCGACGCCGTGATTGGCATGCAGACCAGGCGGACATTCACGAGCGGAGAAGCCTACAAGGTATCTGCTTTAAAACCACCCGTGGTCATTAAAAAAGGCGATTCGGTGGTCGTTGAGGCAAGCACCAACGCTATTGCGGTGGTTGCTCCGGGTATCGCACTATCCGACGGCACCGTGGGACAGCAAATTCGAGTTAAAAACAGCCACTCTGATAGAACGGTTAAAGCCGTTGTAATGGGTCCTGGGCGCGTACATATAAGACTTTAGCAGTAACCTACTACCTACCAGGTCGGGAGAAAAGTAGTAAATTTTAGCAAAAATAATCGAAAAGTAACTTCTTGGGTAAGAATGGCGATTTTAGACGCTTTTTTTGCTAAAGTTCGTAAGGACTCAGCCGAAAACTTAATCAACGGCGCCTTCTACCTAAGAATCCGGTTTACCCTGTGATGGAATACAAAACAAGAAGGCGCAACATTGGACGATTAACGAGAAGCTTAAAATGGTAATTGATGGTAACAACCCGATAAACTCCAGCACGCTGGGTAGTAGTCGTGGCAAACAGGCAGTTTCCGGTAGTGCAGAGGCGAAAACCTCCACTGCAGCGAAGACTGGCGCATCCACTCAGGAAAGCGTTAGTTTGAGCCAGCAGGGTCAAAACCTCAGTAAATTGGAAGCGAATATTCAAAACGCACCCGCAGTTAATGAAGATCGCGTTGCGGCGTTGAAAAAGGCTGTTGCTGATGGAAGCTATCAAATCAATGCCACAAGTATTGCTGGTAAATTGCTAAGTCAAGACCAGTTATTCTCTTAATACCTCGCTCCACCTGTTCTGCCCTCTTCTTTTGTAATGATCCCAATTAGCGACTTAACAGCAATGTTTAAGCGCTTTTTGGCTTTCAATGCGTTAAAACCAGAAGAAACCTAGGTTTCTAAAGAAGAGGTGCAAAAATGAGCCAGACAAATCCCCTTGAGCAATTTATCGAACAAGACTTCAGCGCTGCAGAACAGCTTGTCAATTTGTTGCTACAGGAGCGTGAAGCCCTAGAAAACCGCAATCGAGAACAGCTCCAGCAAATTCTTGAAGAAAAGCTTACACCGATGCAGATACTCGAGCGCAATGCCCAACAACGAGCTCAGCTATTGCAGGAAAACGGCTATAGTAATAATAATTCCGGGTGGCTTTTGTTACTTGCAGACCGGCAACAACATCGTCTTATTCCACGATGGCAACAAGTCACCGAACTTGTTAAGAAGGGTAAAGAAGCTAACGAAACTAACGGTAAGCTTATTGCCAGAAACCGCCAAACACTGGATAAGCTCCTCAGCTTGCTACGTGGTCAGACAAGTGCACCGTCACTCTATACTAATGCGGGAAAAACGAATAATCAGACGTTGTCGCACACCCTTATCAAAGCCTAATGGGCATAGCAATATTCAAGTAAAGCTGCCGGTAATAACGACTATGCTAATACAAAGGCAGAAAGAACTCTGACATTGAGCTGTAAGCAGTGGAGATAGACAGTGAATCCAGACGAAAGTGGTCAAATTTTGACGGATAGCGATAGCGTATTCCGGGCATTAAAAGCTCTGCAATTAAATCGCAGTTCAATCGGTATTCGTTTCAGTAATAGTCGAAAAATAACCCATAACTCGCTGATACTTGAAGTATCTCAAGAAACAAACACCTACGTGCTCGACGAACTAACTCCTGATGATGGAGGTAGACGTATGGGCGTCGGTGAGCCTTTCACCTTAGCAGCCAGCTACGACGGCATCCACGTTATGGTAAAAGACATCAGAGCACTGCCCGGCAGCCGCCTTGCGGATGGCACATTTAGATTAAAACTCCCAAAATCACTTTATTATCGGCAACGGCGCCAAACATTCCGAGCACCAGTCGGTCGCGGCATAAAAGCCACCGCGATAATGTCGTCTGCCAAGCGCGATGAAGAGTTAAACGGACATATCACAAACCTATCGCCCAATGGTATTGGCTGCCTTTTTAAAGGTTTTGTAAAGCCCTCGTTGGCCAAAGGTGAAATGTTTGAACGTTGCCACCTGAACATCAACGGCAACTTCGATTTAATTTGCGCGCTGATTACCAAACACCCCCACTATGACCGCATTAGTGACACGACAAACTGCGGTTTTGAATTCAATCAGTTAACGCCGGATCAGCAAAAACAAGTCAATCGATACGTGCTTGAACTGCAGCGGTTACAACGCCGCACTACGGAAGCGAGCTACCAACGCGCCTCGATGCTATAAGCCTTGAGCGCACCGTTAAAAACTGCACAAAAAATAAAGAATGGTTTTAAAGGCACCCCACGCTGAAGATTACGGGTTTCAAGTGTAAAGCAAAGGTTGTTATACTTGCGCCGCTTGATAATTAGTCCCCGTCGGTTAACAGGATAAACCCCAGACCTCCTAAGTCTGTACTACTGGTTCGAGTCCAGTCGGGGACGCCATTTCTCTGCCACGCCATGCGTCACAAACTAACCTCCTATGAATTTACTTTTGCTGCAGCCTGAGCAACTCATCAATGACACCTTGGCTCAAGTCAAGGGCAGGCAAGCAGAGCACATAATTCATGTGATCAAGGCGCAATCAGGAGAATCCTTAAAAGCCGGCCTCATAAACGGACAAATCGGCCAAGCAATCATCTCATCAATAAAAAATGGCTGTGTGGAACTACAATTACAACTGCATTCCACCCCACCGCCGCCGCTCCCATTAACGTTGGTTTTAGCCCTGCCGCGACCCAAAATGTTGAAACGTATACTGCAATCCTGCGCAACACTGGGAATTAAAGAGATATTTATCATCAACAGTTATCGGGTTGAAAAAAGTTACTGGCAAACACCATGGCTGCACAAAGCAGTGATTGATGAGCAATTACGGCTAGGGTTGGAACAGGGGTGTGATACACAGCTTCCGAACGTCCATTTGCGTAAACGTTTCAAACCCTTTGTGGAAGACGAATTACCAACATTAATGCAGGAAAAAAATGGCTGGGTCGCACACCCGATGATAGAAGATAATTCCGCAAACCCAATGCAAGAAAGCGCCCTTTTGGCCATTGGTCCTGAAGGAGGCTTTATTACCTACGAAGTGGAAAAGTTAGCGAACGCAGGCCTCAAAGGCCTATCCCTTGGGCCTCGTATTTTAAAAGTGGAAACCGCCATTCCCGTTGCAGTAACCAGACTATACCCAAATATATAAGCTAAAGAGGTTAGTTAAAAACCTAACAACATTAAGCGCCCGGCATCGGCTACAGCGCCCTGAAGAGAGTAATCCACTCTGGTGACTCGATTATCGTTTAGCAATAAACGTAGCTTTGGTAATAGTTTTGGCACTAGATTACAACTGTTTATCTGCAAACTGCTTTTACTCTCAGAATCACGCATCAGCTTACCTATAGGGCTGAGAATATCCTGACAAGTAGAGACTACATACGAGGTATGTTTAGGACTCATCACGTTAAAACCAACGCCTTCTTTACCGCGATAACCCGACGCATAAATGAGCGTTAACACGGCCCGCGTATCGAGTAGGCAGATAGCCCGAATATCTGGCTTACGCTTTTCCTGATAAACCGCCATCAACCCTGGAAACCAGCTGTCATCCAAGGGGGTCTCCACTGTAGCAACCACAGTACACGTACTACGAACACGCAGAGCAATCTCCTTTTCCAAAATCTCACATTCTGGCAATAAAATCCTTGATGGCTCCCCCTCCGGTTTCGCAGCAATGTTCAGTGGCTGACTCAACCCCGAATCCACTTTTTCATAAGCCGGGCTGCCAATTAGGTCATTCACTGGCATGCCGGTATCACCGGCCGTTAACAGCGTTTTTAAGTTGTTGACAAGGTCAACGGGAGCAAAAGGTTTATGCAAGACAAAATAGGCACCAGCCTGCATTAATTCTCCGACCAAATCAGCGTTTGAATCCGCGGTAATCACACCCAGCTTTATATTCAACATTTCACGCCGAATAACCTGCAGCAGTTCAAGACCACTCATTTCGGGCATATGCAAATCGGTCAGGATAACGTCAGGCTCCCACGTTCTAGCCACATCCAGCGCATCTAAAGCAGACAGAGTTAACCTGCAGATGCATTCAGGAAAACCGATTTGCTCTACACAGCGCCGGACAATAACAGGGATAGCAGGGCTATCATCAACAATTAAAATACGCATATTTTTATTTTATTTAAAGCGGATTAAACACCTGACAGTGCCATATCAACATGGGTTTCGCAATGCTTTTGAATCGGCTGAATGTGGACTACCTCCCAGAAACAGCGAATACAATAGCGCAAAATTTGCACAGAAAACGACTTTCGGTGTACCATCTGGCCAAACATCACAATAATAAAAAAATCATGTTCACTGTCGACCTCCCAACACTCCTGGCAATCAACCTAGGCATTTTACTGTTGCTGCTGAGTGCCATTTTTCTATACAACACTGATAAAGCAAAACGAGAAAAAAAGTTGCTGCTTCTAAAGATCAGCCGTCTAAATAAACAATTCAATGCGTTAAAGCAGCAAGAAAAGCAACAGCTCAAACATTTTCAGGGAATTGATCGCACGGATGATAGTGAATTATTGGAAAAACTGTCAGCGAGCCTGGAGGCCAATGAACAACAACTGGATGAGCTACAATCCCTAAATAGCATAACCCAAAACCAGCTCGACGAAATAAGCTACAACAAACAAGCCTACCGCCAGCTTAAGGTTCAACTCAGTCAACTTCAGGCACAAACTGACAGTAGACAAGCGTTACTAGAAAACCTAAAGCAGGAAAATAAGGCCAGCCGTTATCGACTGATAAAACTAGACGAAAAAATCCAGCAACAGTCTAAAGACCTGAAAAATGCCAAATCTGTAAAAATTAACGAACAGAACACTCGACGTGCAAACCAATTATTAAAAGCAGAACTTCAATCGGTTAACGAGACCGTTAAACAATACCGTCAACTAAAGCAAAAACTGGCAGCAATGACCGCCGAAAACAATCAGCTAACCAAACAACTACACATGCTCAACCAACAAAAAGTAGATCGGCAGATTTCATCAGGATCAAGCAATATGGATCAGCACATCCAGGAAATTGAAAAACAATTACAAACTATTGAAGCAACACTTAATAGAACCTTGCGGGAAAAGCAATTTATTGAAATTCAGTTTTTAAAACTGGTTGATGAAGTTGAAGCGGTCAACGATAACGAATCCGACATATGCTCATCTGCACAATAATAGGCCAAACTATCACTAAAGAATATAGACGACACGGGTGGTGCTGAGTTCTTGTGCACTGAAGTACGTAGAGATGAATCATTCAGTGTCATCTAGCTAGGTAGCTACTATTTCTCCATTAAGTAAAGCTTCAAACTCTTTTTTGGGTACTGGGCGACTATAAAAGTATCCTTGATAAGACTGGCATCCATAGGTATCAAGCAGTTCCAGTTGTTCAGCTTGTTCAACCCCCTCTGCCACAACATCCAGGCCAAGTAGTCGTCCCATTGTTATCATGGTTTCGACTAACACTTTATCGTTGCGGTCTATTAAGATATCGCGAATAAAAGCCTGATCAATCTTTACAGCTGAAACGGGCAGCTGCTTCAAGTAAGAAATAGAAGAATAACCTGTACCAAAATCATCCAGTGAAAAACTAACGCCTTTGTTCACCAACTTGTTCATTGTACTAATAGTTTCTTCAATATTTTGGATCACAATACTTTCAGTGATTTCAATTTCCAGTGTACCGACTGGCACCATTGATCGATCCAGATGGTCAAAGACGCTTTGTACGAAGTTCTTTTGGCGGAACTGGCGCGGGCTAACATTGACTCCCAACTTCATATTGGCCTTCCATAACCCCTTGTCTGTCCACTCTTTGATACAACAACAAGCCTCATCCAGGATCCAATCTCCGACATCCAAAATTAAGCCCGAAGTTTCCAGCACTGGAATAAACTCAGCGGGAGAAATTAGCCCGTCAGGGTGGAACCAACGCAATAAAGCTTCAGCGCCAATCATCTCCCCGGTTTTTACATCCACCTTAGGCTGAAAAAACAAGGCAAATTGTTTTTCATCAAGTGCTTTGTGAAGATCACCCTCCATCGCCAACTGGCGAGTTACTTTATCTGCCATATCGGCATTAAAAAACTCAATCACATCACGTCCTCGCTCTTTGCCTTGATACATTGCTGTATCTGCGAAACGCAAGAGTTCATGCACATCAGAGTTTTCATCCGGATATACAGCCACACCTATGCTGCATGTCACACGCAGCTCCATGCCATTATATAGATAGGGTTCGGCTATTGCCTCGCGGACCTTCTCTCCAATTTCTCCTGCTTTGAGTGCAGCGGTAGACCGATTCCGGTCGAGTACAGTGAGAGCAATCACAAACTCGTCGCCACTTAACCGAGCAACAAAATCCTCATCTCGGATACAACGTTTAAGTCGAGTGGCAACTTGCTTCAACACCTCATCGCCAACCGGGTGTCCTAGTGAATCATTGATATTTTTAAATTGATCGAGGTCGACAAATAACACGGCACCATAAAAACTATGACGACGCGCACGGCTAATCTCATGCTCCAAACGCTCAACCAGCTGTATGCGGTTTGGCAGTTTAGTCAGCGCATCGTGAAAAGCCATATACTCCATTCTATCCTGCGCGCGTTTCTGGCTGGTAATATCAACCGAAACCGACAGTACGGCTGGCTCGCCATCAAAGATGATAGGCACATGGTGCGTTTGGAAATACATTGTATGCCCATCGCCGGTCACCATAATTTCTGCCATTTGCTCCACTTTGTGCTGTTGAGCAATCACCTGCTGGTCAACTTTCAACATTTCCTCTACAGAGGTTTTAAAGAACCGAGCATATTCAGAAAGATGTGTATTGGTCATTTCATCAACAGTTCGCCCCATAAAGTCCGCGAGTACTTCATTGGCGAAAATATAGCGACCTAGCTTGTCACGGGCACCAACGAAAACAGGAAGGCTGTCGATAACCTGACGAATATGCTCCTCACTGTTACGCAAAGCAGACTCAACCGTGCGATGCTTGGCTAACGCCAAATCAACAGCATTTAGCAACTGATTTCCACTCGCCGTTAAAATAGTTAACTCGTCGCGACGGTTACTAGGTAACTCTGTCAAACGTCGTGAGTCCGGTTTTTCAAGATCGATGGATTGAAATTCCTTGGACAAGCGGATTAACGGCTGGGTGAGCATTAAATGAAACGCAATAAACAACAAAATAGCGAGAATAAGGCTACGTAATACACTAATAGTGAAAGCTATTTGGGATCGTTGCACGTAATCAGCAAGGGCTACCGTTTCGTCTACGGTAAAAAAAAGTGTTGCCGATATTTCGTCCCGATAGCCAGGGATAGGAAATGAGGTCTTGTATTCTTGTGTTTTAGTAGGAATAAATGAGCTGGCCCAGCTAGACTCTTGTATGCTAGCGGGTCTGGAGCCTTCACGTATTAAGGCTCCATTCTCATCCTCTATACCTACATGAGTGATAAAACTATATGTGAGAATGCCGTTGATAACTTCGTTAGCCAGTTGCCCATCTAACATCAAAACAGCGCGACTGACGGTTGGCTTTGCTTGCTCAATCAATTGATCTATACGTTTTTCAAGCTTTTCTTTCTCATTGTGATAATCAACATAAAACTGTATCGAAGTCATCAGCAGGCCAAGAAAAAATGCCAAGATGACGCTTACAAGAGCAAGGCGAAATGAAATACCGCGAAAGAATGTTTGCACGCCTGCCCTCTATATAGATTTAGCCCATGATTAACATAAAGAACGTACTAAGTAAGTTTTATAGTCAAAGTAGATTATATTCAAAATTAGTAAAAGGCTATCTAGTATAGATAGTGATCTATCAGTCCGCTAAGTTAATTGCGGGTATTGTTTGTGTCCAAGCGCTAACAGAGTCGCTAGTTTCAACCCCCACATCACCGGGGTAAAATTGCACGTTCATGACTTGCTCCTGCCCAGAGGGTGCCGGCTCACCAGAACGGTCCAGCGTAAGGTTAACAAAATCAAACAGCGTAGTATCCGCAAGTTGCGAAGGCGAAACCCGTTGCAGTGCAGAAAAAATTCGCTCCGTACGCCCTGAGTGCTGTTTATCCCATTGCGACAACATTTGCTTTACCGCTTGGCGCTGGAGGTTTTCCTGAGAGCCGCATAAATTACAAGGAATAATTGGGAAGGCTTTTTGTTCAGCATAGTCCGCCAGATCAGCCTCGCGGCAGTAAGCCAAAGGGCGAATAACAATATTTCGCTTATCATCCGCCAACAGTTTCGGCGGCATGGATTTCAAGCCACCACCGTAAAACAAATTCAGGAAGAGTGTTTCAACAATATCATCTTTGTGGTGTCCAAGTGCCACTTTGGTTGCACCTATGTCTTCCGCAAAACCATAAAGTGTGCCGCGGCGCAGCCTTGAACATAATCCACATGTGGTTTTACCTTCTGGGATGACCGATTTCACAACACTATAAGTGTCTTTTTCAATGATGTAATAAGGTACACCCACGGAATCGAGATATTGCGGCAACACGTCTTCAGGAAAACCTGGTTGTTTCTGATCAAGATTAACTACCACAAGCTCAAAATCCACTGGGGCTGTTTTTTGTAAACCCAGCAAGATATCCAGCATACAGTAAGAATCCTTGCCACCCGATAGACAAACCATCACCTTGTCGCCAGCTTCAATCATATTGTAGTCGGCTATTGCCTGACCAACTTGTCGACGCAAACGCTTTTGTAGTTTATTGAACTCTAGTCGCTGCTTTCTAACTGAGGATTCTGCCATGCTCTTGTACTCAAACCGTTACTTCGATTTTCGCCACCCTACCGTTACCAAGGTTGGGCCTGCAATCAAAAGACCGATATTCTACGCGGTCACAAGAGCGAAAGAAATCGTAATAGACAAAAAGCCCCTCTGCGAGCGGCAGTAGCTTGCCAACCAAGTTAGCGCAAACCGGCAAGTTGCCGCCTGATATCGCAGAGAATAACGTCAAGAAAGAACAATAAGCTTCGAACAACCGAATTAACGGTGACTAATACCCATCGATTCAGGCATAGAGCCGGCATTATCTATGCAACGCTTCAGATAACACATTCACAAGCGAAGCTCTGGCATAGCTATTGCGTAAGTAGTAACGAAGCATCGGTTCGGCCGCTCAGCAGCGTCGATATAACAGACAACATTCTGAACCCAGCGTATTTTGGATATTAGATTTATGAAACTTTGGCGACATATTGTAAATTGTTTAGCGCCCGTATCAGCTAACGGGGCTGACGCTAGCAAAGCACACATATCTAGCGCTTCACCCTCAGGCAACGAAAACACTGCAAACCAGCCGCAATTACTCAGCCAATTAGACAATTATACCGACTTACTCCAACTTCTTGATAAACGCCAACTGGTGGAAGTGTTTATTACTGCAGAACCCTACAAGCGCTATAGTAGTATGCTGCTTCACTTGGACTTCACACAGCAATTGCTCTGGTTAGATAACATTGAGGGTTTTGCCAATATGCTGTCTCCGGGTCAAAGCCTCAGACTCCGCCACCACCAACATGGATACGAACTGGACATTACATCTACTATTGTTTTTGTCGCCAACGGCGGCATTGCTATTCAGCTACCTAGCAATGCTAAGTACCGATCGCGCAGGCAAACGCCGCGAGTGACACTGCGACCAGACAGCCCACTGATGATTAAACTCAAGCCCTTTTATGTACCAGCCTGGGATGGCACGGTTCGCAACCTGTCAAGCCGCGGCGCGCGTTTTGCGCTGGCAGGCAACCAACTTCATCAACTGAAAAGCCACCAGCATATCCCCTGGCTTGAGATTCCGATTAGCCCAGGGTTTAGCGTGCGTTGTGAAGGCAGAATTACCGGATTTCAGTTTGTCACCAAACCTTACCGGCACACCTGTGTCAGTCTGGTTTTTGAAAAGCTGAAACCCGAAACCCAGCGGCAGCTGGAACAATTCGTCATTGGATTGCGGCAAGAACCTCGGCATATGGCCGCTTAATTAACCTGTTCCAGTTCATAAACCCATTCTAAATCACTAGAATGGACCCTCTTTCACAAAAGGCTGAGGTTTATGACGACTTTTACGGAACAAGAACTCCTGCAACTGGATAAAACCCACCTCTGGCACCCATATTCATCATTCACCAATCCGCCGCCGGTGTATGCCGTAGCCGCTGCGCAGGGCGTGTACTTAGAACTTGCCAACGGCAAGCAGCTTATTGATGGGATGTCGTCCTGGTGGTGTATGCTCCATGGCTACAATCACCCCGTATTAAATGCAGCGTTGTGTGAGCAGGTCAGCAAGGTCTCTCATGTCATGTTTGGCGGTATCACCCATGAACCAGCGGTGAAACTAGCTCAACATCTCGTCAACCTCACGCCAGACGGACTCAACAAAGTTTTCATCTCAGATTCAGGCTCTGTTGCCGTAGAAGTAGCCTTAAAAATGGTTACACAATACTGGCTGGCACAAGGGAAACCCGAAAAACACCGTATACTCAGTTTGCAAAAGGGCTATCACGGAGACACTTTCGGGGCTATGTCGGTCTGCGATCCGGTGACTGGCATGCACCACATGTTCGCTAAGCAACTGGCACAACAGCTCTTTGCCCCTGCCCCTAGCTGCACTTTTTCTCAAGCATGGGATCCCGCTAGCCTTAAGCCCCTAGAGGCTATGCTTATTGAACATCAACATGAGTTGGCAGCTATGATTTTGGAGCCCATCGTACAGGGCGCTGGCGGCATGCGTTTCTACCATCCAGAATTCTTACGCAGTGCTCGAGAATTATGCGACCAGTACGATGTCCTGTTAATCGCGGACGAAATTGCGACAGGCTTTGGCCGCACGGGTAAATTATTTGCCTGCGAGCATGCCAACATTACTCCGGATATTATGTGCCTTGGCAAGGCTCTGACTGGCGGGTATATGAGCCTTGCCGCGACGTTATGTACAGACAAAGTGAGTGACGGTATTTGCCAGAGCGAAGCGGGTGTATTTATGCACGGCCCAACGTTCATGGGAAATCCGCTAGCCTGTGCTGTTGCCAATGCTAGCATTGAGTTATTGCTCGACGGCCCTTGGGAAGCTCGCGTGAACACCATCGAATCAGTACTTACCAATAAACTGGAAACTTGCCGCGATTGGCCTACGGTTGCAGATGTCAGAGTCATTGGTGCAATAGGCGTTGTCGAACTGCACAAGCCAGTGGATATGGCGCTGATTCAGGCACAATTTGTGGATGCGGGTATCTGGCTGCGACCCTTTGGGCGACTGGTCTATCTCATGCCCCCGTTTATCATTTCCGAGAGCGAGTTAGAGCAATTATTGGATGGGATGTTAGCGGTTTTAAAAACCATTAAAGATTGACCACTGCGGTGGCAGACCTGCCACCATCAGTATATTCCAGGCTTTCGGCCAGTTCTGCAATAAACGCCAAGCCCCTACCATGACTGGCAGCATCATCGACAGCTGCCAGCTGTTGATAATTAAAGCCATGCCCAGTATCAGTAATGGTAATCATTAATTTCGGCGTAGGTGATTGAATTATCTCGCAATGCACACTGATCCCTCCAGAGCTCAGTGTTTTTAACTTTTCTTCACGCAATACAAAATAATTCTGAAAGCCCTCAGGGGTATCTTTCATTCTGGAAGACAGCCCTAAAATTCCATGTTCGATAGCGTTATTAACCAATTCACTCACGATAAAAAATATCGTTTGCGCCTGATCTTTGCAGCTCTCCACAGCAACAATCACATTAACAATGTTGTGAACAATCTGTTTATCTGCCAACTGCTCAGGACCTAACGCGACATTCATTACCCAAGGAAAAGGCTGACTGGATTCAGCTAAAACCGTACTTTTTCCAGAGCGTGAATCACTATTTTTCAACACGGTTTCGGTTGGACAGCAATGTATGGACAAGAGGGAAAGATCATCGTCCTGCGCTTCTGACTCCTGAAAGTGATACAGTGCTTCAATCACATAATCAAGGCTTGAAATCGGAGTATCTGCACACAAGCCAGATTGAAACGTGGATTTAAGCCGCTCAGTGCCAAACATATTCCCGGCACTATCAACAGTCTCAACAATACCGTCGGTATAACCAAAAATATAACTGCCTACAGGGGGCAGAAAAATCTGCTCGGCATCATCAAATTCGTCATCATTTAGCACACCAAGAGGCATATGGGCTGACTCAATTTGCTGTAGAAACTGGCCGTTCCCATCAAATACCATCAGTTCGTGCATGCCGCCCATCCATATACTCATGCGCTCTGCCGTCGGATTAAGCTCGATAATAACCGCACAAAAAAACATATTGTCTGGAAGCAAACGCAATAAGCGTCGATTAATTTCTCGTGCTATTTCACCCACACTTCGATGTTTGATAGCCATAGCTTGAAAAACATCTGACACCGGCAAACACCCAATAGCCGCAGCCAAACCGTGCCCGGTAAAATCTCCCAGGATAAAATAAGTACTGCCTAAACGACTTTTTTCAATAAGCAGCAAGTCGCCATTAAACATCGACATTGGCGAGCTATGAAAAAGAACATTTTCAAATTTATTTTCAAACCGAGACAGGCCGTTTTTAAACACATGTTCCACAATTTTTAATTCGTGGTTCATTACATTACGGTGATAAAGCAGCTGTTGATTTGCCTCCATCAATTTATAATAAGTATTATTAGTGCGCTGGTGCGCTTTAATCTTAGCAATCAGAATATTTTCATCGACAGGCTTAGGGACAAAGTCGTCGCCGCCAGCATTAAGGCATTGACTTAGCATGTCTACATTATCTAGGGCTGTAACAAAAATAATGGCGACATGTCGATCATGGTGCGCCTTCATTTTCCGTGCTGCACTCATGCCATCCATTACCGGCATGTAAACATCCATCAGTACGATTTTTATCGTCGTGTCTGCAGAAAACTTTTCACAAGCAACCAAACCATTTTCTGCAGAACACGTTTCGTAACCTTGATCCTCAAGCATCATCTCTATGAGCTGGACATTACTTCGCTGGTCATCGACGATAAGGATTTTCACCCGAGCATTACTCCGCGCTATTCAATCACGAACATTTTATCCAAGCGGGATATCATTAAAATTTTCGTGATGTACTCGCCGCAATTAATCAGCTTGATCTCAGGACAGTTATTACCAAAATACTTTTTCATATTGATAAGCATCCCAAGTGCAGAGCTATCTATAAACGACGTATCGCGAAAATCAATACATAGCTGTTTCGGTGTTCCGGCGGCTTCGTAAGCATGACGAAACGACTCCACACAGTTCACATCAAGACTTTCACCAACACTGATCGTTGACTGATCTACGCTATTCTTCACTAACTCTATAGACACTATGATTTCCTCAAATACATACTACATAACTGCCTGAACATAGATGAGCGCCGGTAAAACCGGCCAGAATGCTTGCAACCTCATCGATGAATCACACAGACTGCAAATATCACAGCATTAAATAATAGGCCGTATGCCAACGGCATTACGCAAGGTTTGCAATAGTGGCAAACTGTGTTCGCGTGCTTTTTCTGCACCTTCTCTCAAAGTTTTTTCAATCAAACCTGGATTGTCCATCAACTCATTGTAACGTTCACGAGCCTCAGCAATCTCTGAGTTCACAAGCTCGAAAAGTTGCTTCTTCGCTTCCCCCCAGGCAATACCATCAACAAAAGCCTTACGCATCTCTTCAGTCTGCTCTTGGGTCGCAAAAGCCTGCCAAATTTGGAACACAGTGGAAGTATCCGGGTCTTTAGGTTCTCCCGGTTCCAGCAAATTGGTTTTGATTTTGTTGATATGCTTGCGCAACTGCTTTTCCGGCAAAAATAGCGGGATGGTGTTGCCATAGCTTTTACTCATCTTGCGCCCGTCCAACCCTTGCAATACGGCTACGGAGTCTTCAACGACAGCTTCTGGCAAAGTAAAATGCTCACCGTAGTGATGATTAAAACGTCCAGCAATGTCTCGGGCCATTTCAACATGCTGGATCTGATCTTTACCCACCGGCACTTTATGGGCGTTAAACATAAGAATATCTGCAGCCATCAAAACCGGATAGCTGAACAGTCCCATAGTCACACCAAAATCAGGATCCTCGCCCTGCTCTTCATTTTGGGCAACGGCAGCCTTATAAGCGTGGGCACGATTCATCAACCCTTTAGCAGCCATACAATTTAGCATCCAACAAAGCTCAGGAATTTCTGGAATATCCGATTGCCGATAGAAAAGCGAGTTATCCGTATCAAGCCCCAAAGCCATCCAGGTTGCCGCTATCTCTTTAGTTGATTGATGCACCTGTTCGGCATCATGACACTTGATGAGCGCGTGAAAGTCAGCCAGAAAGTAAAAAGTCTGGTTATCCTGCACTTTACTGGCAGCAATTGCCGGGCGAATAGCGCCGACATAATTCCCCAGATGAGGCGTGCCTGTGGTCGTAATGCCGGTTAATACGCGTTGTTTCATATTCGATTTAGCCATAAATACCGCTCTATTCCTCTGCTGGCGCAATTTTAGGCGGCTATAATACAAGTATTTACCAAGCAATGCAGCGCTGTACAGCAATGCTCAAAACGCTTATAGGTAGGTCCATCCGATTCTAGTTAACAGTAGCAGGATAATACTGACTGGCGTCTCGCAGAATCATGACATGCTGCCCGTCCTGGATCATCAGCTGTGCAGCTACTTCACTGCGCGCGCCTGCATCATCGGTAATGACATAAAGGCAGCCTCTTTCTAGCGCGCTCAGACGATTACGCAATTTATGCAAAGGAATATTAATCGTATCGTTTAAATGTAAATGTCGATATTCAATCGGTAAGCGTACATCAATAAGCTGTACGTCAGCGTGATCATCCTTCAGTCTAGACAACTCTTGCGAGTCCACATAGCTGAGAAGAGGCTGCTGTAAAAGCGCTTTAAAGTCTTCTTTGCCTAACGCCATTAGCGTGCCATTTGTAACCATTTTTACACTGGCATTGCGGGTCGTTTCTCCCACCAACGCTTCTTCGCCAAAAAAATCGCCATCGCGCAAGTACACTGGTTCTGCAGGCACGTCTGCAACCGGGAATACCTGAGCCTTCCCCTTGGCAACCACATAAAAAAAGTCGCCCACTTCACCACCTTTTACAATCGTTTCTCCAGCTGCCACATCTCTTGCCTGAAAGCGCTGAAATAGACTTTGTAAATTGGCAGGAGGGATTCTTGCGAACATGGGTGAACCCAACAAGTGCGCAATCCAATCACTGTCTTCGACGACAAAGCCTTCAGCATTAAACCGCCCGTCTTCCTCTGGCAAAGCCCCTTCATTGGCAACAGATTGACTCCAGGCCATAATCTGGTCTAGCGGTGCCTGACTCACTTCTAGCAGCCTGACATCACCCTGGGCAACGGCAGAAAACTTAGTCGGACTATTAATTTCATTGAGTGCAAAGCCAGCTCCTTTTTCACCTGCACTCAATTGTTTGGAGGAAAAGCTGGAATCCACCAAGCTCACCTGCCCTTCCAGCAAGTAATAGAGGGCAGGCTGTATTCTTCCACGTTTAAAAATTAACTGACTTTTTTGAATGTCAGTCACTTTTGTATGCGGCAGTATTTGCTGTAAATACTCGTCTGCCAGCGAATCAAATGGTGAGAATTTTTTTAAAACATCAAACGAGACTTTACTGTTCATTTACCAACCTGCTGCAAGAAATAACTCATCACCACCTAACCAGCATAGCAGCCTGCGCCCCAAGGGGTTTAGCAGTGAGAACAACGTACGCTTACTGCGTAGAATATAGGGCTTATCAACTACTCTAAGATTAGCGCAATACTAGCACTATGGGGATAAATCACCGTGATGCAGTGCAATAAATGTCAATATCCAGTGCAGTGCATTCTATCGAAGCACCGCTATAAGCTGGCTAAAATGTCTTGCCACTGCCTATCTAGCCGCTTGGCAGACACCGGCACCAGCGTTTTTACCGATTGCGCAAACAGGGAGATACGCAACTCTTCCAGCATCCAGCGATATTCCTGAAACGCCGGTACCGCCGACAATACCGCAACGCCTTCTTTTTCCAACAACTGATCGTAACGCTGCCAATGGGGTTCAAGTTCACGCAAGATTAACTTGTCTTTCTGCACTTGCAACGGCACTTTCTCTAGGCGTAACTCGATCGCTTTTAGATACCGAGGATACTGACGCAACCAGCGTAATGGTGTCGCGAAGACAAAGCCGGGATAAAATAATCGGGCTAATTGGGCATTAATGTCGCCGACCGCAAAAGCCAGCACTAAAGCGTTTTTGTTAGATTTCATCCGCTTTTTGATGCCCACAAGGGCCTGCAACGCTGAAACCAACAAATTTTCCAGCTCCTGAGCTTGCGCGACGAGTTCACTGCGTCCAGCTTCCAACAAGGCATTAAACGCCTCTGCAGAACGTGGCAAATCGTCAGGGCCTAAGGGGTCATCCTCACGATAAAGAAACACACACCGGCAAGCCGCCATAATAAGGTCATCGATGACCGCTTCACGCTTGCCTAGATTAACTACCGCAAGGCCCATATCTTTACCTTTTAGCAGATGTTTGCGCAGATATTTTACGGTCTCCAGCTCACTGAGTAAAAATAATCGGGACAAGCCACGGCGAGTTAAGTACTCCGCATCATAAGGGTTATCCTGAACACGCAAAGCAACGCTATCACCCTCGTCAACCAATGCCGGGTATGCTCTGATCTTTACTCCGCCACGCTGCAATTCACAGGTGCTTGGTAACGTACCAAAATCCCATTGCGTAATCGCATCCCGCTCCATGTCACTACCCGCAGACTGCAAGCTCTGCTGTACCTGATCGCGATAGGCTTCGCGCAGCACTTGCAAGTCGCGACCTTGATCAATGAGTTTGCCCTGCTCATTTTCCACTTTAATATTGAAGCGATAATAATCATCCAGCGCTACGGCCTGCCACTCGTCGGCAGGCACCTCTACGGCGGTATGCCGCTTTAACTGCATGCTAAGTGCCTCTGCCAGCGGGGTATTATCAGCTTTCATCGCTGCCAGCGCTTTATCAACATACGCAGGTACCGGGACAAAATGCTTACGCCACTGTTTAGGCAAAGCCTTCACCATAGCGATACATTTTTCCCGCAGAATACCAGGCACGAGCCACTGCAGACGATTGTCGGGCACCAGATGCAGTAAACTGACCGGCACATGCAAACTCACACCATCGTCCACCGCACCCGGCTCAAAACGGTAACTGACCAAAAACTCCATACCCTGCCACTGTAAAATATCAGGGAACTGGGCCTCGGTTATCTGACTAGCATCATGCTGCATCAGCTGCTCGCGCTTAATACAGAGCAGGTCTGGCTCTGCGCCCTCAACCGTTTTTCGCCAGTGCTCAAAACTTGCCAGGTTAACTACCTGGGCCGGAATTCGCTCCTGATAAAAGTCGAACAACACTTGTTCATCCGCAATAATGTCACGGCGGCGCGACTTCGCTTCAAGGTCATGCAGCTCTGCGAGTACTTGCTGGTTATGCTGAAAAAATGCACCTACACCTTGTTTGCGTTTACGCCCTTTGGGGCCTTCACCATAACGCCCCTCCACTAGAGCACTGCGGATAAACACTTCGCGCGCAACGACAGGGTCGATGTCAGAGTAGTTAATACGCTGTTTTTCAACCAGCACCAGGCCATACAAGCTGATTTTCTCAAACGCCATCACTTGGCCACGCTGAGTATGGTAATGCGGCTCAAAATAGTGCCTTTTTACCAAGTGAGAGGCCGCTTGCAACGCCCACGCTGGCTCTATACGAGCGACATTATGCGCGTATAGCTTACTGGTCTCGATGAGCTCACCCGCAGCCAGCCAACGAGGACTTTTTTTGAATTGAGAGGAACCCGGGAAAATCTGAAACCGCCGGTTCCTCGCACCTAGATAATCACGCTCTTCCGCTTTATTACCCAGATTACCGAGCAAGCCCGGCAGCAACGCGCGGTGCAATGCTTCGTAGTCTGCCCCTCCGAGGCTTCCCAGCGGCTTACCTTTTTCTGTGGCGACAGACTTGATCGCTAACTTTAACTGATGGTGAACTTCGCGCCATTCGCGCAAGCGCGGATAGGATAGAAACTCTTTTTGGCACAGTTTGCGAAACTGTCCCTGTGATAACGCCTGACGCTGCTCTTCAACATACAACCAAAGATTAACAAAAGCGGAAAAATCTGACTGTTCATCACGGAAACGCCGGTGCTTTTCATCAGCGGCTTGCTGCTTGTCTGCCGGGCGTTCCCGAGGATCCTGAATCGACAATGCACTGACAACAATCAGCACTTCCTGCACGCTACCAAACTCCAGCGCCGCCAGCAGCATTCTCCCCAGTCGCGGATCTACGGGTAAGTTAGCCAGTTGTTTGCCTATCGGCGTCATGCGCCCATGTTTAGTAACAGCTCCAAGTTCCTGCAACAGCTTGTAACCGTCGTTAATCAGCGGCATGTCTGGTTTATCGACAAAAGGAAAATCACGAATATCGCCAATATTCATCTGCAACATTTGCAGAATAACCGCCGCTAAGTTAGTGCGACGAATCTCGGCATCGGTGAATGCAGGGCGCGACTGGAAGTCATCCTCACTGTATAGGCGAACGCAAACCCCGTCTCCAATACGACCGCAGCGACCCTTACGTTGATTAGCACTGGCTTGGGAAACAGGCTCGATGGGCAAACGTTGCACTTTGGTACGATAACTATAGCGACTGATTCGAGCATAGCCGGGGTCAATCACATAGCCGATTCCAGGAACCGTCAATGATGTTTCAGCGACGTTTGTTGCTAATATGATGCGTCGCCCTGAATGACGACGGGAATAAACGGTTTGGGTACGAAAGATCTCTTCTGCCCCATCACAAGGCAGGTAATCAAAGCCCTCCTCTTCAGACGTCCCTACCGGGCACAACTCATACTCGTATTCACCAGATTGGTCAAAACCTAAAGACTGAACAGTGGGCAATGTCATGAAAAAAGCCTGGGAAAATCAAATGCAGTGGTTTGAATTAAATCCACTTACCACGGAGGAAGGTGCATTTTAGGGGAAAGGCATCAGCGGGGAAAGGCACTCAACACGCGCCTGTACTTTCTCCGATCAATAAACAAGAAAATAACGCCTTTTGGATTCTCTGCCAGAACCAGCAGTCCTTCCAGCAACCCAAGAGATCAGCTCGTCAGATGATACCCTGAGAATTAGGGAATTGGCACCTAAATAAACATACAATACTGCCCAGTCATCACTATACTTAACCAATATATAAAAATTGAGCAGGCCGGGCATGGCGAATAATTGTTATAACACGCTCCACTATACTAGCTCCGATTTGTCCAGAACCCATTTGCGAGCTAACTTTAAATATCGGGTGCGCTATTGAACAATCAAAGACTGCTTCCAGGAATAATCTTAGCGTTCATAACCGCATACCAGGCACATGCCGACGAGATGGTAATTCTTAACTGGGTCGATTATTTGGCGCCACAAGTCGAGGCTGCTTTTGAAGCCGAGACAGGCCATACCCTTAAAACGGTTTATTTTGATAAAGACAATGAGCGTGATGAAATTTTGGTCAGTGCCGCAGGCAAAAATTTCGATATCGCCATTATGGATAATGTCGCTGTCAAGCAGTTTACCAAGAGTGGCGCTCTTCACCCTCTGCCAGACGCGCTTTACGACAATATCGACGAGGAGTGGCGAAGTGCCTGTGGAAACACCGGACTGCCCTATTTCTGGGGGACGCTTGGCCTGGCATACCGACTGGACAAGTTTGACAGCCCGCCGAGGTCTTGGCGCGCTTTGATGATGCCTGCCCCCCGAATCAAGGGGCATATAGCCATGCAAACCGATTCGGTAGACCTGTTATTACCAGCCTTAAAAACCCTCGGTTTGCCCATGAATACGGAAAATATCGACGACCTCAAACGTGCGTACCACCTTTTACAAGAGCAACAATCCAGCGTCTTAACCTATGAATACATAGTTAGTTACTATGATACTGCAGCCGATAAAGACGATATTTATTTAGCTCTTGTTTTTAGCGGAGACCAAAACAGCCTAAACTTGGGCGAACCTTCGCCACGTTGGGGTTACAGCATTCCTGAAGAAGGTAGTTCGCTATGGCTGGACTGTCTGGTTATCCTGGACAGTTCTGACCATAAACCTGCTGCAGAACAATTCTTAGCATTCATTAACCGTCCGGATATTGCTGCACTCAATGCAGAAGTCGTCGGTCCTGCAACACCCAATACGCCCGCCAGAGCACTATTGGATGCCGGCATTCTGAACGATGAAGCGACCTACCCTCCACAATCGGTGATTAAAAACAGCACCCGTTATCATTTGCTAACGCCGGAAACAATCGGCCTTCGCAGCCGTATAGTCAATGCCGTTACGCAAGCAGCACACAAAAACGAAGAGAAGGCTAACGTGCTAGCAACCGACGCTGGGCGCCAGGAATAGTTAACCGATGAGACTTAACAACCGTGTTTGGCTGACTATTTTACCCGTAATCGCAAGCATTTACCTGTTGATATTTTTTAGCCTTTACGAATATGAAAAAGCCGCGTATCTACGCCACGAACAAAACCGATTAGACTTACATGCGTCGGAGCTATATTCCCTGTACGCTCGCTACGACAACTTTACCGAAAATTATTTTTCCAGCCTGCTGCAAAATTCAGCACTCCACCAGTTAATTAGACCGAATAGCACTACACTACGCGGATTTGGAGTCGAACGAAATCTAACTAACGCACTGAGTTTTAATCAAGATATCAATTTTGAAAAAGTTTACGTCAGTATTATCGACAGCAATATTAGGCCCCTGTATTTCTATGAATATGGTGGCGACCCCTTTGCAGAAATTGATCCTGAAATGCTAAAACTCAGTGAACAACTTTTTCAAGAGAAAGTGTTTCACTATAAAGACCTTCATTTTAATGCTAACCAAATTAAAATTATTCGCTCAAAAACCGTTGATCGCTACACGCTTCGGGAACCAACATCCGATGTCCTGGACAATAGCGTTACTATCGCCTTGTGCTATAACTTAACGAGTTTAAATACAAGGCTTAACGAACTTAGCACCACGCAAGGCTATACATTTAGCTGGATCAACTCTGCAGATAATGCCGCTGTAAACCCGCCCCCCCCTGCATCTGACTGGGAACGCCTGCAAGCACGAGTTGAATTAACACCCAATATTCAACTCGCCATCCAGAGGCCTTTCTCAGAAGTTCAAAAAGACCTGGATAAATTACTAGTAAAAATGGCTATATCGGCATTATTGCTGATTCTACTTTCATCTGTGCTCCTGATTGGACTCATAGAGAAATACATAACCAATCCAATTCAAAAACTGGAAAAAACGCTATTATCTGCCAGTGCGGACGATCAGAAGCTCCCCAAACCTAAAGATGACAACGATGAAATCAGTTCTCTAAACCGGGCCTTCTACCAACTCCACAAAAAGCTCGCACGCTCTTACGAAGTCTCCAAGCAAAATGCGGAAACTGACAGTTTAACCAATCTCTATAACCGCAGAAAATTTAGAAGCTGCATGGAAGAGCTAGTCATTAAAACTAGAACCGCACCCGTTGCGCTGCTTTATATGGATATCGATAATTTCAAATTCGTTAACGATAATTTTGGCCATAACACAGGCGATTCAGTCCTTAAAGAATTCTCTCACCGATTAAGATCAATTATTCGCAGTAATGATCTGACATTTCACACAGGTCATGACATTGCTCGCCTGGCTGGCGATGAATTTGCCATTGTTCTACACAAAGCACCCTCTGAAGGTGGAATTATCAAAGTCGCAGAACGCATTCTCGGCTTATTTGAGCATGGTTTTTCCTGCAACGAAGACATTTACCCCATCTCCATTAGCATAGGTATTGCTCAATATCCAAGAGATGGCAACACGGCAGAAGAGCTCGTTAGCAATGCTGATATTGCCATGTACCAAGCCAAACAAAACGGTAAAAACCAATATCAATTCTACTCTGCCGAGCTTGCTGCGAAAATGCAGCGTTCCCTACAAATAGAAACAGCACTAAAGCGTAAGGATTTTTCAGAATTCAGCATGTTTTACATGCCTGTTATTCAAGCAGACAGTGGTGCCATCACAGGCGTAGAAGCGTTAATTCGGTGGAACAACAAAGAGCTTGGTAACGTTTCACCTGCCGAGTTTATTCCTATTGTAGAAACCAAAGGGTTGTTTGAGGACTTTGATCTGTGGGTGATCAACCGTGTTCTAGAGGATCTACCAGAACTTCATAGGGCGCTAGGTAAAAATACAAAAATATCCATTAATATTTCGTCTGCCGTTCTGAACTCCGGCACATTTTTTCTTCAGCTCATGCAACTTAAGCTACGCCACAATCTTATAGAACAAAATATCATTCTGGAAATTACTGAAACTTTTTCAACCACATTATCCAAACGTGTGGAAGCTAATATGAATCTGTTGAAACAAGCAGGTTTTATGCTAGCTCTAGATGATTTTGGGACAGGACACACCGCATTAGTACAGTTAATTGATTACCCAATTGATATTATCAAAATCGATAAGTCACTAGTGGACCGAATGACGTCGCATAAACACGACCTGGTCCTTGCATTGATTGGCTTTTGTAAAAAGCGCGGTCATTATGTTACTGCCGAGGGTGTTGAGCGATTAGAACAAGCTGAAATTTTGCGTGGTGCTGGCGTTGATCATATCCAAGGATTTTATTTCTATAAACCCATGTCCCTGGAAGATTTACAACGGCTCACAGAAAATACCGAAACCACTGACAATACTGAGGGAAGATCTATTGTCTAATAATTAAGACGAGCCAGGCTTGCGGCGTTTTTTACGGACAATCCATTGCTCCACGCCAACGCCGTTATCTGTACTGCCAAGCGCATCGGTGCTGTCTTGAGCAGCGGCTAATAGTTCACCAACCGTGCCGACTTTAATCCGCTCCTGGCGCTTATCTTGCTGAAAAATTTTATTCTGCTCTGCCAGGCTTAAACGGGCATATAGCGGCAGTACTTCCCATTGCGGCAAATCCGCCTTACGCAACTGCAAGGCAGCCTCACGAATCTCTCGTTCTCCACTAAGAAAAACCAGCATATCGCCGCGTGCTTTATGCTCGCCGCGCCGCTCTCGAAGAATCAACTCTTGCACAGCATCCGTAATAGCTTCGTACTGATTTTCCTGCTCATCCAGCATTGGCCGGTAAAGTACATCCACAGGATAAGTTCGACCCGACACCTCAATCACAGGGGCCTTATCAAAGTGCTCAGAAAAACGTTCCGTATCAATAGTAGCGGAGGTAATGATAACTTTTAAATCACGGCGTTTGGGCAACAATTGTTTTAGGAAGCCTAATAAAAAATCAATATTCAAACTGCGTTCATGGGCTTCATCAATGATAATGGTGTCATACCGGCTTAAAAACTTATCACGCTGAATTTCGGCCAGTAATATGCCATCCGTCATTAATTTTATATGTGTATTGAGGGTAGCGTGGTCTGTAAAACGAACCTGGTAGCCAACTTCTTCCCCTAGATTTACCTGCAACTCTTCGGCAATGCGTGCCGCAACTGTGCGCGCCGCAATACGTCGGGGCTGCGTGTGACCAATCATTCCCCGCACACCTCGACCGAGCTCCAGGCAAATCTTGGGAATTTGCGTAGTCTTGCCCGACCCGGTCTCACCAGCCAAAACAATCACTTGGTTTTCAGCAATTGCAGCACTAATCACAGCACGCTTTTCGCTGATAGGTAAATCTTCTGGATATTCAATAACAGGAACATTATCTGAACGCTCACAAACTCGATCATACGAGCGCACTACCTTCTCCTGCCATTGCTGCCATTTATGTTGATTCAGCTTACCCGCACGATCCTGGGAACACAGTTCGTTAAGTTGGCGCCCCAAGCGAAAAGCATCCTGACTCAAAAGGCAATTTTGTAGCTCAGCTTTTTGCTCTGCCGTCCAATGTTGTGGCAGCTGCTGTAATGCATCTGCCAGATGAAAAGCCATACCCATAAAAACCCTGCGCAAACGAACAGCACTGATGAGGAAAAAGCGACATTATACGCAGCCAGCCCCTCGGGTACACCCAGGCCGTTTAATTGCCAGATCTCAACAGGCCACTAAACCTCCAAGGCAAAACAAACGGTTATTTTTGCCAGATGAGCGGATACCACGCATAAACCTATCGTCGACAATATTTACAAATATGGGCATTTAAGCGCCAAAAAACCCTATAACCAATTGATTTTAAAAAGAAAAAATATTGTGGCACAGGGTGTGCTAATAGCCAGGCATATCGTAATTATCATATTTAAATTCGTCGACATACTGGAAGGATGTACCACAATGAACAAAAAAATACTTGGCCTGGCTTGCGCCATTATCTTTAGCGGCACTGCAGGCAGTGCTCTGGCAGGCGTGATACCCACCGTATGGAATGGCTGGACACAGATTGCTGCCGAGGACCAAACGGTCAATTTCACGAGATTCGGTCCAACTGAAGGCTGGGGTGGACAAGCATTTGATGCGGAATACCTGTATTTTCAGCAACAAGGCAACACTGTGTCATTCGGTTTGCAAACTGGCTTTGACGTAGTAGACGGACACCAAACACACAGCAATGACAACTACTGGGCTGGCGACATGGTATTACGTTTTGGCGCTCAGGAATTCGCCATTGACTTCGGCTTGGAACAGTGTGGTTATAGCGCTCTGAGCGACGCTAGCTGTGGAACAGGTAATAAGCAAAATTTACAAGCTGCAGCTGGGGTCTACAGTGTTAGCGACTGGAATAACGATATCTACTTTACAGATTCAGGCCCTTTCTCCATGGCTATTGGAACATTGTTAAGCTCAATCGTGACTCAAGCGGGATCAGCCACAATAGCAGGCGAACTTAGCTACTATCGCACAGTGTCTTTCGATCTAGCAGCACTAGGCCCATTAGCAACTAACGATTTCGATTTACGCTGGACCATGTCTTGCGGTAATGACTTAATAGCCGGTACAGGCGAAGTCACCGATGTACCAGAACCAAGTTCATTGGTACTCATGGGTCTGGGTCTTTTGGGCTTAGGTTTAATGCGTCGCCGAATGAAAGCGTAATAAGAACACATTTAGCACTGTGAAATACGCTCGAAAAACAAAAAACCAGCGCCACTAGCGCTGGTTTTTTGTTTTCTGAATCAACTTTACTTTTGTCCTGCAACCACAGCACTTCGCCCAATACCCCATCATTCTATTTGGCCAAATACTTAATTGCTGATTCCAAACCATTTAATGTTAACGGGTACATTCGGTTGTCTAACAGAGTCTGTATCATTTGAATACTTTGGGTGTATTGCCAGTGTTCTTTTTCTACTGGATTTAACCAAACTACTTTTTCGAAAGCATCTGTTAGGCGTTGCAGCCATACAGAACCCGGTTCTTCATTCATCAACTCAACACTGCCATATTTCGAGGCAACTTCGTAGGGCGACATTGAGGCATCACCCACAAAAATAACTTTATAGTCGCCGCTATAGGTATGCAAAATATCAAATAGCATTGTCATATCCGTCATACGCCGACTGTTATCTTGCCAGACAGCATCATAAATAAAGTTATGAAAATAAAAATACTGCATGTGCTTAAATTCTGTCTTACAAGCAGAAAACAGTTCTTCACACAGGCTAATGTAGGGATCCATAGATCCTCCAACATCAAAAAACAACAGTACTTTGACGGCATTGTGCCGTTCAGGCACCATCTTTATATCCAGCATCCCCGCATTTTTTGCCGTAGATCGAATGGTATCGTCCAGATCAAGTTCTTCGGCCGCACCGCTACGCGCAAACTGCCGTAACTTACGTAATGCTACTTTAATATTGCGGGTTCCAATTTCAACGTTATCATCCAGGTTGCGAAATTGACGCTGCTCCCATACTTTAGCCGCACTTTTATTACGGCTTTGCCCTCCAACGCGAATACCTTCAGGATGATAACCACTGTGCCCAAAGGGCGAAGTTCCGCCGGTACCAATCCATTTATTCCCACCGGAATGGCGCTCTTTCTGCTCTTGTAAACGCTGTTTAAACGTTTCTATCAGTTTATCTAAACCACCCAAAGATTGAATTTGTGCTTTTTCTTCATCCGTCAATTGCTTCACAAACTCAGATCGCAACCAATCCTCAGGTAACAACACATCTATAATGTCGTCTAACGACGCAATGTCTTTAAAAAAAACAGAGAATGCTCGATCAAACTTATCAAAATATTTTTCATCTTTAACCAAGCAGGTGCGGGCCAATAAGTAGAACTGATCGATATCCGCAAACACCAACTGGGCCTGAAGCGCCTGCATCAACACCAACCATTCCTTAACGGAAACGGGAAGCCCGGCATTGCGAAGCGCATAAAAAAAATTTAACAACATAGCAGTAGTCTCAAATCGTCTAACAGATTGACCTAGCGATTTTCTCTACGGGCCATAAACGCCAAACGCTCCAACATATGAACATCTTGCTCATTTTTCAACAAAGCGCCATATAATGGAGGAACCGCTTTGGTTGCATCGCGATTTTTTAAAACCTCTTCTGGAATATCGTCAGCCATTAATAATTTCAACCAATCTATTAACTCTGAAGTACTTGGCTTTTTCTTTAAGCCCGGAATTTTTCGCACATCAAAGAAAATATCTAAAGCTTCTTTTACCAGCGAGGCTTTTATACCAGGAAAATGAACATCCACAATTTTCTGCATTGTGGATCGGTCCGGGAACGTAATATAGTGGAAAAAACAACGACGCAAGAACGCATCAGGCAGCTCTTTTTCGTTATTACTGGTAATAATGACAATGGGTCGATGCTTCGCTTTGATAACCTCGCCGGTTTCATAAACGAAAAATTCCATCTTATCCAACTCGACTAAAAGGTCGTTGGGAAACTCAATATCTGCTTTATCTATTTCATCAATTAACAACACGACTTGCTCGTCTGCTGTAAAAGCCTGCCATAATTTACCCTGGCGTATGTAGTTGCGAACATCATGGACAGCATCATTACCCAACTGGGAATCTCTCAAGCGCGATACAGCGTCGTAATCGTACAACCCCTGCTGCGCCTTGGTGGTCGATTTTATATGCCACTGAATTAACGGTTTATTCAAAGAGCTAGCCACCTCTTCTGCCAGTAACGTTTTACCCGTACCTGGCTCACCTTTAATCAGTAATGGACGCTGTAATGTGACAGCAGCATTCACAGCCACCTGTAAATCACCCGTTGCAATATAGCTGTCTGTACCTTTAAAACTCATGCCAACTCCTGAATAATCTGAACGACAACGCGCTGACTCTGCGCACCGTTACACTGTATTTTACTGTTGAATATTCTCTTCACCCAAAATAAACGAAGTATCCGTTACTTGGGCAACTACTTTTCCCAGCCGATAGACTAAAAACTCGCCACTCATCAACGGCGTCCATTGCTCATTTAACGTCAGAGGCTCAGTGGCAATAACAGAAACAATATCGTTGCTCGAAGTGTGCTGATCAAAATCGACTTGTAAAGTCTGGTCTTTAAGCTCTGCCAAACCAAAGGGTGAACGACGCGTTATACGCTGTAACTTAGTTGTACAATAAACATATAAATATTCTGAATCGCTAAAGAGCAAATTAGATACGCCAAGATCTCGCAACTGATCACAACACGTTTTCAGTAATCGCCAAAAAGCTGCTTTATCGTCAGGTATAGTCGGGTGCCTCTGCCTGACCTGGTGCAACAACCAGCAAAATGCCCACTCACTATCGGTAGTTCCTATGGGTTGCTCAACACCTAATTCCAGCTTGTCCAAATCCTTTAGCTGGCCATTGTGAGCAAAAACCCATTGCCGTCCCCACAACTCGCGAACAAAAGGATGCGTATTTTCCAGGCAAACATCACCGACGTTGGCTTGACGAATATGACTGATAGTAATACAGCTTTTGATAGGGTAGGAGCGAATCAAATACGCAATTTCTGACCGGTAGCTCGGTTTTGAATCACGGAACTCCTGCACAGCTTTCCCCTCATAAAAAGCTATCCCCCAGCCATCATTATGTGGGCCTGTGCGGCCGCCACGCTCCATCAAACCCGCAAAGCTGAAACAAATATCGGTGGGCACATTTGCCGACATACCCAGTAGTTCACACATGCTACACCTCGTTTAGATCGCGTATCATGATACTTATTTTGCGCCCTTGCCGGCGATATTTTTCATACCCCTCTCGAATAAAGGTCGGTGCCAATGCAGGCTCGGTAATAACGAAGCCAACACGCTGGTATAGCCGCACTGTACCTTCCAATGCAAAACAGTAGACGGGTAACGCCTGAAGAACTCCATGACTAAAAACAAACGCCAATAACTGAGTGGCAACGCCCTGGCCTCGCCACTGTGGTGCAGTAACCAGACTACGGAGGCAATGCCATTGACGCTCCTTGTGCCTTTGCACACACAACACGCGCACTGCTCCGATAATATTCAATGATCGTTCTGAAAATCCAGATACATCGCTCAAACCAAGAGTAAAAACCTGCTCTAAACGCCCAGGTTTAGCCGGATAGCCGGCGGCTTTGTAAAAGCGTTTCACTGTAGGGAACAGCTCTGAGGGCTGCTGCGCGCACAAAAAATGGACGTTGTCTCGCATATGTATCTATTAACCAGTCTGAGGGTGTCCGCTGCGGTGTGCTTCATAATGCTTTAAAAAACACTGGAAGTAGCGTTGCAACAGGCCTGCCGTAAGCGGATGTGAATCAGTGAGCACATTGATGGCAGCCTCTACGGTTGATACGCCGCCTGGCTGCTGATGCTTTCTTAACGAATATTCACTGAGTAACTGTGCTCTAAACGTAAGTAATGGCAGAGACTGAAGTGCTGCACTTTGACGGTACATTTTACGACATTGCTGCCAAGTACCATCCAGAATAATCACTGATGACAATACTTTTGGCTGCGCGACACCAGTACCCGAACTGGCATTAGCGGTATCTGCGTCGGTTGCAACAGGATAAAGGGATAACCCAGCTGACACTTCAATTGTTGTCTGCAATTCTAGCTGTGCTGCCTCCACGGGAAACAACAACACCGGCGCAGTGCCACTCGACAATGCAGGGAGCATATTTGCCAAAGTATCAGCATTAGGCCTGTGCCAAAAAACAATATCGGCAATTCCGCAGTGCTGGAGCAAACGCGCGGTATTACTGCTTTTTTGCCACTCCTGCGGATGCATTAATACCGTAAAGTGCAACGGTAGTGTCAGTCTGGGTGCACAACGACAGATACAGACATCAAGCCGCAAATGACATGTTATGCAGCAGGCAGTTTCCATAATTAAACCAGTTTATAAGAAAAAACTGCCCGATAAATCGAGCAGTTTCAGGTATATACTAATCCAGAAAGTCCGGAAGCTATTGTTTTCCTTTGTCGTCATCCTCATCATCATCCAGACCATCAAGTCCCATTGGCTCAAAGTCATCCAATGAGAACTCGGGCATTTCATCTTCATCCTCTTCCGGGGTTTCGATAGTCTCCTCAGAACTGCCTGTGGTATCTAGGTCAACATCTGCCACCAACGCATCATCCGTCGATAGATCGATGTCTTCACTTTCGGTGTCCATAAGCATAGCGGCCATTTCATCGTCGGCAGAGACGTCTCCATCCTGTGGAATTTCATCCATAGGCGGCTCGTCAGCCTCCTGCGCGGTTGGCTCTTCACTTGCCACTGTCTCACTATCCTGTTCATCATCGTCTGATACTTCGTCATCCAAAGATTTCTTATCACCCATAATCATGCGATAAGCGAAGTAAGCAAGGCCGACAATGAGTAAATTACCTAAGCCTAATAAACTATAAAGTAACCAGTTTTTCGACGAACTCTCTTGTACCGGTGCCGGTTCTGGTTCTGGTTCTGGCGCTACAGTCTCCTCTGGCTCAGGATCAGAGGCTGGGGGTTCTGCCTGTGGCGCTTCTTTGGGCGGCTCCGCTTTGACAATAGGTTCTGGCTTCGGAGGTTCTTGCTGCACATTAAATGGGTCATCGCCGTCAGGGTAGGTAAAAATTTTGGGCTCAGGTATAAAATCAAAGCGATCCCCCTTAACATCCTTCCCACTGACTCTAACCGACAGCACGTATTGGCCAGCCTCCTCAGGTGTTAATACCAGCTCCCAATTGTCTCGCTCTGTGAGTGTGAAAGACTCAATGAAACTCGTACCATTCGGTTTTTTTATTTTTGCGACAACACGGACATCGGCCAAGTTAGTCTCAGGCGAATAGCTGCTCACGGTAAAAACATAGTCCGTTTGGCCGCCATCAATTCGTTTTTCCATCTCCAAACCGAAGGCTTCACGCACACTCAAGGTGTGAGTAAATTCCCGTTTGAACGTCTTTCCATCTACCAATACATTGATGCGGTATTCACCCTCCAGATCAAACCACTCCGCAGTAGTGTTATAAATTCCGTTACCGGGAACTAACTGGTCGGACAATACTTTTTGCCAATCTTTAGCATTTTCTAACGGCGTATCTAAATAATCGCCACTCACACGAATATCCAGCAGGCGTAAAAATTCTGCTCGATTAATCGTTTTGCCGTCTTCCTGTAACAGCAAAGAAATCGGCAAGCGATCACCACGATAAATATTATTCGGTAAAGGCTTAACTAACAGTTTCAAATTACTAACCACTGTTACCCTGCTATCCGGGGCCATATCACCCCGCACCCGCCATTCACCTTCAAGCGGCTGTTGCACCGTAATAAGGTCATAGGTATCAGTGTGATACCAGTTAGCATCGGCATTTTTATCGCTTTGTCGATAAATCGTATCATCGGGGCCAACCAGCTCTGTCTCCAGCTCATTACCCTGACGAAAAATTAATGCCGTAAATTCTTCTACACTGGAATCCACTACGAAACGATTCCCTTCCAGTGGCACAGCTTCCGCTGGAGCCGCCTTATTAAAAGCCTGCAGAAAGGCTTTCATCAGGTCATCAGCATTTTTTGCAACTGCTGCCACACCATCAGTCGCTAACGCTAACTTATCCATCAACGCTCTATCGGCATTGTCCGACAAGGCAATGGTATGCACCGTATAACCAGCGTCTTTGAGTCGCGGTATTACCTCATCCACTATACGACGCCACTCTTTACGATTTACCTCACTATCCTTGGATATGTCGACCATGCCATCCGTTAGCAAAATAATGCTGGTACGGTATTGGTCGGACGGGTTATCAAGATCGTAAGCCGCTTTTTCCAGAGCTTCGCCAATATTGGTAAATAACCCTGTGGATTTAATGTCGCTCGCTTTAGCAGCCGCTTCTTTACTCCATTCCGCCGAGACGTCTCGATGCGGCACCAACATATTGACCCACTGACCGAAGGTCCAGACACCGGCTTTGGAGCCTTCAGGCAACAGTTTTATCAAGAGGTCGACCGCCGGCTGGCGTAAATTTTCAGGGTCATTTTGTTTCATACTGCCGGACACATCTATGATCAGGCGCACATCGGGAGGGAGGTTAGTGGGATCGCTAGCAGTTTGGGAGTGAACAGCGGAAGACGTGCTCAAAAGAATAAAAAATAAAGACAAACAGAAGGTAACGGGTCGATAACTTTGTTTCAATACCTGGGAAATTTGCAAAGCTTGCCCTCCGCATATTGCATTATATTGGCTCGTATAACGGACGTTGCCACCCAAAACAATCAAGCGCAAGACCTACACACCTAAACGCCAGCAGTTAATATTATTGATATGAATCCAGCTTACGTCTTATCACCCTTAACCGGCCTACACTGATCACGGCACACCTGCTACCAGCTTTATTTAACAACACTGTGTACAAGCTATCGGCTAAACATTAATTATACTGAGGAGCTATTCGGACGTCGCAGCAAAACTTTCTTCCAGCAACTGCTCACGCTCCTGTTCAGCATGATTTTCGGTCAGCTTTTCCTCATCTCGCTTGCGTCTATATTTAGCCAGGAATAACCAACCACACCATAAGATTAAAGCAGCCATCCACACAACGACCAAACTACTCACCAGCAGAGACAGCACCCGCGTGCCAGCTTCCCCCTCTAAAAACATCACTTCCAACAGAAACACTAGCGTTGCTGGCGCCAAATAAACCTGCTCAGGATCAGCCCGAACTGGCACAAAAAGTAAACAAGTGGCGGTCAACAGTAGCCAGAGTTTCACTGGCATATATTTTAGCGAGTGAATAATGCGAGCGAAAACAACCAGCAACACCAGACTGCAGCCAGCGTAAATTGCCCAAGCCAGGTGATAGTTTTCAGCAGTCAACATAAGGCTTTCCTTATTACAACGTACAATAGCACTGCAGTCTTAATCGACCCAGCGCACAATATGATCTTCATAATCGTCGGGACACACGTCCAGTTCGGATACCGTCCGCCCCACAATAGAATTTCCGCTAGTGTGCACACTCTGTGCAGAGCAAGATACTAAATGATGCCATTGAGGCAGAGGTTTACCTTCAGACACTAAACGATAAGCACACGTTTGCGGTAGCCAGTAAAAAGCATCGACATCTTCTGGTTGCAGTACCACACAGCCAGCAACCCGCGTGGCGCGATCCGAGTAATGCCGGCACTGGCAGGTGCCGGCATCCAAATTACGACACACAATGTCGGTGTAATATACCTCACCAGTGTCCTCGTCTTCTAATTTGTGCAGGCAGCACTTTGCACAACCGTCACAGAGCGACTCCCACTCCGCGGTACTCATTTCAGTTAATGATTTCGTTTTCCAGAAAGGCTGATTATCCATATCAGTTCAACATAAACAGCCGTTAAAAACGGGGAAGCTTGTCATTTTGCTGGTTAATATCTGTCATGTAGTCATCCTGATGTTGCGGCAACTGCAAGTAAAAACCCTGTTGCTCAATGGCCTCAATAACTTTAGCGACTTCCACTCGAGCTAGTTTTCTACCTTCATGCAGGATCATGGTCATAGCCAATTTAGGCTTGCCAAAGCGCTGAAGAAGAACCTCCGGCAAGCGGGCCAAGCCTTCCTTTTTACTCACAAACAGATACATCTGCGGATTAACGGGGCTGGAATAAACCTCACATAATAATTTCACGATGGTGCTTCTCTCGGATTTTAATCGTTAAATAAGTGCTCCGGCGCACCTCTGCGCGCCTATTTATCAGAGCTTGCGTTAAACTCCTTGTTTAAGGCACTTATCAAGCTGATCTATTACAGCCTAACCCTTTTCCTTTTTTACCACTTTTGTATGCCTGGCTACCCATTATAGAGCATTAGCAGCACATTGCGACTATGTAGATTTATCTGCCAAATCAGTCGTTGCGCCGGTAAGCACTAATACAGTCCAGAAGAGCATCTCCGACCAACGCTTTGCGCCACTGCAACAAGCGCTGAGGCAATTGTACTTGCTGCCCCGCCTGAACGGATCGCATTAAATAGTCATAATCTTTTTTGCTCACTAATAACGAGGGAGGTAAATCAAGGGCTTCAGCCGTCTGTTGCACAATGTGCTTCAGATCTTTCAAAAGATCACCAAGCGATTTCGGTAAAGGGCCGGGTAGTCGCTCTGTCTTATTACCCTGCGCCAACCCATCAGCGACTAGCTGCAACAAATGATCACCGTGCTCACGCGCGATACTTGCCGACATACCGTCGACGGCGGCCAACTGTGCCATATGCTTCGGCTTAGCCTTGGCAACAGCAATTAATACTGCCTCCTTGAGAACACGATTGCGGGGTACATCCTGATTCCTTGCGACTTGCTCTCGCCATAAGCTTAAACATTTCAAAACACTCAGCTCAGGCGCAGACAAGCGCCAAGCATTCTTGATGCGTAAGTAAAAACGCTCGGGCTGCTGATTCGCCAGATAATTGCCCTGCAATTCTGCGCAATCACTGAGCACCCAATCGAGTCGACCCAAGTCTTTCAGGCGAGCGAGTAGCTTGCCATAGATTAGCAGCAGGTGAGCGACATCAAGCGCCGCATAAGTCTTTTGCGACACACTCAATGGGCGCTGCAACCAATCCGATCGTGTTTCCCCTTTATCTAAGGCAATACCTAACATCTGCTCCAATAATGCCGCATATCCCAAAGACAAACCCACCCCGGTATACGCCGCGGCTATTTGCGTGTCAAACACTGGCGTAGGACAGCAGTCCAGTAACCGAGCGAAGACCTCCATATCTTCTGAGCAAGCGTGGAAAACCTTAACTACACGAGGGTTGGCCATTAACGCAGCCAAGGGGCCGACGTCAGAAACCGCCAAAGGATCTATAAGATAAATATTATAGCCATCACCAATTTGTATCAGACCTGCAATGGGATAAAAGGTCGATGTGCGCATAAACTCGGTATCGACAGCAATAGCAGCTTGCTGCTGCCAGCGCTCGCACAAATCAGCCAATACGGCATCACTATCGACCCAAATGGGCGCTTCATTGAGTTTATTCACCACTGGGAGTATCCGTTAAGAAGTTAGATCTGGGTTCGAGGAGAAGCGGGATGAGAGCCACAATTAAAGTACACGCCTACTACTAAATGCGTGAGCCAAGGTTCCGCCGTCAATGTATTCCAGCTCGCCACCCAACGGTACCCCATGAGCGATACGCGAGACCGACACTTTCAGCACCTTGGCCTGTTCGGCAATATAATGTGCCGTAGCCTCCCCTTCTACCGTTGGATTAGTGGCCAGGATAAGCTCTTGAACCTCGCCACCGCGCAAACGCTGGACCAGCACGTCCATGCCAATTTCAGCCGGCCCAATACCATCGATGGGAGACAAGTGGCCCAGTAACACAAAGTACTGACCACGATATGTACCGGACTGCTCTATTGCCAGAACATCGGCAGGGGTTTCCACAACACACAGCAAACTGCCGTCGCGCCGGGTATTACTGCACGTTGGGCATATGGGCTGCTCAGTCAATGTGCGGCACTGGCTACAACGGCCCACTTGCTCAGCTGCTTTTGCTAACGTAGCTGATAACCTGGAGGCACCCTCCCGGTCTCGCTCTAATATGTGTAAGGCCATACGCTGCGCAGACTTGGGACCGACACCCGGCAAACAACGCAACGCTTGAATAAGATCATCGATAAGGGGACTGAACAAACAACGCTCCTTTAAGCCTTGTAAAGAGACACAACAATAACCAAGAGCGCCTAAAAAGGCATTTTGAATCCTGGAGGAATCGGCATTCCGGCGGTTAAATCACCCATATTAGCCTTGTTCTTCTCTTCTACTTTACGCACGGCATCGTTGACCGCTGCAGCCAACAAATCTTCCAGTAATTCCTTGTCCTCACTGAGAAGGCTTGGGTCGATAGTCACCTGACGCACATCGTGGCGACCGGTCATCACGACTTTGACCAAGCCCGCGCCAGACTCACCTAGCACCTCAGCATTAGCCATTTCTTCCTGCATTTTTTGCATTTTTTCCTGCATTTCCTGCGCTTGTTTCATCAAGTCGCCAAGACCTTTCATCATTGTCATATCTCCTGCATTATCGAGTGCAAAAAAGTTCTTTAATTCGTTCTATCTACGCATTAGATCAAGGTACGGCCCAGGTTTCTGCTTAAACAACCGGTTTAATCGACTCTTCCAAAATAGATGCGGAAAACTCGCGCAACATTTCCTGTACCAAAGGGTCAGATTCTATAACCTGTTTAGCCCTGTCTTGCTGTTGTTGACGTTCGCGAATCAATATAGCCGCTGGCGTTTCACCAGGCACTGCGCCTACACGAATATTGACCTGTACAGGCTCTTCAAAGTACGTTTCCAGCAAATCTGCCGCCCGCTGCTGATGGCGCTCATCAAATAGAGTGCTGTTATGCTCGTCCAGAATAAAGTGCAGCAAACTACCGTGTCGACCTTCGAGCACACAGTTTGATAGCGTGCTTTGTAACACACCACCAACACCCAGCTGACGATAAACATCGGGCCAGTTTTCTTTAGTCAGCGCAGCCAATGGTATTTTAAGCCGATCATTAGCTTGGGAAGGCACGCTATGGGGCTTAGTTGCCGGTGTCGGCGTTTCTACCTCTTGCTCTTGCTCTTGCTCTTGCTCTTGCGCTTGAACATCCGCATACAATTGTGAAGCGCTAGGCTGGGTATATAGACCAGAATCCGGCGTGTCGGCCTTTACTTTAATGGTCTCTGGCTGGCTTTTAACGGAGTCGCCAATCGGAGCGTTATCCACCGCCGTGTCACCAACGGCCTCATGTAAAGCTTCATAATCAGCCTGCGTTACCGACTTACCATCCTCTGCATCCACCGACTGAGCATCCTGCTCCTCCCAGGGCGGGAGAAGCTCAGTGTCAACTGGGGACTTTTTTAGCGGGGGATGCTCCGAAACCGGCTCAGCCACCTCGACAGGCGAACGATTATCAACCGCTGCCGGTGCACTTGACGACTCCAGCGGCTGCGGCGCGCTGATATTCTGTTCCGGTTGCGCCACAGGCGTGGCTGGCGGTGGTATAGATGGTGCTGGCTGGGAATTTGGTAGTTTTTGTGTGGGCACGGCCACCACACCCTGCGGCTTAAACGCCAACATGCGCAGCAACACCATTTCAAAGCCGGTGCGCGGATCCGGTGACAACGGCAGGTCCTTACGGCCTAACAACGCCATCTGGTAGAACAGCTGTACATCCTCAGAAGCGATCCGTCCTGCCAAATCCAGCACCTGACGGCGATCACCATAGGTATTATCGACAGCCTCAGGCACAACCTGAGCAATGGCGATACGGTGCAAAACCGACAGCATTTCTGCTAAAGCAGCGGCATAGTCGGGTGAAAACTCGGACAGCGTCTCAACAGCCGCCAACACTGTTTTCCCGTCCAGACTCGCCAGCGCTTCAACAATTTGATAAACCAAGGTTTGATCAATAGTGCCGAGCATTGCACGAACATCAGCATCAGTGATTTTACCGGACCCAAAGGCGATCGCCTGATCAGTCAAGCTCAAGGCATCACGCATACTGCCATCGGCAGCGCGCCCAAGCTGCCACAGTGCCGACTCTTCAAACGGCACCATTTCTTTTTCGAGCACGTCCTGCAAATGCCCCACCACGCGCTCAGCACTCATGTTCTTCAGGTTGAACTGCAAACAGCGGGACAGAATAGTTACCGGCAGTTTTTGTGGATCGGTGGTTGCCAGCAAAAACTTCACATGGGGCGGAGGCTCTTCCAAAGTTTTAAGTAAAGCATTAAAACTGTGGCTGGAGAGCATGTGCACCTCATCGATCAAGTACACTTTGTAACGACCGCGTGTTGGCGCGTATTGCACGTTTTCCAGTAATTCGCGGGTATCTTCCACCTTGGTACGCGATGCCGCATCCACCTCAATCAGGTCGACAAAACGTCCTTCGTTGATTTCCGTGCAAGCACTGCACTGACCACAGGGTTCTGAGCTAACGCCTGTTTCACAGTTAAGGCATTTTGCGAGAATACGGGCGATAGTAGTCTTACCTACACCGCGAGTGCCGGTAAACAGATAAGCATGGTGCAAGCGGTTATGATCAAGGGCATTGATCAACGCCTGCAGAACATGTTCCTGTCCTACGGTTTGTCGAAACGTTTGTGGTCGCCATTTACGGGCGAGAACTTGATAACTCATGGAGAGCGGCTAAACCTTATTCGAGAATAATTCGAGCAAAGGGCGATTATAACCAAGCGCCACTAAATAGACAGGCCGGCAGCCAAATAAAGCAGAGAGAGAATAAATAGAGCAAGGAAAAATAAAGGGTGGCAGCCCAAACCAGCCACATCCCGGCACATAGTGTCACTACTACCGTTGCTCCCTTCCGGGCCTGGCGGGGTTCGCAGTTGACTATTGCGAGAGGACCAATAAGGGCCACCATTAAGAGCGCGGCATTATCTATGGTTTTTCAATAGCTTGCAACCGCTATTGCGAAAACCCTTAATGCCACTCACAGACGATTACTATACAATGCTCCCTCGCAAAAACGACACCCTCAACTCCTAGCCGGCGACACAAAAACTCATGCTTTTATTTGTAGATAACCTGACCAATGTGGATTTTAGCTACCTTCACCCAGACCGTGGCGTACTGGGCGAAACATGGCTCGCTCACATCGAACTTAGCGGCACGCTAGATGCACAAGGCATGGTTTGCGACTTTGGCACCGTGAAAAAAACGGTGCGCAACTGGCTAGATACTGAACTCGACCACCGACTTGCAATACCGATGCAAAATGCCAGTCTGCGCTGCGAACATAACTGCCCCCAGGAAAACCATATTGATATTCAATGGAATCTGCCCGCAGGCAAAGTATTAACGCAATCTCCGGCTGACGCTATTGCCTGCGTGGATGCTACCGATATTACGCCTGCATCAGTAGCAGCGTGGGCTACACAAGCATTGCGACAACATCTGCCCGACAGCATTGATAACATCAGCTTAACGTTTACACAGGAGCCTATAGCCGGAGCCCACTATCAATACAGCCACGGGCTCAAAAAACACTTGGGCAACTGTCAACGTATCGCGCACGGACACCGCTCCACAATTTCCATTTGGCGCAATGGAGAACCCGCTCCCGCATTAGAGCAGGCATGGGCTGACAAATGGCGCGACATTTATATCGGCACAACTGAAGACCTGCGTGATACCGTGGCCTTTAATGACCAGGAACACTACGTGTTTGCATATAACGCCCAACAAGGCGAATTTACCCTTACCCTGCCGAAAAAACAGTGTTACCTGATTGAGACCGACTCCACTGTCGAGTTCATTGCCGCCCATATAGCAGCGCAACTCCACGAGCAAGAGCCTGCAGCGACTTTTCGAGTAAAGGCATTTGAAGGTATAGGCAAAGGCGCCGTTGCGACTAGCGGCCAATAGGCCGTTAAATCCGTCAGCGTCTGAACGGCGTGAATAACTCTGCAAATGAAAACAATCCGAATTTCGTAAACGCCACGGTAGTGCTAAACACAACTTTATCGCTACCAAAAGTGCAACCGACCAAGCTTTGACACTGAATCTATAAAGAGGAGCGTGGTGAAGAGACAAGAAATGAGAAAAGAGGAGAACTAGTCAAGCATTGCCGGTACCTTCGATAACGACAACGCTTTTGACACATACCTGAAAAGCACCTTTTCAAGCGCAACGGTTATTTATCAACGATCACTTTAGAGCCATTAAGACCGTAAAAACAAATATATAAGTAACACAAAATAGGCAACACAAATGCCAGCTGAATCCCTATAGCATCTGCCAACATACCCTGTACTACGGGAATAATGGCTCCACCAACAATAGCCAAGCAAAGGATGCCAGAACCTTTACCGGCATGAGAGCCCAGGCCAGTGATTGCCAAACTAAAAATGGTTGGAAACATAATAGAATTAAACAAGCCCACGGCAAGAATAGCCCACATAGCAATGCTGCCACTGGCAACAATCGCCAAGACAATACACAAGACTGCACACAAGGCGTTAAAAGCCAACAGTTTACCCGCCCCTATGTAACGCATAACTACAGCACCAATAAAGCGACCCACCATGGCGCCACCCCAATAGTAGGCCACGTAATGCGCAGCTTGTGCCTCTGGCTTACCGGTAATTTCAGGCAATCCAATAAAGTTAATCAAAAAACTGCCAATCGCAACTTCAGCACCAACATAAAGGAAAATGCCTAACGCACCGAAACGTAAGTGACGAAACTGCCAGGCAGACCCGCTTTCGCCATCACCGACGACACTGTTCATCTTAATTTCTGGCAGTTTCAGTATAGCGAACACTAACGCCAAAAATACAAACGCCCCCGCCAACATTGCATAAGGCATCTTGACTGCGTTAGCTTCTTCCTGACGAAAAGCATCCAACTCAGCCCCACTTAACACTGAGGGGTCACCGGTAACAACAGACAAAATCAAAAATGCCCCTAGGAAAGGTGCTACCGTGGTCCCCAGAGAATTAAACGCCTGCGTCATTGTTAGGCGACTGGAAGCAGATTCCGGGCTACCTAAGGCAGCCACGTAAGGGTTTGCAGATACCTGCAATATGGTTACACCCGCAGCCAATACAAAAAACCCGCCAAGGAACATGATATACAGTCGTGTCGACGCTGCGGGCAAGAACAGCAAACAGCCCAGCGCGGCAACTACCAACCCTACAACAATGCCTTTTTTATAGCCAAGCCGCTGCACCAACGCTCCAGCAGGGATAGAGACAATAAAATAAGCACCGAAAAAGCAAAACTGAATCAGCATCGCCTGGGTGTAATTTAAGGAGAACACATTTTTTAAGTGCGGAATTAAAATATCATTCAGGCAGGTAATAAAACCCCACATAAAAAACAAGGTCGTCAGTGCAATTAAATCAAAGGTGTACTTATCACCTGATTGCGTGTCGACAGTATTGGAATGCGTATCAATACCAGGAAGTCCAGCCATTTGCTATCTCACTCTATTATATTTATTTCTGCGAACAAAAATGCTTGCCAGCTATACCGGCAAGCATTTTTAGCTGTTAACAATATCCTCTGATTTTCCGAGAATTACAAAATTTGTTATGGCTCCGTGACGATAGCCTTTTTGAGTTTAAACTTTGCTTTCGCACGAAAATCTCGAGACGATGCACCTGCCTTCACTTGGTAATTCCCGGCTGCAGCCAACCAGGCATTCTTTTTCACGTCGAAAGATGCTAAATCTCTCGCTCCCAAAGTAAAGGTTAAGGTTTGCGACTCACCCGGCTGCAGCAACTTGGTTTTACCAAAATCACGCAGCTCTTCCGATGGCTTTTTCATCCCTTTTTCAGGTGCAGATACATAAAGTTGCACAACCTCTTTACCGGCAACCTTACCTGTATTTTTTATCGTCACCTTCACCATCATTTCACCATCAAATGTTTTGCTGCTGAGCACCAAATCACTGTAGTCAAATGTTGTATACGACATGCCGTACCCAAACGGATATGCAACATCTTTGTGTTTAGAATTGAAGTAACGGTAGCCAACCCAGATCCCGTCTTCATATTGAATTGAAGATGGCATACCTCGCATGATACCAACAGGCTCAGCGTTGGGGTCGGTAAGAACACCAGGAAAGCCCTTGTGCGCTGGGTAATCTTCAAGTACCAATGGGTAAGTGTCGGTCAATTTACCAGAAGGGTTTACATTACCAACTAATACATCGGCGATGGCATTACCCGCTTCCTGGCCAGGCTGAAAAGCCAATAAAATTGCATCAACTTTATCCCGCCAGCTCGCGATATCGATCACACCACCAATATTGAGAATAACAGTAACTTTCTTACCTTCTTTGTGAAATGCAGATGACACCATATCTATCATTTCATGTTCTTTTTCGTTCAAGTAGAAATCACTTTCATCTCTATCAGCAAATTCACCGGAACTTCTACCGATGGTAATTAGCGCCGCATCGTATTTCTTAGCAGAGGCCGCAACATGCTCTGGCACCAATGCCATTTCAGTCAGTGGTTTTTTAGGCATAAACGCCGCAAAAGGGTTATCCGAGACAGGCAAGTTAGCCTTTTCAATACGGATGTGCTCTTTATAGGCAGACGCCAGGTTGGGCTCCGTCGTAAATCCCGCATTGGCAAGCCCACTTTCTAATGACACAACGTAAGCTTCATTCACATCACCACTACCAGTACCACCGGTCACCATTTCATAAGAGTAGTTACCAAATACCGAAATAGCTGCACCCTTGTGTAACGGCAACGTCCCACCATTGTTTTTCAACAGTACCATGCCCTCTTCTGCTGCGGCTTTGGCAATCTGAGCATTTTTCTTAAGGTCTGGCGCATCGCTGTAATCGTATTTTTTAAATACCGGACTCGCCAACACCAAACGTAGAATATTTTCAATATTCTCATCCAGTATATCCTCAGAAAGCGTCCCGTCTTTAACAGCCTTGAGGATTTCTTGTTCTTGCGCAGGCGTACCGGGCATCAATAAATCATTGCCGGCCTTCATCTGTTTAACGGCATCAGTACCGCCAAACCAATCCGTCATGACCATACCTTGAAAGCCCCACTGATCACGCAAAATAGTGCGCAAAAGCCTGGGGCTTTCCGAGGTGTACTCGCCATTCAATTTGTTATACGACGTCATCAATGTCCATGGCTGGCTTTCTTTCACGGCAATTTCAAAACCCCGTAAATAAATTTCGCGCAAAGCCCGCTCGTCCATTTGCACGTCGATAGTATTGCGGTTCCACTCATGATTGTTCGCAACAAAATGCTTTATTGACGTTCCCACATCGGTAGACTGAACGCCGTTAACCATCGCCGCAGCAACCTTCCCGCTGACGAATGGGTCTTCAGAGTAATACTCAAAATTACGGCCACCCAGTGCATAACGGTGAATATTCAATGCCGGAGCAAGTAAGACATCCGCGCCGTATTCCTTCACTTCATGTCCCATCGCCTGCCCCACATTGTTAATCAGCGATAAATCCCAAGAACTGGCAAGCAAGCTGGCAATGGGGAAAGCCGTCGCGTAAAAAGTTTGATCCTTAACGCCCTCGCGAACCGGCTTAATGCGTAAACCAGCCGGACCATCAGCCAAAACCACAGAAGGAATGCCTAAACGCGATATTGCGTAGGTGCTCCCCGCAGCGCCGGGCACACGATCAGCGGTTTCACCTACTGCAGGGCCGTCGTTGGCACTAGAAATAGACATCCCGGTGCCTTTTATCAGTTTGACTTTCTCTTCAAGCGTTAATGCATCAATAACATCGGTAAGCGGATCTACACCGAGATGTGGCGCAGCAAATGCACTTGAGGAGACGGCAACAAAGCAGGCGGAAGCGAGCAGCTTACGGCCGAATTTGAACATCATGGGGCTGGTAGAACTCATAAAACACCATTTTAGTCTATTGATAATAGTGAGGACGGACACAGGTTGCTGAAGCAAACAAACTGACGTTGGCCCAATCAGGACAAGTTATTATCTATCCCGGCACTTACCGGTAAAGTGCGTCGGCCAGCGACGCTTAAACAGCAGAAAGCAATGCTTCGACGCAAAAAATGTAACCGATTACATTTATGAATGCAACTCCACCCAAAGTTGGCGCACGCCCTTTGGAGGCCCGTCATTGTTTGTACCAGTTCCTAGCTAGAAGACAGCGGGGCAAATGTAAGAACAGCTAAAGCTTACTGTAGGCTGCCGTACTTTTTCGCACAATAAGGTCAGTAGGCAAACGGTGGTGAATCGGCTTTGAGGGGTTAGCGCCCTTATCCTCGAGAAGCCGATAGAGAATTTTCATTGCTGTCGCGCCCAGCGCGCCGGCTGGTTGACGCATCGTGGTAAGTGGCGGATCGCTATACTTGGCAAATTCAATATCATCAAACCCCACCACAGACACATCCTCGGGGACTCTTAATCCGCCCATTTTCAATCCCTGAATTAAACCAATAGCCATTTCATCATTCATGCAAAACACGGCACTTGGGACCTGTTTCATCTGCAAAAACAAGCCAGCAGCATTCACACCACTCTGGATAGAGAAATCGCCTTCCACCACAAGGCTCTCATCAAAAGCAATCCCCGCACCCGCTAACGCCTGCTTGTATCCGCTCAAACGTTTAGCAGTTGCCGATACGATATCCATTCCAAGCACACAGCCAACCCGTTCATGCCCAAGGGAAAGCAGGTACTCCACTAAACTGGCTGAAGCTTTAACATCGTCAACAGCAACGGTAGGCCAACTGGAATCATCAGCGCAGTCACATACTGAAACAATGGCATAGGATTTATCACCCTTTGGTGGCGGACCGTCCAGCAGCTGAATAACCCCATCCACCAACCGGGTTTCCAGCATCTCCATATATTCGAGTTCCCGCTGCTCTGAAGCATGCACATCACCGAGCAATACCGTATAACCTAAATCTCGGCCAACACTCTCAATACCCCTAACAACCTGCCCAAGAAATGGATTGGTAATATCAGGGACCAATACGAGAATGCTGTAAGATCTGGACTGAGAGAAGTTGCGGGCAAGTAGATTAGGCTTGTAGTTTAGTTGATCGATAGCTGCAGCAACCTTTACCTGGCTTTTTTTAGCCACTTTTTCTGGCGCACTCAAATAGCGCGACACGGTAGCAACAGAGACACCAGCGAGGGCAGCAACATCGTGAATATTAGCCACAGTTCGATCCCGTGTTATAGCAAAATAGGAATAATAATTTGGGCGCTACTTTATCGCTATCGACCAGGAAACACAAAATCAGCACTATAGGGAAAACGTCGCCACACTGGCATTTGCACGCAAGAATATGCATTGTCACGGGAAAACTTCAATCCACGGAAAGCACAGGCGCAGCGTTTCAGTTAGATTCTAGCAACAAAAAAGCCCAGCTAATGCTGGGCTTTTATAAAGATGGCGGTGAGAGAGGGAGTCGAACCCTCGAAGCCTTTCGACTTACACACTTTCCAGGCGTGCTCCTTCGGCCACTCGGACATCTCACCTAACAAGAAAACCGTCTGCGATACCCGTGTTTTCAAGAGGGCGCTAATTTACACAAGTCATGCTATTAAGGCAACGTGAATTGCCACATTTCCAACCAAATCATCAGTCAGTCAATACTGCCAGTATCTAGGCGCGCTCGAAAAACAACCAGTTTCAGACAATTCGCATTTTTTCGGATGTTTTTTTGCAATTTGACAGATTATCGTTGACTATTCCACCAAGTTTTGAAAACTTTGGCGAGAGACAACAATATCAAGAAGGTGGCTCGCAGCCACTCTATTTTCTGGGGTTAGTTTATGCACGTTTCTTCATGGATGCTGTTGGGCCTCCTCGAACTATTTCTGGTTCTGATTGCCCTCTGCCTATTCCTGCTGTTTCACTCGCGAAAACTTAAGGAACTGAGTAAAAACTTACAAAGCAGGATTAAGAAACTTGTCAAGGATTTAAAGACAGCCAAGGCTGAAGTCAAAGAAATTAAGGCTCAGCTGGAACCCGGCACCGCGTATAAAAAACAAATCAATGATCAATTGCAAATTACCCGCGACTATCACGACACTCTGGAAGCTGACCAAGATATCGCTCTGGACCTCGATACCAATGTATCTATTGAGCGCCAAACCGCGGCATTGAGACATGCCATTCTTATTGCAGAAAAGGAAGCTGCCCATTCCAGCAACACCGAAAAGCCTAATTGGAATGTCTTAACCAGTAAATTTTCCTTGCTACTGGACTATTACAAAGGTGGCAAAACTACCCCCACGACAGAACAGTCAGCAGATAGTGATGAGTTGGCAACCTATAAGCAACGGGTCGAAAACCTCGAGAAATTTAAACAACTCTACTTCGATTTAGAGCAAGAGTGGCAGGACGCTCAGGAGAAAGCGAACGAGTATCAAATGCAACTATCGAGTTACGCCACACAAGTCGATGACGCAGAAAGCTTTGAGGCAATACTCAATCACTATGAAAAGGCCTACAGCTCTATTGGCGGACTGATCAATAATATGGATGCCACCAACGGCCAAACCCAAGGAGCCACTACTATTATTGAAAAGGTCAAAGTCGTACAACATAGCGGCCCGGAACGCGCCCACAACAGCGAACTGGATAGACTCCGCAACGTAGCCGTTGACCAACATCGTACGATTAGCGAACTCAAGAAAAAACTCGTCAATGCTGCTACTGCTGAGGCGCAACAGGCAATTGTCGCTGACTTGGAACGTGAACTAAACAATCAAACTCGTTTTATCAAGGAAGCCGAAACCTGCGTTCAACTGTTAGAGGATGAGCTAGATAGCGCGAATACACGCCTTGCTCATTTAGAGAAAAAGCTGTCACAGAAAGATAAAAGCTTATCGGAATACACTCGGCTGGAAAGCGCACTGCAAAAAGCGGAACAAGAAAAACAACAATTATTGCAAACACAGAAAACACTGCAAAGCGAAATTAGCCAGCTAGAGGCCCTATTCGAACACGCCGGGGCAGGCAGCAACGAAGAAACCGAAAAAGCCCTCAGCCAGCTACGCAGTGACTATGCTAAATTAGAAGAACGTTATCTAGCACTCAAAATGAAATGATCTCGGAACAGCCCACTACTGCCGAACCAAACGAACATCTAATCCAACAGCGCCTTCTGCAGCATTCGTGCGCATTGGATTAATATCCAGACCGCCGCGACGAGTATAGCGGGCATAAACGGTCAATTCATGCGGCTGGCAACGCTGCAAAATATCAATAAAAATCCTCTCAACACACTGCTCATGAAAATCCTGATGCTGACGAAATGAAATGATATATTTTAATAGGGACTCGCGATTAATTGCCGGCCCTGTATAGCTGACTAATAAACTCGCCCAGTCAGGCTGCCCCGTCACCGGGCAATTCGTTTTAAGCAAGTCAGAGTGAAGCGACTCATTAACGATTAACGCCGAGTCGGCCTGAAGTAAACTCGGATCGGGCTGATAAGCCTCAATCTCAACCGGCAAATGATCCAGGCTATCACCAGGCAACTGGCCGATATGACGCTGCGTTGCTTGGGATAAGCCTGAGAGATGCACCCAAACAGACCTACCTGCTGCAGCTGACAAATCCTTCTCCAAAGCCTCCAGGACATCACTCTGACGCTCAAAGCGCGTTTGATTAAACGAATTCAGGTATAACTTGAACGACTTGGACTCAATGATAAAAGGAGATTGGCAAGGTACATGAAATTCAGCAATGGCAACATGCGGCTTCCCAGCACCATCAAGCCAGGAGACTTCGTACCCCGTCCACACATCAATGCCCTTAAACGGCAAGGCAACAGGGTCAATCCCCAGTG
>JBNKHI010000028.1:0-43868 GCA_050290265.1 Cellvibrionaceae bacterium
CTTCTATCCAATTATCGCTCCAGGTCACTTTCGCACCCATTTGTTCGAGCACTTCGGCAAACCGCGCATCACCTTGCACCGACGCGGCGCCAGTACCGTGTACTCGTACGGGTCCGCCACCAATAGCACCAGCGGCGAGAAAATAGCTCGCACTTGATGCATCGCCTTCAACGAACACATCACCTGGGCTGATATACCTTTGCCCTGCTGCGATAGTAAACGACTGATAATTGTTATTAGTTACTTGCACTCCAAATTTTTCCATCACATCTAACGTGATGTCGATATAAGGCTTGGATACAAGATTACCCACAACCTCAATAGTTAAAGGCTGATCAATGAGTGGGGCAGCCATTAATAGTGCAGTTAAGAACTGGCTGGAAATACTGCCATCAATTTGTACTTTACCGCCCTGCAGTGCCTGCGCTTCGATCTTGAGTGGTGGGAAACCAGGATTTTCGAGATAGGTAACGTTCGCACCTAACGGCAACAATGCATCAATTAAATCACCAATGGGGCGTTCATACATTCTCGGCTCACCGGTGAGGGTAAAAACACCGTTCCCCAAACACAATGCAGCCGCTAATGGTCGCATCGCCGTACCGGCATTACCCAAAAATAATTCCAGCACTTGCCCTCGAGCTAGTGGGCCCGCCAGCCCAGTCAATCGACATTCGGTACCCCCAGCGCTCAAGGTATATTGCACCCCCAGACTTTTGAGCGCATTGAGCATGTGTGTGACATCGTCACTCACCAACAGGTTAGACAGGGTAGTAGTTCCTTCACTTAACGCTGCCAGCAGCAGCAAGCGATTAGATAGGCTTTTTGAACCGGGAATGGTGACTTCGCCTTGAGCTCGGCTCAAGTGCGGCATAACGAGTGAATTCATGGGAGTAACAGCTACAGTGGCAATAATGGAAGTTGCGTATTGTAGCTGCTTAACGCTCTGGTTTCATCCTGCGATGACACCAGGTTTTAGTCTAATAAATTAAATTCTTCGGGCTTGTCATCCTGATTTTTATCACCATCATCCACAGACTCCAAACTCAAACTTAAGCTTGAGCCGGCTTTTTCCTGACTGACAGAGCCACTACCCGACTGTTTCGCCAACTTTAACCGCAGGCGCACATTGTTAGCAGAGTCGGCATTTTTAATAGCTTCTTCTTCGGTGATACGTCCTTCCATCACTAATTTATAAAGCGCGCCATCGAACGTTTGCATACCCATATTTTCAGACTTTTCCATAATCTCTTTGATGGCTTCAAAATCCCCGCGCAAAATTAGCTCTTGAATAGTGGGCGAACCGAGTAAGACCTCTACCGCCGCGCAGCGTTTGCCATCCACAGTAGGAATCAAACGCTGCGAAACGAAAGCGCGAATATTGAGACCCAGATCCATCAACAACTGATTACGCCGCTCCTCAGGAAAAAAGTTAATGATGCGGTCGAGCGCCTGGTTAGCATTATTCGCATGCAACGTGGATATAGCCAAATGGCCAGTCTCGGCAAATGCCAACGCGTGCTCCATAGTTTCCCGGTCACGAATTTCACCAATCAAAATTACATCCGGTGCCTGGCGCAAGGTATTTTTCAATGCAGCCTGAAAACTGCGGGTATCCACCCCCACTTCGCGCTGATTGATCACACTTTTTTTATGCCGATGGACATATTCAACAGGGTCCTCGATCGTAATGATGTGGCCACCTGACGTACTGTTACGGTGGTCGATAAGGGCAGCCAATGAAGTGGATTTACCCGAACCCGTCCCCCCTACAAAAAGCACCAGGCCGCGCTTGGCCATCACGACATCTTTTAATACCGGTGGTAAATTCAGATCATCAAACCGGGGGATATCGGTTTTAATATTACGTGCAACGATAGACACCTCGTTACGCTGCTTAAAAATATTGATACGAAAGCGGCCCACCTTTGGGATGGATATTGCGAGGTTCATTTCCAGTTCGTGATCAAATTCCTGACGCTGTTCGTCATCCATTATTTCCTGAGCAATGGCAGCAATCTGGCCAGGTTTCATGGGTTCTTTATCCAGCGGTTTAAGCACTCCCTGAAATTTCGCACAAGGCGGTGCGCCCGTACTTAAATACAAGTCGGAGCCATCGTGTTTAGCCAGTACATTTAAATAGTCACGAAAAGTCATCGCCCTTTTTACCTCATCCCTTCCTCTAATAAAAAAGCATTAGATCATTAGACAAATATCCATACAAGAAAACAGGCCCAACAATCATAACTGGCGCACATCAATCGTCGATCGTATAGTTCTCGCCCACAGAACAGGCGCAAATGCGGCTGATATGACTTAGCGGCAGGTCTGATTCCTGTTGCCAGGTATTAAAGGCCGCTTGAATTGCCCGCATGTCTGTCTGGCTGGTTGGGTTTGCACTAATCTCAAGACCAGCGCTCAGCAGACAACGAATAACATCTGACGTGAGCACAAAAGTATCTTTACCCATATTGCGCAATACGCGCTGCCCGGTCATACCTCCCAGACGATTACCACGCTGTTTGAAAAAGTGTAGCAAGCCAATGGTATCTTCACTGGGCCATTGCGCGATAAAGTCCCCAAAACTGGCCCCTTCCTTCTCCACATCAAGGATCATCTGCGCATTTTTAGGAACGGTTAGGATTTTCTGTAAATTCCGAACAATTCGTGTGTCTTTACTTAAGTTCTCTAACTGCTCCGGTGATAGTAAAATCATTTTTTCAGGCACAAAGCCCCAGAATGCCTCTTCAAACCCCGGCCACTTATGGTTGATGACACGGTACACAAAGCCAGCCTGAAAGATGCAACGGGTCATCTCTGCCAACCATCGATCAGCTGGGATAGCCGACAGTTTTTTAGGCTTAACAGTATCTGGTAACCATGCCGCTAAACCTTGTTCGCCGCCTTTTCGGTCCAGCGCTCGCTGATAAATTTTATCGAATTTTTTCATTACCCCTTGCTCTCACTCCATTCCTTCCGTCTTAATAACGATAGATATGTAACCGATTATTTCGTTAATCCAAACCCCCTTAGCCTACGAGGTTACTACAAGCTTATGGACGATTTACGCATTACCTTGGTGCAAACTAATCTTGCCTGGCATCAACCAGAAGTTAACCGCACGCAACTAGCGGCCCAACTTGCACCACTAGTCAACAGCACTGACCTGATTGTTTTACCGGAAATGTTCACTTCTGGATTCACTCAGGATCCTGACCGCTTACCCACTTCCGATCATGAAGATTCCCAGCATAGTCTTACTGCTGAACCCACGCGGCACTGGATGCTAACGCAAGCACGTCTATTAAATGCAGCTTTATGTGGCAGCGTGGTATACCAAACAGCAGAAGGCAACACTAATCGCTTACTCTTTGTCACACCAGACGGCACTTGCCATACCTACGATAAAGTCCACTTATTTCGCATGGCCGGAGAACACAAACGCTATCTGGCAGGGAACGAGCGCAAAGTGATTAACTACAAAGGATGGGAGATCCTGCTCACCGTTTGTTATGACTTGCGGTTTCCTGTTTTTTGCCGCTCGCGTAATGATTACGACTTAATGCTGTGCGTGGCCAATTGGCCCGCTCCGAGGCGCCATCCCTGGCGAGCCCTGCTGATCGCGCGCGCCATTGAAAACCTGGCGTACGCCGCTGGTGTTAATCGCGTAGGCACCGACGGGAATGGTCTGGAATACAGTGGCGATTCCATGCTGGTGGATTTCAAAGGTGAAGCGATGATAGACGCTCCCGAACACACACCTTTTGTGACAACTGCCACGTTATCAGCAGCAGAACTTAGCCGCTTTCGAGAAAAGTTTCCAGCCTGGCAAGATAGTGATGACTTCACTTTACATCTAAATTAGCTGATAAAACGTAACATTCCTTAAGCTGAGCTTGGTTAGCTGGCGCGGTGCAGGTAAAATGCGGCTCCATTTTCTGCATTAGTCTGTATTTGTACAACGCCTATGATTCCTGCTATCAGTTCAACGTCTCCAGTACAGCAACAGTACCTGGACTTTATCAACGCGCTTAAAGCCTGTGGCTTCGAGGGCGATCTAAATGCGGATTACGCTAATCGCGTGGTGCTGGCAACTGACAATTCTATTTATCAGGTCCTACCTCAAGGCGTTATCTATCCGAAATCCTCAGAAGACCTAGTCCGCGTCGCCGAACTGTCTAATCTGAAGCAGTTTCGCGACGTCGTACTATCTCCTCGTGGCGGCGGCACCGGTACCAACGGGCAGTCTCTGACAGATGGTCTAATTGTTGATATCTCCAAACACATGAACCAAATTCTGGAAATCAATGCCGAAGAAGGCTGGGCCAGGGTTCAGGCTGGTGTTGTAAAAGACCAGTTAAACGAAGCAATCAAACCCTACGGTTTATTTTTTGCGCCAGAACTATCCACAAGTAACCGCGCCACTATCGGCGGCATGATCAATACCGATGCTTCCGGTCAAGGCTCATGCGCCTACGGGAAAACCCGTGACCACGTACTGGAACTTAAAACCATATTATTGGACGGCTGTGAATGGGTCTCCTACCCCGTTGACGATATTGAGCTTAAAGCCATTTGTGAACGCCAAGACCGCGTGGGTGAAATCCACCGCGTTGTCGACAGTATCTACAAGGATCACAGCGCGGAAATTGAAGCAACGTTTCCCAAGCTGAACCGCTGTTTAACCGGTTACGACTTGGCCCACATTCGCACTGACGATGGCAAGTTCGACCTTAACAGCGTGTTATGTGGTAGCGAAGGTACGCTGGGCTTTATCACCGAAGCGAAACTCAATTTACTGAAGATCCCAAAGTACTCGGCGCTGGTCAACATCATGTATGCAGACTTCAATGCTGCCTTGCGTGATGCCAACGAGCTGATGAAAGCCGGTCCGACGTCCATTGAAACGGTTGATTCTAAAGTCATGAATCTGGCGAAGGGCGATATCGTCTGGAACAACGTTGCCGAGTACTTTCCCGTGCATGCAGGTCAGTCACTCGAAGCCATCAACCTGGTGGAATACACCGCTGACGACGAATCGGAGCTGCAATTTAAAGTCAAAACCCTTACTGACAAGCTAGACAATGGGATGACGGCAGGATTTGGTCACACCGTGGCGTGGAATGAAGGCGTTGGCAAAATCTGGGGCATGCGTAAAAAATCTGTCGGTCTATTGGGCAACGCCAGTGGCGAAGCACGCCCTATTCCGTTTGTCGAAGACACGGCTGTACCCCCGGAAAACCTGGCAGATTATATTCTGGAGTTTCGCGCGCTATTGGATAGCCATCGCCTGCAGTACGGCATGTTTGGACACGTAGATGCCGGCGTACTGCACGTGCGTCCTATTATCGACATGAAAGATCCGCAGCAGGAAACACTGATACGAAAAATCAGTGATGCCGTGGTAGAGCTCACAGCTAAATACCATGGTTTAATCTGGGGCGAACATGGCAAGGGGGTGCGTTCAGAATACGCACCCACATTCTTTGGCAACTTATACCCCCAGTTACAGCGCATCAAAACGTCGTTTGATCCCAGAGATCAGTTGAACCCTGGCAAAATCGCTACCACCGGGCAAAAAGACTTACTGAAGATAGATGAAGTCACCACCCGCGGTCAGGAAGACCGAAAAATTCCCGTAAAAATATGGAATGAATTCAGCGATGCCGTTTACTGTAACGGTAACGGCGCCTGTTACAACTACAATGCCAATGACCCCATGTGTCCGTCCTGGAAAGGCACTCGACTGCGCACTCATTCGCCCAAAGGCCGCGCGTCTTTGATTCGCGAGTGGATCAAACAAATGAGTGACCGTGGTATTGATATAGTCAGTGCCGGACAAGAAGCACAACGGCAGAATTTCTTGGTGGGATTACTGCCAAGAATCAAAAACAGCTGGCAGAAAAAACGCGGCGAGTACGATTTTTCCCACGAAATACACGACTCCATGATGGCCTGTCTGGCCTGTAAGGCTTGCGCAGGGCAGTGTCCGATCAAAGTCAACGTGCCAGAATTTCGCAGCAAGTTTTTAGCGCTGTATTACAGTCGTTACCTGCGCCCACTGAAGGATTATGTGATTGGCGGTCTGGAATACATGATGCCAGTTGCAGCTAAACTACCGTGGCTCTATAACGCTTTAAGCCAACCACCCTTTATGCAGACCCTGTTTTCACGCGGTCTAGGCATGAGTGACAGCCCAGCGTTAACCGGTATCGATCTCGCCAAAGAATTACCCCAATATGGCATTCGCTTCGCCTCACTGGACAACATTCGCGAAATGACTGTCGACGAGAAAAAACGTGCTGTCATTATTGTGCAAGATGCATTTACCAGCTACTTCGAAACCCAACTGGTTATTGATGTCATGCTGCTGCTGAAAAAACTGGGGTTTATTCCGCTACTGGCACCCTTCCGCCCCAACGGCAAGCCCCTGCATGTGCACGGTTTTATGAAAGCTTTTAACCGCGCCGCAAAAAGCAATGCCAAGCTACTAAAGACTCTGGCCGACAGCGAGATACCGCTGGTGGGAATCGACCCGTCAATGACCTTGAGTTATCGCGATGAATACAGCAAAACACTGGACAAGCGCGATGTACCAGTTGTTCAACTGATTCAGGAGTGGCTCGCGGGTCACAGCGAAATACTTGCAGCACAGCAGCCAGGGTTTGCCACAGGTAAATATGCCCTAATGGCGCACTGTACGGAGAAAACCAATGCTGCAGGCTCCATCAAAGACTGGCAGACCATTTTTGCCCAGTTGGGGCAAGAATTTCAGGTTCTGGACACCGGTTGCTGCGGTATGGCAGGCACCTTCGGCCATGAATCACGGAACATTGAAATTTCCAGAACAATTTATGACCAATCCTGGGGCCCCATCGTAAAAACCAGCGACAACGGCATTCAGTTAGTGGCCACCGGCTACTCTTGTCGCAGTCAGGTTAAGCGCATGGACAACCAGCAAATCCTGCACCCCCTGCAGGCATTACTGGCACAAATACAGGGCACCTGATGAGGTGATGTTCGGCGAGGTCCTCCTTGCCGAACATCATTCACGCTATCCCCGCAAGCCTGTTGCAGATACCACTTATCTTGAAACCACCTCATTTCAACGTATTTATTACTGGCATAGCGCCGAACGGCGAGCTCTTGTCTATACTGATGGATATAGGGGTATTTTGGTCGGTTGAGACGATTAACCGCGCGACAAACCAGTGCTGAATATTCGCCATTAAGTATACCGTACTTGGACAGATCCAAACCCGCTTAATGTTCGAATAGTGTTTTCAATACACTGTGATCGAATCTACAGGAAGAACTCACCAATGGGGCCAAACGGGAAGTATTGAGGTTTCCCCATCTGCAGGACGACGAAGAAAACCTCAAAAATAGCGGTAAATTTGAGGGAACTTGGTGCCAGATTAAAACTCTACAACTATTGTGTCTTTGCGACTGATACAAAGCGTAAAGCATTCATCAATGGGCCAATAGTAGGGAGCGCTAACTTGGGGCATGGTATTTGCGTTATGTTGTTACAAGTATTCCAAATACCACGATGAACGGTAATACCGGCAGCGAAATAATTAATCCGGCAGTGTTTCAAACTTAACCTGTGGCACAGATCTATGATGCGAAATTATCTCAGCATTTATCCGGTGGTAGTGGCATGTTTTCTTCAAAGTGCTGTCGCTGATAATATAGCCTCGCCGACTAATTTAGCTGCGGCTCAGCCCGCGAATCTGGCCACCGCACGCCCGGAAGCCAGCCCCTCTGAATTTAGCAATACCAATGAAACCGTTATCCAACCCCTTGGTGTAAAACCTCAAGAACAACAGCAGCCTGATAAGACCCTTAGCGAGTTCCTGCACAATATAGAACAGCTTGAGTCGGAAAAAGGCCCCTACGATGCTCAGTTATCCGAGCAGCTCGAAGGCCTTGGCGTCAGTTATCAGCAGCACGGGAACCATGCCGAAGCCATAGAAGCATTCAAACGGGCGATGCATATACACCGAATCCATGAAGGTTTGTACAACATGAATCAAGCGCCTATTTTTGAGCGCTTGATTGAAAGTCATATTGCCTTGGGGGAATGGGACGAAGCCAATGATCGGCACCAATATCTCTACTGGCTAAATAGACGTAATTTTGGGCAAAATGACCCACGCATGCTACCGATCATCGACAAGTTAGGCAGTTGGCACCTGAACGCCTTCACGCTAAAGGGTGGCGGTTACGCAGACCACCTTATTAACGCCAACAACCTATACAAGATGGCGATTGAAATTATTGATGAACACTATGGCGAAACTGACTTAAAGCTTATCCACGAACTGCGTGGCATCACTATTTCCAATTACTATCTGGCCAGTTACACGCAGCAACAATCCAGCAAAATGCCAACCTTCGCCATGGCGAGCAGTAACAATAACAGCAGCGAAGACCAGAGAAACAAACTGCAGCAGTATGTTCAAAATAGCTACTACACGGGTAAAGCAGCCATTGATCGCATGCAAACCATCTATGAGGAAAATCCCGAAGCCCCGCCTGGTGCGGCTATAAAGGCCCAGGTAGAACTAGGTGACTGGTATATGCTCTTCAATCGCTCACATTCTGCAATAAACGAATACCAAGCGGCCTACGACAAAGCCAGCCATGAAGGCTTATCAGAACAAGAGCGCAACGAATTATTTGGCCACCCCAGGGCATTGCCAGATATGCCCATGTTGCAAACGAAAGTCATCAACAATAATGAGCCTCATGACTACGTTTTAGTTAAATTTAACGTTTCGTCCTATGGCAGAGCGACAGATATTGAAATACTGGAGTCACATCCAGAGGAAGACGTTCGCATTCGCTCGCGGGTGCGCGATTCTCTAAAACACGCCAAATTTCGACCACGGCTTGAGGATGGCAAACCAGTAGACACCGTAAATATTACTCAGCGCTACATTTTTCCAAAGTAACCTATTACTCACGTAAGATGCAGCTGCTGTTAAACACTGAAGAGTGCCTGCCGACATAACACATCAGTAACGTGCTTCAGGCTGAATTCAGGATAAAACAAACAGGACTCGCACCTTATGAACCGCCGCATTTTCTACAGCACAATTTGTTTTCTGCTTGCGACAGTTTTAAGCGGCTGCAAAACACAATCATCCAGTTCGCAACCGTCCACGCCTACGGCCAGCAGTTCGAGTAGTAGCTCAAGTTCCAGTGGCAGTTCCAGCTCCAGTAGCAGTTCCTCAACGGGTAGCTCAGGCAGTCAAGGTACATCAGGGATGCCCACATCCTCTTCCAGCGGCGCGCCCAGTGCCAGTATGCCTGGTAGCACCGCCAGCGCCTCTTCAAGCAGCACTTCCACAGGCAGCTCAAGCAGAAGTTCTGGCAGCGCCTCAAGCAACAGTACTAGCGCCAGCGGCAGCACTGGTAATCAACGCGCGAGTTCACCACCTGGCAGCGGGCCACAAAGCGCTGGGAGCAACACCTATCAGGAACCTGACCCTTGGGCCAATGGCCAGGGTGACGGCGGAGATAGCGACAATGGTGCGCAGTCTTCGGCGGCGGGCGATCCTTCTGGGCAAACCGCAGATATGAGCGTACCCGGTTCTACTGGGACACCCACTGACGACATAGATTTTTCTGATGAAGATCCCGGTGGCGCGTCAGGCAGTAGCGCCGCAAGCCCAGGCGCAAGCGCAGCGGCTGGTGGAACACCACCCATGACTGCTGAAGAGCGCAAGGCACAAATGGAAACAGTGCTCAACGATTCCATGTCCACCTACGATGGTATGATCCTGCGCGAACGCGGCTACGTGCATAACCGCGCAAATCAGCAAGGCAGTGAAGATGCTGTCGAAGAAAGGTACAGCGGGACCCCATACGATGAAGCGGGAGCCGAATCCGAGGGCGAATCCAGCGGCACCGGCAATGGAGGTATTAATGACGGTTACGAGTCTGCAGCCTCCGGCGGCGGCACACGCCCACCAGGTCCGGGCGACAACCGTTCTGGTGATTATCAAAATACCCAGGCCGCGCCACCACCGGAAGACATTCCCGACGGCAGTGACGATGACGTTGTTGCCCGTCAGATTCGTGAAGCTGCTATGCGGGAAACTGACCCGGCGTTGCGGGAAAAGCTTTGGGAAGAATATCGAAAATACAAAAAGCAAGGCTCCTAGATTGTTAATCACCGGGTCTTGACCTTAGACTTTTAGCGCCTGACATTATGGTGCCGTTAAATATGTTTGTAACAAAACTGACGACAAAATCTGTAACTCGCACTTTTTTCAGAAGCGCCATAGTTGTTGTGAACTATCAGCCGTTTTGAGTACCTCATAGATATGATTCAGATAATAGATCTAAATTATCGCCAACTCCCGCAATGGCTCCGGCGTGGACAACGCCTGATCGCCACAGTACTGGTTATCTTTCTGGCCGGCTGCACCAGCACCGTCGTGAAGACAACGGCAGTTACTCCGCTGCACCAGGAAACTCGGGAAATCCCCGAACACTTGCTGCTGGATGTTGGCGTAATCCCACTCGATCCGGGTATCGACAATATAGCCGATCAAAAAGATACGGTCGTCTTCCCGGAAATTCGTAAAGCCGAATCGCGCTTTATGGCCCACCAATTAGTAAAAGCATTGCAAACCAGTGCTGCCTGGGGCGCTGTGCGCATGATCCCCAACGACAGCGCTGCCGTAGATGTGATTGTCAACGGCAAGATCCTGCAATCGGATGGCGAACTGTTAATCGTCGATATTGATGTGCGCGATGCCTCGGGCAAACATTGGTTTACCCAAAACTATAAAGAGCTCGCCAGTCGCTACGCTTACGACCCCAAACAAATTCCTAAAAAAGAACCGTTTCAGGGTCTTTATAATCGCATCGCCAATGATATTTATGAGTATCAGAAAAAGCTGAAAGAGTCAGAAATCAGTAACATTCGTACGATCTCTGAATTGAAATTTGCCGAAAGCTTTTCACCGGAAGCCTTTAGCGAACACATTGATGTCAATAAAAAAGGTATCTATGAAATCAAACGGTTACCTGCCGAAAATGACCCCATGTTTCAGCGCATTCGAAAAATTCGCGAACGTGACTATTTATACATTGATACATTGCAGGAATACTACAACACATTTTCCCAGGAAATGAGTTCACCTTATTTAGAATGGCGCGGTCAGAGCTATGACGAAGTCATCACCCTGCGGGACATGAAACGCAGTTCACGCCAGCGCACTATTGCCGGCATTGCCGCTGTCGTGGGTGGTGTGCTCGCTGCTGGATCAAACAATGGTGCCAGCCGCGCAGCCGGACAAGTTGCGGTGGTTGGCGGTGGTTACTTAATAAAAAGCGGCTTTGACAAAAATGCTGAATCAAAAATGCATGCAGAAGCCTTACTGGAACTCGGCAGTTCTCTAGAAGCTAATATCGAACCACGTATTATTGAACTTGAAGATCGCACTATTACATTATCTGGAACAGTAGAAAACCAGTACGAGCAATGGCGCAAAATATTATTAGAAATTTACAAAATTGACACGGGACAAGAGTAGCATTTAGCCATGTCTACTCTACCCACTGTTTTAATCACTACAGAACTGAACAAACTTTATGCAAGAGACGCCACAAGCACCAGAGCCAAAGTTCTCACCGCAACCACCCGCTGCTAAACCGCAATCTTTTGCCGCTAATCCGCGTTTGCTAATGGGCTTTGGTGTACTTGTATTATTGTTAGCAGTGGTCATTTTTGTGCTCCCGGCCTGGGTACAAAAAACCGGCCCAATCATGCCAATCAGTGACGCCACAAAACAAACCGCAGACACTAACTCAAAGAGCGGCCCTCTCGCTGGCCCTACGCTGGAATCCCCCTGGACAGATGCCCAAATCGCCAAAGAACGCAGGGAAACACAGGACATTTTAGCTAAGCTGCTCAACGCCCAGGAACAATTAGAAAAACAGGACGTTGAACAATGGGCCGCAGATGCCTATAACGCAGCATTAAAAACTGCCGAAAGTGGTGATAACCATTATCGCGCAAGACAATTTACTGAAGCGAAAGAACGCTACAACAACACACTAACCCAGTTCAAACACATTGCAGAACAAGCACAAACCGTACTGGAACAACAGTTGAAAATAGGCGCGCAAGCACTAAGTGATACTGAAGCAGAACCCGCCATTCAGGCCTATACTTTAGCTTTAAAGATTGACGCCAAGCGCGAAGAAGCCCAACTGGGTTTAGAGCGTGCACTGGCGTTAACCGATGTTTTACAATTGATCAAACAAGGCGAAAGCTTGGAAAACAGCGGCAACTTTGATGAAGCCAAAGCACGCTATACCAATGCTCTAGAGCAAGATCCCGAATCCCCTCTGGCACAAACACATATCGAAACGATTAAACGTAAAATTGTGGAGCGGGATTTTACAGAGGCTATGTCAGCTGGTTATGCTGCACTGGCGCAACAAAACTTTACCGCTGCACGCACAAAATTTAAACGAGCGTTAGCGATAAAACCAGAGGCTGTTGATGCACAACAAGCGCTAACGCAGGCAGAAAACCAACAGCAACAGTCCAAGATCAACAAGCTGTTGAGTGAAGCTGCGAAGCTGGAAAGCCAAGAACAGTGGTCACAGGCCGTCGATACCTATCGCGCCATTATGTCACTGGACAGCAATGTGGTTAAAGCCAAAGTCGGGGCCATTCGCAGCGAAACCCGGCTCAATTTAGCAAACAATATTCAACAAATTATCACCGACCCCACTCGCTTACAAAACGATCCATCATACCAATATGCGCAAACACTACTGCGAGACCTGCGCAGTATTCCGCAATTAGGCCCCGCCGCACAGGCACAATCTCGACAATTGGAAAAGCTTCTGGAACTGTCGCGAGTACCCGTACACGTGAGCATTAAGTCCGACGCACAAACCCGCGTAACATTGTACCGTGTGGGTGAGCTCGGTTTATTCAACGAGCATGACATTGAATTAACGCCCGGGAAGTATACCTTGGTGGGCACACGAGAAGGCTATCGCGACGTTCGCAAAGAATTCACTATTGAACCGCGAGAAAACCCGACCCAACCGGTGATCGTCATTCAATGCGAAGAACCCATCGCTAAAGGCTAAAAAGCCTAACCATAAGGAATAGCAACATAATGACAGCAGACGAACCTGCTACTCGCCAAAACACTGCACCCGCCAATGCGGGGGAAGGCGATATTATTGAGCCAATTGCCTTTGTACCGGCGGACCAGGACAACCAAGGCCGCAAGTTTTCTGTGCGCCCCTGGGTGATCGCATTTTGTAGTGCACTGGTGATTGCAGGACTAGTGATATGGTATTTATTCAGTGCCAAAGCTGTTGTTATTGACACGAAACCGGAAGATGCCAATATTCGTCTCAGTGGCGGGCTGCAATTCAAATTGGCGAATCATTACTTGCTACGCGAACAGAGCTATCAAGCGCATATTACCGCTACGGGTTATTACCCTTTGGATTCAGAATTCGCGGTGAGTGCTGAGCAAAACCAAATCCAGCATTTTGCTTTGACCCCCTTGCCCGGTCATTTACAAATCACCACTCAACCCTCGGTCAATGCCGACGTCTTTTTAGATGGCACAAAAATAGGCAGCAGCCAGGAAACACTGAGCGATATTCCTGCAGGTGAGCACTTACTGGAATTGCGCAGTGAACGTTACAAAACTTATGCGCAAACCATCACTATTGACGGTAAAGATACTACGCAAAACCTGGCGGTTACCCTGGAGCCGGCTTGGGCCGATATCAGTTTGGCATCAAGCCCCAGTGGCGCAACGGTTTATAGTGGTGAAATAGTTCTGGGGCAGACACCTACCACAATTGAATTGCTGGAAGGCACACATACGCTACGCATACATCAGCCGGGTTACAAAAGCTGGGTGTACAAATTAGACGTCATTGCCGGCGAGCCGCAGTCGTATAACGACATTGTCTTGCAAAAAGTCGATGGACTGATTCGCCTTAACAGCCAACCTAGCGGAGCCAGCGTTACCGTCAATGGTAAGTTTTTCGGTACAACGCCAATTGAGCTCGCCGTCAAACCAAACACCGACCATAACGTCTTGTTATTTAAAGATGGCTATCAACCTCTGAGCAAATCACTGCGAATAAAATCCGGGGAAGAAACGGCGCTCAACCTTTCCATGAACGCTATCGTTGGCTCGATAAACGTGCGCTCGCAACCCAAAGATGCTCTACTTTACGTCGACGGTCGACTGATGGGCCGAACGGGACAAACCCTCACATTACCTGCCAGCACCCACACTATTAGCGTACGCCAAGAAGGTTATGTCGACTACGAAGTGGAAGTCACACCGCGACCGGGTTTATTACAACAAGTGGTTGCCAAATTACGAACGGAAGAAGAAGCAAAATGGGATCATATAAAACCCATTATCCAAACATCGTTAAAACAAACCTTAAAATTATTTCGCCCAGATGTGAGTTTTACCATGGGCTCTTCACGCCGCGAGCAAGGCCGCCGCGCCAATGAGAGCCTGCGTGAAATAAAACTTGACCGTGCGTTTTATATCGGTAAATACGAAGTCACGAATGCCGAATTCAGGCGCTTCGAAAAATTCCACTCCTCTGGCAACGTTAAAGGCAAAAGCCTGAATAATGAACAAAACCCGGTCACTAATATCAGCTGGGAACAAGCTGCCAAATTCTGTAACTGGCTGTCGAAACAGGAAGGCTTACCACTCTTTTATATTGAAACTAAAGGCCACATCACTGGGTTCAACAACAACTCGACCGGCTATCGACTTCCCACTGAGGCTGAGTGGACATGGCTGGCCCGTTACGACAACGGCACCATGAAAAAATACGCCTGGGGCGAGCAACTACCCATCACCGGCAAACCAGTCAATATTGCCGATCGGCAAAGCGCCCCGCTGCTGGGTTATATTCAAGTCGACTATGACGATGGCTATGCGGTTACCGCACCAGTTGGCAGTTTCCCTGCGGATCAACACGGCCTTTATGACTTGGCCGGTAATGTTGCCGAATGGTTAAATGACTTTTACGGCGTGAGTTCGGGGTTATCCCTAAAAGAAGAACACAACCCAACTGGACCCGAAAGTGGTGATTACCATGTTGTTCGTGGTAGCAGTTGGGCCCACGGTACAGTAACGGATTTACGCTTGTCATTTCGCGACTATGGTATCGAAAAACGCTACGATATTGGCTTTCGTCTGGCGCGTTATGTACAAGCGCAAACGGAATAAGCTGTAGAAATTGATACACAGCAATCGCTATTGTCTAGCCACAGATATTCAATAAGGTATATCGCCGTATGTGGACATTGCAGTACAACACGTTTTACCGAGTCGTCGGATTTTCTATCGCAGTGCTGCTTGGCATAGCGGTATCACTTGCTCACGCACAAGAAGCAACCAGTAGTCCGACAGAGACAAACGCCAAGACAGCCGCCGAGGCAACATCAAACGCAGCGACTAAAACAACAGAAAAAGCTGTCAACGCAAAAAAGTCCAGCACGAAAACCAGTAGCAATAGTAATGAAACGTTTATACCGACAGAAGATATCTCTGAAGATTTATCGGTTTCGTTTCCCGTGGATATCTAACTTTTAGCGCAACCATTTTAAGAAAAGGCATGCCTATGCAACGCAGTTCTCATAGTGAATTTATTTACCAACTTTTCTCTTTATTAGTGGCCGTTATTCTTGTCCATGCGGTGTATGTCACCCTGATTCGCCCCAACGCCGATCTGCTGCTGCAAGAACAACTGGATCGCCAGCAAGCCGGTGAAGCCTACGTCGTGCAACGATCTATTTATGTTGTGATGAAGGATTATGAACAGGAAGCCTGTTTTATTCTTATGTTCTGGGCCATTGCCATTATGGGCTACAAAGCCCGTGGCATTATGGCCGAGCGTGAGTTATTACAGCGCTCACTATTGAATATCAGTGAAGGTACCAGCGTGCTAGCAGAGGATGCCCGAGAGCTCTCCAGGCCGCTACAAGCCTTGCCGGAAGCCCAGCAGGAGCTGTTACTGCCACGCGCCCTGTTACGGGCCTTACAACGCTTTGGCACATCCCGCAATGTAGGTGAAACAGCAACGGCAGTCAAAGATGTCTGCGAAGCAGAATCGGATCGACTCGACAGTGAGCTGGCAATGGTCCGTTACATCACCTGGGCCATTCCATCCATTGGCTTTATCGGTACGGTACGCGGTATTGGTGAAGCACTGGGTCAGGCTCATAAAGCTGTAGAGGGTGACATAGCCGGCGTCACCATTAGTTTAGGCGTAGCCTTTAACTCTACATTTATCGCATTGATCATCAGTATCGTGATTATGTTTTTTACTCACCAGTTGCAGCTCGCGCAAGAGCGCGTGGTCATGGATACCCAAAATTATTGCGATCGTCGCCTGCTGCGATTTTTAAGTATTGGGTAACACCTGTCCCAAGAACTCTGGCTATCAACATTGGCAATAAAACGTTAGCGACAAAACATGCACACAATGCCAACACCATAGAATTACATTGGATATGACCGAAATGACAACAGGCATACTGGAATTTAATGACTTAGGGCTACGCTACTACAATGCCGAAACATTGTTAGCAGAGAGTCCTGGCTATGCCTATATAGAAAAAAACACCCTGCTGTTTGGTGACAGTGCCAAGGCACAGGCAAAATTGCATCCGGCCAAAATAAATCATCAGTTCTGGCAACAACTCAGCTTAACTCCCGTTGCCACGCCAACTAAAACGATTCGTCATAATGCTGATCTGGCCTACCAACATATACGTTCGCTCCTTGCAGAACACACCACAGACACCAATACATTGCTGGCGGTCCCCGGCAGTTTTTCAAAAGCACAATTAGGTTTGCTGCTAGGCGTGGTTCAGTCTCTGGAAATCCCCATACAAGGTATTATCGACAACGCACTATTGGCCTGCCAACACTTGAGCACATCAGGCACTTATGTGCATATCGATCTGCAACTTCACCAGACAGTGATCAGTGAAATTATTATTGGCGATGGCATTAACCGCGAAAACGTTGAAATACTAGGGGCCACAGGATTGGTTAATTTTTCCGATGCCTGGGCACAAGGTATTACCGATCAATTTATTCAGCAAACGCGGTTCAACCCATTACACGGTGCTGAATCAGAGCAACAACTGCATAACCAGCTTTTCGACTGGCTGCACCAAGGTACCGCAAAAAACAGCGATGGCAGCTTGCGTATTCAGCTTGGTAACCGAGAAATCACACTACTCACCACCCCAGTACTGGATAAAACAGAAGCGCTGTACCGGCGCATTATTGAACGCGTACAACAACGCTTTGGCAATACCGCCCATATAGTTCTCAGCGACCGTTTGGCATCCTTACCGAATGCGACCAGCAGATTTGCAGATATTGCCCCGATTACAACACTTAATGCGAAACAAGTAGTCGACAACCTGCCCATGACGCTACCTGCCTTGTCTGAACACTCAGCACAGACGTTTATAACGCAGGTAGCGAAAAGCTCAAAACCGCAAGCCGAAAGCATTGCGAATAGAAAAGCGCCCGTGGCTAGCGGCGCCATACAAGCCACGCACTTGTTAAAAGACCACCAGGCCTTTCGTTTAAGCGCTCCACTGGTAGTCGATGCCCACGGCAATATAAATGCCGATACCAATAGCTCACAAAAACAGACAGGCTTAAACAATACACTACTACAAATTGAAGCCCGGGATAATCAAACCATCATCAACCCCGTGCTGGGAAACAGTATTTACTTAAACCAACAGCCCTTACTCAAGCCTCAACCGGTTTACGCGGGAGACGTGATCACCTTGACAGAACATCCGGATATTAAGCTTTGCTTTATAACGGAAACCTATACCCGCGAATAACAATTCGCATTAACGATAAAGTCGTAAAAAACAGCTCATAGAATGAAAATCGAATAACCATGGCAGCACAAACCGAGAACCATTATGCCGCGTAAACAACGCCGCTTTTCAACCTTTAGCCTTTCGTTCCTAGACATTATGTCCTGTGGACTGGGTGCAGTTGCGCTGATCTTTTTAATTATCAAACACGAAATCGATACTAAAGCTCCTGTTGAAAACCAAAACATGTTAGCTGAGGTGAACTTACTGGAAGAAGATATTCGCGTTGGTAAAGCCGGCCTCACGCGCCTGAAAAATACACTCTCTGACTTGGATCAGGAACTTGCTGACGCCGACGGCTTAGCGCGCCGTATTAATGACGACATCACTGCTGTAGAACAGAAAATAGCTGAGCTTGACGAACAAGATACTGACCAGCAAATCAAATCATTGCAGGCACAATTAAAAAACCTCGAAGAACAAAAAAAGAAACTGGCCAGCGAACTGGAAAATCGCGGCAATGACGTACGCAAATTTATTGGCCAGGGAGATCGCCAGTATCTCACTGGTTTAAAACTCGGCGGCAAGCGCGTGCTCGTTTTACTGGATGCATCAGGCAGCATGCTGGACGAAAGCCTGGTTAACATTATTCGCCGTCGCAATATGTCAGCAGATGTGCAACGCGCATCGGCAAAATGGCGACGTGCACAAGCAACGGTCAGCTGGCTTACTTCTCAGCTACCGCCATCCAGTCATTATCAAATTTATACCTTTAATACGGCAGCTAAACCTGCATTGGCAGCAACACAAGGCCAATGGCTACCCGTCGACGATACTGCCACACTGGACAAAGCCGTTCTGGAATTACAAAAAATAGTACCCGCCGGCGGTACCAGCCTGATTAACGCCTTCGTGGCAATGAGCCGACTTGACCCATTACCGGATAATATTTTTTTGATTACTGATGGTTTACCCACTCAAGGTGGCAGCCTGACAAAAAATGGCACTATTAACGGTGTAAAACGTCTAAAGCTTTTTAACGAGGCGGTTAGCGCTTTGCCTAAGGGCATTCCAGTCAATATTATCCTTGCACCTATGGAAGGTGACCCTATGGCAGCAGCAGCCTATTGGCGGCTGGCGCAAAATACCCGCGGCTCTTTCTTAAGCCCATCGAAGGATTGGCCGTAATGAGAAAAAAAAGAGAAGGCGAAGAATTTAACATTTCGTTTTTGGACGTTATTTGCTGTGGCTTTGGCGCTATTGTGCTGCTGCTCATGATCACAAAAACCGTAAAGCCCACAGTGCTCGAAGAGTCGGCGATTAAGCTGGATGGGCTTGTGGCCAACCTGCAACAACAGCTGTTTGAAATTCGGGGTGAAACCGACATTTACAATCGCGATCTCACCGCCAAGCAGGAACAGCTATCATTGAACAAAGAGCGTATTGCCATACTCAAAACCCGTATTGACACACTGGAAGCGCGCTATGCGCAGATGGCACAGGCCGCAACAGTAGACGATACGATCCGTGGCAAGCTAAGAAATGCCTTGCAAGAACTGACTGCTGAAATGCAGCGTTTGTTAGGCGAACAGTATCAACGTAAGAACAACTTGATCGGCGGGATTCCTGTCGACAGCGAATACATTATTTTCATCATCGACACCTCCGGCAGTATGTTCAATTACGGCTGGGAGCGCATGATGAAGGAAATGATCGCTATTTTGGATATATACCCGGAAGTCAAAGGCATTCAGATTATGAATGATATGGGCGATTACATGTTCTCTAATTATCGAGGGCAATGGATTCCCGACACAGAAGGCCGTCGTAATGCCATTCTGGGGCGTTTACGCACCTGGAATCCCTTTAGTAACAGTAGTCCTGTAGAAGGTATTCAAAGAGCTATTCGCACATTTCATGACCCCAATAAAAAAATCAGTGTCTATGTACTGGGCGACGAATTTACCGGCGCTTCGATCAAACACGTGGTAGACACGGTGGAACGGATAAATCCTAAAAATGCACAGGGCGAGCCGATGGTGCGTATACACGGCGTTGGGTTTCCCGTGCAGTTTGCGCGGCCAGAAAACCTGCAAACCACCGGTATTCGGTTTGCAGCCCTGATGCGCGAACTGGCGCGGCGTAATGGCGGCACATTTGTGGCCTTAAACGACTATCGCCTCTAGACTGAAGAGTAAAGAGTGAGCCCAGCTATAACGTCTACATCAAAAGCTGGCAACACAAACACCAGACCACACGGGTGCTATCACTACGGAATGTCTTATGAACATACGAGAAAAAATACAGCCACGACGATTAATCTCGGCTTTTCTGCTACTGCTAACCAGCCTAATACTGGGTGCTTGCACCAACAGTATCGTAGTAAAAAGTGACTTTCCTACACCGTTGGTACCCACCTCAAACTTTACCCTGGGGTTGCTCTACCCGGATGACTTCCAACAGTATATTTATACCGAAACCAGTAAAGACAGAGGTAAGTGGATTATTGATGTCGGGCAAGCCCACACCCAGGTACTGGATACCGTCTTTGGCAAATTATTTAGCAAGGTTCAACGCGTAGAACAAACAAACAACTCCGAGGTAGATTTAATTTTCGAACCGAAAATTACCGATTTTCAATACGCCGAACCGCGGGAAACGAAAGTCAACATTTACGAAATCTGGATCAAATATAACTTTAAAGTCTACGACAGTCAGGGCGAACTCGTAGCTGACTGGATCACCTCCGCCTATGGTAAAACCCCAACCGCCTTTCTCAAGTCTAAAGAAGCAGCTATGCATGAAGCCGTTGTGGTTGCACTGCGTGACCTTGGCGCAAATCTGGCGCTAAATTTTAGACAAGTACCAGAAATTAAAGTGTGGCTGGATCAAGCTGGGAGACGTACCCATGAGTCAACCTAATTCACTCACCCGCACAATCCTTAATAACAGCTTTCGCTGTGGCTGCCTGGTTTTACTGGCAATCAGTTTAAACGCTTGCACCACAGTCCGTATCGACGAATCCCGTACTGGCCAGAGTGCAATCCAGAGTTACGAGAAAATTGTTATTCTTGGACGCCGCCACGCCAGCGACTACGAAACCGAACCCGATTTAATTTCCTGCATTGGCAAACTGGTTGCCTCCGGTGCAGACAAGATTCAAGTGGTGGAAGAAAAGGACTTTTTAGACGAATTCTATCCTTGGTTCGAACCCCGTTACGCACCGATGAAGCCCCGAGACTTAAACCGTTTCCTCAATCGCAAGGAAATTGTGGATACCATGGCTAAAGAAGGCGTTCGCTATATGGTATGGGTCGACGGTAATACCGAAACCACCGACTCCGCCGGTTCCATTGGCTGTTCTATTGCAGCCGGTGGCGCGGCCTGTTTTGGATTCGGCACCTGGGACAAAGAGTCTGACTACGAAGCACAAATATGGGATTACCAAACCCGTAAAGAGCTAGGCAAAATCAGTGTCGATGCCTCCGGCACCTCCTATATGCCAGCCATCATATTACCCATTCCGATTATTGCCCGCGTACAAGCCAATGCCTGTAAAGGTATAGGTACGCAGCTGCAAACTTTTTTTACGGGCAGCCAGGAGGAAAACTAAATGTGGTTTCCAGTCCAAACACCGTTTAAACGCGCTGTTCGCGGTTTACTTATAGCCGCAAGCATTTGCTCTCTTTTCACCCTCGCAGGCTGCTCGATCAACCCGGCTACCGGCGGCGCTGACTTTGTCACTATGTCCAAAAACTCTGAAGTGGAACTGGGTAAAAAACTCCACGAAGAGTTAATGCGCAATACACCTGTGTACGAAAATGCCGCCTTACAGGCTTACGTTAATGAGGTAGGCCAAAAAATGGCGGCCGCAGGCGACCGTCCAGAACTGGAATACCACTTCACTATTATCGACAGCCCTGACATCAACGCCTTTGCCCTGCCCGGTGGCTACATCTACGTAAACCGAGGACTATTGCTGTATTTACAATCAGAAGCACAGCTGGCTGCTGTACTCGGCCATGAGATCGCTCACGTTACCGCTCGACATGCAGCACGCCAGCAAGGTGCTAGAGCTGGTGCGGGCGCACTCTCTGTACTGACCGTATTAACCACTGGTAGCGCCGTCGTTGCCGACGCGGCCAATCAATGGAGCGGTGCTGCCATTGCGGGTTATGGCCGTGAAATGGAATTGGAAGCGGATAAATTCGGTGCCCAGTATTTAGCTCGAGCCAAATACGACCCACAAGCCATGATTGAAGTCATTGGTATTTTGAAAGACCATGAACGCTACAGTAAATTACGCGCTCAGGAGGCCGGTAAAAAAGCGTCAACCTACCACGGCGTATTTGCCACGCACCCCCGCAACGATCAGCGCCTGCGTGAACTGGTAGCCGAAGCGGGCAAAATACCCGCTACTGAAGCGGCAAAAGGCGTAGAAGCCTATCGTGAACAACTGGAAGGCGTGGTCTATGGCAACAACTACGAACTTGCCATCCCCGGCGCCAAAAAAGAAGAAAATCGTTTCTCGCACGGCAAACTGGGTTTCACATTGGTATATCCCAAAGACTGGGAGGTGAATAACCAGCGAGCACAAATTGTCGCCAAACCAGAAGACGATCAGGCCGAAATTCGTTTAACCGTCGCCCGATTAAAAGCCCCAATTCCTCCTGAGCAGTACCTGCGCGAAGCGCTGGGTATCGGCTTGCTACAACAGTCCGAGCCGTTACAGCAATATGGCCTGAGTGGTCACACAGGTATTACCCAGCGTGACAAAGCACCCCTGCCCGACCGAGTCGCGGTCCTGCAACAAGGTAGCCTCGTTTACATTGTTACTGGTGTGGTAAATAAACCCGCAGAAGGCGTGGACTATGACGCGATGTTTATGGAAACCATCAAAAGTTTTCGGCCTTACCGGGAAAGTAAACAACGGCAATCAAAAACTATTCACTATGTAAAAGCCAATTCAGAAACTACGTTCGCACGGCTAGCCCAACACCTGAAATTGGGTAAATATGGCGAAGATGAATTGCGATTGATTAATGGCTATTACCCGCGGGGTGAGCCAGTGGCCGGCGAGTGGATTAAGATTGTGCAGTAACCTAGACAATAAGCCATGCTATATCTTAAATCTTTGGGTATGCCGATTCGTTAAAAGAGCATAAATCATGATTGATCATTTAAGTAGCTATGCCACAGATTATATTGTCACCAAATCATTCTATACAGCGGCATTTGCGCCGTTGGGTTATTCACTGCAAACAGAGTTTGTTGCTGAGTGGAATCAGGATTTTCCTACACAGAGAATGTGCGCATTTGGGGTCGACGGTAAACCCATTTTCTGGATTATTGAAGCCAAAGAAAAATTTACTCCTAGACATATTGCTTTCACCGCGCCATCTCGCAAGTCTGTAAACCTTTTTTATGAACAAGCCATAAAGAATGGCGGTAACGATAATGGCGAGCCCGGTCTGCGGCCTATGTATCATGAACACTACTATGGCGCGTTTGTCATTGATCCAGATGGCAACAATATAGAGGCCGTGTGTCACGGACCAGAGTAAGGACAATTAAATTAAACTAAACCTCGACAACCACTCAGCAACACTATAGAGTGGTTGCCAGCTAGAAAGAAGTCTCTTATTTACATCCTACATTTCGTTGTTTTATTCGTAATTCTCCGTCCTGCAGTTTCTAAGTTCCAGTCTATATTTTTAAGCATTCAAGCCTCTTGAAGGCACTACTTTATTTAAATTTCAGGATATTATTATGTCTAACACAACTACAGGAACCGTTAAGTGGTTCAACGAAGCTAAAGGTTTTGGTTTTATCGAACAAGAATCTGGTCCAGATGTTTTTGCCCATTTCAGCGCAATTGTTAGCGATGGTTTCAAAACATTATTGGAAGGCCAAAAGGTACAGTTCATTGTCGCCAATGGTCAAAAAGGCCCGCAGGCCGAGAATATTTTAGCTATCTAATACGTAGCTAATCTACAAAAAAGGGGCAAACCTTTCGGGGTTTTGCCCCTTTTTTTATGACTGTAAATATTGCGTAAAAATGTGAGCTAGCGATAAATACAATATAGCTTTATAAAAAACCTACACAATAATCAGCATACCGGTAAAAGTCTGCTGACTATTTTTAATTAGGTAAAAGAGGAGAAATCTGGCGGACGTTTTTCCACAAAAGCGTTTAAGGCTTCAGCAAACTCGGGCGAGGCTAACCCTGCGCGGAAGATATCAAATTCTTCAGCCATAATGTCTTTACCTTGCGTGTAACGATACTTACGCAATAACCCCTTGGTTTGTCGCACGGCTCGAGGTGGCTTAGTGGCAAGTATTTTAGCCGCATCTAACGCCGTTTGAATAACCTCCTGCGCGGGCATTACGCGATTAACCAAACCAAAGTCTTTGGCCTCTACTGCACTAAAACCTGCTCCCAACAATAACAACTCCGATGCTTTGGCATGCCCTACTAACAACGGCAGTAAATAGCTACTGGCAAATTCCGGCGTTAATCCCAAATCCACAAATGGCATTTTAAATTGACTGGTATCGGCGGCGTACACCAGATCACAGTGAAACAACAGCGTTGTACCAACTCCAACAGCATTGCCGGCCACCGCAGCTACAATAGGTTTTTCGCATTCGTAGACGGCCATTAAAAATTTTTCAATGGGACTACCTTCGTCGGTAAAACCTGGTGCCGTAAATTCTTTTAAATCATTGCCACTGGTGAAACACTCTTCTGAACCTTGAATAATGATCACGCGTATACTTTCATCCATCATAGCCGCGCGTATTGCTTCTGCCATGGCACTGTACATATCCTGAGTGAGTGCATTTTTCTTGTCCGGGCGAGCCAGTGTCAGTGTCAGGATGTGTGCATCGGCTTTAATGTCTACATAGTTGGTCATGGCTTCTACCTGCTTTTCTTCAATATTACTTACCTGTTGAACGCCTACTCTTCCGCCCTAAATACAGATTCATTACCTGAAACCCAGCTGCGTTAATTATTGCTGTTACTATACCGACATAAATTCATTCAGAAAAAAGCATTTATCAAAGACAAACATAAAAAAACCCAGCATAGCTGGGTTTTTATTAGAACGTCGCAAATTAACAACTAATTACAATAGTAAACGACGCACATCAGCTATGACTGACACCAAATAAGTAAAGAAGCGTCCACAATCTGCACCGTTAATCGCACGGTGATCATAGCTTAAGCCCAAAGGCAGCATGTTACGCGGAATAAACTCTTTACCGTTCCACACAGGTTTCATCTGCGCGCGTGATACACCTAAAATTGCAACTTCCGGTGCATTCACAATTGGGGTAAAGCCATTACCACCCATGGCACCCAAGCTGGAAATGGTAAAACAACCACCTTGCATGTCATTTGGTGTTAATTTGCCTGCACGCGCTTTGGCGATAATGGCGTTGGCATCTTCAGCCAATTCCCATAGACCTTTTTTGTCCACGTCGCGAATCACCGGTACCATCAAACCATTGGGCGTGTCAGCAGCAACACCGATATGCACATAATCCTTTTTCACAATGGATTCGCCATCAGCCGTTAGCGATACATTGAATGTCGGTTCTGCGCGCAAAGCCGCCGCACAGGCTTTTAACAAAAAGGGTAATGGGGTCAGTTTCACACCACGCTTTTCCGCTTCTGCTTTCAAGCCTTTACGAAACTCTTCCAAGTCTGTGATATCGGCATCGTCAAACTGTGTTACTGCTGGAATATTCAGCCAATTACGCTGCATATTGAATGCGGTAATTTTCTGAATTTTTGTCATTGGCACAATTTCAACATCACCAAACTTGCTGAAATCAACCGTAGGCATTGCGGGAATTCCAGAGCCTGTAGCAGGTGCACCACCAGCCTTGGGCTTGTCTTTCTGAGCAATGATATTTTTAACGTACTTGTCGACATCTTCTTTGATGATGCGACCACGTGGGCCAGAGGCTTTCACTTCACGCAGATCTACACCCAAGTCACGCGCATGCGCACGAACCGCTGGACCAGCATATACATCGGCAGCACTGAGTTTTGATTCTGGCGCTGCGGCGGCTTTTGGTGCAGGAGCAGCCGCCGGTGCAGGCTTACTGGCAGGCGAAGCAGCTTGTGCTTGCGCTGGAGCAGAAGCCGGTGCAGCTGCAGCTGGTGCACTACCCGCCAATTCAGCAACGATAGCACCACTGGAAATTTTATCGCCAACCGCAATTTTTAGCGCGGTCACTTTACCTGATGCGGTCGCCGGAACATCAACTGTGGCTTTATCAGTTTCCAATACGGCAACCGTGTCGCCTTCGGCTATATCATCACCAACAGCAATACTCACCTCTATCACTTCGGCATCTTCAACACCGTCGGGGACAACAGTCTGCGCAGCGGTTGCTGCAGCAGGCGCTGCTGGCGCCGGTGCGGAAGCTTGTTGTGAGGCCTCAGTTTTTTCAGCCGGTGCTGAAGTAGGCTGTTCTACAGGAGCTGCGCCGCCGGACAATTCCACAACAACGTCACCGGAACTAATTTGATCGCCAACATTGATCTTTATAGCAGTAATCGTTCCTGACGCGTTTGCAGGCACTTCAACGGTGGCCTTGTCAGTTTCCAATACCGCAAGCGTGTCGCCATCGGCAATCGTGTCACCTACTGCAACGCTGATCTCAATCACTTCTGCGCCTTCAACCCCATCTGGAACGGTGGCTTGGGCTGCACTGGCTGCTGCGGCTGGCGCTGGTTTTTCTTCCGCAGGAGCTGATGGCGCTTCCACAGCTGGCGCGGGCTCTTCGGCAGGGGCCGGAGCCTCAGCACCACCTACGTCCAATGAACCAATTTCGTCGCCTTCGCTAACCTTATCACCGACACTCACACTCAGTGCGGCAACAGTGCCGGATGCCGGGCAGGGAACTTCAACCGTTGCTTTGTCCGTCTCAATAACAATTAATGACTGTTCGGCTTCTACCGCGTCACCAACTGCCACACAAACTTCAATAATCTCTACGCCTTCTGAGCCACCGAGATCGGGAACAGTGATTTTTTGTGTAGACACTGTAACTCCTTAATTTGTTTACTAACCGTTAATGAATTAAGTAACTGGCTCTCAGTGATAACACTGGAATTGCTTTAAGAGCGCAGTTTTTCCTTATGTGCTTTTTGAGCATTGCGGGCTGCATTGTTGATAACAACGCAGCCCTTTTATGCCATTAACAGCTCATTGGTTCTGGTTTTTCAGGATCGATGCCTAAATCTTTAATAGCTTTTGCTACGTCAGCTTTAGTCACTTTACCTTCTTCTGCCAGAGCGGTGAGAGCAGCCACCACAACAAAACTTCTGTCTACTTCGAAGAAGTGACGTAACTTGGCGCGAGTGTCACTGCGACCAAAACCGTCAGTTCCCAATACGTGATAATTGCGCGGCATATAGGCACGCAACTGTTCAGCGTAAGCTTTCATATAATCTGTTGCAGCCACGATAGGGCCTTCAACAGTATTCATACACTCGGTCACATACGCCACTTTAGGCTCCGATTCCGGGTGCAACAAGTTCCAACGCGCCGTAGTTTGAGCCTGGCGTGTTAGCTCATTCACACTGGTTAAGCTCCACACATCTGACTCAACACCGTACTGCTCGCGCAAGATTTCCGCCGCCGCTTCTACCTCGCGAAGAATCGTACCACCACCCAGCAACTGCACACGTTTGGCGTCTTTCTTCTTGGATTTAGCACCTGCTTTCAGCTTGTACATACCTTTGACGATGCCCTCTTCGGCACCTTCCGGAATAGCTGGATGAGTGTAGTTTTCGTTCATCGCAGTCACGTAGTAGAAGCAGTTTTCCTGATCTTCAAACATACGTTTAACACCATTCTGAATCACCACAGCCAGCTCGTGTGCATAACACGGATCGTAACTGCGACAATTAGGAATTGTGTTGGCCATAATTAAACTATGACCATCTTCGTGCTGTAAACCTTCACCATTCAATGTGGTTCGGCCCGCTGTAGCCCCAATAAGGAAACCACGTGCTTGAATATCACCGGCCAACCAGCACAGGTCGCCCACACGCTGGAAACCGAACATGGAATAGAAAATATAGAATGGAATCATTGGGTGACGACTGTTGGTATAAGCTGTTGCACAAGCTAACCAGGCAGACATCGCACCGGATTCGTTAATACCTTCTTCAAGTATCTGGCCTTTTTTGTCCTCTTTGTAGTACATGATTTGACCAGAATCATGAGGGGTATATTTCTGACCAGCAGACGAATAAATGCCCAACTGACGGAACATACCTTCCATACCAAAGGTACGGGCTTCGTCTGGCACGATCGGCACAATGCGATCACCAATATTTTTATCTTTTACCAAGGTCGACAATATGCGCACAAATGCCATAGTCGAGGAGACTTCACGCTCACCAGTACCTTTTAGCTGAGCATCAAAAGCCGATAACTCTGGTGTTTTCAACACGGGGAAGGTGGTATTACGCGCAGGCAATGGTCCGTTCAGCTCACGGCGACGGTCCATCATATACTTCATTTCCGGGCTGTCTGGCTCTGGGCGATAATAGGGAACGCCTTTCAACTCTTCGTCACTAATAGGAATACCGTAACGGTCACGGAAGGACCTCAAGTCTTCCAGGTCCAGTTTCTTGACGGAGTGAGTTTCATTGATAGCCTGACCAGAAGCGCCCATACCGTAACCTTTCACGGTCTGAGCCAGAATCACAGTAGGCTTACCTTGGTTCGCCATTGCTTCGGCATAGGCAGCATAGACTTTGAAAGGATCGTGACCACCGCGGTTCAAGGCCATAATGTCGTCATCCGACATATCTTTCACGAGTTCTAGCAGTTCCGGGTATTTACCAAAGAAATGTTCGCGCGTGTAAGCACCACCGTTGGCTTTGTAGTTTTGCAGTTCGCCGTCAACCACTTCGTCCATACGTTTTTGCAGCAGGCCAGTTTTGTCCTGTTCCAACAATGTATCCCAGTGGCGCCCCCACAGAACCTTAATGACATTCCAGCCAGCACCACGGAATACACCTTCTAGTTCTTGTACGATTTTACCGTTACCGCGCACAGGACCATCGAGGCGTTGCAGGTTACAGTTCACAACAAAGATGAGGTTTTCCAGACCTTCGCGGCCGGCCAGCGAAATGGCACCTAGTGTTTCTGGCTCATCACATTCACCGTCACCCAAAAATGCCCAGACTTTGCGGTCGCCACGCTTAACCTGATCGCGCGCAGACAGATAGCGCATAACGTGAGCCTGGTAAATGGCATTAATTGGACCAAGACCCATAGATACCGTAGGGAACTGCCAGTAATCAGGCATTAACCAAGGGTGAGGATAAGAAGATAGACCATTGCCATCAACTTCCCGGCGGAAATTATCGAGCTGCTCTTCAGTAAAGCGGCCTTCTAAATAAGAACGCGCGTACATCCCAGGTGCAGCATGCCCCTGAAAGTAAATCAAATCACCAGGCTGCTCGCCTTCATTACCACGGAAAAAATAGTTAAAACCAATATCGTAAAGTGTTGCCGCGGAAGCAAATGTAGCGATATGACCACCCAGGCCGTCGTTGTTACTGTTGGCCCGAATCACCATAGCCATGGCATTCCAACGAATCAGTGAACGAATGCGACGCTCCATAAACAGGTCGCCGGGCATGCGTTTTTCTTTGTGGGTGGGAATGGTATTGCGGTAGGGAGTGGTAAGCGCCGGGGGTAAGTCTACGCCGGTATCACTGGCTCGTTTGGCAAGTTCAATGAGCAACTCACTGGCTCGCTCTGGACCAGCATGGCGAATGACGGAATCTATAGCGTCAAGCCACTCCTGGTTTTCCAGGGCATTGATATCTTCCATTAATACCTCCTAGGCATAACCCCGCAGGGTAATCGATTATTAAACTAACATAGCTGCCGAGACCAACACTGAAACCGTCACTCCAGGCCTCTACAGCAAACACGCAACCGCGTGATCTGCCATTTCTGGGCATGGTTAACTGTTATCTCGCCAGACACACTGAGTGCCACCGTACCGTAAATCGGCACGAAGAACTAATTTATAGCTTGGTGCATTTTTGTCTGTTTATCAGGAGCACCGCGGACGCAAGCGCGTTTCCCGCCTTGGATATATTCAGCAAACTACAAGACACTCTGTGCCTCGCAGCGCGAGCTACCAAGGTTTTGTAGTATTTTTACACAGCATTTACAAAATTACTAGTCAGGAAGCAAGAAGCACTTTCCAAAGGCTTTACAGCGAACAAAAAACCACTAAGCAATCAATAAGTTATGCGCCATACGGGCCTGCTTGTAACTAAACTACAAGATGCGGGGTAATCTCCAAAAGGCACCCCCAGGCACCACTACAGACTCTTTTCTTATGGGTAACTGTATGCTGAATGACCCTCTTTGAATTCGGCAACAGATTTGATAGCCCTTGCGTTAAGCACCTTCAATTGCTGGTCCGTAGTCAGAAGTACACTCCGGCGACCAGACTTAGCCACGTCTTCTAAATAACGGTTAAAACTAGCGACAGAAATATTATTGACCGCTTTTATAACCTGCTCTTTCCAAGCAAAATCCTGACGCTGTCGTAGAATATTAGACCAATATTCCTGTCCCTGTTGAAAAAGGTTCTGCGGGGGGGTCATTAACTCTGTTAACACCGCCTGCTTAAACACATCTATCTTTTCCGGGGCGACCACAAAGCCATCAATAAACTCACGCATGCTATCTACAACCGTTTGCAACGTGGCCGATGGAGACTGCACCACAAGTACAGTTCCCGGCACTTCTTTAATAGGCATGGGATAAGCACCCACAATGTAGCCCAGTTGCTTTTCTGTTCGCAGATGCTCGTAAAACGGCGCTTGCAGTGCCTGTCGTAAAACTAGCATGTGCGCCTTGTCTTGCAAGCTGTCATCCTTACCTTGCAGGTACCACACTGCAGCCCGATCTGGATGAGACATTCCCAAGGTTTGATGCCAGCTTTCTTTTGGCGCTAACTTAATGACCCGAGCTTTCGCTAAAACCTCAGAAGCGGAAGCATTATCAATTAAGCTCTCTACAGGTCTACGTAACTCGTGGGCTATTTTTGCTGCTCTATCACCGTGGGCGAGAATACTCACCTCAGCGCCTGCAAACACTTTTCCTGCAAACGCCTCAAGCTCAGGAAAAGTCAGTGCTGCCAACGCATCAGCTAATTCATCCAAGGACCAATAAGGCTCATACAAGGTCACTGGCAACTGATCAAACAGTTGACGAAACGGCGGCTGTAGCTTGCGGTTACGCCACTGCCTAATCTGCTCCGCTTGCAGCTGCTCAAACCGCAGCGCAGTAAACGCCGGCTTTTTCATCGTGGCGAGGATCTCGTCGAGCAAGTATGCCTGCCGATCACTAAACCCCTGCACCTCCAGGTCAAAGCCTCGATTAGTCGCACTCAACGAGAAATTCAAACCAGCCAAACTCGCGGGATAGCTGAATTCATTTAACTGGTCATTCAGCATGGCTACATAGATTTCGGCCTGTGCTGCACCTACTACAGACTGTGCAGCTGCTGGCGATAGAAAGCGAACATGAACATCTGCTTTTGGCACAGCAAACTGATCATCAGGCGCGTACCAAATTGCCAGATTGTCTGCCTTAACCAATTGCTGTGGCAATATAGGCCCAGCGTCCTTGTCCACCACATTGTTTTCTGGCTGTAAATGCTTCGGAATAAACGGATTTGGTTTAGGCAAGATAATGCGATGCTTCAGACGCTTACTGGTTCGGGAAACATTCTTGCGGTCATAATGCTGGCTCACTGACTCAACAGTTTCTTTGTTGTTCGGCTGATAAAACTCCTCCACACTGCCTACTCTGTAGGGAGTACTGTAGTAGGGTGAAGTCTGATCAGTCTTCACCGACGGCGACGTCAACACCACAAGCATATTATCGGGGCGTAAATAGCCGAGAAAGTCAGCTATTAATGCCTTATCAAAATGCTCAAATAAGTAACCGCCGCGCAAGTAATCTTCCACTGAATATTGTTGCATAGCATTCGACAAACGACTCACAGTACTCATAGGGTCCTGCTTTTCCTGATAGCGAAACGCCATCTCACCCATCGTTTGCTGTTCCTTATAACGCCACTTGTTCAAGCCTTTTCGATCTATCTTGTTCACTGCCTCAAACACAAGCGAGAGTATTTCATCCACATGTTTTTCCCCTTCAGGGGTCAGTGTCATGCTAACCATAAAGCTAGCCGCTTCGCGCCCGTCTTCACTGGCACCCGCACTCAAGCCTTCAGCCCAACCTAAATTTTTCAGGGCAGACAGCAAGCTACCCTCGCCTTCGTGGCCGAGTAGGTTGCCGATGTATTCGGTAGGCTTTTGCTGATAATAAGCGCTGATATCAGGAATAGGAAAAACCAATGAAAGGCTGCGAAAATCCTTGAGCGGCTCAACAAATAACGCCTTCGGCAAGCTGCCAGGCAAAAACATAGGGGGTTCTTTAGGGAACTTCACCGCAAACTGTTTTATGCCGGTAAAACGACTCACAACCATAGCCTGCAGTTCATCCAGTGACTGCGGCCCTAAAACGGCTAAACGCATATTACTGGCTGAATAATAGCGTTGGTAAAACGCCAACAAATCATCACGCACAGCATCGTCGGGCCTGTCAGCCAGCGTCTCCAAACTACCCACCGAAAAGTGTGCGGCCGGATGCTGCGGGTTGACTACCTGCGCAATGACATCAAATGCGCGCCGGTATTCATTCTGGATTTTTGCCTGATATTCACTGTGGACCGCATTACGCTCCTTGCCTACATACTTGGCAGTAAAGAGAGGTGCTACGAAAAACTGCGAGAAGCGATCCAATGCCCCCTGAAAAAAAGCGATATCGACATCGAAGAAATAATTTGTATGATTTTGACTGGTGTAAGCATTGTGACTACCACCATGCTGACTAATAAAGCCTTGATACTCTCCCGCCTGGGGATATTTTTCTGTACCCAAAAACAACATATGTTCGAGAAAATGCGCCAATCCCGGTCTGTCTGCGGGGTCATCACCGCTCCCTACATTGACATCCAAAGATGCTGCAGCTTTATTGGCCTGAGGGTCAGAGATCAACACGACACGCAAACCATTTTCCAATTCGAGGTAACGATAATCGCGCTGATCATTTTCACTCTGAATAATTTGAGCGTTGGCTTCAACATGCAGTAAAAAGCAGCAGCTAACGAAGAATAAAAACCGAACTAGATAAGCGGCTACTCGATACTTATTAACCATGTTGTCTAACATACTTCCCCTTAAATAATATGTCGTCCGCGCAGAATAATGCTCAACTCTCTTTATCTGCTTATCTACAAGTTACCTTACGACTGAACTTCCGCAGCCACTGCCTCGCGGGTCGGCCAGGCATTCAATATCGCCTTAATAAGTGTTGCCAAAGGTATTGCGAAAAACACACCCCACAACCCCCAAAGCCCCCCAAACACCAGAACCGCCAAAATAATTGCTACGGGATGCAAATTTACTGCCTCAGAAAACAACAACGGCACCAATACATTGCCGTCTAGCGCCTGAATAATGCCGTAGACGAGCAAGAGATAGAAGAACTCAGACCCCCATCCCCACTGAAAAAATCCAATCAAAGCCACCGGCAGTGTAACCACTGCAGCGCCGATATAAGGGACCACTACTGACAGACCCACAGCCAAGCCCAACAGTTCCGCATAATTTAAGCCCAACATCAGAAACGAGACATAGGAAACGACCCCCACCACGAGAATCTCAATGGCTTTACCGCGCACATAATTGGCGATCTGCAGGTTCATTTCCAGCCAAATTGTGCGCATGACGGGCCGCTCCTTGGGCAAAAAAGACGCCAACCAGTGCATTATCTGTTCACTGTCTTTCAAAAAGAAAAACACCAGCAGCGGCACCAGTACGATATAAATCAGGATCGCCAGAAGGATGGGCAAGTTTGATAGGGAAAACGATAGAATAGTTTGACCCACTACCCCCAGCTCCGTGCGCATCAAGCCCATCATGTGCTCGATTTGCGCCGGGCTCACAAATCCCGGGTACTTTTCCGGCAGCAGAGACAAAACCTTTTGCCACTCTGTCAACATCCTTGGCAGCTCTTTAAACAGCGATGCTGTTTGCTGCCAAAGTACGGGCATTAAGCCTAATATGGCAATCAGAATAAAACCCAATAACAGGATGAAGGCAATCGCTACCGCCAGCCAATGCGGCAAGCCGATGCGCTTTAAGTTAACCACAACCCCCTGCATCAAGAAGGCAATTACCACTGCCGCAATCATTGGCGCCAACACGGTGCCCATGGTGAGCATTACAACCAGCCCCACGACCAGCAGAATAACCAAAAGTACTGCTTCCTCTACGGCAAAATAACGATCTACCCAAGTACGTAATATCGACAACATTCACGTTTTCTCATTTCACATTTCGAACGATTAAATTGGCTTTAGCGCAACCCACAGCATATCCGCCGTTACGCAGAACCTTTTTTTACCACATACCGAAAAACACCATCGAGTCCCTGCGCCTCGATCAATTCATGGGAGCTTAACTCGGTATAACTACGAATATCACGCATGGACCCCGCATCAGTCGCTAGCAGCTCAACATACTCACCTGCAGGCAGCGTATTCAACGCTTGTTTCAATTTTAATAATGGCATGGGGCATGCGAGCCCTTTAGCATCGACAGTAATCATGCAAACCTTTGACTGGCCTTTTTGATGGTAGTGAATTTATCAAGAAATTACCGCGAACTATACAGGATTCCGTAACTCAAACTGTAATACTGCATACTATCGCCAGATAGATAGTTTTCAGTCAGACTGATAAAGTGATACATCATCATCGGTAAGGTTAACCTAGTGTCTAAATTGTTTCGCCCTCTCCTCATCTGCACACTTTGCAGCAGCCTGATCTTCAGCACGGCCTCTCAACCTGTGGTCGCTCAAGTTCTCCTGCCAGATTTAGGTGACGCCAGCGGTGGATTGGTCTCACCGATTCAGGAAAAACAACTGGGTGAAATGTGGTTAAGATCATTTCGCAGCCAAGTAAGAACATCTTCCGATGCACTCATCAATGACTATTTGGAACAACTACTTGCCGAACTCGCGCAGAACAGTGAATTAAAAGACAAGCAGCTGCAACTGGTGGTTGTGCCCAACTTAACACTTAACGCCTTTGCCGTGCCAGGCGGGGTGATTGGGGTACACACAGGCACCATACTTAACTCAGAGAGTGAAGATCAGCTCGCGTCGGTTCTCGCGCACGAACTCGCCCACCTCAGCCAGCGCCACTATGCACGCAGCAGAGAGCAGCAAAGCAACAACCAGCTCCCATTTATGGCAGCAATGCTCGCCAGTCTGGTAATTGCAGCTGCAGGCGGCGGTGATGCGGGTATTGCAGCCATGTCGGCAACCCAAGCCGTTGCACTGGATAGCCAGCTGCGTTTTAGCCGCAAAAATGAACAGGAAGCAGACCGAATTGGCATGCAAACACTGGTGAACGCAGGCATGGACCCTGACGCCATGTCAGGTATGTTTGAGAAAATGCTGCAAATGACGCGTTTCACCCAGCGACCACCAGAGTTCCTGTTAACACACCCAGTTACCGAAAGTCGTATTGCTGATAGTAAAAACCGAGCATTAAAATACCCAAAGAAGCAGTATAAGGATCATCTGACTTTTCACCTTATCCGCGCACGGGTACTGGTACAAACTGAAACAACGCCTACCGTGGCAGCGCAGCGGTTTCGCAGTGAATTACAAGGCGAGAGTTTATCCGCCGATGCGAGCCACTATGGTTTAGCACTAGCATTGACCGAGGCCAGACAGCTGGATCAAGCCCGCGAGGCATTACAGCCGCTACTTGAAAAAGCACCCGACAATATCATTTACCAACTAGCCGACATAGATATAGATGCAAAGGCGCACCAATACGATCAAGCGTTGGATAAACTCAGGAAACTGATGCAACGGCACCCAAACAACCTGCCAGCCAATACTCGGTACGCGGAAGTGTTAATGGAGTCCGGTAATTACGTTCAATCTGAGGCGGTATTGGAAGATCTGACAAAACAGCGCCCAAATGACGACTATCTCTGGTACTTACTGGCAGAAGTCCACGGTTTGGCGGGCAATATTTTGGGCGTGCACAAAGCCCGAGCAGAGTATTTCATACTCAATGGTATTTACGACAAAGCCAATCGCCAATTGGAAAATGCATTAAAGCTGAGCCGCGGAAACTACCAGCAAACAGCCATACTGGAAGAGCGGATAAAAATGGTGCGCAAGTTACAGCAGGATTCAAAACTGTAGCGCCAAACAAGTTCGCCACCCTACACGTTACACAACCAGCACATTAGTTAAGCCGTGCTGGCAGCCACGCAGTGCGCCCCAACCACGCTGATAATTCAATAGCGTCCATCGGCCGGCCAATAAAGTAACCCTGAGCCAAATCGCAGCCCATCTCTTGCAACTGAGACAAACTCGCTTCGCTTTCTACACCTTCAGCAATAACCCTCAGACCCAGGTTATGTGCCAAATGAATAGTAGAGGTCACAATAATGGAGTCTTGCTCGTCCGTGAGCATATCGGTCACAAACGAGCCGTCAATCTTCAACCAGTCAACCGGCAGCTTCTTCAAATACGCCAAGGATGAATAACCTGTACCAAAATCATCAATTGAGAGCGAAACACCCAGATCATCCAACATCTGTAGTACGCGCAGGGCGCGCTTTGGGTCAGCCATAATCGCGCTTTCTGTTATTTCCAACTCCAAACTGGTCGCCGATAATTGGTTACGATTCAATGCGTCACGCACCTCAAGAACAATGTTTTCATCGTGTAGGTTTCGCGTCGACAAGTTAACAGCCACTGGAATATCTAAACCCTGATCCCGCCACGACCGGCATTGCGCCAGTGCAGCATCCAGAACCCACAGGGTCAATGGCCGAATAAGTTCAGACGTTTCTGCCAAAGGAATAAATTCATCGGGTGGTACAACCCCATGCACGGGATGCCGCCAGCGCAGTAATACCTCAACACCTTTCAAACACTTGCCCGCTAAATCAATTTTGGGCTGAAACACCAAATAAAGTTGCTGTTCTTTTATGGCCCGCCCCAGATCGGTCATCAAACTCAAGCGCTTTGGTGTATGCTCATCAAACGATGCATCATATTCTAGGACACCTACCGATTCAGTTTTGGCACGGTACATTGCTACATCGGCATAACGCATCAACACACTAACATTGTGCCCATGCTTGGGTGCGAAGGCTATACCAATACTTGCACTGATATCTGTCCTAAAACCACCTAATTCAAACGTGCCTCTAATCGCCATAAGTACTTTAAATGCTTTTTCAAGCGCTTCCGCCTCATTCTGGCGAGTAACAACAATAGCGAATTCATCACCGCCGAGCCGTGCTACCAAACCTTCATATTCCGAAATAACTGACTGCAATCGCGGGCCTAGCTGTTTTAACAACCGATCACCTATGTGATGACCTAGTGTGTCGTTAATTTCCTTAAAGCGATCCAAATCAATCAACATTAGTGCTACACAACTACCGCCTTTGCCTTCCGACAAATTAGCAAGACGCTTTTCAATATCCGTGTAGAGTGCTTTTCGGTTAGGCAGCAATGTCAACGAATCATGATTAGCCTGAAATTCCAAATCATTCCAATACTCATGGCGCTCGGTAATATCACGGCTAATACCCCAACAACCCGTTAAACAACCATTTTCAACGATGCCATCAATATGCAACAGATACCAACGCGATACCCCATCAGCATTAATAATTTCCAGCTCTCTTTCTGACAGCTGACAATCACTATCAATCAATTCTGCAATCAATTTAACCGAGAGATCCTCACCAAATACATCGACAAAAAGACTGTCTTTATTTGCGTGACTATGCTGTCGACTGAATTCGGCATTACACTCACTGATATGCATATATTGCAAAATATGCTCAACCTGCTCGGATTGTGGACGCCGGAGATCAAGTAGGTTATATAGCTGCAAACTGAAAATACCCTCGTGACTTTTAGCAATAAAAGAGCGATAACGCTGCTCGCTTCGTCGAAGGTCCTGCTCTTGTTGTCGCTGCTCAGTGACGTTGCGAAAAACACTCCAAATCTCGAGTAACTGACCATCTTCTATACGTCCACGCGCCGAAAATTCAAACCAGTTAAGCTGACCATCAGGATCGTACATCTGACAAAGAAAACCATTAGTTTGAAAATTTGATGCCAACATTTTGCTGATATACGCATGAAACCGTTCAATATTTTCAGTACGCATAATTTTTGCCACAGGCTGGCCTAACAGCATTGTTATATCATGCCCGAGTAGCTGAGTAGAGATATGATTAACTTCGGTGCAATACAGGTTTGCCATCACCCAATCCAGTTGCTGCTCTTTGGGTAAAGACAGCGACATAGGTGGCCGCAACTCAGCACCAAGAATAGCTTCGGAACTACTGGCTATAAACGCGCTATAACTTGCCTCACGTCGTGCCAACTGAATTTCATTTTCTTTAATGTCAGTAATGTCAGTTACAAAAAGCAGTAGCCCTGCCACAACTTTTAATTCACTGCGTAACGGAATCAATTCTATGCGAACCCAGCTATGCCCACCCTCAGTTTCTGAACGTTGTCGAATGGACGTATAAGGCTGACCGTTTTCAACACAGTGAATAAGAATATCTAACGCTATTACATTATCTGGTTTGTCTGGGAACAGCTCTTGAAGCGTTAACCCTTTTACGTCGCGTTGCCCAATACACAATTTGTCACGCGCCCGCTGGTTCATTGCAACAATTTGCCCTCGCGTATTGAACTGAGAGACTTCTGCGGGAATTGCATCAATTACCTCGTGCAATTCCTGGCGCTGACTTCGAATAGTACGTTGATATTTTTTTAGTCGTGTAACATCAGTCAAGATTCCGCCAATGGCATACACCTCACCCTGACTATTGGTAATAGGAAAGCGACCGCTTAAATAAACGTTCTGGTTATTCGCAACCGACAGCTGTTCTTCCACTTGTATCAACTGTCCGGAAACAACGACTTGTTTTTCTAAACGCCGCAGTGTTTCCGCATGCTCTAACGAAAAGATTTCGCGGTCAGTTTTGCCGATAAAACCGGAAGCAGCTTGACTGCAAGCATCAGCATAACTTTGGTTGGCAAACAAGTATCGTCCTTGCAAATCCTTAACGTAAACGAGCACCTGCGCGTTGTTTAAAATGCTATTAAACAGCTGCCCGGTGTCAACACCCGCAATAAGCACGCCGGCCATTAACTGTGACCGATCATCACCATAATCCAAGCGACTTCCCAAAAAACGAAAGGGAAAAGCACCATGCCCAAGATGAACGTGTATCTGTTCTTCCAGCACATCACGACTGTCAAAGGCATGCTGGGCTGCTTTATGTAACACTTCACGCTCGGCATCAGAAAGCAAACCCAAGAGTCCGCCGTCGTCGGCATTTAACTCAATACCAAGCAGCTCCGACAACTCTTTAGAACACTGAATACTGCCTTCAAGAAGATCCCAGCGCCACGCGACAGCACCTATCGATGCCATAGCCTGGACAATCAATTCGCTATCCTTAAATTCAGGCAACAAACCTGTCGTTGACGTAGCTGGCGCTTTAGACATAAAACTGTATCACTACCAAAGGGGTTAACTTGAAAGAGACACTTAAGGTAACAAGAAAATCGGTGCTAGACACAACTTTTTATGTGCGGCAGTCTACAGGATGCTTAACCGATGGTATAGATTGCCTTTAGACCTACCACTCACTTTCCTGCAGCCATTTTTCCAAATCAGCTTTCGGCATAGGCCTGCCGATAAAATAGCCTTGTGCGTGATCACAACCAAGATCCGCCAAACAATCAAGAACTTCTCGACTTTCAACACCTTCTGCAACCACCTGCAAAGACAGGTTATGGGCAAGATGTATTGTTGAATTCACAATAATCTGATCCTGCTCATCTTCGAGCATTCCTATGACAAATGAGTTATCAATCTTGAGCGATGCCACCGGCAATTTTTTCAAATACGAAAGCGATGAATAACCCGTGCCAAAATCGTCAATGGAAATACTGATACCTAAGCTATTAATTTCTTGCAATACTGACAGCGCACGCTGGGGGTCTGTCATGATTGCGCTTTCTGTTATTTCTAATTCTAAAAAGCGTGGCGCTATTCCAAACTCCAACAATAACCCCTTGATTCGCTCCGTGACGCCATCTGCCATTAAATTACGAGTGGACAAATTAACGGCAACCCTCAACTCTCGCCCTTGCGCCAACCAACTCTGACATGCTGCCAAGCTCTCTCGCAAAACCCAATAGGTAAGCGGTTCTATAAGATCAGTTTTCTCCGCCAATGGTATAAATTCACCCGGCGAGACAAAACCCAGGCGCGGATGATTCCAGCGCAGCAATGCTTCTACCCCAAAAACCTTGGCTTTCACTAAGTCTATTTTGGGCTGAAAATAAACAATCAGTTCATTTTCCCGAATAGCTTTACGCAGTTCATTTAACAGCGTTAACCGTTTTGCCGTGTGTGGATCTTCCGTTGCTTTATAAATACCCACTCGCGACATACCATTTTTAGCGCGATACATAGCAACATCTGCGTAACGCAACAAAGTACTCACATCACTCGCCTGGTCTGGGGCAATAGCAATGCCGATACTCGCACTTATTTCAGTATGGATGCCTTCTAACTCGAACGGCTGGCTAATTGCATCAAGAATACGGTGAGCAAAAATCATCGCTTTTTGAACATGCAGAATATCGCTGATAAATATCGCAAATTCGTCGCCACCTAAACGCGCAACCATACCGTTAAAACCTTGCAGCTCACTTTCGAGGCGCAATCCAATTTGCTTCAATACATCATCGCCCGCGTAATGACCCAGCGTGTCATTAATTTCTTTAAAACGATCCAGGTCAATTAACAGGAGTGCGGCTTTTCGGTCTGATTTGAGTGTGAGCAATATATCTTCGACACAGCTGTACAATTTTTTCCTATTGGGCAATAGTGTCAACGAATCATGTGTAGCCTGGTATTCAAGCATCTCAAGGTAATGTCTGCTTCTTGTGACATCCTGAGATGTCCCCCAAACGCGTAGCAACTTTCCATCTTCAATCGTCCCTGTCGCACAGACCGACAAATACGTTACCTCTCCCGACCCTTCCTTGATCTTTTTTTCACAATCAACCAACCGGTAGCCATTGGTAATAAAACGTGTAACTTCCTGAAAAAAGCTTTGTGAACCGGTACTAATTAAACTTGCATTTACCAGATCTTCCATGGACATGGCTTGACACATTTTCGCAAAGACTCGGTTACATTCAGCCAGCTTTGCATTTTTCACAATGGCCTGACGCTGATCTTGCAATGGCATATGCACGGGCACCGGTGGATCAAGATCATAACGCCAGATACCGTCTGTGCTATTCGCAATAAATGCTTTATAGCGAGTCTCCGCTTCGCGCAAGGCTTTTTCAGTATTGATTCTCTCGGTAATATCAGAAGCAACCAGTAAAACACCAGAAACAACTCCATCGATATCTTTGGTGGGAATTTTATCTACACTAAACCAGCGCTCACCCACCTCTGGAGCAACATAGTATTCAATGGCATTTAGTAGCGGAACTCCTGTGCGAATGACTTGCATTATTTCACGCTGACACTCTTCTACGGCATTCCAGAAGTGCATAAATTCCAGCGGATTTTTACCGTAACACTGTTCAAATGGAACAATATCACAGGCATATTTATTAGCGGTTTGCACCCTGCCCCAACGGTCTAAATACCACACACAAACATTAACAGAGTCCAACAATAACTGCAGTTCATTGCGCTGTTTTTCAATAACACCTTCACTCAACTTTCTTGCGCTGATGTCAGTCATCACCGAACCCACCGCATAGACTTCATTACTACTATCGCGGATTGGGAATCTTACATTCAAAAAGGTTGCCGAAGGGTTATCTCTTGCAGGAATATGCTCCTCATGCTCCACCAAACAGCCACTTTGAATCACCTGTTGATCTTGCCAGTCAGAAAAGCGTGCAACGTATTTTGGAAAAATAGCCAACGCATTCAGGCCACAGACTTTTTCTAAAGGCATTTCGGTAAAACGTGAAAACTCATTATTAACCAACAAGAAATGACCCGTTAGATCTTTTACTGAAATGATTGAATTCGTATTATTAATAATATTAATAAGCAACTGATCTTGCTGGCGCAGATACGCAGGCAAACTATATTCAGAGCTTGAGCTATGGTGTTGCACAAGCACGTAAGCAACGTGGCCATGCTGGTTCAATGCCGGAACAAAATCAGCATTAAAGTTAACGCTTCGAGACTGCCCCAAAGCACGTAAATCGTAATCAAATTGGGCGGTAACAGGGGTGCCATCACGATAGCTATCAAGTACAAGCTGAGCAGACCCGGAACGAAGAAACTTAGCGTCTTCGAGCAAATTATAATGCCCGCTGGCTTTTGCCACAGCCGCTCGATCCAGCTTCCACAAATTCATTCCGGCTTGATTTATTCGCAATAAGCAGCCGTGACTATCAGTGATCCAGGAGGGCACTTTAGATTGTTCAAACCAGTAATCCTGCATCCACAACCAGGAAGAACTCGCATGATTAGAGATCAGGAAACGACTATTTACGACATCACACAAGATACCAAAACATACCCAGCGACTTGCCGTAGAAAATATTTGCCCAGACAAGCCCAGCACACCGGATTGCTCACCGAGCGTCCAAGATAGAAGGCGTGAAAACGACTGCGACTGCAACGACGGCTCACTGACCAAAGCCGATAACCAGGTCTGCCCCTCTGTATCGAATAGTGACAAAAAGTCCTGCCAACTCAAGCTGCGAGAATCGACATTAGGAATCAGCTGAGTAATTTCCGCAGGAATATGAAAATCACACGAATTTAAATCATAAAACCAATGAATCACACTCACATTATTCGCGGACGAAACATGAACAGGAGCGGGTGCAAATTGATTTTTGGGGTTTATGGCATTTTCCTTAATCATACTAAATCCGTTATGGGGCCTTCGCGTCGGAACAACTGACCTAATGAGAAAAGCCAGACAACAGTCTACTGAGCCCACTACAGGGCCTATCCGTAAGTGTAGTCATTTTTGGAGAAACTGCCGCCAAAGTCAGCGTAAAATAGGCACTCAAGCACTGCTAATGTCGTCTAAAACAACACTCTAATAATGCGGAGGCCTATCATCACCAGCAACTTGACCATCTTCAATACCGCTATCGATAGCATGCTTTAGACGCCGAGACACGTGTTGAATCTGAACTTGCAAGACACGAATAGCCTCAGCCTGATCAACAACCGTCTTATTCAAGCTGTGAATAAGATCCTCCTGAAAGGCCAAACGTGCCTGTAAATCTTCTAGCATTTGCTGATCCGCTGAATCACTCATTGACTAATAAAACCCTACTAATATGAATATTATGCTTACATCCTAAACGCTATGTTTTTGGGAGTAAGGCACTGCCACAGAAGCGACAATATTTTGAGTCCATGTCATGCCCCCCTTTAGCGCAGTTAGCACAAATACGAGCATGGCTGTCACGCTGCATTTCCCGCGACAGCTCCACAGTTAAAATCCCGGTAGGTACCGCAATAATCGAATAACCGGTCAACATTGCCAGTGATGCAATCACTTGGCCTGCTACGGTTTGCGGCGTGATATCCCCATAGCCAACCGTGGTTACCGTGACAATTGTCCAGTAAATACTTTTTGGAATACTCGTAAAGCCATTCGTAGGCCCTTCCACCACATACATCAACGAACCAAAAACAGTTGCCACAATTAATACTGTTGCAAAAAATACAAATATTTTATGCCGGGCTTGCA
>JBNKHI010000029.1:0-42777 GCA_050290265.1 Cellvibrionaceae bacterium
CCCGTCATTTCCGGGCATGCAAAATTTGAAGCAGATTGCGAAAGCTGCCACGCCCCTTTCGCCAAGCAATCCATGACCCAGCTATGCATGAACTGCCATGAAGACATTGCCAAGGATAGAGACAACAATTCAGGATTTCACGGTTCAGCTCCACATGCAAAATCAAATAACTGTGAGACCTGCCACACTGACCACGAAGGTAGAGACGCTGATATCACCGGTTTGTTACAAGACACCTTTGATCATACACATACGAATTTCTCGTTGGTGGGAGCGCACAGCCAGCTTCAATGTGAAAGCTGTCATACAAAGAAAAAACCCTGGAAAGATCCAGAAACAAGTTGTTTTAGTTGCCATGAAACCGATGACAAGCATAACGGCGCACTGAGAAAACAATGCGACAACTGCCACCAGCCAACACAGTGGCGAGCAACCCTACCGTTTGATCATTCAAAGACAGACTTCCCCCTTGACGGCAAACATACAGAAACAAGCTGTATTAGTTGCCATTTAAACGAACAGTACACGTTTAAAGAGCAAACGTGTTTTAGCTGTCACGGCAAGACTGATCCACACTTAGGTACAAACGGCTCAGACTGCAAAAGCTGTCACAGCACTAAAAGCTGGTCCAGCGTTAAATTCGATCATGATAAAACTGACTTCCCACTAAAAGGTGGACATAAAGAAATACCCTGCTCAGCTTGCCATGAACCCACCACCAGTTTTGGAAAATTAGAAAGAAAAACCCCGACCGATTGCCAAAGTTGCCACAAGAACGATGATGTCCACATAGGAAAATTCGGAGAGCAGTGTAGTGCTTGTCATACAGAGGCCAGTTGGAAAAAAATTCTTTTCGATCATCAAGATGACACAGACTTTCCACTCACCGGACAACATACATCACTATCCTGCAATCAATGTCACGCCGGGACCCTTCAGCAAGAACTACAGCGAGATTGCGCCAGTTGTCACAAAGCTGACGATGTTCATAAAAGTACTGACATGCAGCTTTGCGCAACCTGCCACAACACCCAAAGCTGGACAAAAGTAACGCAATTCGATCACGATTTTAGTCAGTTCCCTCTGCTGGGTATGCACAGAATAGCGCCTTGTGAAAGCTGCCATATTGGTAATCAATTTACGTTTTCCGACACTAGCTGCAATAGTTGCCATCAAAATGAAGACAAACATAAAGGTGGATTTGGTGAAGCTTGCAACCAATGCCACACCCCTAATACATGGGCTATATGGCAGTTTGATCATACTGCACAAACCGACTTTACATTAACTGGCAGGCATGAAGGTATTACTTGTGAGGCCTGCCATGCTCCAGGTAAGCCAGCTAAAAACGCACCAGAAATTTGTGGGGATTGTCACCGCCGACAAGATATTCACAATGGCGAATTTGGGCCACATTGTGACACTTGCCATAACAGCGACAGCTTTTCTGAACTTCACCTACCCTAGCCACACAGGCGGGAATGAGTATGGATAACTTAATAGATAAAATGGTTTCAAGCTTCTACTATCATGCACCCAGACTGATTTTACTGGCGCTCATATGCACGCTATCTATATTTAGTTTGCATGTAAACGCACAGCCTGCGCCAGCCTTCGACCATGGGAATGTCGGTTTTGATCTTACGGGTGAGCACCGATTTACCGCCTGCGAAAGCTGTCACGTGCAGGGCCAATTCAAGGGCACACCAAGAGAGTGTGACATCTGTCATAGCTTGGGCGGATCCGTAAATGCAACACCAAAACCGCCGGGCCATATCCTTACAACGGATACCTGTGACTCGTGCCATCAAGATACTGCATGGATTGATATACCCCGCGTTGACCACACTCAGGTATTTGGTAGCTGCGAAAGCTGCCACAACGGCGTAGTAAGTGGTGGAATGCCAGTAGACCACGTAGCAACCAATCAACCCTGTGACACCTGTCATTCAGACATGGCCTGGACACCCGCCCGATTTGACCACAGTAACATTACCAGTGGTTGCTTTAGCTGCCATAACGGTACTAATGCTACCGGAAAAAACCCTCAACACATTTTAAGCGACAACAATTGTGAGTCTTGCCACAGTGTATTTAGCTGGGAACCCGCCCCAGTAGATCACAGTGCGGTAATCGGTTCCTGCTCCAGCTGCCATAATGGCACTATTGCTGAAGGTAAGAATACCGACCATGTCCTGACATCGGGAGAATGCGATGGCTGTCATACCACTGTCGCCTGGACGCCGGTCAATTTCGATCATAACTTTGTCACGGGCAGTTGTAGTAGTTGTCATAACAACGTAATAGCTACTGGTAAAAACCCAGATCACTTCCCCACCAATAATGACTGCAGTGACTGTCACACTGTCGCCGGTTGGACTCCAGCAACGTTCGACCATGCTCAAGTTACGGATAATTGTGCCAGTTGCCATAATGGCGTGTTTGCAGCAGGCAAGAACATCGGTCACTTTGCGACGACCAATACCTGTGAAGCGTGCCACAATACGCTCACATGGACTCCTGCAACCTTTGACCACAGCCAAACATCTGCAAACTGTAGCAGCTGTCATAATGGAAGCAATGCGCCAGGGAAAGACCTCAGCCACATCCCAACAAATGCGGAATGTGACCTCTGCCATTCCACCAACTTTTGGACGCCCTCCACTTTCGACCACGACCTCGTTACAGACAACTGTAGTAGTTGTCACGACGGCGTAACGTCGACAGGTAAAACCCCCGACCATATTTTAGTAGCCGGCGACTGTAACGCTTGTCATAGCACACTTGCCTGGACGCCTGCCAGTGTCGACCACAGCGTCGTTAGCGGAACATGCTCCAGCTGTCATAACAATTCAATTGCAACAGGTAAGACTAACGATCACCTGCCAACCAATGCTGAATGTGATCTTTGCCACTCTACCGCAGCTTGGACACCCTCTACATTCGATCACTCTCAAGTCACAGGCAATTGCAGCAGCTGTCACGATGGTGTGACATCTACCGGCAAAACGCCTGACCATATTTTAGTGACAGGTGACTGCAATACCTGTCACAGCACTGTCGCTTGGACCCCTGCCAGTGTCGATCACACAGTCGTTACGGGCAGCTGCTCAAGCTGCCACAACAATACAATTGCAACAGGCAAAACCAATGATCATTTCACAACCAATGCCGAATGTGACCTTTGCCACTCCACTACCGCTTGGACACCGGCTACGTTTGACCACTCCCAAGTCACAGGTAATTGCAGCAGCTGTCACGATGGTGTGACGTCCACCGGCAAAACACCCGATCACATTTTGGTCACCGGCGATTGTAACGACTGTCACAGTACGATTGCCTGGACACCCGCCAGCGTGGACCATAACGTTGTCAGCGGGTCGTGTTCCAGCTGCCACAACAATACCGTCGCCACAGGCAAAACTAACGACCATTTAGCTACTAATGGCGAATGCGATCTTTGCCACTCCACCACTGCCTGGACACCCGCAACGTTTGATCACTCTACAGTAACGGGTAATTGTAGTAGTTGTCATGACGGTGTTACTGCGACAGGGAAAACAACTAGCCACTTCCAAACGCCGCAGGAATGTAATAATTGTCACACCACAATTGCTTGGCTCCCTGATACATTCTCCCATAGCAGCCCTAACTACCCTGGCCAACACCGCCGCAATTTGAGCTGCACAGATTGCCATGGCAGCAACAGCGAAACGGTGACGTGGTCAAACAGCGCCTATGCGCCGGACTGCGCCGGTTGTCACGCATCTGATTACCGTGCCGGATCTCATAAAAAAGTAGATTCACCAGCAGTTTTTTACACTGTCAGTGAGCTCCGGGATTGCAGCGGCGCTTGTCACGAATATACCAACACATCGTTTACAACGATTCTTAGAACCCGTAACAGTGAGCACAGAGTTAGTGATGGCAGCTTTGATTAGTTTTCGAAAACAAATCGTATTGACACTCTACTGCTCTTGTTTCGCATTCTCTGCACTTGCACAAGAAGCCAGTACAACGCTACCTAAAGATGATTGGGTATCTGCATATGCCAATTATGCAGACAACCAGTTCACACTTGAAATGCCGTTAACCAACAGTAATTTAGAGACTTTAAAAAGCCACTGGAACAGATACGGATATCTACTGCTTTACGTAAATGCGTTAGAGCTTAACGGTAAAGCCGTACCGACACTGCATATAGGGTTCTTTTCTTCCTATGAAAAAGCGAAAGAGTTCAAGCAAGCTTCGGAATACCTTTACCAAAAGCAAAGTATAAAAGCGATAACCGCATCCGAACACTTTTCAGTTATAGATGCATTACGCGAGTCTGATGCAGAATCCTCTTACTTTGTCTTCCCTATTGATGGAACCAATACAGGACTGCGAAAAGCACAAAAGGCTATTCTAGCGCGAGCCAAAACCCTTTACATGAATAAGCGCTATGAATCTGCCGCAGAGCACTACCAACTGTTGTCAGCGTTAGCAGACGATGCAACTGCGGCTTGGGCTTCTGAACTCGCTGGGCTTAGTTATGAAAAACTTGGACAGCATAAGTTAGCCATCGCCCAATACCGCGAAGTGCTGGAGGCCTACCCTGATGCTCAAGGCAAAGAGAGAGTCAGTCAACGGTTACGCAGTTTAGAAACCGCTGCTGCTTCGGCGCCCAAGGCGTTAAAAGCCAGCTCAAACAAAGAAGATCGTATTCTCTACTCACGTGGCGTTATAGGTCAGTATTATCGTAGTGCCAGTCGCACAATCAATGGTGGTGACAGTGAAGATGTGCTGTCCCTACTCACGAGCAACTGGGATCTGCGCAGCTCCGTACGCTGGCAAGGTCATGATCTTAAATTGCGCACCAACGGCTATTGGCTGAATGATCAACTGGAAAATGGTAATAACGAATGGGTTATTAAGCGTTTCCTCGCAGAATATAATCACGCTGAGACCGGCATTGGAGCAAGTCTTGGAAGACAACGTGATTCTGATACCGGTGTTTTCACTTCGTTTGACGGACTAACGGTTTCTTATGCGCCGAAAGACAATCTCAAATTGGCAGTTAGTGCCGGCAAGCCGGTGTATACAAGTTCGGTATACGACAATCTGGACTATTTTTTCTACAGCGCGCAGGCAGAATGGAATATTAATAAACACTGGCAGCTAGGCACCTACCTGATCAATCAAACTGTCAACGATGTAACGGATAGAGAAGCCTTAGGATTTAATGGTCGTTATATCAGCAAAAAATTCACCAGCTGGATTAGCATTGATTACGACAGTGCATTTTCGGAAGTCAACAATTTGCTGTTCAATCTGAACTACAACATCAGCGATACTATTCATGCTGGCTTTACCTATGGCAGCCAACGGTCTCCCTTTCTAACCGCGACCAACATCCTTATTGGTCAAGCTGATTTGGACTTAAATACGTATCTGGAAAGCAAAGAAAATAAAGATAACTTGCTGGATAACGCACTAGCACGAACTTCTCAAAACGACTATTACAGTATCAATTTAACAACAGAGATTGGTGAAAAAGCACGTTGGCTGATTGATTATTACGATTCTACCTTGTCAGAAATTCCATCCAGTGAATTTCTTTTAGGTCTTCCTGAAACGGGAGACACAAGCGACTCATTCGGCTACAGAAGCGTAGGCACTCAGCTAATCCTTCGGGATCTAATGCACACTAATGATAGTTTTAGCATCGGCTTACGTAACAGCAATAGTGACACAAGTACGAGTAATCAAGTCTTTCTCACTGAACGCTTGCGGCTTGGTAACACCTGGACCCTTCTGCCCAAGCTCATCTACTCGCAAATATCATTTACAAGTAATGACAACACTCAGAACCAGTTGCGTTACTCGTTAGAATTAACCTACCGTCCGTGGCGCCGTCTAGAGTTTAATTTGGAAGCAGGAAACCAGGTAATCAATACCACTGGCAACAACGGCGAGTTCAAAAGTACCTACATATTTATAGGTTACCGCTGGAGTTTTTAGGCACAGTAATAATCGGCGGCCAGATTACACCCAACATATTTATGGTGATTAAATGAACAAAAAGTTAGCTCTTGGAATTTTCATACTGATTATTGCGTTTCTTATTATCGGATATTTACAAATAGAATCACCCAAAACTCTCGAAGGAAAGACAAGCCTTATAAACAGTAAAGACTCTTTTCCAATCTCAATGACACAAAGCCAGCCCGGCATTCCAGCAAAGAACACCAAAGCAGTAGGATCTGTCGAATCGATGATTGATGGTTTACGCAAACGTCTTGAAAACGAACCTAATGACGTCAAGGGCTGGGTGTTACTGGCGAAATCTTACCAGTTTTTACAACAACCCAACGAAGCTCAAAAAGCCTTGGAGAAGGCGAAAACCCTTGGCTATACAGGCGATGACATTAGTGTTCAAAACGCTGAAAGCAAGTCCCCCCATGCAGACCTAATCACTTCTACAGCTGACAAAAAAATGTATCAATATATCGGTGAGACCGCGGATGATAAGAACAGCGTGGACCCGATAGCTGCGACGAGCACTGGGGTTAATGTAAAGGTATCGCTTGCTAAAACACTAGGCGAACAGCTAAACCCCGAAACAACACTGTTTATTTTTGCGCGCCCCGCTAATCAATCTGCTGGCCCACCACTAGCCGTCGTGCGCAAGCAAGTGAAAGATCTACCTTTCACCATCACACTCAACGATAGCTTGGCAATGATGCCTGGTAGAACCATTTCCAGTGCCACTGATATTGTCGTGGTTGCCAGGATATCGCTTAGCGGTAGTCCAACGAAACAAGCGGGCGACATTGAAGTGATATCGCAAAGCATAACGTCAAATACTACTGACCGGGTTGATTTGGAAATCAACAACTAAACCGCCAACCGTCCTTACTAAAAATGCCGGCGTTACTGACGGCTCAGTTAGCACCGGCATTAATGGCTTTTACACCAGCTCCAGTTAGTATCAATCCCTAAGACATGGGTAATATTCAGTGTTCAATTTGGAAGCGAATCCGCTCTTGTATATTCTGGCTTGAAACCGGCACACCCTCTTCCATTCGAGGACGATAACGCCAGCGTTTAACCGCTTTCACAGCAGCATCATCGAATACGCCAACAGGCTCTGAGCTCATCACTTGAATATTCTGTGTAGCGCCGTATTCAGTCACGTCAAAACGCAAATCAACATAACCTTCAATTCCCCGCGCTAGTTGGCGACCCGGGTATATAGGTGGCACCATGACCTGTTTTACTAATGCCCCTCCAGTACTGAGTTTAATGTCAGTTCCGCCGCCATGTTTCAACGTAGATCGCCCCACACCATAATCAACAGTACTATCAGTTGGTTCTATCGTTGTTGGCTTGAAAGGCAATACAGGAGGAACAGGTAGGGGCTCCTCTACTTTTTTTGGCGGTTTCTTTGTTTGGGTTTCAATCACTCTTTCTTCGTAGAAGACATTTATCATTGGCTTAATGTCAATAATTTCATCTGACACAAGGTCGGTATAAATTAACCGTTGCATTAAGTACAACAACAAAAATGTCATCAACAATGCAATTGGTACAGTAGCAAGAACACGAAATTCAAGACGAGAAGTAGCTGCGGCGATCATAATCACCCTCCAGATTATCTAATGAGACAAAGAATGTGGCGTAAACACGCCGGTGGTACAGGGAAAACTAAGGTGGACCAGTGGCTAAGGCTGCTAATGCAGCAGTGGGGGATAGTGATCGTTTTTTCGATGCTAAAGATGGTTCAGGCACTTGGTTACTTAGGCGAAAAACAAATCTTTCATGAATATTATGAACAGCGACTGCTTCACCATTAATACGATAAGGAATAAATTCAAATTCATCTAAAGCGCTTAACACCGCCTGTTCGAAATAGCCTTGAGGTTGTGCCTGCACAATTGCCGGATTACTTACCCTGCCCTCAGCAGTAATGGAAAATTGAACAGACACTTCGCCTTCGATAGAGCGCCGTATGGCTCGACGCGGATAAGTCGGCGTAACGAGCCTGATGGGTAAGTAGCCTTGAATAGATACCGCAACCGCCGGCTCCAACGTACTCTTATCTATCACTGGATGCTCGGCAAGTACGCCAACTTCTTCGATAGGAGTACTCAAAACTGGTAATAAAATCTTACTGTCTGGCGCTGGGAGTGAAGCCATCGCTACAGGTCGTGCAGGCATATAATAACGATGAGTTTCAACAAGTGTTTCATTCGAACTTATGAGAGGTTCGTGAGTTGCCAGCATTATCTCTATGTACTGTGAAACCGTGTTATTACTGGTCGAAACATTAACACCCACAACGAGTAGCGGCAGCACCCACAATGTTAAAAGCAACGCCGTCGTCAATGTATCTCGACGATAAATCACATCGCGATTTTGATACTGGTCAAAAAGCCGCAGAATACGTTGATAATAAATAGAGCCGCCCACTATATCTGCCGTAGGCAGGTCTTTACGTTGCTCGCTCCCGGCTCGGCCAAGAGCCACTAATATTTCGGCATACTCAGGGTTTTGATCACACAAAACGATAACGCGATCATCGCAGGCTAGCTCTGCCAAATTCTCGGCACGCTTTAGTAACCACCAAACCGGCGGGAGAAACCAGAACAATGCACAAATAACTAACATTATCTGTGACACCAACCAGTCCCGTCGCTGAATATGAGCGAATTCATGCAGCAAAACGGGTACTAAGCCGCCCTTAGCAAAAACAGCCATATCGACGGGCAATACCAAATCATGACGCAAGATACCCCATACATAAGGGGCTTTAGCCTTTTCAGAAACATAAACGTGCACAGAGTTTTTCAGCGCAAGGCTGTCTTGAATTGACGCGACTTGCTGTTGAATCGATGTTGGCGGCCGCTGGTAAAAACTACGCTGCTGCCACAACGCTATAACACCTAGTAACCGGTAAAACAGGATAAGAAAAAAAACGCCGACATACACTACAAATAGCAGAGACCCCATTGATGTTTGTAAAAAGTCTGTTAGTCGATCAACTAAAAGCCCTGACGCCTGACCAATAGGAATTGATATCCATTCTCCAAAATACCAACCCAGCACCAGTAAAGGAATACTTAACACACAAAAGAACAAGTAAAGGTGGTTCAGTGCAGCGGAGTTATTCTCATCAACTTTCTGTTGCATGAATATACCCGCAATTAACAGGAGAGGCTTAATAAACACCGTTATTAATGCTGTTAATACAGTCATAGTTACACCCCACCCTGGATCGGCTATATACCTAAGCTTTATTTTTGAGTTTTGCCTTTGGCTTTTTGAATTTCAGCTTCCAGCAACGTTATCTCTTCCTCAGTTAATTCATTCCCCTGAGTCCCTAATAACGCACTCACGGCTTTTGCTGCAGAACCGTCAAAAAAGGTTTTTAGCAAACGCTGTAACGCCGTTTGCTGAGCCTCAGTCTTACTTGCCTTGACACAATACAGGTACTTGCCGGCTTCCATACGATGCGCGACCAGGCCTTTTTCGACCATACGTGCAAGTAAAGCGCGTACAGTAGAATAACTGGGCGCATCTTCCATAGCGGCTCTTACATCATGCGCCGAGGCCTCAGCATGCTGATACAGTACATCGATAATCTGTCGCTCTCGACGGCTAAGATCTTTGTGGGATTCCGGTGGCATATCAACCTCAATCATTGAATATAAATAAAACTGTCTATTTTTTACTGGGCTCAATACGACCCTGCCCAACATGCTAATTTTGTAGCACATGCTAAAAATTTAGCACTTTATACAAATATGTCAAGCGCGGTATATTAATCAGACAAAAAAGGACATACGTAGCTGAATAACAGTACCCAAGATTCTTGAAATTAGACATTTATGAACATTCCTCAATAGTTATACAAACATCATATTTCATTCCTCCTGGCGACAAGGACCACCACCCGTTTATACTCGCCCCTATGTCTAATTATTGTTAATCACCCAACGACCTATGCCCTATCTTATAAAACCGCTGTTACGGTTAATTGCCCCCACGTTCATGGTGTTAACGGCACTTTATGCCAGCTTCAATTTCAACCAAGTCATCGCTCAATACCATGAGCTCGTGGTCACCATTCCTTATTTTGTCCTCGGAATTGGCTTACTGCTCGCTCTTCAATTCAACCGACTACGCCTGTTTAGCGCTTCACTTATCTGCTTACTGAGCTACTTTGCTATCCAGGCTGGTTTACAGCAGAGCCTGAGCAACCCAAAGGTAGACCTGCTATACACAGCCCTAAGTCTGGCAATCCCAGCGAACTTGTTAGGGATCGTATTCATTCCAGAGAACGGGTTGCGTAGCCGAGTAGGAAGCCTGACCCTTGCGCTGTTAGCAGTGCAAACCGGAGCGGTTTACTGGCTTTACGATAGCAGCTGGCAAATCCCACTTGATTATCAATTTTGGTTGGGGCTGAACCCCTCTCCTACTTACCTGCTGTCATTGGCCGCAAGCGGTCTTTTCGCGGGCGCAGCGCTGTTACTCTTAACGCTTTTACTCTTGCGCAATCGCGATATTGAATCATTATTGCTTACCTGCCTGATTGCGACTTTTCTAACACTGATCTATTTTTCACAACCGTTTATTTCTTCCATATTGTTGGGTACTTGCGGCTGTATTCTTATTTACGGCGTCTTTCACAGCTCTTACGACATGGCGTTTCGAGATGACCTGACAGGCTTAAGAAATCGCAGAGCTTTTAATGAAAAGTTACGCACGCTTGGTCGTCGCTATGTTATCGCCACCATGGATGTGGATCATTTTAAAAAATTTAATGATACTCACGGTCACGATGTTGGTGACGATGTATTAAAGCTGGTAGCCGCTAAAATTAGCGAAATTGGAGGTGGAGGGATCCCCTACCGTTATGGCGGTGAGGAATTTTGCATTGTATTTGCAAATAAAGGTATCGAAGCTTGCGCACCTCATTTAGAGGCGGTTAGATTATCTATAGCTAACTATAAAATGGTCATTCGCAACACCAAAGACCGCCCCGTTTCAAACAAAGTAGGCAAAAGTCTACGTAATCCAAAAACAACCACTAAAACTACAAACGTCACTATTAGCATTGGTGTCGCGGAGCGAGATGACACACTGATATCACCAGAGTTGGTATTAAAAGCATCTGATACTGCGCTGTATAAAGCTAAAAAATCAGGCAGAAACTGTCTGGCAAGCGCACATAATTAGTAAATCATCCTTTACCTGTTATTGAATACTCATCTTGAAAAATAATTCAATCGTACCTAAATATAAAAAACCCGGCAGCAGGCCGGGTAAAACGATTAACAAGCTACAATAGTAGCCACGACAGCTAACAACTATTCATAGTGGAGCGTATCTATTGATCGATAACCGATTTAACAACGCGTATCTTTTCTGGCTTAAAAAACACGGAAAATAACGCCAGCACCAACAAAGAAAAACCTGCGGGGACAAGCCAAATCTGTTGCCAATCATGTCCCGACACAGCTGCGTATATATCCACGACCACACCCGCTGCAGCAAAGCCTACCAACATACCAATACCATAAGTAGCCAAGGTGACCAAGCCTTGAGCTGCACTACGATGCTCTTTGCCAGCCTTACTATCGGTATAAATCTGCCCAGTAACAAAAAAGAAATCGTAACATACACCGTGTAAAGCAATACCTAGCATAAGCATGACCGCTGGCGAATCAACGCTACCAAAAGCAAACAATACATAGCGTAATGCCCACGCCAACATCGCTATCAATAAGGTTATCTTCACCCCGAAACGCTGTAAAAAGATAGGTACACAAAGCATAAACAGCACTTCAGACACCTGCCCCAGAGCCATCTTTGCGGTAGAGTTTTCCATACCGATTTCTGTCAGAAAAGGGCTAGCATTTTGATAATAAAATGCCAGTGGAATGCAAATCAGTATAGAGCTCAAAAAAAACACGAGAAAGTTTTTATCTTTTAAAAGGCCCAGCGCATCCAGACCTAAAAGGCTTTTTAAACCACCATGACCCGCATTGCGATTTGCAGGCTCGGTCTTGGGTAGTGTAAAACTTAGAACACCGAGCATAGCTGAGGCTATGGCAGCCATCAAAAAGGTATGTTTTAACAAACCTGCAGCAAGCCCCTGCGGCGAATCCCATGAAAACAGATAACTGATCATGACACCCGCCACAATCCAACCCACCGTACCCCACACCCGAATTTTAGAAAATTCCAGCGCCGGATCATTGATTTGCCGAAACGCCACCGAATTAACAAGCGCTAAAGTAGGCATATAAAGAATCATATAGCCTAATAAAATTGGATAAAAACTGGTTGCAGTATCGACACGAGAAAGAGAAAACAGTAACACCGCACCGATAAGATGAATCACCGCCAAAATTCGTTCAGCATTAAAATAACGATCAGCGATCAAGCCAATAATGAGAGGCGCGATAATTGCGCCCCATGACTGAGTGGAAAAAGCCATCGCCATTTGACTACCACTAGCCTTCAAGTTATGAGCCATAAATGTTCCAAGAGTGACAAACCAGCTACCCCAAATAAAAAACTGCAGGAACATCATGACGGATAATTGAGTACGTATGGATCGATTCATTTTTATTATTCCAATTTTTCATTAATTGATAATTTAAACAGCGGACAGTAAGACCAACTGTTATCAACTACCTGCTAATAATCTACGCATCAAGGCATGCTGGCGCCTTACTTGATCTCGACCTCGGTAAGGTTCGCGGCGCCCTTCATATTCACTGGACAACCATCCATTCCAGTTATTCTTTTTCAGCACATCAATAATGCCGGCCCAAGGAATATGTAGGTCGTTCAGGTTGTCATCAATTTCGAAAAACTTTGCTTGAATAAAGTGTACGTGAGGCAAAAACTCCGCAAGATCCGCCATAGGCACAGCCAAAGGCTCAAGAAATGCCGGACGCTTTTGACCTTTTTCAAGAGCAATACCCTCATGGCCATCGTCACACGGTTCTATTTGGAAAATGCCTGTATCGACAATTAATTTAAAACAATCCGAATTAATACGCTGAATAAAATCGATGTAGGCCTGTGTAACAGGATGATTAAGCGGTGTGGGGCTATGAATTTCTGGACAGATAACAATATTTAATTTTTCCGCCAATTCCAACGAGCGCTCCACAACGCCTTGCCAAATGGGATGAGGGTGAAGATCAAAAGATGTCACACCGAATTTAGGACGTATCGATGTAAAGCCTAACTGCGATGCCAACTTGAGATCCAGCATCAGTTGCGCAGCGCCCTCTTCCTCCGTCAGGTCGCGATTATTCCACTTAGCAGTATCGATCCAACTACCGTAATTAGTAGGCTCTACGTTGTATTTTTCTTGTAATTTAAACCATTCATCAACCCAGGCTGTAGAGGGCGACGGATAGTTTTCTATATTACCTTCACCCAGAAACTCTATACCCGTAGCGCCTATATCTGCGATATCTGCGAAGACATCTTCCAACGTCATCGACGTATAAATATCGCCGGAGTAACTGTACGTTGAAACACCAAACTTGATCCCTGACTCAGGTACCGTCGGAACGATAACCCCCTTACCAGAAGATTGGAATGCCGAGCGAGATACCGTAGGTGGAATATAAGGGCGACGCAAGTGAATACAAAAATCCAGATTATGAACCCCAACCTCTAACCCACCTTGTTTTGGTATGGTAATAGTTGCAACCTCATCTAATTGCCAACGCACATCCTCCGATGCACGTAGCTCCTCCAAGGTGAAAGTTCGTCCTTGTAAGGTCCACAATGGGATATGGTCGTCAATAATCTCACCGTTAACTACGACTTCGATACCATCGAGAAGGCAGCCAGCAATACCGCGATAATTCGGGTTACGTACGTCAAACTGAAACCCGGTGATTTGACCATTTTCGACTACATTACGAAAACCGCGACCTTGTAAAATCGTTCTATCAAGCATACTGCTATCTCTCATTAGTTTTATTGGTATTGCAATTTCTACACTGAATCTAATATATCAATATCTCAATTTTAGAATCAAAATTCTAAATTATCAACAGATCTTTTATATCATCGAACCATTGGCCTATAAATAACTCGCAGCCAGTGCCTGTCCTTTGACGGCTGAGATTGGCACGTTGTAGTTTGCTCCATAAACAACGGGCTCATTGCCAACCTGACGCCAAGAAAATACGCGCACCTAACAACAGAGACGTGATAAAACATCTGGATACTGCAACATCAACGATCGTCGACAAGCCAAGCTTCTGAATGAGCCAAGGAGTTACTGAATTTGAAATATTGCTAGCAATTGAATAAAAGGCGAACCCACGTCACGAGAGAAAGCCAATCAATTTTCTAGTGCTAAATTAAGAGCGTTATAACCTAGATCATGCGGAGTGCATTCTTACAGAGCCACCTCTACGGGCTCATCTCATAGGTTTTAGCTGGTATTTAATAGACAACGGTATCTACCCTTTTTCCTATTTTTTAGCGATCAACGGTCCAGTAAAACCACACAGCACTGGAAGCCCAAGAACTAACGACGTCAACCAACCAAAGTGAATTATTGGTTAACCACTACCAATACTCGCAAGGTACTGAGCTCTCCGTACAAATCTAACAGGAATGGTATTGCATGGTCCGATTGAGTGATGTAAAGAGTTGCGTTTAGCCTGTAGTTGACTATATCTCTAGCACATCATAGAATATTTAGAATTTAAATTCCAATAAATAGAGAAATGCCGTTACAGATCAACATCAAAAACCTGTGACACAATAGAGAAAACAATAAGTGCCAACGCATCAGAGCACAACACCAGGCTTGGGCGTATAGGCTAATATTCATGGTGCCAAGACCCCCTGTGCTCTCGACGCAAAGCACTCACACCCAACAATACTAACTAACGAGAGATCCATAGCGTGAAGACAACCCTCCAGACCCGCACTGCTGGTACAGCACAGGGATTAGCACTCGTCACTGCACCGTTATTCAGCATGCTCGGCGCCGTTTTGATAGCCCCGTTGCTTGCAACAATGTTCGCTGAATTTAAAGACACGCCATACGCCAATGTAATCGTGCCCCTGCTGTTAACTGCCCCCGCATTGTTTCTCGCGCTTATGTCACCACTCACAGGCATACTGGGTGACAAGATTGGTGCTCGAAAAGTTTTGTTGTGCTCTCTAGCCGTGTACGGCTTTGCTGGAATGGCCCCGCTTTTTCTTGATTCGCTGTATTCAATACTAGCCAGCCGCCTACTCCTCGGTATCGCAGAAGCAGGTCTCGTAACAGCATCGATGTCACTCCTCTCAAATTACTTTCAAGGTGACAAACGTCAAAAATGGATTGCTTACCAAATGGTTGTTTTGCCTTGGGCAGGCGCAATCATTATGGGGCTAGCAGGCGTTCTTGCAGATATCGAATGGCGCCTCGCCTTTTCGATGTACAGCCTGTCCTTTCTTACTCTTTTCTTTGGACTCTTTGTACTTTACGACCCCAAGCCGGAAGATGAGATTTCAGCACCAGTAACCCCAACTGAAATCGAAGACACGCCAACAACACAACCGTTAACGTGGAAATTAATGCTGCACTTTGCCGTCATTGCAGTGCCGGGCTCAATAGCGTTTTACACGGCACCAACACAGCTGGCCTTTTTACTGGATGCGCACGGTTTTTCTAACCCAAGCACCAGCGCCAACATAACCGCGATAGGTTTAGTCATCAGCGCAGCTGGAGCACTGGTGACACGTAAACTAACCCACATACCTGCCGGAAAAGTTCTAACACTTGGCTTTTCACTGATGGGGATCGGTCTTATTTTGATGGCACAAGGTGGCAACGTGCCCACTATCGCTACCGGCCTGGTGCTACAACAAGTAGGCGGCGGCGCTATGCTAGTAACAGCGATGACCTATTTATTAAGTTTTGCTTCAGTCACTGAGCGCGGTAAGTTTTCCGGATTTTGGTGGTTCACCTACACTCTTGCACAATTTTTTACACCGCTCGTACTCTCAGGATTGCAAGCAATCACAGGTAGTCGCATAACGGCAATCACGGTTATCGGTGCAGCTATCGTCGTGTATTGCACTTGGCTGCTCAGCAATAAAAGCATGCTCCGCGCCGTGGTGCCCGGCGCCAATGGGAGCCCCAAACAGAGTACGACTGCAACCTGACGCCTGATGGTAAAGGCGGAAAACATATATCCAGCTTACCGTAAAAACAAAAAGGGCCCTCAAGGGGCCCCTATAAAACATATTCATTACGGTATATAGCTACCGGTTAATATTTTTGGGGTCAACGAGTAAATAACACAAACCCACCTGCGTCAGATCATCCAACAACGTATCCCAAACCACTTCTTTATTTAACTCCTCAATACTCCCAAAACCTAAATATCGGGCAAGGGAGGCATAAATTAAGTTAAAAAATACAGTAACCGCACGATCGGGATCTGCGTGAGGAATCTCATCGCGACATTCCATTATCAAACGAACAAAATCTTCTTTAGTATGGTGAAAGCTTTCCCCGCCAGTTTTGGCAATAACCTCATCTACCAAAGCTACTTCCATAAAGGGTCGCAAGATATCTTTGTATTTGCGTAAAAACTCTCCGAACTCACGAATTAACGCAGGAACCAATTCTAGTAATTTAAGCTCTTGTCTACGTAAAGAATGAATGCGAAGAGAAAAGTCATCATCCATCAGTTTTATTTCACGCTGCTGTACCTGACGAATCAAATCCTCTTTGCCACTAAAACGGCAATACATTGAACCAATCGACACTGCAGAACGCTTACTGACTTCTTGAAGCGTAAATTCTGCATAACTTTTTTCTGCCAGCACTTCTCTGGAAGCATTTAACAAACGCTCCAATGAAGCACTGCTTCGCCCTTGCTTCGGCTCACGAACATATTTAGTTTTTTTTGATAAAGGCATTTCGTCCGCCATAGACTCATAAAAAAACGGAGCTAACCGCTTTAAGAAAATAAAACAACATCTAGAAAATGCCACCAATATCCGCCATAGATTTAATAGTGACAACAATGCCTACAACGTAGGTAGCGAAATCTTTTCGCAACGAGCTAACGTTATAACTGAAAACAGCAGAGTTATAACCTCTCTCTGTCATTATGTCTAGGATCTTAAATTCTTTCGCTAACGCCACAAAGACGCCTAAACTCAACAGAAATCCGACGACAGTCGCTCGAACCCCCTCCTCCCCTCCCTAAGATATTTAGATAAACCCTCTACAGCACTACCCACAAACAAAATGGAATAAAAATTTTATTTCTAATAAATACAAAAAATAGTAGGTCGAAAAAATATACTTATAAATGTGATTTCACCCCTATATTTTAGGCTCTATAAGAAATTCCTGCCAGGAAAACACACAATATTTGTGCAAACCACAATATTTTCTTATAAATACGTAGACAGTTAATAGAAATTAGATTCTAATATAAAACAGAAGTAACATTCTTCTTATAATAATAATTGGAGATCACTATGAAGCTAGAAAGCATTCTCACGCGCAAAACACTAACCAGCGCTATTGCGCTCGCCATGACCGCCAGTGCTGCCGTTCATGCTGCTGAGAAAAATAGACTAGCGGAACTGGAAGAGGTAGTTGTAACCGCTAGCCGTGTACAGACCAGCGCCCAAGATACAGCCATATCACTGACAGCTTATACGGGTAACAGCCTGCTGGAATCAGGCATTAGTAACGTTCAAGCCTTACAAACCATAGACCCCAGCTTAAACGTCGTCAGTTCCGATGGAGCCGGTTACGTAGCTCTGCGAGGAATTGCCAGTACCGATACAACAGAAATTGGCGATCCATCAGTGCCTATTGCCCGAGACGGTTTCTTTACCAACAGATCTTTTAGCATTCAAGCTTCCATGTACGATATTGAACGAGTGGAAGTATTGAAAGGACCACAAGGTACACTCTTTGGCCGCAACTCTACTGGCGGCTTAGTGAGTATTATTACCAAAAAACCAAGCAAAGAAATGGAAGGCTACATCTCGGTTGAAGCTGGCAGCTACAGTGCCAAAAATCTGGAAGGAGCCATCAACATTCCAATCTCAGATCGAGTACAAGTCCGACTTTCTGGAATATCGCGAAAACACGACGGCTATCGTGACCTGCCGCTAATTAATGATAAAGGCGATGATGAGAACAGCCAGTCCGGCCGGATTCAAGTAGCCATTCAACCTACAGATAATCTCGACATTCTATTATCGCACCAGCGTGACTCTATCGATCATGTGGGTGACCTTTCTCTGAACGGTCCTATAGGACAAGAAATTGATTTCGGCGATGCCGATAGCTACGAACAAGTTCAACCCACCTTCACCGATCTAAACGGCGAACGGACTCGCTGGGAATTCAACTACAACATTGCAGGCAGTGACTGGGTGATGACCTATGCCAGTGGCTATGACAAGCAAAACTGGAACCATGCGCTGGATGGAACGCCCCCATCAAGATTCCCAACGCAACAATTTTTGCAGGCAGAGCAGCCGCGTACACATAACCATGAAATTCGTGTAGCAACGCCGCAAGACCAACCACTAACAGCGCAATTTGGTTACTTTTACTTTTCTGAAAAGAATGCTCTGGATTCAGGCTTATTCGAAACAAGCGGCCCCTATGTTAATCGGTACTTGATTAAGTTTGATTACAATATAGAAACTGAATCAAAAGCTTACTTCGGTCAGATAGGCTACCAAATTAATGACGAGTACAAAGTAACGTTGGGTGCACGCAACACTTCTGACACCAAAGCACGTACAGGACAGGCCGTTTTAGACCTTGAAGTCGCGACATTTGGTTTTCTTCCGTTTGCTATTACAACCCCAGGAAATGGTGATATTGATCAATCAAAACTCACCTACCATATTGGTTTAGATTACACACCAACAGAAGATAACTTGTTCTACGCCAAATACAGTACAGGTTACAAATCTGGTGGCTTTAACTCAAATGGTAGCGCGCCCTCCGTTGATTACGGCCCAGAAAACCTCAAAGCATTTGAGCTGGGCACTAAAAACAACTTAATGGCAAATAGATTGGAGCTCAATGCCTCGCTCTTTTACCAGGACTTTACCGGCTACCAGGCAACACAAACTACCCCCGTGGTTTCGTCCGGCAGCGGCGTCTTTAACGTTGGTAGTGCAACGATTTATGGACTGGAATCCGAGCTAACCGCATTGGTGAGTGAGCGAGGAAAGGTAAATATTAACGCCACATGGCTAAATGCGTCATTCGATGATTTAGACCAACTCATTCGCGCTGGCGATGACATGGATTACGACATTTCCAACAATACTCTGCCAAATGCCCCTGACTTTGTTGTCACCGCAAGTTACGAGCATTCATTTGATGTTGGGGAAAATGGTTTGATCACTGCGAAAGTTGACGGAAAATACTCATCATCTCTCTACTATACGGTGTTCAACACTGCCGATACGGAACAAGAAAGCTATGTTACTGGCAATGTATCGCTTTCTTATGAGCCACTTGATGCAGACTGGAAAATTCAGGCATTTGTTCGCAATGTAACTGACGAAGTAATACTCGCCAGAGCACAACGCAATTATGTCGGCGAACAAAATAACTACCAGTTCCAACCACCCCGCACTATGGGTATTCGCGGCATTTACAACTTTTAATAACACAAAAACCGACTTAGCGTACTGTGCGCTAAGTCGGTCATACTTTGCTCCTGCGCGCGACTAGAACCCAAGCCGGCAACACATTTTTTGCTAGCCCTACCCCGCCAACAACCACCTGTAATATCACAATAAGCCATTATCATAAATTCAACGAAATCCCATACTGCTGCTATGAAGCCATTGCATTAACTGTGTAGGCAATAAAAGTTAACGCGTGCAATAACAGATTAACGCTTACTGCCACAGCGAATGAAGTACAGGGTTTGAATAACAATCGGAAGCACGCGGCTTGATATATTTATGCCCAAACCAAGGAAATTTTTTAGCGGAATATTAAATTTACTGCGTTGAAGGATATGACAGAAAGCCGCCATAAGGCGGCTTAATACTGCTAGCGAACTAAAACCATCCTGCGTTTTTCTGGCTTCGAAAACATCAGGTCTAATCTAGGTGGTAAATAGGATGCACTGAACTGATTGAAGACTTGGACATCGTGAACGCCTGGCTCCAAGCCACCCGGTTTATCCACCATCAACAACGCTGACTCCAAAGAACTCCAGTGAACCTCTGAGCTTGTTGAAAGATCTTTCTGTTCAATCCTTTGCCCAGACACAAGCCAACTGACTCGCTCCTTGCTGTACTCCACACCATCAACTGTCACAGCAATAGGCCGGACCTGAGACATCCACACACCACGGTAATAATCAAGTCGAATAGGTACTTGAAAGCCTGTGACTTTGTCGCCGCTACGAATATTACGAAACCCACGCAACTGAATAATTTGACGCTCTAACATGTTGTCCCCCTCCCCTTAAGCTTCGCCTAGTAAACGCCGCATCATCACATGCTGTTTGCGCAACTGATCGGATGTGTAACCTGGAATATCTTTATGCTCGCCTTCGTATTCGCTAAGGAGGCATCCATCCCATTTTTCACGTTTCATGACTGCGAGAATTTCAGGATAGGGATGCGTCGACTCCACCATGTCTTCCGTCATATTGGTAAATTTGGCATGACAGGCATAGGTATAAGGCAACAAAGCAGCCATATCTTCTGGCACACTGGGTTTATTTTCTTGTCCAGGGATTTTTAACCGCTCAGACGTTTGAAACACACCGAAGTCAATGTTCAAACCAAAATGCTTGGTCCCGGTCTTCTCAATAAAATCGACATAATCATCAACCGCTTTTGAGCGTAACGCTGTAGGTTGATGCAGTTCAGGGCACATGACTACGTTGTACTCTTCGGCAATAGGTAACGCCATTTCGATGAACTCACGCCAATTAGGCACGGGATTAAGTACCTCATCAACAACACCGAGCTTGGTCCGCATCACGGTAAAACCTAATCTGCTCGCTAATTTAATATCACGCACCAGCGAATCGTAAGATTCTTGTGTACTCAACTGGTGGCCAGGTATTTTTCTAGAATCTACCCAGTGCCCATACTCTACCGGCTCGATTTCATATTTTTGCAGCAACGCAAACCAGTTTTCTACCCACTCATCCGTAGGGGTTGGATAGTTTTCAATATGACCATTAGCAAGGATTTCTAAACCAGTAGCACCCATGTCATACATATCGGCAAAACAATCTTCCAACGTCATGGTAAAGCCAAGCTCTTCGGCGTAACAATAAAGCGATACACCTCGATACGGGGCACCCTTGCTCCGATGACGCTTAAGGTTTTGCCTGTGCTCCTCAATATTCATTACCTTACTTTGGGGGGAATCACTTTGTGACGCGCCAAATGACGAAGGAGCGGCAACGGCAATAGCCGCACCGGAACTGGCCTTAATGAATTGTCTACGAGAGGTTAGCATTGATAGCTCCTACATTATTATAAATCAGAATCAGAACTCTTATATTAAAAAGCAAGCAATGAATCACTTACTTAACGCGAACATGAGACGGTATCAGCCTGACGAAACACTACCCTTGGATAGCTATACGCCCTAAAATTTATGTATATATCTACTACAACATTTATGGTAGGTGCAGTTAAACCTGGCTAATACCGCCAGGTTGGCTGAAGACGTTTAGGTATTATTATAGAATCAAAAACCCACTATTTAGAATATTTATTCTATATATAAAAAGGGAAAATGCAATCATTTAGAAGGCTTAGTACACAAAAGAAGGCTCGCCCCAGGGCCAGGCGGTAACTATTGATCTCGATCAAATATCTCAAACATCTCACAGGAATTATCTGGTAAAAGGAACTAACGCTCTTTATGATAATCAGTATCATTTGTGTTAAGAATCTCACAGTAAACCTTGAGGTATATATGAATCAGTCCTTCTCCGAGCTCGCAGTGGGTGCCAGCGCTCGTGTTCTCAGCTATCGCGGGATGGGGGATTCTTATCGCAAGAAGCTTATGAGCATGGGATTAATTCCAGGCACCCGCTTTACCGTACAACGAGTTGCGCCATTGGGAGATCCCGTTGAGATCAATGTACGCGGCTTCTGTCTGAGCTTGCGCCGCCATGAAGCTGAAGGCCTGCAGGTGGAAGTCCTATGAGCACGCCGTTTACTGTCGCCCTAGTGGGCAACCCCAACTGCGGTAAGACGACCTTATTCAACGCCCTCACCGGCGCACGTCAGCGCGTGGGAAACTGGCCTGGCGTCACAGTCGAAAAGAAATCCGGCAACTTTCAGCATGGCGCCGAACATTACGAGCTTATCGACTTACCGGGCACCTATTCTCTTCACGTTGGCGCTGATGATACGTCGCTGGATGAACAAATCGCTCAGAAATTCATTTTTTCCGGCCACGCAGAGTTAATACTCAATATCGTCGATGCCTCCAGCCTTGAACGCAATCTCTACCTGACAACGCAACTGTTAGATGCATCATTACCCATGGTCGTTGCTCTGAATATGTCTGACGTGGCTCACGAAAATGGCATCCACATCGACCCCTTTGAGCTATCCCGCCAACTAGGGTGCCCAGTGGTGCCTATTGTTGCCAGTAAAGGCGAAGGCTTGGGGATGCTGTTAGACGTCATCTCCAATATGCGGGCTAAGCCAGCATGTCCAATGCGCCCCTTTTTCTATAAACCAGAGGTAGAGACAGCTATTGCCAAACTGGCAGACATAGCCCAAGGACGCAGCCAACAGAACTTTAACCACCACTTGCTGGCCGTTGCCGCATTGGAACAGGATGCCGGAGCATTGGCGTTCTTTACCGAGGCCGAGCAACAACAAATTCAGAAGCAAACACAGGCGCTGGCGGAGGAACTGGGTGAATCAATTGACCAGACGCTAATCAACAGTCGTTATGCGTGGATTGACCACGTTGTGAATGACAGCGTGACACGCGAGATCAAAAAGCATCGCAATCTCTCGCAAATTTTAGACTCGATATTCCTGAACCGGTTTCTCGGCATTCCCCTGTTTTTGGGAGTGATGTACCTGATGTTCATGCTCTCGATGAATGTTGGCAGCGCTTTTATTGATGTATTTGATGGGATCGCCGCGACAATTTTTGTAGAAGGTCCACGCGCGCTACTCACCAGCATACACACCCCAGACTGGATAATCGCCATCCTGACCGACGGCCTCGGCGGTGGTGTGCAATTGGTAGCATCATTTATACCCGTTATCGCCGCCCTCTTTTTGTGCCTGTCTTTTCTGGAAGATTCCGGCTACATGGCTCGAGCCGCCTTTATTGTTGACCGAGTGATGCGTGCCGTAGGCTTGCCCGGCAAAGCCTTTGTGCCCTTAATTGTTGGCTTTGGTTGCAACGTGCCCAGTGTGATGGCTGCGCGCACGCTGGAGCATCAAAACGACCGCCTAGTTGCCACCATGATGGCTCCGTTTATGTCCTGCGGTGCCCGCCTAACCGTATATGCCTTATTTGCCGCAGCATTTTTTCCCCGCAATGGTCAGAACGTTGTGTTTCTGCTCTATATAATAGGCATCGTACTGGCGGTTCTGTCGGGTTATATCATTCGCCGCTTTATGGTATCCGGTCCAGTTTCGCCCTTCATTATGGAGCTACCCCCTTACCACACACCTAATCTCAAAGGGTTACTGATTCGCACCTGGCAGCGCCTGCACGGGTTTATCATGCGCGCTGGTAAAGCTATTGTGACAGTGGTACTCATCTTAAACGTTCTCAACTCTATCGGTACTGACGGTACCTTTGGCCATCAGAACAGTGAGAAGTCGGTTATCTCGGCGATTGGCCGCAGTATTACTCCGGTGTTTGAACCTATGGGCATCCAGCCAGACAACTGGCCCGCAACAGTTGGGATATTTACCGGTATGTTTGCCAAAGAAGTAGTCGTTGGCACATTGGACGCGCTCTATTCCGAAATGCAACCAGCGAACAACGCTGAAGACTTTGACTTTGGTGCCGACATAGCAGCGGCACTGCAAACGGTTCCTGACAACTTGAGTTTATTGGCACAACGACTGGGCGATCCTTTGGGACTGGACCTGGGCGCCATCGACGATCAAAACGCTGCCGCGGAAGCACAATCCGTTCAAGTGAGTACATTAGGTAGCCTGATGCGCAAGTTTGGCGGCCCCACTGCTGCCTTTGCCTATTTGCTGTTTGTCTTGCTGTACGCCCCCTGCGTCGCAACACTAGGGGCTATTTACAAAGAAATGGGTGGTTTCTGGGCCGGTTTCAGTCTGTGTTGGAGCTTAGTACTGGGTTATGCAACGGCAGTACTGTACTTTCAGATTGCCACTATGGCGTCACACCCCATAGCGACACTGTGGTGGAGCCTAGCGATGCTAAGCACCATGATTGCCAGTTTTGCTCTACTTATATTCCTTGGCAAAAGAGAGCAACAGCGCGAGCAACGTCTACGGGCAAACCTGATTCCAGTGGTGAATATCTAACTGGAAAACAATAAGGTTTGCTTGGCCTTTACGATCCACTCTATGCGTAGCAGTAATCGCTCAGACCGGCCTTCACCACCGATTGATTACGCCCTTATTAGTATCCATCGGTTATTGGCAGCTACGCGCCCCCTTATCTGCCGCCCAGACTAATCCCTCACGTAGCAATATTAAGTTCTCGGGAATGTAGTAGACCTCTGGCCGATGACCTATAGCAGTGTAAAACGCACGTCCCGCCTTAACACATTGCGTCCAAACAAGAGGATGATCAGCCCCCATGCGCAAATCCTTGCCTTCCAGACCTATTGGCACATAAGTATCTTCATCCAGGGTAACGATAACCTCGGCTCCTCGCTTTCGAGGGTTGTTAGAGAACGAATACCACTCATCCTTCATTTGCCAGCCTGAGCGGAGGTTCGCGCCAATTTTTGTCGCATTACCTTCGACATTTAACTGAGCCAATTGAAATTGCGGATCCATCGGATGACCAATAAAGTGCGCGCCGATTAAAGACTCTACGTAAAAATCCCAATACACGCTCGTATCACCACCGGCGCCATGAATACCGAAAAATCCTCCGCCTTGATTAATATAATCTTCAAAAGCCTTTCGCTGAGACAGAGTCAACACATCCCCACTGTTATTATTCCAAACTACCACGTCAAATTGCGCCAGGGTTTTAGTATTAAACGCACCGCCCTTATCAGTCACGGAGACTGCCCAGCCAAGTTGATCCGCTAAACCTTTAATGGCATTGGTGGCCGCGCCTACAGAGGGTCCATGATCAAAACCATTAATTTTAGTAAATACCAACACATTGGTTTGTGCCGGATTTATTGTAAATTCAGGCATGTCATTGTCGTAACGCTCGCAACGTGTCTTACGATCAATATCCGTTACCGGCAACTTGGCTAACTGCTCAATAACCTGCTGTCGGTCAACAGGCTGCATATTAACTACGTCTAAAACACTATTCACATCGACAATCGCAGCAAAAGAAGGCGCGGTTGTTTTAAAAAGTTGCGCCGGAAACATGTCGAATATTTTTGAGGCATTTTGCTTGATAATTTTTTCAGCCTGCGGGTTCAAAAGCACATCCAATAGTGGCGTTTCCCCCGAAAAAGGCTTATCCCGCAGAGGACAATCCAGCATGTCCGATGCCGCTTGAGCGCCACTCCAGGACAACGCCACCCCCAAAACAACAGCACTTATACGCCTCGCAAATACTCCATATTTACACAAACCCTGACACGCTAAAAAAATATCGTTTCTACTCATCAACATCCCTACCCTCATTTTGTATCATGCTCGTATTATGAGCGGTCTCAGCATTTGGTATTTAAGCTGACAACTATTTATTATGTGTCCGTGAGTGACGGTATTCACACACCGAGTCATCTAATTTACGGCGTCCCAGAACACAATTACTCAACAGCATAATCCACTTGCTCGAACAGTCAGTGCCAATGGCAACTGGGGCGGCAATTGCATCAAAATCACAAGCCATCATTATCTGAACACCCTATATCGAGTATTTTATTATCTGGATATCCACTGACGTTTTACCATATTGAAGTCGACATTGCCGTCGTAATAGCCTGGCATCGGTGCGTCAACCAGCTCCTGTGTAGCGCCAACCTCAGACGTGTAATCGCCAAGTACCACCAGTTCTTTAAGTTTTGTAAAGAAAGGACTATTTGGATCATTGTGTTCAGTCATAGGGTGGCACCGTTTCGAAGATGTATCTTGGTGATGCTCTACAACCGACTCCAATATTTTTAATGCCTTAATGCGGCTGGCTTCAGTTGCCCACCTATCGGTAAGTGCACTGGAACACCGATTTAAAAAATACCTGTCACGCACGCCAAAACAATTTATCAATGACATCCGACTGGAAAATGCTAAACGACTGTTATTAGAAACAAACCTGCCCGTCGCCACAATCGCAGCCAATGTCGGCTTTCCAGATGCTAGCTACTTTACTCGCCAATTTACCAAACAAGTTGGCCATTTACCTTCAACATTCCGAGAAGACTATCGATAGCTATTTCGAATATACAAAAGCCCGGCACAAGGCCGTAGGTTACCTTTAGAATAAGTTTAAACTGCGGAAGGATGGACTTGTTACCACCTAAGGGCTGTAACAACCCTGCGGGCGCCTGCGGCGGTCTAGATTGCGAGGCAATCTATCGAACGAAGAGCTTGTTAAATTGATCCGTGAGCACCAAAAACCAAAAAGCCCGGCACAAGGCCGGGCTTTTTGGTTTCAATATGGCGCACTCGGAAGGATTCGAACCTTCGACCGCTCGGTTCGTAGCCGAGTACTCTATCCAGCTGAGCTACGAGTGCGTTGAGGCGCGCATAATAGGTATTACCACTGATTTCGTCAACCCCTTTATTTAACTTTTTCCATATTTTCAGAGACTTAGCTATTCCGCGAGCAACTTGCTGAAACCTTGGTCAATTTTCAATTGACAGTCTTCATGCAATCAAATAATAATAATTATCATTCGCATAAAAGTAGGTGGCATGACTAGCTTTTGCCCCAAACATCAAGCAACCCTTGAATCCAATAGCCCACAAGCCTTTACACTCTGGCAATCGGTCATGCAAAAGGGTCATGACGCACACCAGTCTGGGAGCTATGACAACGCTTTTCATTATTTTGCTCAAGCCGCTGAAATTAGCGCTTTTTTGCTTAAGCATCATAGCCAAGCAAACCGTAAAAATTACGCGATGGCACTGTCATTAACGGAAATGCGTGTAAATGCTTGTCACAATCTGGCCGCTACGGCAGTTGGACGTGGCGACTGCAACACAGCGGAAAAGATACTCACAGCGCTGCACGAGGAAATCACCCTGCTCTGTAAAGACTCTCAGTGTCAGCGCTGGCTGCGACTTGAGGCACTGACTAGCTTGAAGAATACGTTGTTTTCACTAGCGAGTTATTTAGCTGAGCAAGGCAGGCTAGATACGCTTAGAGCGATAGTAAATCGCACAGAAGAGGAAGCCCGGAACGTCGCGCGCCAGCTGCTCCGTTGAGCACTGGCGCGCGAAAACCGTATTACTTCTCGGTTAGAAAGGTCTTATAGTACTGGCGGTTATATGGCTGTACTCAGTACCTGACAATAGCAGGCACCTGTAATGAGCTCCCTATAAACAAATACGTTGAGTTAAATACCCATACGCTGCAATGCGTCCATCACCTCACGCAGAGCACCCGACAACTTGGGATGCTTCGCTTCAAAAGCCAATGCCTGCTCCTCGAGTTGGTCAGGTAGGGACTCATCTTCAACATCACCCTTAACAATGCGGGTAAGCATTTGTCCCAGAAAATCTTCTTCATCTACATCCCGAGCCAACTCCATTGCCTTGCGAGCGCGCTGGATTGCTATCTTTAAAGGTTCATCAGACATAACTTACTCCTTAAAAAACAATATCAGTTGCATAGCATAGCGCCAATATAGCTGCGTCAGTTAGAGTTTATTAATCATGACACTAAATTGCCTGCTAGTTAACCCTTGACGACGCCTGCATATCCGGCGCACGAGCAGCCTTCAAGTGCTCGTCTAAAAACTGACCTAAACGGGCTAGCATATCAATACGATAGCGCTCTGGGCGAATGCTGTGTTCAGCATATTTATATTCAATATACTGATAATCTTTTTTTGCCTTTTTTAATTGCTTGACTAAATATTCGGCTTGACGATACGGCACATTAGAATCCTGATGAGGCTGCACTATCATTAGCGGCTGGGTTAGCTCAGAAGCTCTTTCAACCGGAGAGCCATGAACGGTCACTTCATCTTCCATACCGATAAATACTCTTGCAGCCCTCCCTCCGATAAAATTCCGCATATAGTCAGCTAACTCCTTCGGATCAGTAACCCCCGCGATACTTGTCACACACTGAAACATGTCGGGATTCTCAATAGCACTCATGAGCGCGGCATACCCCCCATAACTCCAACCCACGGCACATATACGTGTTTTATCTACAATGCCTTCTGCAACAAAATGCTTGGCACCATCCACAATATCGCTTACTGCCTGTCGCCATTGTTTGAATGCGCCCTGGCCTTCCCACTGCGCCCCAAAACCACTGGAACCACGATAATTACTTTGCAAGACCGCGTAACCTTTAGCAGCCAAAAACTGGACCAGAAAATCGAACTCGGCAATATCGCGACTGGCTGGCCCGCCATGAGGCAACACAACTGTTGGGAACGGCGCTTTACCCTTCACCGGCAAGGTCAGATAACCGCTTACCGTTGTGCCATCTTTTGCCAGATATTCAACGGGCGTCATGGTTGCTAAGGTGTAGTCATCTAACGCCGGATGAGTACCACTTAGCATTTGTAATTTTTTATCCTTTGAGTCGTAATAATGGTATTGACCGGCATCAGTATCACTGGTCACGTAAACGATGTAATAACGCTGTTGCCAATCTTCATCAACCAGATAGACATCCTTGCCATCGAAATAGTGAGACAATTCAGCGTGAACACGAGCTAGCGCCTCATCAAAAAAATACAAATATGTACGCTCCAAATCATAACTGGCTGCGACAATCCGATGCCGCTTACCAATACTGTACACACCGCTAATATCCACATCGGGACGCACATAAACCATCTTCTTTTTGGCCGGAGTCTGGCTTAAATCCATGACAAACAAACCCTGCCGACCTTTGTGGTAATCGAAATACAATAAATCGTTAGGGCTTGCGCCAAACCCGACTGGTTGAAAGGTTGAATAACCATCTTTTAGAAGTTGGGAGTCTAACTCCTCCCAACTATCTCCATTTGCTGGCTTATACAGCCAGCTGGATTTGTAATAGTCGATTTTGTGGTAAAGCCGTAACGTCCCAGTTCCATCAGACATCCAGTCCCAGATGTTTTTTCGGCGATGTTCTTTTGGTATAGAAGTGCCGTCATAAACATTGAGTGTCTGAACGGTAACACCGACGCCCTCAGACAATTGAACCAAAACATGATCGGGATCATCAGGTAGCCAATCAACAATGTCCGACTGAAACTGTGACCAGGCGATATTGCGCGATCTGCGTTTTAATAAAACTTTTGCATCCGAAGCATCATCATTTACGCCAATTAATCTTGTCTTTGGGTAAAACCGCCCGCCCACAGCATCGGCCAGGTAGGCTGTACATAGCAGGCGCTGATTGTTTGCCCAATCACAGCGCGAAAGCTCATATTTATCTTTGATACTGGTCAACACACCACGCTGATTACCCGTATCAAGATTCGTAACTTGTAAATAATTCACACCGGAAGGATGAGTTCGTATATAGCTTATTTTTCGGCCATCAGGTGATAACCTTACAGACTTAAGCAAAGGTTGCTTCCCAAAGGCTTCTGCAAGCGGGCCCGTTAGCAGGTTTTCTTTGGCTTGAAGATAAGAAGGCTGGACAAGGCTTAGGAATAAAACAGAAGAAAAGACAAAACGCAGCATAATGAAACATCCTTGCTAGAATTAGCAGTCCGTGAAGTAAAACCCAGTAAAAAGTGGTCGTATTAAAACACAAATTAAATGCATGGTTAAATAAAGTATAACCTGAGAAATTCCAGACTAAGGAACAGACATTAACACAACACGTTCTTAACTTACGTCTGCTATGCTTGGCCCGTAAACACTCTAACGATGTCATTGATTATGCGTACAATTCCCTACTCCGTTCTCGATTTAGCCTGGGTACCCGATAACCTGACGCCTCAGCAGTCCCTGCACCAAACACCAAAGCTCGCCGCCGTGGTGGAGCAAGCCGGCTATCACCGGTATTGGGTGGCAGAACATCATAATATGCCTGGCACAGCGTGCAGTGCCACGTCGCTGGTGCTGGGCTTTGCCGGGGCCAACACAACGCGCATACGGTTAGGCTCAGGTGGAGTTATGCTGCCGAACCACGCTCCATTGGTGGTGGCCGAGCAATTCGGTACGCTCGAAGCCTTTTACCCCGGTCGTATCGATCTAGGACTGGGTCGAGCGCCCGGTACTGACGGCGCTACCGTAAGAGCATTGCGCCGCGATCCATACCGCTCTGCTGACAATTTTGTTGAGGATGTTGAAGAATTACGTAGCTACTTTGCACCCGACGCATGGCAACAAAAAATAATCGCCAACCCCGCTGCCGGCAGGCAAGTACCGCTCTGGATTTTAGGCTCGAGCACCTACGGTGCCCAAGTCGCTGCAATGCTCGGACTACCCTACGCATTTGCATCACACTTTGCACCACAAGCGTTAGAAGAAGCGCTGGATATTTATCGCCGAAACTTCCAACCTTCAGAACAGCTTACAGAACCCTATGTGATGCTGGTGATGAATGTCTTTTGTGCTAAAACGGAAGAACTCGCAGTATTGCAATCAACCACCCTGGCACAAATGTCCTACCATTTAGCTCGTGGCAACCCTCGCCAGTTATTACCACCCAACAAAGATTTCATGCAGCAAATTGCACCCCACGAACGCCAGCAAATTGAGCAATTCAGACGTTACTCAGCAGTGGGCACACCAGCCCAAGTCCAAGCCAGAATCCAGGCTGTAGCACATCAATTTGAGGCGGATGAAATGATGTTGGCAGCCGCCTATTACAATTTTGATGAACGGCTGGAAGCCTACCAGCTGATCGCCGCAGACAACCCACATATGCAAAATATGGTGGACTAGTTTTGTAGTGAAAATAGAAAGGAGTCAGACCGAGCGGAACACTGTTTGAGAAAGCCTAGCAGCCCTTTCAACCTCGCTCGGTCTGATTTCAGCAGGAGAAAACTATTACACCCTTGAATTAAAGCTTAAATACCTTTTCAGCATTAGTTTGCATTAATTTTTTGCGCGACTCATCTGAAATATCTACCAGGTCATGGGTACGCACTTCGTCGGCAACAAACTGGTAAGGGTAATCCATAGCGTACATAACGCGATCATCACCCAACACTTCCTGCGAATACTTAATCGCTGGGCCAAAAGCCATACCACTGGTGGTGATATAGACATTTTCACGCATATAGTCGGTAATAGTTTTCTTCAATGGTTTAAGGCGTTCATAACGTTGCGAGCGCACACCGGCCTGATGCATCCAGTCAATTCGGTACAGCCAGAATGGAATAGCCTCGCCCATATGACCAACAATAATTTTTAAACTGGGATAACGATCAAAAATACCGGTGGTGATCAGTCGTAACAGATGGTAACTGGTCTCCACCCCAAAACCATAAATCGCACCGTCAAGGCCGGCACCGATCATGTCACCCAACATGTTGTCAGGTAGCGTTTGCGGGTGAATATAAAGCGGCTGGTCCACATCCACCAGTGCTTTAAAAATTGGATCAAACTGCGGTTCATCCAGATAGTGGCCTTGGGTATGACTGTTGATCTGAATACCTTTAAAACCCAGTTCCGCACCACGGCGAATTTCTTGCGCACTCCACTGCGGATCCTGAGGTGCAACACAGGTCATACCAATGTAACGGGTTGGATGTTTTTCAACAGCTTCTGCCAGAATATCATTACTACGCTGAGCGATACCTTTGGCCAATTCTGTCTCTAAAGGCTGAACCCCAGGTGCTGTTAATGCCAATACAGCCTTATCAATTCCCATTTCGTTCATGGTATTGATGCGCAAATCACCCAAATCAACCAAACGTTCCATAATGTCTTGCGCACGCGCGGAGGGAGACGTTCCATAAAAGCCCCACAAAGACGTTGTCCCCTTGTCTGCTTTACCAGCTTTTACCAAGGCGAGAATAGCGTCCATTTGCTCACGGGTAGCAAAAGCTTCTTCTGTGGCGATTCGAAGGTAACCGCGGTCGCCCCCGGTTTTAAGTTCATGAGTCATACGACCTTACCTTTAATACAGTTGGTTGTTTATTGTTGTCATGGCAACATTATCATTATTTCACACAAACGTCATCATCCCACAGACCTTGCAGGTTACTGGTGTGGATGACAGCTCACACAATCAAAAGCGGGCAATAGAAAAATCAGGTAAAAAAAAAGCGCCGTGTGCTTAACACCGGCGCCTTTGGTAAATAACAATATAAAAAAGGTAATGCTTATAACGAGGGAACTTCAGTACCCTGACCCGCATAAAAATCAGCGACAAAACTATCCAGCTCGTGATTGGCGATGGCTTCTCGCAAACCGGCCATCAACGTTTGATAATACCGCAGGTTATGAATGGTATTAAGCTGAGCTCCCAAAATTTCACCACACTTATCCAGGTGATGCAGGTAGCTGCGACTGAAATTGGTGCAGGTATAACAGTCGCACTTGGCATCTAACGGGCCAGTATCATGACGATGCTTCGCGTTACGAATCTTGATAACGCCTTCGCTGGTAAATAAATGCCCATTACGCGCATTGCGCGTTGGCATAACACAATCGAACATATCAACGCCGCGACGCACAGCCTCAACGATGTCTGCGGGCTTGCCTACACCCATCAAATATCGAGGCTTATCCGCAGGCATAATTGCCGGTAGGCTATCCAGAATGCGAATCATGTCCTCTTTAGGCTCACCTACAGAAAGGCCGCCAATGGCGTAACCATCAAAGCCAATGTCATTGAGACCATTCAACGATTCTGCACGTAGCTCAGGGTACATCCCTCCCTGCACAATCCCAAACAGTGCGGCAGGGTTATCGCCATGGGCTGCCTTACTACGAGCAGCCCAACGCAGCGATAGCTCCATTGAGGTTCTCGCTTCCTGCTCCGTTGCCGGGTATGGCGTACACTCATCAAAAATCATGACAACATCGGAGCCCAAATCACGCTGCACCTGCATGGAGATTTCCGGGTCCATAAAAACCTTACTGCCATCAATAGGCGAACGAAACGATACGCCCTCCTCAGTAATTTTGCGCAGCTTGCCCAGACTAAACACCTGAAAGCCACCAGAATCAGTCAAGATAGGCTTTTGCCACTGCATAAAATCGTGCAAATCGCCATGCGCCTTAACGACTTCGGTGCCCGGACGCAGCATTAAATGAAAAGTATTCCCCAAACAGATATGGGCGCCAATTTCCTCAACGTCTCGCGGCAGCATCCCTTTGACAGTGCCATAGGTACCCACCGGCATAAACGCTGGGGTCTCAACAATACCGCGCGGAAAACGCAAACGGCCACGACGGGCCTTGCCATCAGTGGTGTCTAACTCAAATTGCATAAAACAGGTGCGTGTCACCTTTTACCTCTCAAATATTCAATGCAGCTGTCTATTACGCTGAAGTTACGCGAGCCACTTGTTCCTGGCTCGCAATAGGGTTTCGGGTAATAAACATCGCGTCGCCATAACTAAAAAAGCGGTATTGTTGCTCCACAGCATGCTGATAGGCCGCCATAGTGTTCTTGTAACCCGCAAATGCCGACACCAACATTAACAACGTCGACTCTGGCAAGTGAAAATTTGTGATCAAGGCATCGACCACACGGTATTCGTAACTGGGGAAAATAAATATTTCCGTTTCACCCTGGTAAGGCGCTATAGGAGCTCCTCCCTCTGCAAACTGTGCAGCCGACTCCAAACATCTCACACTGGTCGTACCCACAGCGATTACGCGCCGTCCAGCAGCTTTAGTAGCTCGAACCTGTTCACACACATCGACGGACACAGACATCACTTCACTGTGCATTTTGTGCTCGTGAATATTATCCACTCGCACCGGCTGAAAAGTCCCCGCACCTACATGTAACGTCACAAAAGCACTATTAATGCCCTTTTCGGCCAGCGCATTTAATAGTAGATCGTCAAAGTGCAAACCTGCCGTTGGTGCGGCCACAGCGCCTTTTTCAGTGCCATAGACCGTTTGGTAACGCTCACGATCGGTATCGTCGTCATCGCGATCAATATAGGGCGGCAATGGCATATGGCCGATTTCATCCAATACAGCCAAAACCGGTTTATCAGCAGGAAAACGAAGTACAAATAATGCATCGCTGCGGCCTTCTACTGTAATGACCACACCATTGCTCAATATAATCTCGCTATCGATCTTCGGCGAACGGTTAGCACGGGTATGCGCAAGCACACGATATTCGTCCAGCACCCGCTCAACCAAAATTTCGACATTGCCGCCACTGGGCTTCTGCCCAAATACACGGGCCGGAATAACCCGGGTATTGTTAAATACCATCAGGTCACCGGGCTCAACACAGTCCAACAGGTCTTTAAACTGCCGATCGAGCAGCTCGCCAGTTGATCCATCTAGCGTTAATAACCGACTTCCAGTCCGCTCTTTGGCGGGCGTCCTGGCAATCAGTTCATCAGGTAATTCGTATGAAAAGTCTTGTCTTTGCATGAAAAAAGTACAATCCAGCCTCAGCTGATTAAAAGGCGCACAGGGTAGCGAAAAAACTTATTCAGCGCTACGCCCAAAGCAGTTGACGGGACCAAAACCGCTGTTATAATCACGCCCTCTTCGACGGCAGAGCAATCAGATTGCTCCAGAGCCTAGAAATGCCAGAGTGGTGAAATTGGTAGACACACGGGATTCAAAATCCCGCGCCCTTAAAAGCGTGCCGGTTCGAGTCCGGCCTCTGGTACCAAACAAATAAAGCCTCGTTCGCAAGAACGGGGCTTTTTTGTTTGTACTGGAGCGTCGGCGAGAAGCGGCATTTCGGTTCGACCAATTGCGACCCAGGAGCAATTTGAACAAGCTGCTTGCAGCGCAGCCCAACGGGTGCTTAAAGCCCCTAGGCTTTAAGCATTAATCCGGCTTCTGGTACTATCCTCCCTTCCCTTTTAAACCCAGCGGATTATTTTCCACCTCAAACCCTAGATAGGCCCCCAGGGATGCATCGGGGATACAAACTGAATATCCTCCTTCAACCTTGAGTAATCACTCTTCAACAGCAATAGGCTCGGTCGCGGAAGGAACACCCGTCACCAAGCTCCCCCGCACAGATCCGTACGTGCGCTACTAACGCATACGGCTCCTACTTCGATTACCTAACGCTAAATCGCATTTCTGGATAAGGATGCACAACGCGTACTGCCGGCTGACCCAAGGGCTGAACCTCTCCCAAATAAGCGTGAAATGCTGACTCCGGCGGCGAAGTATTTTGAACCAGCGGTTCACAATTTCATAGTGAAGCAATGAAACACTCCGACCATTACCTGACGCACTGTAATAGTTCATGTACCCTATCAGCACCGACCTTAGCCATTTAAGGGTAAGGCCCACGGGCTCATGCATTCGTCGCCGTAGTTCACGCTGCACTGCACTAATCTGACTTACCAGTCGCTTTCTGATGGTCTTACGCCCCACCACCTTAAACTCACCATTTCGTCGCGTTGTGCAGTAATGCGTAAATCCCAGAACGTCGAATGATTCGGGCTTCCCTTCTTTACGTCGCACAGATTGCTCCGTGGCGTAGCAGCCAAATCGGATGAGTCGTGTTTTTTCTGAGTGGACGGCTAAACCAAATTTATTGAGCCTTTGGTAAAAATCGCGCCAGATACCCATTCGCATCCCATTTTTCCTGAAAGCACAGCACTGCATCATCGGCATAGTGCACAACGAGCACCTCGCCTTTTACTCTCGTTTTCCGCCATTGGTGACTCCAAAGATCAAACGCATGGTGCAGGTAAATATTGGATAGCAAAGGTGATATGACTGTTCCCTGTGGTAAACCACAGTTTGTCGGTCTCCTTGCCCGCCCTCATCAACCACACCCAGCTTGATCCAGCGAGTAATCAGCATCAGTCGCTTATCGCGTACACGGTGTTGAATCATTCGGATGGCCAGCCATGCTCTACTGTATCGAAGAACTGACATATATCCAGATCCAACACCCAATTCACTTTCTTTTTACAAATTCCGTAGGTGAGCGTATCGAACGCATCGTGCTGACTGCGTCCCGGCTTAAACCCGTAAGAAAAACCTTTGAAGCCGGCTTCATAGATTTCACTGAGGAGTGTAACTACCGCTTGCTGCACAAGCTTATCCTCAGTGCACTGAATACTGAGCGGTCGCTTTTCACCATATCCCTTTGGGCTGTTGAATATGAATATGTGGTTGGACGGTTCGCTGTTTAATAGTTCTGCCAACAGCGTAGTAGCGGTAGCGGCGGGTATCAACTTATATGATGTAACGTTTTTTTGCCAGACGCTATATTTGATACGTGCTGTAACGATAGTCAATATGTCGGACCGGGGAGAGAGAAATTGTTCCGGGGATGCCGCCTCATATTGTGCAGCGCGGGCACGACCGCGATGTGTTTTTTGTTGAAGGCGCAGACTATCAATATTATCTCGATAATTTGGCAGAGTAGAAAAGCGCGCTCGGCTTGAAATTTTATAGCACTGCTTGATGACCAACAATGTGAAATTTTTAGCTTGAAGTAAAAACCCGCATCCTCAGGGCATAGGTTTTTAAGTTAAACTAAATCAATAACATCTTAATTTTCAAGATAACTTCCACCCTCATAAAACCACTAACACACGGCCCATAACTTATCTGACGCCATAAGAATTGATATTCATCTTAAATTCTTTCAATAAGTGAAACTCCCCCCTACCCAGACCCCAAATCTATCACTTCAGAAAACACCTTAATCAAATCAACTTAAATTTTTTCACTGAAACGATTGATTCAAAAACCTAAAACTATTCTGTTGAAATATTTCTTCGTTTAGACTAAATTGAAAAAATCGACATTCAATTTCAAAATTCAGAACTCCAATCCTGGCATCGCATATTTTCCAATACTGATCTAGAAATTCATCTTCGAGAATTTTATCAACGACATAAAAATCAATTAATTATTCACAAGCGTATGTTTCAACAACCCCCACAAAATCATTTTCGTACACCCCTGAAAAACAAGACCACATACCCGAATACAACCACATGCTAGCCAACCAAAATTTCTAATTTTCAATTTTAATATTTCCTCCTTTTATAGCCGCCCTAGGCCCTACAGCGAGTTGATTACCCACTCTATCTAACGACAACTATTTAACCGCTTGTCAACTTGAAAAGATTCATGCTGCACGCCATTAATAAGGACGTCCGATACAATCAACGCTTTCCCTTCAACAACATATCTTCCATACACCGTTTTTGCGCCGAGAAGATTACTACCATAAACCTGACTAAAACCCGCTAATAATGACGAATCAAAGTTCCTTGAAAACACCCTGACAGGCCTCCCTTTTCCGTTGATTTTTTTCAACAATTGTTGTTCAACAGAGATAACGGCACCAGATCCTACTCGCAAATAGGCACTCATTCGCTGCTGCCTATCCATAGGTTCAACCGCACGTAAACGACCGCCATCCAAACGCCCCACACGCATTCCATAACAGTCGTGAAGGATCAAAAATAGTGTTTCCCTGACGTTATACTTCTGAGGCCACCCGATTTCAATACTCGGTCCCTTTCCTTGTTCAATAGCAAAAAGTATCCTCGATACACTTTCATCGGAAATTCCTTCCTGGATAACAACTTTATCGCTGTAAGTTTCTTCCACTCCAACATAGTGCTCTTTATCAACTACATCAATGGACGCAGAGACACCCTCATTTATAACCGCAAGGATTTCTGGTTCTACAGACGGCGGATCCGGCAACTGGATTGACGAAACACTTATTAACTGATCTTCAGTTTGGGTTGTTTCTACGGGTGATTGACTATTCTCGAGCTTAAAAAAACAGACAAGCACCACCACTAACAGAAGTCCGGACCATCCTGGTCGGCCCATTAAAAATAACCGCGTATTCATAACCCGAGAGCTTTCATCTCCATACGTTCTGCAAGAACCGATAACTTCCTGCGCCGATCTGCAATCGATAATGTGTTACTGCCCACCTTATCCGACAAAACCTCACCATCTCGCACGGGAACTACACCACCCTGTGCAGGTTTAGCCTGCACCTCATCGACCTTGATTTCGAATCGTTGACGAAGGTCAGAATTTTCCTTTTTCAACAAAGACAAACTCTTATTAAGGGCTAAAATATCCGACTCCAAACTTGCAATAACCTCAGTATTTTCAGTGCCGATCCGCCAGGCCAATAGTTTGCCTTTAGACTCATCGAGCCACACCTGAATATCGCTCACCGTTGGAAATTTCTGCTTAAATCCCGGTAGGTCATTCCATTCTGATGACCATAAAATACATCCAGATACGATCACTGCTAACAAAAAAATGCTTTTCATCATTTCGTCTCCGCATCTTGTTTAACTCGTTCAATAGCAAGGAAAGCACGCAACATCGCCGATGAAGGAAGTCCAACAACGGTTGTCATAAAAGCCATAGAAAAATGTTGCGTTAACGCCTGGATGATTGATTGAATCGTATCAGGGTTAAGCGATTGCTCAGACAAGCTGCCAATTCCTAAACTAATGCCCAGTAACGTAAAGGTGAGTGCAGTGGTTGCCACCCCACTCGCGGCCTGTTGGCCAACTTCATACCAATAAGCCACATGCTGTCTGGTTTTCATTCGTAACAGGGAAAATCCACCCAGAAAAACCAACGCAAGAAACACTACAATAAAGCCGTAGCCAAACATCTGCCTCAGCCAACCCAACAATTCACTAAATGATTGGCCGGTAATCACAACGGCCAACGCCAAGAAAATTATCAGCACACCCAGGCCGATCATTCCCGTGCGATGAAGCCGCCTTAACCCTTGCCTGGGCAACAGCGACACATTTACATCGCCTTTACTAGCAACCGAATTCAGTGCCGTTGAATCTGCCATAATTTCACCTTCCTATACTTACACCTATATTAACGGTAGAGTTTGCGACTTTTATTCAGTACATCACCGGTCAACCCCACCTGCTCAAACCACAAATCAGCAGGCGACACGCCTTTTTCAGCACTGGCATGCACCAGAAAGGTCAAGTCATAATTTTTAAAGGCCGCTCTCACCAACGAAGATTTCGAGCCATTTAAACGGTCATCACGAATAACCATGCGTTCCAGATCCACTAACTGCCGCTGGTTGTTCTTCAGCGATTGTTCCCGTTGTGCAGGCGACAAATCGCGGTCAATTAAAGTTGCAATAAATGAAGCACGATCGCGCTCAAGGTTCTTTAACGTACCCAGCTTTTCTGCCGCACTAACATTTACCGCAAGCGAGCAAGCCACCACAAACTGTGTTACTGCTGTCAACTTCAGAAACGTTTTCATCAGATATCTCCTGTCAATTTCTTAGGGTAAAAACAAATCGGCTGCCAAAACCGGCCGCGCGGGATCGGCACTCTGATCAAACCCTTGATCATCATAAATAAGCGTTTGCTCCAAGGCTTGGGCGTCCAAGGCAACAAGCTTAGCCATGTAAGTCAGCATCAACTCTTCCTGATCCACCAATGCCTGTTCCGCTTGAATATTTGCCAATAGGTGGCGAACATATTCCTCACGGCTTACTTCTAAACCGTCGATCGCCGGCGCCTCATTGGCAACGTGGCTGCGAATGGCGGCTTTCAACTCCTCAATCTTGTTAAGGTTTTCAGCATAGTGAGAACGATATTCACTGGCTTCACCAAAGGTGGTATCCGTCATCATTAAATCTACTTGTGCTACAGATTGTTCCAAACGCTGTCTGGCCGCCTGCTGCATTGCTCGTGTGTCTGCCACAACTGGGTCTTTTGATTTGCGTTTTTCGCGGCGAAGATCGTTCATCACCTGCTCATACACCTTGTTTTTAGCCTCAAGCGCTTGTTGATCCATTTGCAATTTTTCCTGCATCAACTCCAAATAAGCCGATTTGCTTTCCAGCAACTGGTGCTGCAAGGAAACTTTTTCATCTCCGCTCGCTGAATTCACAGCACTGCGTAAATCCTGCATACGTTGCACTTCAATCCCTAATTGCACTTGAGCCGCGTTGATACTGGTAGCCAGTGCCGACTCTCTAAAGCTTTGCTGCAACGATTTATCCATATATTGCGCAGGAAGCTTAATCAGCTTTTCGCTTGAGGTAGGCTGCCAATCTGCCATGCCCAGTGCAGAAAAACTCACACTAACGGTGCTTGCCAACACACAGGCCTGCACTATTTTTTTTACATCCAAGGTCGGTTTCATCTTTCGCTCTCCCAGGTTAGTGTTGCTGCCAATACTGAACCCGATTCAACTCAGACCTCAGCACAGGGTTCACGTTAAGCATGGTTCCATCCTCAGCCTGTAAAGGTGCCACACCTAACAGCAGGCTTGCGGTGTCAACAAACGATGTGTTATCTGGCAAAAACAAATCACTGTAGGGAAACTGCACTTGGAATTCATGCAAAGCATCCTGTGCACTCGCAATATTGCCGCCTTTCACAAAGTTAAAAATTACTCGTGCTTGCAATTGCATCACGCCCACACTCTCGTCATAAGGCGTGTTCAACAGGTATTCGTTCAAGCAAGCAGACAACTGATTGGCTGCAGAAAGATACTGTGCCGGCATTTTCTGGCTGCTAGCCGTTGTCTCAATAGAAGCGGCCTGGTCTGCACACGTTAGTAAGTCATCCATTGCAAATGCAGAATAACTCGTAGGTTGAGATTCATAGGGTTGAGATGTAGAACATCCCGTTAACAGGCCAAGGGCCATGGTGGAGGCAATAACCAACGTTTTTGCTTTCATTGCCGTTAAAGGAAGTAAGGTGCCCATAATCGATCCTCTTTCAGGTTACCAATTAGGGCTATGAACAGTTCAGGTGTTTTTTTACATTGAAGGGTAATGAGAGTGACAAAAATATAATTATTTTTTAAATACGAAATATAACATCACGTAGTTCCTGCGTTTCGCCATGCTGAGTCCGTAAACACAAACACTCTGGCACAGGGCGGACTGGGCCAAACGGAAACCGTTGTTATTGTTGCGTTTGTCGGTGTTGTTCCTGTTACGGTTAGCCGAACGCAAGTTGCTTGGTTTGTTGTTCCAGGAACCGCCGCGCAGCACACGTTTTCCGTTTAGGGTGATACCCCGCCACGTCGTTTACATGTATTTTCAATGTTACGACAGTGAGCATCTATCACTATGAAGGAGTCAGGGTGGTTTTTTACCAGCCCAACGTTGGCATCACCACAAAGTAATGACAATGACCAAACAAAACAAAAATGCATAAAGAAAAATTGCTCCGCCCGCCCTTACGGGCGGGGAAGTCTGCGGCTCACGCCGCTTAGGTTAGCCTTCGGCTAACTGAAAAGGGTAAAAGGAAAAAGTAAAAAGGGAAACGCTCCGCTTAGTCCTGGGCCAAACGGAAACCGAAGCCAAAGTAGCGTGTGTCGGTGTTGTTCGAGAAACGGTCAGCCGAATGCAAGGAGCTTGGAAAGCTGCCCCAGGAACCGCCGCGCAGCACACGACTGTTACACCCATCTTCAACCCAGGCCCGGCCATCACTGGGCGCACCGTGGTAACGCCAATTCCAACAGTCTTCCACCCATTCCCATACATTACCGTGCATATCGTATAAACCAAAAGCATTGGCCGCAAAGGAACCCACCGGGGCGGTTTTCTCATTATCCCACTCACTACCACACCCATAACAATTGGCTCGGTTACGCTCTACAGAATTGCCCCAGCTATATTGTGTTTTGCTACCCGCGCGCGCGGCATATTCCCACTCCGCTTCACTGGGTAACCGAAAGTTCAGACCTGTAGTAGCATTGAGCCAGGGAATAAACTGTTGGGTTATATCCTTGTAGCTCACATTGATCACCGGGCGCTTGCCCCGCCCCCAGCCTGCGTCATCCGGCCGATGGCTGCAGCCCTTCGCCGCCACACAGGCATCCCATTGTGCAAACGTCACTTCGTGGGCCATCAGTTTAAAAGCGGGAACATCCACCCAATGGACGGGCTTCCCAATGCTCTCACAGTCTTGGCCAGACACACAGCCCATTTGGAAGCGGCCAGCGGGAATACTGACGATTGGGCCTAAGAGGTTTTTAATATTTTTTGCCTCTTCGGCTTTCGCTTGTTGGGTTAACGCGGCCCATTGCTGACGGGTCGTGACCGAGGGGTCTTGCTGGTTGGATAACTGCCTTAGCTCAGTAATTTTGTCTACCTGCCCTTTGGCTGCAGCAGCTTGGGCTTGTGTGTAATAGTCTAAGGCGGCAGCTTTTGCTTGGGCTTTCGCAGCCGCGATGCGCTTGCGTTCAGCCTCTTCTAGTGTGGCTTTTTGGGTTAAGGCTTCTTCATAATGTAGGCCCTGTGGCCAGGCTGTTCTATAACGGTCATAGGCGGCGTCGGTGTGAAGCTCTGTGGCGGTGGACCAGGCTGCGTTA
>JBNKHI010000030.1:0-42617 GCA_050290265.1 Cellvibrionaceae bacterium
ATGTCGACGATTCACTTTGCGCATGCACAAGGCACGTCAATGCAGCAAGTTGATCTGTCATGTTGTTGGCACGACTAAATTGTTCCAGGCAGAAATCCAGCGCTTCATCGCTACCGGTTCTTACTAGATAAGCCAAGGCTGTATTTTTAAGGCTGCGTCGCGCAATTTCTTCTGACGTCGGCTGATAGGCTGTAAAACTTTGATTTTCTGTGAAGACGGTCTTCCAGCCGGCGTATAGCTCATTGGATAGCTGTTGAGCGATAGCTTGTCGACTATGATGGATTCCGTCCACGTCAATGGTTGAGTTGATTTCACCGAGGTAAGCTTCACTCGGTAAGGTTAACATCAACGCAAGTGCGGCTTTATCGGTTTGAGTATCGGTTAACAGCGTCGAGAAGCTTTGTTTTAGTTCTGGTGCAAGAGCTATGTCTTGCTGGTTGTTGAACTCCGCAATGCCGTCGCGAATGCAATCAACAGCCAGTTGTTGGCTCGCATCCCAGCGACAGAAGCCATCGCTATCATTCATAATCAGGTGGCTTAACTCGTCACGCGAGTAGGGAAAGTTAAGCTTGATCGGTGCGGAAAAACCGCGCAAAAGTGATGGTACTGGCCGTTCATTAACGCCGGTAAACGTTACTTTTTGCGTTGGCTGGTCAATTTCCAGTACACATTGAGTATTGTCGTCGGTTTCTGTGTCGGGATTACTGCCTTTGATTTGTAGCGGCAAGCTGCCAGCGTCACCCAGTAGCCCCATAGCAACGGGAACTACATAAGGTTGAGGGTTTTCCTGTTGCGCTGTTTTCGGCAGTCGCTGGGTAAAGGTTAACGTATATTCCTTGTTGTCTTCATCGTATTCACCATTCACATCCAGCGCGGGCGTTCCTGATTGCGTGTACCAGTTCATAAACTGGGAAAAGTCACGCCCGGATACATCTGCCATTGCTTTTACAAAGTCCTGAATCGTTACGGCTTGACCATCGTGGCGACTAAAGTAGAGATCACTTCCTTCACGAAATTTCTCGGGTCCAAGCAAGTTGGCGATCATTCGAACCACTTCCGCGCCTTTCTCGTAAACAGTCAGCGTATAAAAATTCGATATTTCAATAAACGACGCTGGCTGCACGGGGTGGGCCATCGGCCCAGCATCTTCAGCAAACTGAAACGTTCGAAGTAACGATACGTCTTCAACGCGTTTAACGGTAGGCGAACCCATGTCTGCTGAAAATTCAGAGTCGCGATAAACTGTAAACCCTTCTTTCAGGCTTAATTGAAACCAGTCGCGGCAGGTAACTCGGTTGCCAGACCAGTTATGGAAGTATTCGTGCGCAACCACACCCTCGACCCGCTGAAAGCCAGCGTCGGTTGTCGTTTCAGGCTTAGCTAGAACACAGGATGTGTTAAAGATATTTAGCCCTTTGTTTTCCATTGCACCCATATTGAAATCGTCAACCGCTACGACCATAAAAATATCTAAATCATATTCACGGCCATAAACTTTTTCATCCCAGGTCATAGCATTCTTTAGGGAAACCATGGCATGGTCACATTTGTCGAGATCTTTAGCTTCTACATAAATTTTGAGCGCAACCTTGCGGCCGGAACAGGTTGTGAAAGTATCTTCCATACACGATAAGTCGCCTGCAACCAATGCAAAAAGGTAAGCGGGTTTTTTATGTGGATCGTGCCAGGTAACACTGTGGCGGTTATCAGGTAATTCCTGTTGTGCTATCGGGTTACCGTTAGACAGCAACAGCGGATAGCGAGACTTCTCTGCTTCAACGGTAGTTGTAAATTCACTCATTACATCGGGACGATCCAGATAATAAGTGATTTTTCGAAAGCCTTCCGCTTCACACTGAGTGCAATACATCGTGTTTGAACGGTACAAGCCTTCAAGCGAGGTGTTATTTTGCGGTTCGATCTGAGTGACGCAATGAAGTAAAAACTGCTCTGGCACGGAGCGTATAGTTAATGTTTCTTCGCCAACGTCATATTCGTCGGTTGATAAGTTACGATTATCGACAGCAAGACTGACCAAAACCATGTCCTGACCATCGAGTACTAACGGGGCAGTTGGATTGGTACTGTCAGGGTTGCGCCGAACCGTTAACATCGCACTAACACGGGTTACGTCGTCATTTAAGGTGAAATATAATTCTGTTTTTTCAATCAAAAAATCAGGAACGATATAGTCTTTTAAGAAAATACTTTTAGGTTGTGCGTCTTTCATAATGACATCCATGATTGGCGACGCTGAGTTTCATCCCGAAGGGGAGGGTTGCGCGTCGTCTGTATATATTTACGTTGGCTTTAATGTAGGCGAGTTTCTATAAAAAACGCGCTAGTACTGGCCACTGTTTTTGAACATTTAGCGGTGTGTTGGCAAACAGTTATTGCCATTTTAATGGTTTATCTTCGGGTTCTGCGACCTCACCATCGCTACCGCAATGTTGATGAGGTTTTGGCGGAATATACCCGGTATGAGCGTCAGCAGGTAAATGCTTTTGTTCATAGGCTATGACGGCCTGCATACAGCTTTCTTTTTGCTCGGTAGATAGCCGAGTACCATTTGGCCATTTTCCAAGCTCTATAGCGCGCCGCAGGTTTTGATAAATTTCGGGGGTTATCGCTTGCATTAGTTGATCAAAATTCATGACCTGTCTCTTTCGATAGAATTTAACGTAGTTTTAAACTTAATGTTTTCGGCCAAGCGCCTATAATCATTCCAGTGACCAATCCGCCTATATGCGCTCCATTAGCGACACTTTCACCCATAAAATAGTCAGCAAAACCAAAGACGCAGGCGAATAGCCAAACTAGCATAAAAATAATCATCCCCGGCGGTACGGCAAGTAACGGATGCGGATTAAATTTTTGTCGCATCCATATATAACCTAGCAAACCGTAGATCACACCAGACATGCCACCAAACAGGGATGGGCCTTCAAGCCAATACTGAAAACAGTTTGCGCCCAGGCTTACCACCAGGATGAACAGGCCATAATGCAATGGGCCATTCAGACGCTCTACACGCCGACCCAGTTCCCAAAGCCACAAACTGTTAAATAAAATGTGGAACCCACTAAAGTGCAGGAACATTGGTGTCCAGAGCCGCCAAATTTGGCCGTTGCTGAGGCTCTCTTTTAATTCCACAAAACCAATAAGTCCTTTGCTAAAAAAAATATCCTGGAACGTAAACAATCTTACCAGCACCAAATTAGGGTCTATATAAACCAGAAGGGCGCCCAACATAGATACCAGAATAAGCATCAGAGTTACTGGCGTCAGCTTGATATAGCTTGTGACGCTCAGGGTAGTGTCAGGCGCTGTCTCGGGCTGAGCCGGGGGATGTGACAGGTCGAGTTTACCAGCTTGCCAATAGTGTAAGACTTGTTGGATAACCGAGGCAGTTTGCTCGTCTGCGCACCATATCACCTGCTTTTGCTGTTCTTCACTGATTCTATGCGGTACCCCATGTTGCATCAGGTAACTGGCTATTTCGGCTAAATTAACGTCCAAGGGCAATTCCGCTACACGTACCCAGTTACTCATCGGTTACATTCTCCACCGCGCTCAGGTGTATTAACATATTCCCAAACAAATTTTTCTCGCTCTAAATGTAATTCACTGTCTAGTCGATAAGACACTAAACGTCCGTATTTTACTGCGCTGTAATCCAAACACGCTAAATTGGGGCGTAAAGGTTTGGGCTTACCTTGCAGCCAGTAGTGGCCCACGAATAATTTTTTTTCAGTGATGGGGTAATGGATAAGTCGTCTGCGCTCCCAATCTGAGATTGGACGCTTAATAATATGTTCGGGGAGAGGGTCTGGTTGAAATACAACATCCGCATAGGTTTCTGGTTCGTGCGACCAGAATTTTGTTCTAAAAAAACGTCTGGCTACGCCATCTCTGCCACTAATATGGTGGCCGTCAGGAAGCTTTAAATCCGTACCTCGGGTTAATCGATCCATAAATTTTCCTGAAAAACTGTCCCTATCTACTGATGAGCGAATAAAGTCGAGACTGACTTTATTACTATCGTAAGTGCTCATATATTGATCGATCAGCGTTTGATCCCAGCAGGCATGTACAACCCTGAAATGCGGGAGCTCCAAAAACACAGGGAGTTCGATAAACCAGTCAACAAAGGCTTTCCAGTCATCAGGATAATTTGCAAACTGTTCTAACGTTTCTGCAATTAAACGGTTGTGATGAGGTGTATGCTCGCGCAAATACGTTTGGCCAGAATCTGGGGGAGCCAACGTGTGGTAACCGATCGCATTATATTCATGGTTACCCATGACACATTGAGCATAACCCTTTTCAATCATGTCGCGGACAATATGCAAGGCTTCGCGAATGCGTGGCCCGCGGTCGATAATGTCACCGACAAAAACAACTTGTCGATTGGGGTGTTGATAGACACCACTTTTTTTACTGTAGCCGAGTTTTTGCAGCAGTCTTTTGAGTGTCTCAGCGCAGCCGTGGATATCACCAATAATGTCATATCCAGCGAATTTTTTACTGCTACTTACCTGACTCATGAGCTTGTCGCCGTCTCACTATTACACGTTTTATATACATCAACAGATACTTCGAACATCGACATCACTATTCAACCAAATGACTAGCCCAGCCTAATTTATTGCGGCACGTCTCGTAAAAATTATGGTTTACGGGGTGAATTAATTGCAATTTGTGCGGTTTTTTATGCACATGCACCTCGTCACCAGGCTTGGTAACCACATGAGTTTGACCATCACAGGTTACATGTGGGTTGGCGGTGTTGTGCTCGCCAATCACTATTTTAATTTCGCTGTTACCATCTACAACAATAGGCCGACTGCTGAGCGTATGCGGATTCATTGGAACTAACACTACCGCGTCGAGCTTGGGATGCATCAATGGGCCACCACCACTTAAGGCATAAGCGGTTGAACCGGTGGGTGTGGAAATAATGATGCCATCACTACGTTGGCCGTAAACGAACTGGCTATCGATGTAGAGTTCAAATTCAATCATACGAATGAAGCGGCCCGGGTGCAGCACAACATCATTCAAGGCGTCACCACCGCCGATTAGCTCGCCATCTCTATACACACCGAGATCGAGTAAAAAGCGGCTTTCAATCATATATTTGCCAGATAGGACTTCGCTCACCCGCACTTCGATATCGTCAGGACTAATATCGGTAAGAAAACCGAGCCTACCGCGGTTTACCCCGAGTAAGGGAACGTCGTAACTGACCAGAGCGCGTGCGGCACCAAGCAGACTTCCGTCGCCACCGACAACAATCACCAGATCGCAGGTTTTGCCTAGCTGATCTCTGGTAACTTGCGTAAGGTGATGATCGGGGAGGCTAGCACCAGTATCTTTATCGAGTACGACATCGAGGCCAACCTCGGTCAAGAATCGGATAAGCCGCTTAATTGAATAGATGGCGCGATCACTACTTTCCAGTCGGCCAATAAGGCCAATGGTTTTAAACTCGGACATGAAATGTCACCCTAAAGAATTTCGCACATTATACCGTCTTTACCTTGGCAATATAATGAATAATGGGCCACCATAACACGGCTTAAAGCACTGGAAAATCCTTGTTTGACAGGTAAATTTAACGCTGAATCTATATAGTGGGGACTGATTTTCCTACGTTTTGAGAAACTCCACTAATTATACGGGCTACCATGGCTAACAACCTTGACATTGAGAGGGCATTTACAGACCTTTACTGGAGCATTTGCAGTGAACGTTTATTCAATGCGCTACCGGGCCTGGATCTTCTGCAAAGCGGCCATATAACAGCGTCTACAGCAATAAATACCTGGAGCAAGAGCGAACGACTCCGGCAGCAATTGATTGAGCTACTCGCCACCTCGAAAAGTACTCGTCTGGGTGTTTACTATGAGGACTTATGGCGATTTTATTTGTCCCATAGCCCTGACGGCCAGCTGCTACAACATAACTTACAGGTTAATGCACCCGGCAGAACGGTGGGTGAGTTCGATTTTATCTATCGTAATGCGACGATTTCTTCGGCAGTACATCTGGAAACCGCCGTTAAGTTCTATTTAGGTGTGCCAGAAGACAGGAATGGGACCAACTCACTATGCCGTGATTTTAGCCCTTGGTCACGGTGGGTTGGGCCTGGACTTAAGGATCGTTTAGACCTGAAACTCAACCAACTGAGCCAAAAGCAACTGCGACTGCAGTCTGACCCGGCTGCGCAAAATCTGTTAGGCAGTCTAGAACTAAAGACCGATATGGCAGCCGAGTTACAAATGGCTGGTCGTTTATTTTACCCTATGAACGCTATGCCACCGCCGAGTGACATCAACCCGCATCACGAAAAAGGTCGGTGGTTTACAGTATCTCAACTACTCAGCCACTATTCGCCCAGTTTAAAAAATAAACACTCCACCCTGTTAAGTCGTGCTGAATGGCTTGCGCCATTAAACTTGCCATTGGATTCCGCTCGCGCGGTACCCGTTAGCGAAATGCTAGAGGAAATCCAACAAGGCCCCACAATAAACGAGGACTTCCAACCTTTTCAGTTTTGTCAGCTACGACAAACAAGCGCTTATTGGGAGGAAGAGTTTCGTGCTTTCGTGGTACCGGACTCCTGGCCAGGCCGAGCCTTTGACTATGCGGATGGTGCAAATGGCAGTGACTAGCGTTGTGACAGGGCACTTCTGAAGTGTTGCAGTGCCGAACACTTGAATTAATCGCGATAACTTATACCATCGTGGGGTTTTGATCTATATTCTGTCTTCACTTGCATAATCATCTGGAAACCAAGCATTGAACACCCATATGAACATGAGTTTTTTCGGCATTAAACGGTATGTTGCAACTAAATTTTTTACAGTTGTATTCTTATCCGTATTGATCAGCGCATGTGACGGGCAGGCTTGGAACAGCCCACATCCTGCAAAGGATCTTGACAAGAATATTTTGTATTCCACTTTTTCCGGGCGACCGAAACACTTAGATCCAGCCATTTCGTATTCTTCTGATGAGAGTCGTTTTATTGATCAGATTTATGATCCGCCGTTACAGTATCATTATTTAAAACGACCCTATGAACTCGTACCAAATACGCTGACTGCAATGCCTGAAGTGCATTATTTGAATGCCCAAGGTGAAGAGGTTGCCGCTGACTCGAATGACCTCGCATTCAGTGATTACTACTTAACGATAAAACCCGGCATTCAGTACCAGCCTCATCCAGCATTTGCCAAAAACTCAGAAAACAATCCCTTTTATGATTTCACCAGTGCAGATCAGGCTAGTGCGTATAGCACATTGTCTGACTTCGAGCACACCAGTAGCAGAGAGCTGACAACGGATGACTACCTATACCAAATCAAGCGCTTGGCCGATCCGAGTTTACTTTCGCCAATAAGAGGATTGTTAACTGAGTATATTGTTGGCATGAGTGATTTTAGTGCTGCCGTCTCAGAAGCAAGACAGACGTTGGATGAAGGGCAATGGCTGGATCTCAGAAAAATCCCTTTTACCGGTATCAAAGCACTATCAAAGTACCAATATCGCATTCGAATAAAAGGTAAATATCCTCAGTTCAATTATTGGCTTGCCATGCATTTCTTTGCGCCGTTACCAGTGGAAGTTGATCGTTTCTACCATATGCCAGGTATGGCTGATCGAAACCTGGTGCTTGATTGGTACCCGGTTGGTACGGGGCCCTATATGATGACCCAAAACGACCCCAACGAAGCGATTGTTTTAGAAAAAAACCCTCATTACCGAGAGGACCATTACCCCTTAGACGGACAACCTGGCGATGACGAAGCAGGGCTGTTAAATGATGCGGGAAAATTACTGCCTTTTGTTGACAAGGTGGTTTACACATTGGAAAAAGAAGCCATTCCGATGTGGAGTAAATTTTTACAAGGTTATTACGACCGTTCCGGCATCTCCAGCGATAGCTTTGATCAGGCTGTTCGAGTGGGCTCCGAGGGCATCAGGCTGAGTGATGAAATGCGAGAGCGGGGGATCACATTGGAACGAGCCGTTTCGCCCAGTACATCTTACTTCGGTTTTAATATGCTGGATGACACCATAGGCGATACCGGCAGTGATGAAGAGCGAATACGCAAGCGTAAATTACGCCAGGCTATCGCGATTGCGTACGATCAAGAGGAATTTATTTCAATTTTTTGGAATGGGCGGGGCGAAGTGGGCATGAGCCCTATACCGCCGGGAATCTTTGGGAACCAATCAGGTAAAGATGGCATTAATCCTTATGTTTATGATTGGGTCGATGGCCAGCCGAAGCGCAAAAGTATCGACGTCGCTAAAAAGTTGTTAGCGGAAGCGGGGTATCCTGAAGGGCGAAATGCCACAACAGGGAAACCATTAATATTAAATTTTGATACCGTTGGCTCAACCGGAAGCGCACAAGGATGGATGATTAAACAATTCCATAAACTTGGAATCCAAATTAATTTTCGCAGTACTGACTACAACCGGTTTCAGGAAAAAATGAGGTCAGGTAAATCACAAATGTTTCAATGGGGTTGGCTGGCAGATTACCCGGACGCTGAAAACTTTCTCTTTTTGTTGTACGGCCCTAATGGAGGCGTGGCTACAAATGGCGCAGGGGTGAATTCGAGCAACTATGACAATCCCCAATACAATGCGCTATTTGAACGCATGAAATTAATGGAAAATACACCAGAGCGTTTGGCCATAATTCGTGAGATGGTCGACATCCTTCACCGTGATACACCATGGGCAGCCATCTCGCATAGCCATGATTACGTATTAGATAATGCCTGGGTTTATAACACTAAACTCCACGGTATCACCAAAGCGGTACTTAAGTATTTGCGCATAGATCCACAGCTTAGGTCCGAGCTACAAAGCCAGAGGAATCACCCTGTACTGTGGCCTGTGTTTGCAATCATTGTCGCCATGCTAATTTTAGTGACCCCCGGCTACCTCGCTTATCGACGCCGTCAGCAATACCGGGTGAAACCTCGAGGAGAGCAATAAATGCTGTCGTATATTATTCGTCGCCTGTTTTATGCGCTTCCTATTTTGCTGGGTGTCAACATACTCACCTTTGCGCTTTTTTTTGTCGTGAACACCCCAGATCAAATGGCACGAGTGCAACTTGGCGACAAGCAAGTTTCTGAGGAAGCCATCGAAGAATGGAAAGTACAGCGGGGTTACCATCTGCCGTTACTGATAAATACTGAAGAAGAGGGCTTAAAGGCATTTACCGCTACTATTTTTTACCAGAAATCGTTACAACTTTTTGCATTTGATTTTGGTAAATCTGACGCCGGCCGAGTTATCACTTCAGATATTCATCAGCGTATGTGGCCCAGTCTTGCGGTAGCTTTGCCGACGTTTGTGATAGGCATTAGTATAAATATTATTTTTGCACTGTTCATCGTAATGTTCCGCGCCAGTATTTTTGATACCAGTGCCATGATTTTGTGCGTTATATTGATGTCTATTTCCGGTGTATTCTACGTGATTGCCGGCCAATTTTTTATTGCTAAACTCTGGAAGCTTGTTCCTGTTTCTGGCTTTCTTCCAGGCGACAATGCGTGGCGCTTTCTTATCTTGCCAGTGCTAATCGGAGTTATCAGTGGTATTGGCGGAGGGACAAGACTGTATCGCACGTTGTTTCTGGAAGAGGCAGGTAAAGATTATGTTCGTACCGCTCGGGCCAAAGGTATTCCTGAGTTAACCGTGCTTTTTAGGCATATTTTACCCAATGGCCTAATACCCATACTCACTAGTGTGGTGGTGGTCATTCCTTCCTTATTTATGGGTAGCTTACTCATCGAATCATTTTTTGGTATCCCCGGACTGGGTAGCTACACACTTGATGCTATTCAGGCGCAGGATTTTGCTATTGTGCGCAGCATGGTGTTTTTAGGTTCGTTGCTTTATATCATTGGTCTGCTCATGACGGATATATCCTACACCCTGGTTGACCCAAGGGTGCGCTTATCATGATGAATATGTTTGCTTTTCGGCCAGTCTTTCTCTGGAGCGATATTTTATTCTTTATCATGATTTTCACGCTGATTTTTGCCGCTATTTCGTTGGCTAAGAATAAGTTGGCCAGTGCTCGTTGGGCTACCGTATTTCAATCGAAAATTGGCGTAGTCTCTTTTGTCCTAATTCTATTTTATTTATTAGTTGCGTTTGCTGATTCATTACATTTTCAAAAACGCCTGGAAAGCCTGGGAGAAAATGATAGCCAGGTTCATTATGCACCAGAGTTGACGAGTGTTTTGGATCTTGCATTAAGTGAGCTACAGAATAAAGACGAAGTGACTTACTCAGCACCTTTTGCCATTTACTCTTTTGCGAAAGAAACGCTTGAACTTCCCAACGGTCAAGTCGTACGTGAGTTCCCTCGATTGAAATATGGCGGCTCACATTTGGAGAACGAGGCAGACCATGTCAGTGATATCCTGAAAAAAAGTAGTGGCATTATTGCCAAAACATTAGTGGTTTGCCTGCTGTTTTTCTTTCTGCATTATCGCTTTGTTCGTCAAAAAAACTCCATACTGCCTTGGCCAGCGATTTACATAGCTGTAGGAATTTTAATCTGCATATCGTCCTGGCTACTTGAGTTAAGCCAGTTCTATCACGTGTTTGGAACCGACAAGGCCGGGCAAGATATTCTTTACCAAAGCCTTAAAGCTATTCGAACCGGTGTGTTAATTGGTACGTTAACCACATTGATTACCTTGCCTTTTGCCATAATACTCGGTATCTCCGCAGGTTACTTTAAAGGTTGGGTCGATGATATTGTTCAATATGTCTACACCACACTGAACTCTATCCCCGGCATCCTTTTGATCGCTGCATCTATTTTGCTTGTGGATGTTTATATTGAAACACACACAGAACAATTTCAGCTGATCAGTGACAGGGCTGACTTTAAGTTCTTAGCTCTGTGCTTTATTTTGGGTATGACCAGTTGGACAGGGTTATGTCGACTATTGCGAGCAGAAACATTGAAACTCAGTCAGCTTGAATATGTGCAGGCTGCTCATGCTTTCGGGGTAAATCATAGAACCATTATTCGGCGTCATATTCTCCCAAATACCATGCATATTGTGTTAATCACATTAGTGTTGGATTTTAGTGGCTTTGTTTTGGCTGAAGCCGTACTGAGTTATATCGGTGTTGGCGTCGACCCATCAATGAAAAGCTGGGGAAATATGATTAACGAGGCGCGCTCAGAGCTGGCTCGGGAACCTGTCGTCTGGTGGTCTGTGAGCGCGGCCTTTATGCTTATGTTTGTTTTAGTATTGGCGGCGAATCTTTTTTCTGATCGAGTCAGAGATGCTTTTGATCCGCGTATGGCCGGCAGCAGAGTTAAAACATGACATCCATAATCAGTGTAAAAAATCTTAGTATCGTAGCCGACAGCAATAAGCTGGTTGATGATGTTAGCTTTAACGTGCAGTCTGGCGAAGTGTTTGCGTTGGTAGGGGAAAGCGGGTCAGGTAAATCTATCACAAGCTTGGCAATGATGCGGTTGCTACCTGACGCACTCAGTATTAATGGCGGCGATGTAGTATGGGGAGAGCAGTCGCTGTTTGAGCTGACAGAAACGGAAATGAATAGTATTCGTGGGCGAAAAATCGCAATGATTTTTCAGGAGCCGCAAAGTTCATTAAATCCTGTACATACCATTGGCCGACAGATTGGCGAAGTGTTAAGGCGTCACACAGGTACAGCCAAGCAAGACGATATTATCGCCTTGCTAAAAGAAGTCGAAATTCCTGACCCCGAACAGCGAATTTCATGGTATCCGCATCAGCTCTCAGGCGGTCAGAAACAGCGTATTATGATTGCTATGGCACTTGCCAGTGATCCTGACCTGCTCATTGCTGATGAACCGACAACAGCGTTGGATGTAACAATCCAGAAACAAATGCTTGAACTTATCAACAGTTTACGTGTTAGCCGTAATTTGGCGGTATTACTGATAACCCATGACATGGGTGTTGTCGCACAAATGGCAGACCGCATCGCAGTAATGCGTTACGGTCAAATTATTGAGCAGGCAGATTGCGCCGATTTCTTTTTACAACCAAAACATGAATACAGTCGACAACTGATTCATTCGCTACCTCAGACAGACCGCTATTTACTACCCGAAGATCATAATGAGCTTTTGCGCCTGGATAATGTGCATGTGTGGTTTCCGCAAAGAAAAGGTGTTTTTCAGCGTATTGTTGGCTATACAAAAGCTGTCGATGGAATTTCACTCAGTATTGGTCGTGGAGAAACTCTGGCATTAGTCGGGGAATCTGGGTCTGGTAAGAGTACTGCCGGGCGAGCAGTGCTTCGACTGAATGATATTTCTGATGGACAGATCTGGTTTGACGGCGAGAGAATCGATGCGATCTCCCAGCGCAAGTTCAAGCAGTATCGCAAACGCATTCAAGTCATTTTCCAAGATCCCTTTTCATCAATGAATCCACGCATGACGATCCGTCAAATCATTGAGGAGGGGATGATTAGTCTTGAAATGCCATACTCTCATGAAGAGCGCGAACAAAAAATTCAGGCACTGCTTGTCCGTGTCGGCCTGCAAGCAGATCATTTGGACCGATATCCCCATGAATTTTCTGGTGGTCAGCGTCAACGTATTGCTATAGCGCGGGCGATAGCCGTAGAACCAGAGCTTATTATTTGCGACGAACCCACGAGCGCGCTGGATGTATCAATTCGCGGACAGGTACTGGCATTGCTGCAAGAGCTGCAACAGGAAATGCAATTATCGTATTTGTTTATTACTCACGATCTGTCGATTGTGCCAATGCTCGCGCACAGGGTAGCCGTTATGTGCGACGGTACACTTGTCGAACAAGGTGCAACCGAGACATTATTGAAATCACCGCAGCATCCTTATACGCAACGGTTATTGGCTGCTGTACCGAAGCTTCCTGCGCATATTTAGTGTTTTCACGGCACTAATTGATCACGGCAGACCTCATTGAACAGTTCAAATTCAATGGTGGTATGCTCGAATGCATACGGCGAAAGTTTTTCAGCAATTTTTGACTTTAAGGCTAACTGACGCGTTAAGTTTAAAGACTCGACTAGCACTAAATGCACTGTTAATACATGGTGCTCACCGTCTAGCGACCACAAATGTAGATGATGTACATCATTAACCTCTTCCAAATCACCTAACAGAACCTGAATCTCCCGTTTAAGGTTTCTGTCAGGTACTGCTTGTAAAAACAGGCGCACTGTTTGCCATAGGTTACGTATAACATTCACAACGATAAACAAGGTAAAAGCAATCGACAGTATCGGATCTAGAATGGGCAAATCGGCAAAAGTCAGCACGATAGAAACAATCAGTACGGCCACCCAACCCAAGACATCTTCCAGCAAATGCCAATTTAGCACGCGCTCGTTTAGCGTTTTTCCCTTGCTTAATTTATAAGCGGCGAAACCGTTCACTACTATGCCAAAAATAGCCATAGCAAACATGCCTTCGGTGACTGGCATCTCCGGGTTTTGTAGCCTCGGTATTGCTTCACTCAAAACCCATCCTGCACCGACGATTAACACTACGCAATTGATCAGCGAGCCCAGCAATGAGAAACGACGATAGCCGTAACTATAGTTGTCGTTCGCAGGCTTGCGGCTGAGGTGGGAAAGGAACCATGCCAACCCGATAGACAGGCTGTCGCCTAGATCATGGACCGCATCAGCCATGATGGCCGTGCTATTGGTGAGCCATCCGCCAATAAATTCAATAATCGTAAAGCCCACATTCAAGAAAAAGGCCCATGCAATTCGACCAGACGATCCATCTGCGTGATGTACATGGTGATGTGAATGGTCATGAGAATGCATTGTGTTTTCCTTACGGGAATATCAATATTTCTGGAACTATATCTACATACGATATAGTAATTTTTACTGTATTTCCTGGCAGTCGCCTCGATTTTTATTGCGAAGGTCTTCTCCTATTAATTTTATGCGGTGAGTCGAAGCAAGCTTAATATCTAGCTAAATAGACTGCTACACCGATGTTGACGGCAAAAAATTGATTAAATTCATTACTTAGCCGGTAATTCGGTTTACACTACCAAGCTTTAAAACTTTCGCTAGTAGGATGTTTACAAAAAAATAACAGGTCATATTCTGAAAACCAGAGAGGCAAGGTAACCGTAAAATGGCGAATAAGGGCTTAAATGCTTGGGTTGATAAGCTGGGTAAAGTGGACTTGCCAGTCTTGGCAACGGTCGTAAAAGAACTAAATCAGCTCACCGGTAGTGATGATACAGAAATTAACCACCTTGCCGAAGTTATCCTTAGGGATGCAAATCTGACTTCCCAGGTATTAAGAATCGCCAATAGCGTTCGCTACAATCCCTCAAACTTTCCCATCAACACGATAAGTCGCGCGATAGTACTGCTAGGGTTTAGTGGTGTAAGGGCGATCTGCATCTCCGTTATGATGATAGATTCACTACTCCGCAAACAGCCAAGAGAGCATTTGTTATCGACGATGGCGCAGGGATTTCACGCTGGTGTCCAAGCGCGTAATTTACTGACTGAAAAAGATGAGGTCGCCAAAGAGGAAGTTTTTATTTCGGCGTTGCTATTTCATGTAGGCGATATGGCATTTTGGTCCTGTGCCGGCGAAGCTGCTGATGACATAGAAGAGCTGATACAAAATAAAGGTCTGGACGAAAAAGATGCCGTAGAAGAGGTGTTAGGTACGTCATTTAAGGCCATTACGCGAGAATTGGCCAGCCAGTGGGCTTTAGGCGAAACTCTCGAACAGGCACTTTATCCGCCTCGAGATCCGGGACCTAAAGTGGCCGCGGTTCGGCTGGGTGAAGAAATCAGCCAGGCCTCTAAGCACGGCTGGAATTCACCTCAGATGATGGAAGTGATTAATAAAGTCTGCAAATTCACCGGAAAGAGTGTCAAGCAAGTGCAGAAAGGGCTTATTGATGGTGCAGATGAAGCCGCGTCTGTGGCGTTAAATTTTGGTGCTGCAAAGGTTTGCCATCTGATACCGTCTTCGGCCAACACCGCGCATACGCAAAGCGCCTCCAAGGAAATAGAGGAAAAGAAATCGCGCGCTATGCAGGGCGATCCTCAGTTACAACTCAATATTTTACGCGAGCTTTCCAGCACTATTAATGAATTGGATTTAAATACAATTTTTCAAATGGTTCTTGAAGGTATCCATCGCGGTATAGGTATTGAAAGGGTTGCCGTTGCCTTTGTGCTGGGCGACACCCTAAAGCTCAAGTACGTGCTTGGCGAAGGGACCGAGCGATGGCGAGAAGAATTTAATTTCCCCCTGGATATGCGCGAAGACAATTTATTTAATTATGCATTCAAAGCCGGAAAACCATTATGGCTGGGCCAAAAAGGTATTAACGATCTTAAACACCTTTATAGCCCGGAAATTAAAAAATTAATCGGCATATACCCCTCATTTATGTCCGGAGTTAAACTCGGCCCTCGCAATATTGCTTTATTTTATGCAGACCGTTGGAATTTGGGAGGCACGTTGGACGAGGAGCAATTTGCTGGGTTTTCGCATTTTGTAGCGCAAACATCGCTAGGGTTACAACTCATAGCTGAAAAGAAGAATAAACGCTGATGGCATTTATTCTTCTTTCATTTACTGAGTTTGTCATTGAGTTATCGTGCGTTAGTGATATCGACAAATAATTTGAGTGACTGCCCGGGGTGGATGAGGCGTTCTTTCGTAATACTATTCCACTTGGCAATATCTTGAATACTGACATTAAACTTCCCAGCGATGCGTGCAAGAGAATCACCTGACCGAACACGGTATGCGACTTTTCTAATCACGCTTGACGGGCCTGCTTCAGAGGGCAGGGCGGCTGCAACACCCGATGTATCCCTTTTCCAGATAACCAGTGATTGGCCAACTTTTAGCGTATCTTTAGGTGCCAGCCCATTCCACTTTGCCAAGTTAGCGACACTGACACCGTTTGCTCGGCTAATTTTCCAAAAGCTGTCACCTTGCTTTACTTTTACCGTGACTTTTACATCTCGATTTTTTGGGGAGCGGCTTTGCTTTTTCTCGAGACGCTGTTCAGCGCTGAGCAGGTAGTGATTGGATGGTTTTGCGGCCATAGGTACCAGCAAACGCTGGCCATAGCGAATTAAATTGCTGGACAGGTTGTTAGCCGATTTCAGTGCATTGACGGTAGTCTGGTGTTTTTTAGCAATACTGATGAGCGAATCGCCAGATTTAACCGCATAGCGTTGCCAGTTTATCCGTTCACTGGCGTTGTACATTGCCAGGTTCTCAATAAAGTTTTCAGCTTTATCGACGGGAACGAGTAATTGGTGAGGACCATCCGGGTCGGTAGCCCAGCGATTAAACCCAGGATTTAACAAATATAAATCATCTATGTCTATTTCGGCCATGTCAGCTGCTTGAGCCAAGTCTATCTGAGAACCGATATCAACTGCTTCAAAGTAGGGTTTGTTGGGTATTTTGGCCAGCTTTAACCCATGTTGGGTGGGTTTAGCCACTAATTCTGCCAATGCTAACAATTGGGGTACGTAAGCACTTGTTTCACGAGGTAGTTTGAGAGACCAGAAGTCAGTTGGCTTGCCCGCGCGCTTGTTTCGTGCAATGGCTTTTGCGACGTTTCCTTCACCCGTATTATAAGCCGCTAAGGCCAATAACCAATCGCCGTCAAACTGGTTGTGTAGGCGCGTCAGGTACTTAACGGCTGCATTTGTCGAGGCGGTAATATCTCGCCGGCCGTCATACCACCAGTTTTGTTTGAGGCCAAAATTTTTGCCAGTGCCAGGAATGAACTGCCACATGCCTGCCGCACGACCATGAGAGTAGGCAAACGGGTCAAACGCACTTTCAACTATGGGTAAAAGCGCAATTTCAAGAGGCATGTCATTTGCCTCAAGTGTATCGACAATATAGTAAAGGTAGCGCTCGGCACGTTCACTCACGCGCTTCATATATCGAGGGTTCGCGGCATACCACTTTAAATGGATTTGAATTTGCTCATTGTTTTGCGCAGGGATGGCGTAGCCATTTCTAATTCGATCCCAGAGTGTTAAATCCTCCGGCAAAATAGGGCTTACTTGCTCGTCTGGCCACTCTGCCACGCAAATTGGCTGCTCCTCAGCAATATCCTGCTCAGGTTCGCTACCCTCAGATACATTGTGGATAGACGATTGTGCACACCCGCCAATCATGGCTACACAGCTAATCATCGCAACCAGAATACATAAGCGTGATGGAAGTTGGACCAAAAATTTCAGCAAAAAAGACACCTATTAACTCCAATACGGTTTAATACTATGAGATGAGACCATAAGCCCGCGCTTCTGTCACCCCATTCATCAAAGCGTATTCTACAGAAAAACAGGCAACGCTTCTGATACGGGCCTCACACAGTTAGGAGCAACAAACTAAAAATTATCCTTCCACTGCCTTGTTGCCGCAAACACCTGTACCGGGTTGGTTAGTTGTTGCGCGACATGTTCGGAAACGGCTTCGGCTACAAGTTCCTTATGAGAGCGGAGGAACGGATTCGTTTCTTTTTCCAGGCCAATCGTCGACGGGATAGTAGCCTCATCCCGCGAACGTAACGCCTTTACATCCGTCAGCCGCTGCTGCAATTGGCTGTTCTGTGGCTCGACAGCTACAGCAAATTTAAGATTCGCGAGAGTATACTCGTGCGCGCAAAATATCTGCGTATCGTCGTCCAGTTGAGCTAGCTTTTGCAGAGAATCAAACATGGATTGCGGGCTACCTTCAAATAGACGACCACATCCACCGCCAAATAGCGTGTCCCCGCAAAAAAGCATAGGAGCCTGACCACCTGGTGCCAATAGATAACCAATATGATCCACGGTGTGGCCTGGCAAACCCAAAATTTCAACACTAAAACGATCAAAAAGCATGAAAGAGTCGCCTTCGCCAACGGGTGAAGTGACTATCGACGAAAAGCGTTCTGTGGCTGGGCCCATAACCGGTACTGGCCATGTTGCAGTCAGCGTATCAATGCCACCGACATGGTCATTATGGTGATGGGTGACCAATATGCCAGCGAGTTCAAGCCCTTGCTCCGCAAGGTACTGCATAATTGGTTTAGCGTCGCCTGGGTCAACGGCGTAGACGGACTTACTATCCCGAGCTTGTATCAACCAAAGGTAGTTATCATTAAAAGCCGGGACTCTGTGCACAAGCAGAGTTGCAGCGGGATCGTTAGCATTGACAGCGTCAAGCATATTTTCTCCTTTGCTCTCATAGACGAGTTTAACTGACGGAATATAAATTGCCTGAGCTTCAGCCGCAATAGCTAATCCGGATCATCACCCTGCGCTAGGCGCAAGTCGAAGCTGAGTAGCATGGATTGTGCTGTCCGGACGCAGTTAAGGTGCGTTTAAACCAGAAATACCATAGGTGTAGGAACCCGTTAGCCACGGGTTTAGAAGGTTTGAAGTATAAAAATGCCATCCCTGTGCATCATTTTCCCTTTGAAAGGCTGCTATTTTGAAGCGTCAAAGCCAAATAGTGTTTGCTTGTCGGCATCAGTCATCGGGGCAGACTGTGCTACCCATTCGGCACCGACTGCGCCACCTCTTTTAACCCCTGGGCGTTCAGCCAGATCTTCGAACCAGCGCTTCAGGCTAGGGAAGTCTGCTAAATCCTGTCCTTGCCAGTCATAACGAAAAATCCAGCCCCAGGAAGCCATATCAGCGATTGAGTAGTCTTCGCCGGCAATATAACGATGTTTTTCGAGTTGCTTATCCAGAACACCGTACAAGCGCGCGACTTCTTTTTGAAACCGTTGTTTTGCGTAGGGAATTTGCTCGGGACAGTAGCGTAGAAAGTGGTGTGCCTGGCCTGCCATTGGCCCAAGCCCGCCAACTTGCCAGTATACCCACTGCAGCACTCGATATTTGCCGCGAATATCTTTGGGCATAAATTTGCCGGTTTTTTCGGCCAGGTATTCTAGTATGGCTCCTGACTCAAAGACTACGATAGGCTCACCATCGCTTACGTGGTCGACAATCACTGGCATCTTATTATTTGGATTAAGTGCGATGAATTCGGGCTTATACTGATCGCCTTTATTGATATTTACCGGGATAGCTCGATATTCGAGCTCGCATTCTTCCAACATTATGGAGATTTTTTTTCCATTACCAGTCGGCCATATATATAAATCAATCATAGATAATTCTTTCCTTTAAATACTGCTGATGTGATGGCAGTTGGGACTATAAAAAGTAAGCAACAGTGCGAACTTCTATGCTTTCTCGAGTGTTTGCCTGGGATCCGAAGCTAGGGTCAAAAAATGCCGTATGTGGCACTCGCCATGCCCGACGTTGGTCGCTGTCAAAAAATTTGAACATCAATACTTCGTCAGCCTGCATATTGGAGAAATACCACCAACGATGATTCGGGTTAAACTGAAAGATAGACGCACGAATCATATCCTCTTCATTTTCGATTATCTTAAACTGCTCCTCTTTCGATGGTTCACGTTCTGTTACCACCAACGTATTAGGAATACCTTCGTCTGGAGACAGGCTGCGATAGTCACATACGGCCAATGGCCAGTCTTGTGGCGGCGGAGAGAACGTTCTCCAATTACTCATGACGATACAGCGCTTATAGGGCGGTTGGTCAGGAAAATCGCGAGCATAAACCTTGCGAGCATTGGCCTCAGAGGACCGTTGGTTAGTATCGACATGAACCTCACCGGCTACAGGCTGGATGCCACCATTATGGGTATAGCCCTTAACCTCGACTTTCGTGTCTGACAGGTCTCTAGAGGTTCTAACCATCCAGTTAGTCGTAGTCACAAGGTCGGCCCCGGTCTGCTGTTTTACCAAGTCCGCTATTTCTTTGGCATATACCTCGACAATCTGTTTGTTGTCGTAAAAATCGGTCACTGAACTGGTATGTTTGGCTAATTGGAAGCCTTGTATGTCCAAATTGAAGCTATCTTCTAACTCTCGACCATCCCTTACCGTGACATCGTAAGGTTTATTTATACCGGTATTAAGCTCGTGTCCAGGCCAGACGAAGCGGCGGTTTACTTTTATCTCGTCAGTCACGTATAGCATTGTGGATCTGACTTCTCGCGTTTTTAAATCACTATTATCGTTATAATTGAAAGACTGCATCGTTTTCCTTTTCTTTGTTATCAATTATCAAAAGGGCGCTTCACTGCCTTAGTCACCTGCTGTTAGACAACCGTTTCTAGGACCGACAAAAGCTGACATAATCCCAATTTGGAATAAGCTTCGGTCAGGTTAGATAAACTGCGGTGAAAAATAGGTTAATAGCTATACCATGCCCTTTAAACAACTAACTAAACTGAAAAATTGGTGCCGCGGTATTTGGCAAAAATACTATGCAGTGCAACCGTTAGCTCAGGCTATCACAGAGTATCAATCTTGGTTCAACTCCAGTTTAGGCAAGGCCTTAGTCAAGGAGCAGCAAAAAACGCTGGACGAAATATTGCCGTGCCTGTTTGGGTATCACTTAATGCAACTAAGCGTTATTCCAGAGATTAATCTGTCAGGTGAAAGCAAGATTAACCACCAATTTAGTCTGTTCACTAATGAAAGTACGACCGCTTCCAACAATGCCGAGCTCAAGGTTGGCGTAATGCGAGCCTCGGCCCTGGCTAATTTTGAACGTTTGCCCATTGAACCAGAATCCATTGACGTTGCCATTGTTCACCATGCGCTGGACTTCTCAACTCATCCCCACCAGCTTCTTCGGGAAGTTTCAAAAACCATCATCCCGCATGGTTACTTAATTATTGTTGGCTTTAATCCATTCAGCTGGCTAGGTTTGATAAAACCCTTTGCGCGGTTACTATGCTGCAACCCCATATGGCGCCGTCACAGCTTACGAAAAAGCAGAATAGAGGACTGGTTGAGATTGTTGGATTTTGAAGTACTGAAAGCTCATCATGGATTTTTCCGCTTACCGCTTAATTATGATGCGTTATTAAAATATGGTGAAAGTATCGAGCGCATTGGGCAGCGGGTAGGTTGGCCGTTTGGTAGTTATTATATATTGGTCGCTCGTAACGACGTGCTCGGCATGACGCCGATCAACCCCAAATGGAAGCGCCTAGGTAATCGTGCAATGTTACCCGTGGTGAATGGTGCTAATCGCTACCGCAATTGAGACTGGCACATGAAGAATAGAGCGTCAGATTTAACTTTTGAAGAAACGATAAGGATGAGCATTGAAAACGCTTGATATTTATACAGATGGGGCATGCAAGGGCAACCCTGGGCCGGGAGGCTGGGGCGCACTTTTACGCTTTGGCAGTGCCGAAAAATGTCTATACGGAGGCGAGAAGGAAACCACGAACAATCGTATGGAATTAATGGCCGCCATTCAGGCTTTAGAGGCGTTGAAAGAGCCGTGCAAGGTCACACTAACCACTGACTCGCAATACGTCCGTCAAGGCATTACCAGCTGGTTAGCAAACTGGAAAAAAAATGGCTGGAAGACGGCCAGCAAACAACCGGTAAAAAATGCTGATCTCTGGAAACGACTCGATGCAGCGCGGGCAACCCACGAAATTGACTGGCAATGGGTAAAAGGCCATAGCGGTCACCCGGAGAATGAATTGGCCGATCAATTAGCCAACAAAGGGATAGAAAGTCTTTAATATTCAATAAAATAAACCTAAAACCTAGAATTTTTGTAAAGAGAAGAAAATGCGTCAAATTGTGCTAGATACCGAAACAACCGGCCTGGAAGCCAGACAAGGGCATCGGATTATTGAAATTGGATGCGTTGAAGTTGAGAACCGGCGGCTAACAGGACGGCATTACCATCAGTACATACAGCCAGAGCGTGAAATTGATGAAGGTGCCATGGAAGTTCACGGTATTACGAACGAATTCCTTGCCGACAAGCCGGTCTTCTCAGCTATAGCAGATGAGTTTTTAGAATTTGTAAAGGGCGCTCAACTCGTCATTCACAATGCCCCCTTTGATGTCGGGTTTATTAATGCTGAATTTAGCAGGCTGTCACCAGCCAAAAAGCCAATTACTGAATACTGCTCAGTTTTCGACACATTGACTTTCGCGCGCGAACGCCACCCTGGTCAGAAAAACAATCTCGATGCGCTCTGTAAGCGTTACGATGTTGATAATTCGCAACGAGATCTCCATGGCGCACTACTGGATGCTGAAATCCTGGCCGACGTTTATTTGATGATGACGGGTGGGCAAACCGCCTTGTCGTTAGTCGCAGAAGAAGAGGAGTCAGAAGAGGGGGGCATTACAGGGATTCGCAGGCTTTCGCCAGCCCGTTCAGCGCTGAGAATCATTACAGCAGATCAGATGGAATTGGCGGCACACGAAGCAAAGCTGGCGCAGTTAGATAAGAGCAGCGGTGGAAACTGCATCTGGAAAAAGCTTTAATAACAATTAGTTAACAATAAAACCTAGTGTAACTTGTAACACCCTGTCTAACTCTCGTCTTGGCGCCGGGCTAGTACTTGCGCTGGCTTCTGCAAACTCACTTGAAAGCAAAAACAGCCAGCGTATTAGATCGAAGTAAGTCTATTGACCCGCAGGTTAAAAAATAGGCTAAGCGTCACGTAAATAACCAATATTGTTCATCTAACTGTCATATACGTTCAGTAACGTTACTTTCAGGGAGAAAATTTATCCCTGAAAGTAATGTTAGGCCTCATCGATATAAGCAGTAAACCAATGAAGAGTTTAACTGTCATAAAGATGAATATTAAAAACAGGCCAAAGGAGCGCCTTTATGCAAGACTATTTAGAAGAACTACTAGACACTCAATATGATGAGATTGATCTCGACGAAGATTTTATCGATGACTATTACGACTGCTGAGATACAGATACCATTTTTTAAGCAATTTTGATTAACTGATCACATCAATATTCCTCTGACTGATTAATACTTACCGTTATACAAGGCTCCTTTAATTTTGGCTGTGAGCCTAAACAGGATAACGGTAACAGTGCTATGAAACCTCAAAGTCACGAATCGGCAGAAGCTATACTCTTTTTCGAAAACGGTAAAGTTTCAAGAGAGATGCTGTTTCATGAATTCGAAGCGATTCTTGACCGCTATGTCCCTGCCATCGAATTAGCCGACCAGTCATGCTCGGCTGTCTATGTGCGCATCAATCACAAGCTCAGTGTCACCGCCGCCGTTTTCTTTACCATAACATTCGATGGTAGTGGATTTCCCGATAGCCGATGGAACGTGCCACTACAACACCTCGCAGAAGTTTCTGCCAAGGGCCCCGATCTCGGCGCGGGCCCAATAAAGCTAAGTTGTTACAGTCAGTGTGCCATCGCCTGGCAACAAAAAAACCTATGGAATCCAGACCTGACGCCCGGCAAAAACAGTTTTGTTGCGATCAAAAAAACTATTGAACGTAATAAACTGGGGATTCTCTATGACGATCCCGCCAATATAAAGCCAATCGGCACACCACAGGCAGCTTCAAGCAGCGTGACCATCGACCTTGAAAAGCTTGAAAAACAGCTAACTCAACAGTTACGCAGGCGCTATCAGCAGGAATTCAGAGACCATGTTGCCCAGTTAATCAAGGAGCAGCGTCTGCGCCTGGCTACTGTAAACGCTGATCATGAACAAGCATTAGAAAACCTGAAGCTCGAGCACTTGCAGCGAGAAGAGAAGTCCAAGTCAGAGATTGATCTACTTAAAAAGCGGATACGTGAGCAGGCTGAGACAAATAAGCAACTCAAAGAAACTGTCGCGGTGAACGCGCAAAAAGTCTCTTCTGTACGTGAGTATTTCGAACACAAATTATCGTCCGCTCAAAGCGGAAGTAAAGAACAGCTGCGCATCCTCCAGGAAAACTACCAGCTTGAAATAGAAACAAAACTCACAGCAGCAACGCAGGATTTGCAAGAAAAGCTGCAAATGTTAGAAATAGAATTGATGTACCGGAATGAACAAGAATCCAGCTTAAATGATGAAATTAGGCGGCTTCGTGAAGATAATCAGTCATTACTCAATAATTCCGGCGATCAATTACTACAAAAGCTAAGCCGGTCGGGGATAAACTTTGTCGCTTATCACACCGGAGTAGGTCATATAACAGTGCCTGCTCAAGAAATGAGCAGTTATCTTGAGGCACCCATTGAGTACGCAGCCAGAAAGGCCGGCGTCAGTAGCCAGCATTATCAACGCTGGTTAGAACACTATCAAAACCCAATTTGCCGGGCATTAAAGCAAAATGGCGATGCTTGCTGTTCTAGCATTGATAGAATTGCCGTTCCAAGCGACTTTCATGCTGGCGAAAGCGACCGGTGCAGCCATCACCGACATGCGCCCATGCTCGCCGTTGCGTCAGTTTAATATTGGGTATGAATAGCCTTAAACAGCGTTTATCCTTGAGGCAAACGCAACCGGGGTTTCTTTCATTTGGAGTGGTACTGATTTTTGAACAGCGGCTTGAAACTTCTATTAGATCACTCATTGCAAACGCCGCTACAGCAGGTGAAATGGGCACCTCTAGACGCTAGTGGTATAAACTTTTTTATAAAGCGAGAAGATCTTGTTTCTACCACTAGCAGTGGAAATAAGTTTTATAAGCTTTTTTTGAATATTGAGGAAGCGAAGAAGCAAGGCCATACGAAACTTTTTTCCTATGGTGGAGCTTATTCAAACCATTTATACGCTCTAGCCCATGTTGGAAAAAAGTTGGGTTACCAGACGGTAGGCGTTATTCGTGGGGAGAGGCCGGCTAAATTTGGTGCTACGTTGTCAGACCTCGAATCCCTGGGTATGGAATTAGTTTTCGTCTCGAGAAAGCAGTATAGAGACAAAAGCTCGGCAGTATTTGAACAAGCGTTATTTAAGGAATATGGTGACGGCTACCTAATTCCAGAAGGCGGAGCAAACGAATTGGGTGCTGCAGGTTGCCAGGTTATTTCGCAATCGATAGACCGGCAGTTTAAGTCTATGGGCCAGACTAATTCGGAGTATGAGATTTGCCTGGCCAGCGGTACAGGATCGACAACAGCAGGCGTATTGGCTGGAGCAGCGGCCGGGTTGCGAGTTAATGCTTTCTCTGTTTTGAAAGGTGCCGAGTCGATGTCTGATGAGGTAAAGCAGGTCGCACGCAAGGTAAATCCGTTAACACAAGGCACGTTAGTGTGGCATACCGATTTTCATCTTGGAGGATATGCTAAAGTCACTCCGGAGCTTTTAGACATGATGCGAGATTTCGAGGCGGCTACGGGTATATTGCTAGACCCTGTGTACACAGCAAAAGCACTCTGGGGTATTTGCAAGCTGCTCAGTGCAGGCACCTGGAAGTCAGGCACCAACTTGATTTTGATCCATACCGGTGGATTACAGGGCCGACGAGGCTATAATTTGTAGATCTATTAATACCGGCCATAAAAAGCTAAACAGGCATTACGGAAAGTTTTATAACCGAATACTCAAAGGCAGCAAGCTATGTTAGACATCGACGTTGATCAAAACTTACTTTCTTTAGAGATGGATTTAGCCAGCTCGCTGATCCCGCTTAAGAGTATGTCGCAAAGTCATCTTTACCAGTTGCTGCAGCATGGTGAGGTTAAAGACTATTTTCAAGGTCAGGTCATCTTTAAAGAAGGCGACTACGATAGTGCCCACCATTATTTACTGCATGGCGATGTGACGTTGCTTGATTCGCAAGGCAATCAAGAAACAATCAAAGGGGGTAATAACTTATTTCCATTAGCACACTCTCAACCACGCCATGTTACCGCTTCAGCAGCTAGCGATTGCCGAATACTCAAACTCGACAGCCGACAACTGAGTGAGCTGCTGACATGGAGCCAAATAGCAGAATACCTGCTAATAGATATCGCTTATCAGCGGGATCTGGATGAAGATGTTGAGTGGATGACAACAATTCTTAAATCCAATCTATTCTTCAAAGTGCCGCCCACTAATGTAAGCAGTATTTTTGGTAAGCTCACGCCGATGCTAGTGTCTTCTGGCGACGTAATTATTCATCAAGGTGAAGTAGGCGATGACTGTTTTTTCATCAAAGAGGGCGAAGCAATCGTAACCAAAACTGATGAAATCAGCGGAAATTCAGTCTTCTTGGCGAATATACACACTGGTCGATGTTTTGGCGAAGACGCTCTCGTTAACGAAACCGTGCGCAATGCCACTGTGACGATGAAAACGGATGGAGTACTAATGCGATTGGATAAGCAGGACTTTATACGTTTGCTTAAAGTGCCTGAAGTCCCGGAAATAGACTGGCAACAAGCGTCCACATCAGAAAGTTTATTTATCGATATCCGGACTGCTGAAGAGTATGAAGCAGGCCACGTAACAGGAGCTGTTAATATTCCGTTGAATCTACTTCGGCTTAAAACCCGGCTTATGGATAAAGAAAAAGACTATATACTTTATTGCGATGATGGCGGTCGCAGCCATGCGGCCACGTATTTATTACGAAATCTTGGGTTTAACGTGACGACTATAAAGTCTGGTTTATCCGGTACCGGCGCACCACAGCTGGAGCTGAATAATAGCCATTTGCTAAAACAGGGCGGTCTGGTTGAATCTATTCCCGTCTAGGCTGCTAAGCTCCATTCGAGTTACTGCGATTGGAGCACCAGTTTTACCAACGTAGCGACAGTAAAAACAAAGAGTGCGGTAAAAATAACCCCAGCAGCAATGAAACTAAATATATTGCCGCGACTGAAGTCTCTTTCCTGGTTTTTACGTGACTGCACCCCAAACGCTGCAGCCAGTGCGCTGAACACTATCGCGATAGGACCCAGTGTTTTTTTGGGCTTTTCTTCTTGATTATCCACATAACCCTCGTATTTTTATCAGATTGAGTTAGGTTTCGCTGCAGTATAGCAGTGGTCTACCGCCAAAATGCAACGAGAAACCGGATAAATATCCTTAAACCGGACCTGTCGGAATAAAAGCGTTTCATAATCTTCCGATTTTGACATGATAATACCCCTATAAATTATGAGGTAGAGGAAATCGGCCGAACGTGGCAGTATTCGCGCAAAAGTAGTGCTTGTAGGAGATTGATGTTAGCCATGGTAAATATTACAGAGTCAGCTCAAGCGTATTTGAGTGAATTATTAGCGAAGCAAGACGGTGAAAACATTGGCATTAGGATGTTTGTAACCAGTCCAGGAACCCCTCAGGCTGAAACCTGCATATCCTACTGCCGACCTGGTGAAGAACAAGAAGATGATACATCCGTACAACTGAATGGATTTGTTGCGTATTTTGAAGCTCGCAGTCTGCCTTACCTGGAAGATGCGAAGGTTGATTACGCATCCGACAAAATGGGAGGGCAGCTGACTATTCGAGCGCCAAACTCAAAAATGCCTAAAATCAACGACGACAGTCCTCTGGAAGATAAGGTCAACTACGTTTTGTATAACGAAGTTAACCCAGGTCTTGCGGCTCACAATGGCAATGTGACTCTCGTTTCAATAACCGACGACAACTATGCAGTACTGCAATTTGGCGGCGGCTGCCAAGGCTGCAGTGCGGTTGATATCACACTGAAAAACGGCGTTGAAGTCACGTTAAAAGAGAAAATCCCTGAACTGGCCGGTGTTCGAGACATGACAGACCACTCAGATAAAACGCAAGCATATTATTGAGTGTAGTACTTTCCAATAAAAACAGATGGTTTAACGAAAAAACCTCAACTCATTTGAGTTGAGGTTTTTTATTAGCCGTTAAAATACTCTTTCAACGCCTAGCGGGTTTAGATGATGCGCATTAAGCAAATTCTGCCCAGATAGGGCAGTGGTCAGACGGTTTTTCCATACCGCGAACATCGTAATCAATGCCTGCATTGATACATTTAGCCATAAGAGTATCGGTAGCTAAAATTAAATCGATACGCAAACCTCGTTTTGGCTCACGGTCAAAGCCCTTTGAACGATAGTCAAACCAACTGTACTGATCATCTTGCTCCGGGTGTATCAATCGATGGGCATCACTTAAGCCCCATGCTTTTAATTCTTCCAGCCACTCTCTTTCTTCAGGCAAAAAGCTGCACTTTCCTGTTTGCAACCAACGTTTGCGATTGCTTTCACCAATGCCAATATCTTTATCCTCTGGGGAAATATTCATATCACCCATCACAATTATTTGCTGATCTGGCGTGTGATTGGCTTTTAAATGATCAATTAAGTCACGGTAGTATTGGCGTTTATTTGGAAACTTTACAGGGTGATCTCGACTTTCACCCTGCGGGAAATAACCGTTATAAACGGTTATTGAGTTGCCAAAAGGGGAGTCGAATACCCCACCGATAAAGCGACGCTGAGCATCTGGATTTTCGTTTAGAAAACCTTTTTGAACCTGCTTAAATGGATGTTTGGAAAGTAAGGCCACCCCATAATGAGTTTTCTGCCCATGGAACACAACCTCGTACCCAAGAGCGTTTATGGCTTCTACAGGAAACTCTTCATCGGTCACTTTCGTCTCTTGCAGGCCGATAAAGTCTGGTGAATACGTATCAATAACTGCCGCTAATTGATGCAGTCTCATTCTAACGCTATTAACGTTAAAGGAAATAACCTTCATAGTCTGTCCTGTTGATTTGAAATCATTTTAAAAGTCGTGAAAGGTAGCCTACAGAAAAATAATCGAATATCAAAAGCTGTAATAAAAAGGCACTGCAGTTAACTGCAGTGCCTGTATGAAATTGCTATTCGCTAACGCTTTTTAAATCATCAAGCCTCATTAGAAATTGGCTAACTGGGGCACCGTTTGAGTATTTAGCATACGAATATAGTCCGCCATAATATAGCCAGTCTCCATTAATAATGGATCCTTTTCCGGTACAATTTTTCCGGGGTGAGCAGCCATTTCTTTGCTCTCTGCCTCGTCAGCTTTTTTCAGTTCATCGTAATTAGCGTAAACCGGTAGGCCTTTGCTAGTACGACGCTTGTTTTCAATCACAAGGAGCTTCTCTTGTTCCTTTTTCTGCTGTGCCTCACGTTTCTGCTTGTTAAGCGAGATACTTGTTCTTGCACGACTTTCTTTTATAAGCCCTAACTGGTCTATAAGAAATGCGATATCTGGATCTTTCTCTGCACGCTCTTTATGCTCCTCACGCAACTGAGGCAAGATCTTGTTGATGTCGTAATATTTCGAGTGCGCTACCGCATGAATTTGATCCCAGGGGAGGGCGGTGTCATAAGAGCTTTCGCCCACTTCTTCAGGGTCAACCAGCATGGGAAGATCAATGTCTGGAACCACACCCCGATGCTGGGTACTCTCGCCGGATACACGGTAAAATTTCGACTCAGTAATCTTTAACTGGCCTTCCTGCACAGGATTTAACGACTGTACAGTTCCTTTACCAAACGACTGAGCACCGACAATAAGTCCACGATTGTAGTCCTGAATTGCCCCCGCAAAGATTTCTGATGCAGATGCACTTAAATGGTTAACCAGTACAATTAACGGCCCCCGATAACGGGCTTTTGAACGTGACCGACTGTGTCTGGAAATTGTCTGGTTAGTCTGACGAATTTGAACGACAGGGCCTTCGTCGATAAATAAGTCCGTCAACATAGTGGCTTCCTGCAGGGAGCCTCCACCGTTGTTACGTAAATCCAGAATTACCCCATCAACATTCTCTTGCTGTAACTGATCCAATAACCGATAAACATCTGCAGTAGTGCTTTTATAGTTAGGATCGCGCTTACGATAAGCCTCAAAGTCAATATAAAAAGCCGGAACGTCTATTACACCAATCTTATATAGGTTGTTTCCGTCCGTGACATCGAACACAGCTTTTTGCGCAGATTGTTCCTCAAGCTTCACTTTACCGCGATTAATCTTAATGGTTTTCACCTCATCACTGGTTGCGTCTGAGGGTACTATTTCAAGTCTAACCATGGTGTTTTTAGGACCGCGAATGAGTTGTACAACATCATCCAAACGCCAGCCAACGACATCGACCACTTCGCCGTCTTCGCCTTGCCCAACGCCTATAATTTTATCTGCGGGCTTCAGTTCGCCTTGGCGATCAGCAGGGCCGGCTGGAACTAAACGGACAACTTTTGTAAATTCATCTTCTGCTTGCAGTACGGCTCCGATACCTTCTAATGAAAGTGACATATTAATGTTAAATGATTCAGCGGTACGCGGCGCAAAATAGTTGGTGTGCGGATCGTATAGTAAGGTGAGGGCATTGATATAGGTCTCGAATATATCCGTAGCCGTTTGTTGATCGAGCCGCTTAAGTTGGCTACGGTAGCGTTTAGCCAGCGTTGTTTTGGCTTCTTCAAGTGTTTTTCCAGACAGTACCAAAGCCAACAAATTTTGTGTGACGCGTTTCTTCCAGAGTTTGCTTGCTTCAGCAGCATCCTTTGGCCAGGCGGCATCTTCACGGTCCAGCTGCATTACCTCATCAGTATTAAATTCTGGGGTAAAGGAAGGATCTTCCAATTCTTTCAATAAACTGTTCAGTCGGGATGATACTCGCTCCTGATAGAGTCGATAGACAGAAAACCCCATGTCTAAATCACCCGCCTTTAGCTGGTCATCAAGCTCATAACGGTGCTTTTCAAATTGCTTAACGTCTGCATCAAGAAAGTACAGTTTTGCCGGGTCTAACGTCTTTAAATACTGTTCCAGGTACTTGCTGGATAACTGGTCGTCAAAGGGTTGGTTGCGGTAGTGCTGGGTGGCAAGCTTATTCACGATTTCAACAGCAGTCTTCGCCTGACCAGGGGTATAGGTAAGCTCGGAGGCGGCATGCTCATTAGCTGAAATTGCGGCAAATGAGGACAGCGGTAATAGTAGCGATAAGGCAAAAGGTAGAAATCGACGCGCAAAAAACGGCATATACAAATCCTAAAAAGTACTCAACCAGCAATTCTGACCTATTTTTAGTGAAATAGCGTCTAAAATCGGAGTTTCAAGTGCGTTAATCTACTACAGACGGCCGATTTTCAAAAGCCTTACCGAGTAAGTAACCCGGAGCCTATAAGATAATAATCACGTATTTGCTACCTGTATCTCATCTGCGGCTTATGGTCCCCTATATTGCACATCGGTGGGTCAATGCAGTAAAACTTCTACAGATAAGATTGAAAAACCCTTAAAAAGTTCTATTAATCGAGTGAATGTAAGGGCAACCTTTTACTTGTAAAGCTCAGCAGCAAGCCATAAAGCTGGAGAGGGGGCTGCGAGGCACTCCCCCGATAAGACAAACCAGGCAGGACAAGCTAGATAGAGCAAACTAGATAGAACAAGGGCTACTAACCACGAGCTTCGGCCTGCGGCCTGAATGTCTCTCCCTGGCTGTGGTCTAGTGTCGCGCTAATACCGGCTGGAATAACGCTACACGTAACAAAGAGGGCGCGGGCACACAAGACTCATGCAGTTGTTGCAAACCACCCAGCTACATTAACTTTCTTGTGGTTCACTACTGCTGTTGCCTGTGCGTCTTTCTGCTCTCTTGGCTTCACTCCACTCAGTATCAGTAACAGTGAATTGGCCAACCAGGCTACGTAATTTATCACTCAGCTTATTTAAATCTTCGCCGAAGCCCAAATTATGTTCTAAGTGCTCTAACGTTGCAGAAAATTGCTTTTTCATTAGTTCAATACTTGATGATACAGATTCGATATTATTATTTTGCGTATCAGTTTGTTTATTAATTTCTTCCGCTTGAGACTCAATATCAACCATCGAACGTGTCAGTTCTTGAAGAATCTTCGACATATTTTGTACTTGTTCTGCGCTATATTCGGCAGATGCGATACCTTTTTCCATGGTCGAGACAGCTTGTAGCGTCCCACCTTGAATAGAGTGAATCATCGTTTGTACTTCAAGGGTTGAGGATTTTGTTCGAGTCGCTAGTGTTCGAACTTCATCTGCAACAACTGCAAAACCTCTACCGGCTTCACCGGCTCGGGCTGCTTCAATTGCTGCATTCAGCGCTAATAAATTAGTCTGCTCAGAGATTGAATTAATCACATCGATAATTGATTCAATTTTTTCGCTATCTTCACGTAATTGCATCACTGCTTTGGAAATAAGGCCAATTTCAGTCGATAGCTGATCCATACCCTTAGTCGTATCTCGTGCGACGGATTGGCCATCACTCAGTGCAATAACGTTATGTTTAACGGCATTGGTGATTTCATTAACATAACTAGTGACCAGCGCTGCCGAGGCCTTAGTTTGCCCCACACAGTCTGCGACTTTATGGCTATGCTGCTGTGTGTCTACACCTGCCTGCCCAATTTGCACATTGGTTTCGCTTAATTCTTGAGCCATTGGAATCAACCTTACAACCGATTTCGTCAGGTTAGATACCAGTGTGTCAGTGTGATCGATAAACGTATTAAAACTATTCGCTAAAATGGCAAGCTCGTGTTTGCCTTCTACCTCTAATCGTTGCGTCAAATCCCCATCACCGTGAGCTAAATCTTCAGCCATCCGTGAAATTTTTTCGACAGGAGAGAATATATAAATATTCATTCCGTAGATTATTAGAGCAAACATCAATACATAAAATGCCGAAAAAATAAGGGTTGCAGTTTCGCTGTCTTTGGTTGCTTTTAATTCTACATCATATTGCTTGACTTGATTCCGCTTTGCTTGAGCAAAAATATTGTCAACATCTTTGTAAATTTTTTCTGCGGTCTCATCGAATTCTGACATGATCAAATTGCCAGCTGACGGTCCACCTTCTATATACGCGCGAGCCATTTTTTGCCCGCTTCTATAATACTCATCCAGTGCGGGTAGTAATGCTGCATAGTCAATGCCTGACTTCTCATCAATCCGCGTTAATTCATTTACCGCTGTACGAAAACGCTCGACGCTATTTTCTGCTTCTTTGAGCCCGTCATCGAGTCCATCGAGTCCACGTGTAGCACTAATGTCTGTTAGCCACTGCTGAATTTGAATGGTGGAAACTTGTAAGGTACGGAGATTATCCATAATCACAGTTTGATGCTCAGCAAGGTAGACCATCTGCTTACTGATGTGCCTATTGTGTGAATATTGGTAGAAAGCTTGAATAGTCAGCGCGGTAGCAATAACGGCGAGAATGAGTAAAAGTTTGGCTCGTATTGAAGTGAACATAAAAAAGCGACTGTCCTTGTTGTTCCATAAAGGTTTTGGATTGATCAGGTCCCGATTCTTACCGCTGAAAGACACATTCAGAGTAAAAAACACCTACACTTTGTAAGCTTAATGCGACTAATAAGTTTCAGCTTAGCCAAGCCAAGATTAACCTAACTTTAGAACTTTTCCAGTAAATTGCATTGTCTGCTTAAATTTGTGATGCCATTACATCGACCCATGACAATGGGTAGCCTCAGGAGATAACCGCGCAACGTTCAATTAACCGACTTAAGCATCTAAAAAATGGGAGTTTTGGGCTACAGCTGTCTCCACGACTCTCGCCCCTGAAGCTCTCATGCCTAAGGCCCCAAGGGCGGCAACTCACTAAACTAACGCAGTCTAGCTCGCGCCATCGGGTGCCTTGTTAGTTGTTAAAACAACATAGCTAACATGCAAAACACTACAGCGACGTGACCTGACCTGCGTGGCTTGAATTTAACTAAACTGAGCGGTAAAGCATTAAGCGGCCCCGGCTGGCTAACACGTTTTTTCGGGGCGCTATGGCTCGTAGAAAGGTCAGTCAATCCTATGCAAATACACAAATAGCCTTCTGCCACTACTGTTTGCAAAGATCCACTTTTTGTAGCGCCATCCCTATAGGGTCTTTTTCTTCAGCCCACATTGCGGAGTTTTTCGTAAATTCTTCCTGCAGCAATTTGGCTACGGTAACAATATCGGCATCATTATTAATGCAGTGAGATGGGAAAAATATATCATCTGAACGTTTTTTGCGCTCCTGGCCCAATCGGGTTCGTATCGCACGTTCAGAAAAGGTCTCATTGGCCTTTTTACTCATACTGCCGGATTCACTTAATCCATAAAGATAACCTTTAAAGAAATAGCGACAACGTTCTGTATCGGAACCCTCATCGGTGGTGCATTCATCTTCAACATTTGCGTAGGAATAGCCGGTAAAGCTGGATAATATTATTAAGGTTATGGCCAATTTCAGCATCACTGAGCTCCTTTAGGTAAGTGTGATATAAGCCTAGCATCTCTGTTACGTAATTGAAGGGTTAAATAGACCTGCATACCGCAGTTATTTAATCGGTTTGGCTCCCTGGGAAGACTATAAAAAGCCATGCAATGTTGGATTTTAGCTTACAACGCCGTGGGGTATATGCGGGAGCGCAGGAAGTAGTGTGATTGCGAGGAGGTAGCGTTATCTAAGTGTTTTATCCAGGTACTCAAGCTTGTGTAGCACATCCCTGTGCACAAAGGTTGGGTATTCCGTTCAACCATTCGTTAACCTACAAATGCTGTCCTTGGCGACCTTCGCCAGCAGTGAAATCCCGGTAACTATTAAGTTTCATAGGGCTTCTCTGGCTAGGCGTTAGCTATCACTTCTTGATGGCCACCATTTTCTGGGTAGGCCTGTTCACGATAAAATTTGAGCTTTTCCATGACAGGAAAATCGTTGACCTGCCATAAGCAGGCGTCGTCATTGTCTGCCAAATTACAGTGTTCGTGCCACGTCCAGGCTGGCACACAGAAAATGTCCTTTTCCTGCCAGTCGTAACGAACGCCAGCAATGACGCTGTAACCTTTTCCTTTGGCAACCTGATAAATTACGTTGCCAGTGTGGCGGTGCGCTTTTGTGTGCTCTGATGGGCGCAGCATCTGCATGGCATTACCCATAGTCGCCATTGGATCGCCGCCATTGTAGGGATTGACGTATTTTAAGATCACCCCATCATACGGATCGCCATCCGTGACTTGAGAAAAATTCTGTAAGCCCTCGTAGGTTTTCTCCCAAGGGTATTTCAGTAATGGTGAGTACCACTCGCCCCAATTCTCACGAGCAGGAAGCATTCCCGGAGTGCCATAGGTTGACGGGCTATAGTTCCAGGGCATTTTTGAACTTTGGAAGTCATTGGGGTGAACTTGGAAATCATTAACATCCAATGCATTGCATAGAGGGATATCCAGGGTGTCCTGCCAGTAAGAAATCTCACCATCTTCTCGAACGCCATGTTCATGCCACGTGCCGTTTGGTGTGATCACGAAATCACGATGGCCGAGTGTAATTCTATGATCATCTACTATGGTGTAGGCATTCTTGCCTGCCATAATGAAACGCATCGCAGAGGCTGTATGTCTATGGGCAGATGCACGTTCACCGGGCTTCATAATCTGCAAGCCTGAAAACAGCCACCCACAGGCTGCTTTAACATCTTGACGCTCCGGGTTGTTCAGGTAGATGACGCGACGGCCGGCATCTTCTGGTGTCACCAAGTCTAATGCACGTAATAGCTGCTCTCGCAGAGGCTCATGACGCCAGATAACCGGTACAGATTTGGGGACTGGCTCCCAGGGTTCTATACCATTGGCGACATTCCAGAATGCGCCAGTGCTAAGTTTATCCAATTCTTTGTAATAGGCCTCTAATTCAGCATTATCACGTACACGAGACCGGCCCAGAATGTCGTCACTGGGATGGATGACAGGGTTATTCATGGCGTTATTCCTCTTGAGCTAAAGTGTTTCAGACTTAAGTAAATATTTATTATTAAGCGACATCAGATTGATGGGCAGCTTGAATGTCGGCGGCAACAGGCACCCAGATGACATCTGCAATTTCCGGAAATGTACGCCATTCTTTGCGCCAGTTTTCACCGCCGTCATGGCTGAGGTAGAGCTCCCCGTATTTTGTGCCGGCGACCAGGTCGTTAGCGTTACCAGAATTCGCACGAATCCCCCAGAAGCAGGAACCCGGTTCTTTGTCGACTTGAGTCACCTGCCAGGATTTAGCACCATCACGACTAATTAAAATTTTGCTTTGCGTGCCTGGCGTACCGTCAGAAATACTTAGATACAAGGTGTCTTTTGAATTCGGTGCTGTGGTCAGTGAGCGTGCATAGTAAAGACCGAATTCCGTTTTTGGCAGCATACCGTCCCAGGTTTCACCGCCATCACGGCTGGTATAAACAGCGTTAACACAAATAACCACAACGGTTTCATCAGCATCCGGTAATACTTGAATATCATGAACGTCGGCGTTGTAATCCCAGAGTAAACGCTCGTTCATTTGCTCCCAGGTATCACCGCCATCCTCGGTTCGAAACAGGCCACCAGCCTCTAGACCGAACCAGGCTTTTTGTGGATTTTTGGGATTGTAGGCAAAAGCCAGCAGGCGAGGGCGGTTCACACCGGCGCAGAATTCTGGCACTTCAATACCAACGTTGGCCCAACTTTTACCACCGTCAAGTGTGCGCCACAGTCTGGCTCGAGACGGCGCGCCGGTGCCAACAAAAATGCGTTGCGAATCGTTTGGATCAACCGCTACTTTCCATACGGTTTGCCCATTGAAGGGCGAATCTACCAGTGTCCAGTTGGACCCTACGTCATCACTGCGACAAAGCCCCGCATCGCAACCCGCGTAAATAATAGATGGATTTGTCGGATCCACATCTAATGACCGTACAACGCCATCAAATTCGATAGGTTGTGAGAGGCCAATTCGATGCCATGACTTGCCATTGTCGGCACTTCTTATAACGCCTTGACTCGCGGTAGCGACTAAAATTGTATTTTCCATTACCTTTTCCTCAATATTTGCCAATAACGTGGGAATAAAAATTTGGTTCGGTAGTTATTTGCCGGCCGATTGCTAACCGACGGGTTGCAGCGGGTAGGGCTCAGCCATGCCTTCATTGCTTGCAAGTTCATCAATAGCTTCTTTGCCAGTGATTTGTTGGCAGAAAACTTCCAACATATGACCGTCGGGATCAAAAAAGTAGATGCCTTTGGATACGCCGTGATCCAAAATTTCATGGATCTTGACATCATGTTTCAGCAGGTGGCCGTAGATTTTTTTCAGGTTGTCCAAGTCGTTATTGCAATCCAACTCCAGCCCGATATGTTCAAACTCTTTGCCTTGGGTTGCATCGGGTGCCCTTGGGAATAGACCTATGTCGTGATCAGAGACGCCAAACGACATAAAAATACCGCCTTTGTAAGGACCGTCACCGGCTCTAGCTGACACAACCATTCCAAGTACATCGCTATACCATCTGGCTGACGCCTCCGGGTCTGCAACAAATAATGCTATATGTGCTATGCGCTTAACGTTTGGCATATACGTTGTCATTTCAGCCTCCTTCAAATGCTAACGACAAATAGTTTGAAACAACCTGTTATAGGTGATGGAGCAGTCGCGTTAGAAAATAATTTTGATTTTCCCGTCACCTGTAATGCCGCCCGTTGGCGTAGTCATTTGCCGTAGCAGCGAGTAAGAGATTATTAATTTGCAGACCGTTCAGCAATGGACTATTTCTTTACCCACTGTTGCATTTTAAGAACAATAAAGACGGCTACACCCGTTTTAACGATTGATAAATGATCTAAATCAATGAAAATTCATTATTATTGTTACAATAACGTATCAATATATTGGTGTATTGGCGGTAGTGAAGGGCATATCAAGTTGTTAGCATTTTCTCGCTGTTGACAGCGTCAACGAAAATAATTTGTGGCGTGAACCCAATCAGGAGACCACCAGTCATGAGTAGCCATAACCAAGCGTCGGTAACAGAAATTGATAAACAAGCACTAAGTCAGCAAATAATAGAAAGTGCCAGAAGTCTGGTTCCCGTGTTGCGAGAACGGGAGGCTGAATGCAATGCGAACCAAAAGGTGTCAGAGGCAACGGTTCAGGCATTTGAAGAAGCGGGCTTCTTTCGCATATTGCAACCAGCTCGCTGGGGCGGCTACGAATTAGCACCGAAAGTTTACGCCGACGTAGCGAGAATTTTGGCAGAAGGGTGTATGTCCAGTGCTTGGGTATATGGTGTGATTGCCGTGCACAACTGGCAAATGGGTCTATTTGATGACCGTGCCGCGCAGGATGTTTGGGGTGAAGATACCTCGGTAAGAATAGCGTCGTCCTATATGCCTGTTGGCAAGGTCACTCCGGTTGAAGGTGGTTACCGCATCAGTGGCCGCTGGATGATGTCCAGTGGTTGCCACCATTGTCAATGGACCATCTTTGGGTCAAACATCCCGCCACAGAAAGACGGTGATGCACCGGAAGCACGCTGCTTTCTGATTCCCCGCAGCGATTACACCATTATAGAAAACTGGGATGTTATGGGACTTCAAGGCACCGGCAGTCACGACGTTCTGGTCGAAGATGCCTTTGTGCCAGAGCATCGCACCGTAAAAGATCTGGATATGTTCAACATTAAATGTCCTGGCCACGCAGTGAATACATCGCCACTTTACAACGTGCCATTCGCACAAATATTTAACCGCACTGTATCCACAACAGCATTGGGCACACTAAAACGCTCCCTGGAAGAATACGTGCAGTCTACACGTGCGCGAACCGGCACTTACAGTGGCTCCAGACTGGCCAGCACACCGCGAATCCAAAACATGATTTCAGAAGTTGCGCTCACGCTGGACGAACGCTTGTTGATCTATAACCGTGACTGCGACGAGCTGCTAGAACATGCCGTCAACAACACCTGGACCATGGAACGTCGAGCTGCCTTGGCCGCATCCTGCACCTCAACAGTTGATGCTTGTATGCAAGCCATAGACAAGTTGATGTTATTCAGTGGCGCCAAATCCATGTACGGTGGCGTAGTGCAAAAATCCTTCTTAGACCTGCATATGGCAAGAGGACATTCCGCCAACAACCCGTTCCCTTATGCGGAAAACCACGGTGCAATGATGTTTGGCTTACCTTACCAGACCATTGATATCTAAAGCCGTTCAGACAGTGACGAGTGCACAGTTGTTGCCGCTGATTACTGTAGCTTCATTACGCGGGCTACAGTAATCAACTGGAGATAACCGCTAAACTTTACGTCCCTTACCACTTGAAGCACGCTTTTTATCATCCGTTTGAACATAAATAGTGTCTGTAGTGGACATGCTTGCATGGCCTAAGTCCTCAGATACATCCTTAAGGGCGCGCCCGCGCTCAATTTCTAAACTGGCGCCGGTATGCCTTAACCAGTGAGACGTTGCTTCCCGAAAGCTACTGGCGGCGTCTTCACCCTGTTGTGTTTTCATCTGTGAATAAGCTTCGTCAAAGACTTCTTGAACCAAACGCGACAATTGCCGTGCAGTCATACCGCCGCGGCCTCGAAGTTTTTCAATAATAGGGTAGTTTTCACCGGTCATTGGGAGCTTGGTTAAACCCCGATAGAGCCTATATCGTGTTAAGTAAGGTAAAAAACTCGGCGGCACAGTGATATCGCGAACTTTACGCCCTTTACCAAAGATTTTTAGCCACCAATTGCCATCATTATCTTTCCAGAAATGGCTCATTGCCGGAGACCAATTCGAGCGTTCGGAATACTCTGAAATACGTAAAAACAGCGTTTTCAGCGATGCGATCAAGAACAAGCTTCGTTCAAACCGTGGGTCAGCATCAGCCATGGATTGTGAGACATTCAAGAGGAAATCCCATTGGTCTTCCGTTAGCCGTTTTACGTTTTTGATTTGCGAATCTTTGATTAAATAACGGCAATCTTTCTTCGCCAGCTGTACCGGATTGCCATAACAATACTCCTCATCAGTCAAATGCTTATAAAAGGCATTAACGGCAGTAAACATGGAACTTAAGGTTTCTTGAGATGGCCGATATTTCTTCTTATCAGGTACAGACGTGTCACCCTTGGAAATCATCAGCCGAAAAGGAGCCCATTCCTTATTCGTGGTCGACAAACCGGCCTTAACCACAAATTTGTCTACATTAGTTAGACATATCCAGGATATTGGCGGCTGCCAGTAAAAGTCGACATATTCGAGAATATCGGTTTTTCGGTATTCATCGATGGGCTTATCCTTGATAAGAAATGCCCACAACAGAAACTTTTCGACTTCGGAGCGAAACCGAGTAAATGTGTGTTCGGATTTGTTACGACCAATGTACGATAAAAATTCCTGACCCCAGTGCCAGGCTTTAGCTTTCCAGGAATCTGCATCTGCTAATAAAGCTGCAACATCAGGAAACTCATTAAGTTGAACATCTTTGAGTTCTTTATAGGTTGGATAAAGAGGAACCGGTTTAGGGATTGCCATAGTAAGCCTGTGTGAGTATATATACGCGCTTAAGTAATACGAATACACAGTATAACGGCCCCACCTACTATTTCCAATACCTCACAGTATCGGAAATAGCGAAGTGTCATGTACTGCCCTTTATAAGGCTCTGGATTTGTGGACTACGGATTTGGACGTTCAGGCAACTAAGTACAGCTCCTCGATATTAAATTGGTATTTTTCACACAAACCTGGCACTTAGCCCTCCAGCTAGAAAACTGATGTGATTTGTTCTTTCTAAAGTTATTGGAGTGCCTGAGACAGCATCGGCTTATTTACGTCTTTCCATCCACTTAACAAAATACATAACATTTCAACACTTAGTTTGAACCGTTATGGACAATGTGTGATTTTTGTATACTGGCTTGAAGCAATATCCAATCTCAACGGAATCTAAAAAATTAGTACTATCCTACTACTTTCAAGTTAACTGATGATTGCATAAGGACTAATAATATAAATTTTAATAATTGAAAAATAATATACATTTCAAAGGAGATTGATCGAATTGCATTCAAGAAAGAAGTACACACTTCTATTAACCATTACCCTTATTTTTGCCTGCCCTTTAGTTTTAGGCCAGGTAGCTAACGTTGATAAGAAGCCGAAAGAGCTCCTAGAAGAGGTTAACTTCAATAAAGCAGAGCAACTGGTGGAATATAACGCAGTATTTCTTGAGGAACTTCTCTATTTTTCATCTCGTCACAGGATAGTGAAAGCTGATACTAAGTTACTGCAAAAGGACGATGACTTTACTGTCACACTTTTTTCGGATGTCGAACCTTTGCATTTCAGACAAGAAAGTGTCATGCGACAAATAGATGCGGTCTATTGGAATGGGTCTATCGTATTCCCGCAGGATGTACAAGTGGAGTTGGATAAAAACAAGATAAAAGTGCAGACGATGATCTCAATGCATGCATGGGATTTGGATGCATCAGGTAATGCATATCTCTCACTGGAAAATCGCTTCAAAGCAATTGCAGGCCCTCCGCCTAAGACAATTGAGGAAATTGAACGCCATAGAAAATTAAAAAAACTAAAGAAGCATCAGTTCTATGGAGTTGAGGCTGTTTTTCAAACGCTTGATGGCAAGAAATATGGATTAGTGCCTCTAAAGCATACGCCTAAATATTCTGTTCTCTACGAGATTAACCCGGATAAATCCTTCATTGAATCAATTGATGCAGCTGAATATGGCGAGACTTACGCAAGAAGCATCAGCGAGGAGATACGCTATAAGGAATACCAGATTTTAAAGGACAGACTGGCTAAAGAAGAGGATAAAGCTGTGAAGGGAGATCTAGAATGAAAAAGATGATTTTGGTTTTCGCTTGTTTAATGTGGCTCACGATAAATGCATATGCTGCTGTGACAGAAATCACCGCACTCGGCGTTACGCTGTCTAGTGCGAATTTAGCTAGGGCCAATACGCAAACGGCAAATATAGCAACTTCTACACAGGCACTTTCAAGTCCTCATTTTCTATTCAAAGAAGTTTCTCAAAAAAAAGCAGAACAAATAATTGAATATAATGAGAGATCTATTAAAGCACTCACCTATTTTGCAAATAATTATAAAGTCGTAAGGTTAAATTCAACTTTCCTTGAAAACCCGCATGTAAACGACAAATTCGAACTAAAACTTTTTGATAATGGAAGTGTTGAATTTATTGTCACGGACGTCCGACATTCTAACAGTGGCAATACGACAACTATTGAGGTGGAAAATACCGGTAGTATTTTCAATGGCATTGAGCCTGCTGACCTAGACATAGAAAATATTGGAATTTCTCGAAAGCAGCTCTTAGATACTCTACGAAAATCGACATTCTACATATTAAGTTGGAATATTGACCTCGATACTGGCAATGCCTACCTAACCGATGAGGAGACAGCTCCGGTTTCTATAGCTACCCCTGGATTCATCAAAAACAAGCATACGAAAAACAAGCAAGAGAAAGCTTTTAAAAGTATCAGTGGTTCTTTTACTTTATTCCCTAGCGGAATTACATATTTCTTGATGCCAATAGACCATTCTCCTCGATACCACTTATTTATCGAGCGGAATCAGGCAGCTGGCGACACGTATAAATCAGATGGCCCTGAAAAACCAAGTGAACGAACACTCTATTTGCAGAATAAATACAAAAATTATTTAAAGACCTTGCCCGACGAAGAAAAAGACAAACAAATAAAAGGAGATTTTTGATGAAAAGGATTTTATTTACAGCATAAAGGGAGATGCTAAAGCCCTCCTCCTCTATTTTTATTACTCAGAAAGGTGGCCCTTACCCTCCTAACACGTTACACAAGAATATGGCTTTGATGCTTCGAGACCGGGTTGGAATTGAGAAAGC
>JBNKHI010000031.1:0-41760 GCA_050290265.1 Cellvibrionaceae bacterium
AATACAATCGCAGCGGTGATACCCGACAAGCGCCCACGGCCACCATTGTTAATATTAATCATACTTTGACCGATCATCGCGCAGCCGCCCATGCCACCGAAAAAACCATTCACAGTGTTCGCAATGCCCTGCCCGATGCATTCACGATTACCTCGACCACGGGTATTGGTAATTTCGTCAATAAGCGTCAGCGTTAACAGCGATTCAATTAAACCAACCGCCGCAATAATGGCTGCATAAGGCAAAATGATTTTGAGCGTTTCCAGGGTAAAAGGCACATTGGGAATAGCAAAAGTCGGCAAAGTACCTTCAAGGCTAGCGGTTGCAGCCTGATCTGCAGGTAACATATCACGCACAAAGTCAATCACAGTACGTGCATCTAAATCCAGAACAACAACAGCGCCAGTGATCGCTACGATGGCCACTAGACCAGCGGGTACGGCATTCGTTAGCTTCGGCAAAAATTGCACTATCAACATGGTCAGCACAATTAGCGCGCCCATGGTGATTAACATTTCGCCCTGCATCCATTCCATTTCACCACTGGCACCTTTGACCATAAACTGACCCAGCTGTGCCAGAAAAATAACAATAGCCAAGCCATTCACAAAACCAAGCATTACCGGGTGGGGCACCATGCGAATAAACTTACCCAAGCGCAAAATACCCGCCGTAATTTGTAAAACGCCGGCTAACAGCACAGTTGCAAACAGGTACTGAATACCATGATCTGCGACCAGTGACACCATAACAACGGCGGTGGCGCCAGTAGCACCAGAAATCATTCCTGGACGCCCCCCAAATACCGCCGTTAGTAGCCCCATCATAAATGCAGCGTACAAACCCACCATGGGTTCTACTCCCGCCACAAAGGCAAACGCCACAGCTTCAGGCACCAAGGCCAGGGCCACCGTAATTCCAGACAACACATCGTTTTTGACGTTGGTTGGACGCCGCGTAATCAAATCAAACATTGGAAGGCCTCAAAGTTCAGGCTAATTAGCAGGAAAGCTTGGCATACGTGGCATCATTCAACCACATCTACATGACAACAAAACGCTATGCTTTGTGCCAGCAACGAAAGGCGGCGAATACTAGCAGACCGAGGGATATCGTTCAAATTAGCGGCAGCTTTATTATGTTTCACACTGTGGAAGGTTGGTAGTGGCAATAATAATGAGGGTTGTAAAATGCAACGCAAACTATCCGGTCGCAAATTCTGATTAGCGTAGGGTCAGAACACCAAATGACGCAAATGGATTTGATTTCATTTATCCATTTCCGCTAACTGATCATCATTTTTGGGACTCTCTGTTGTGGATGTTGTCTCAGGTATAGCCACGATCGATTCACTTCCTACGGCTGTAGAGGTGTCTGCCAAAATCGCCTTGGCCACGTCATCACGCAAATGCAAGTAGTGTAAAAAATGGGTTTCGGTCTGATATAAGCGGCGACAGGCCTCGCGGGCTATATTCAGGGATAACAAACCAAACAGTTTTGCTTCATGTTCCGCCAGCCACATCAAATCTTCACGCGCCAAAACTAACAGCTCCGAATCTTCTTCAGCCACACTCGTAGCTGAATGCGGCTGAATGCCAATTAACGCCGTTTCGCCAAAACAGGCACCTGGCTTTAGCTGCGCTGCAGACAAGGGTACAGCCTGAATATCAAACACCAAACGCACACTGCCGCTCAACACAATATAGATATAGGAGGGCTGATCGCCCTGACGAAAAATAATCTCATCCTTGTGGTAGCTGACCTTTTTTAAGCGCCGAAACATCGTATAGAGCTGAGGCTCTGAAAATCCACCAAAAAGAGAAATCTGGTCGAGAATCGGCAACACTCGATCAATTTCCGTTAGCGGTTCGTGGGGCACGTGTTCAGGCATAACTACCTCAAACTACTCAAAATAACCAATTGTTCTTCACAACTACTTTCAGTACTGCCCATAAAAACATTACAGTGGAATAGATGACAGCAACTCAATCTTGTAACCATCCGGGTCTTCAACAAAGGCTAATTCGATCGTAGAACCTTTCATTGGACCGGGCTCTCTAACCACCTTACCACCGGCAGCACGAATTTTTTCGCAGGCACTGTAGACGTCGTCAACTTGAATGGCGATATGTCCGTAAGCCTCACCATGAGTATAGCTATCGACGCCCCAGTTATATGTCAGTTCGAGTACCGTATTTGACGCTTCGTCGCCATAACCCAAAAAAGCAAGCGTAAAACGGCCTTCTGGCATCTCAAGTTGACGCAACAGCCGCATACCCAATACATCGGTATAAAACGCTATCGATTGTTCCAGATTGCCAACTCGCAACATGGTATGCAGTAACCTCACAACACACTCCTTTTAATTTTGAGTTCAAGGGGTTGCAGCATACCAGTCTCGCACAGGCATCAACAGTAAACAGCCCTATCGATGGTGATCGTTAAACCGCGGAATACGTCCGGAGTAATCACGGTGACCTTTGTGCTGACCGCGATACCCTCGGTGGCCACAGCGGTCATTGTGGTGATGGCGATGATTATGGTGGTGACGGTCATAGTCATCGCGATAGTTGTTCCAGTACCGGCTATGCCCCAGGCCTACATAAACCCGCGGCTGATTAAATGCAGAATACCGGCGATGCGAGTCATAAACGCTATAGCGCTCGTAGGGGGACAAGTTCACAGAAATACCCACACGGGTGTGCGCGGATGCGTTTTGAACGATTAGCAACGTGGAGAAAAGAACACTGATAAAAATAGTTATTCGCATGACATAAACCTCCCAATAACGGATTGTCTATGCCAAATTAACAAAGCAAGACTGAACCTAACCTTAAAGGCATTAGCTTCTGTGATAATAGTATAGACGCTGGTGCGTTTTATGATCCGCGGCAGTACGCACAGACGGGTGCTCACGCAATTGCATTAATACCTGCTTCACTTGCTTATCACTCGCCGCGAATGCACTTAATTTTTCAATCAGCTCACTAGAAGTTATGGGTGACGTTGCTTGCAACAGTGCTAAACCTTTTAGAATAAGGTCGTTTAGTGCTGAGGCAACCCCTTCACGAGACGCACACTGAACAAGCTCATCTCTTGCTGCATTATGAGTATCTGCAGACCCAGCGGCATTGTCAGCAGCCTTGGCGTCAACAATTTCCTCAACCTCTAAATTAACTGCAATCCCGCCAATGTCACCTTTAATACGCCACTTCATTGCACTCATGTTCCAATAGAAATGTGTAATACATTTGTGAGGTTAATGCTGCTGGTGATCCATCATATGATGAGCATCCTCAGGAGCTGGCATCACGCCATCCATCTGCATGTTCTCGTGATGGGCATTATTTCCCGTATGCTGGTGATGCAGCAAGCCATGGTAAACAGCAGCAGCACACGTCCAAATACCAAACCCGATAATTAACAAAGCCAGCACCATCCTAACCCGTCGATGTTGCAGGTATTGCTTAATACGCTCGGCTGCCAGACCCGCCGCCACCATAGCCGGTAAAGTACCTATAGCAAACGCAAGCATGGTACTCAATACCGCCGGCAACGTCGGCTGAACCGCAGCAAAAACCAATGCACTGTATACCAAGCCACACGGTAGCCAGCCCCAGACCAAACCCAGCAAAAGGGCTTTTGTTGGACTTTGAATCGGAAACAACCCCTGGCCGAGAGGCTGAATGTAGCGCCAAAGTAATCGCCCAATACGCTCCAGGTAGCTTAAACCCATCCACCACTGCGCCAAATATAACCCCATGGCGATCATTAACAGCCCGGCCAAAATACGCATGTACGATAGTCCCGGCATATTGGGTAATGCTTGGCCCGCCGCACCAAGGCCCCCCTGAATTAACCAAAACGTCAGGGCAGCTATAGCCAAATAACTGGCAATACGGCCAACGTTATAGGCGCAAATAATGATAAGCCGTCGCGTAGGCGACGCATCCCGGACTGCAAACCCTAGGGCCCCAGCAATACCCCCACACATGCCAACACAATGGGCACTACCAAAAAAACCCAGGGTTACGGCAGTTAACAAGGCGAATATATCCATAAGCGATGACTTCAAACAATGTGTTTACGGGAAAGGGCGCAGAGCTCTATATCTGATCAGGACTTGGGGGAAGCGTTCTCGTCTGCGTCAGATACAGGCTTTGTGGTGGATTTTGCCCTTGATCGATCGGCAATATCGTCGTCGAACAGAATACGATGCCCTTCTGTGTTCAAGTCATCGTATTGACCTGACTTGATGGCCCAGAACAAAAAACGCACCGCCAATACGACAAAAAGTATGGCAACAGGAATAAGTAAATAAAGGCTTTGCACAATAAAATCCGCAGCTATTAAGGAACATGAGCACTCAACTCAGGCGCAGCTATGGGCGCTACCGTATCCTGGTTGAGTCGCAAGGCATTCACTATGACCACCAACGAGCTTAATGACATACCTATCGCAGCCAGATAGGGAGGCACCCAACCCAATGCCGCTAAGGGCAGTGCTAAGGAATTGTACCCTAACGCCCACAATAAGTTTTGTCGAATAATCTGCCTTACTCGGCTCGCATAGGTTAAGGTTTTTGCCAGCAGCGTAAGATCACCGACCAGCAAAATACTGTCTGCCTGAGACTTGGCCAAATCTGTCGCGTCACCCATCGCAACCGATACATCGGCAGCGCTGAGTACAGGCACATCATTGATCCCGTCACCTACCATTAAAACCACATCGCCCTGGCGCTGAGCATTTTCCAGATAATGAAGCTTTTGCTCGGGGGACGCCCCAGCTATGACCGATCTGATTCCCACTTGGCTCGCCAAATGCTCAACCGTCTCTCGATGATCGCCACTTAACAGTGAAATTTTAATACCCTGCTGACGCAAGGCGGCAACAGCGTCCACGGCCTGGGGGCGCAAACTGTCACGCAGAAAGACGCAAGCGAGCAACTCACCATCCGATGCGGCTAAAAATAAGCATTGCTCTGCAATTTTCATCTGCACGATATACTGTTCAGCACTGGAGCCGACATACTCAGCTTTGCCGAAACGATAGCGCTGCCCATTAATGTCACCTTCAACGCCGGCAGCCAAATGTTGTTCGATTGCACGGGCATAAAGGCGGCCAGCCCAAGGTTGAAACGCTGACGCCACCGGATGCCTGGAACCCGCCTCCAGTGCAGCAATAATCGCTAAAGCCGATTCTTGAGCAGCACTATTGTTTGGCGCGCCCAAAGCCCGTAGGGCGTTAATGCCATGCGGGGTCAATTCAATTCGCTGTAATTGTGGCCGCCCCATAGTCAACGTGCCGGTCTTATCAAAAATAATGTGATTAACCCGGCGTAACGTTTCCAATACATGACCACGGGTTACCAATAAGCCATCACGGCGCAGCTTATTCAGGGCTGCAGCCATCGCTGCCGGAGTTGCCAGTGATAACGCACATGGGCAGGTTACAACTAATACAGACAGCGTTACCCAAATGGCTTTTGATGAATCTATTTGCCACCAAACCGCAGCTACAATCACTGACACCAGTAATACACCACCGACAAAATAGCCGGCGACCTTGTCAGCCATAGCGACTTGGGCCGGCTTATACTGACGACTATTTTCAACCAGTCGCTCAATAGCATTAAGGCGAGTCCCTCGACCGACGGCTGTGACCTCAATAATTAGACGATGACCAATATTCAAACTACCAGCAATGACTCGATCACCCACTCGCTTATGCACTGGGTCAGCCTCTCCGGTAAGAAGTGATTCATCCGTACTACTTTCGCCCGCAATAACCTCCCCATCGCAAGGGATATTGTCACCACTGGCCACTTCAACCCAGTCGCCTGGATGCAATTCGCGCACAGCGACACTCATACGCTCGATATCCAGAGCAGTCGTCGACACCACTCCACTCTGTTTGCGTTCATCAATTTCAGGGTTGAAAGTAACTCGAGTCGCAGTCAGCGGCACCAACTGGCTGAGACTGTCATTAGCCAGGCCATTTGCGTGCCGTATGCGCATTTCCAAAAAGCGCCCTAATAATAAGAAAAAGGTAAACATGGACACAGAGTCAAAATAAACCTCGCCACCTGACGTCACTGTGGCCCATAAACTTGCCAAATAAGCACCGCCGATCGCCAAGGCAACGGGAACATCCATGGTTAGATGCCGGGTTACAAGGCTGCGCAAGGCTGCCTGAAAAAATGGTTGCGCGGAAAACAAAACAACCGGTGTCGCCATTAACAAACTGAGCCAACGCAACAACCGCTCCCACTCCTCACCAGCGCCCGCATAGAGTGCAACTGCCGCCATTCCTACTTGCATCATGCCAAAACCAGCCACGGCCAAACGCAATTGAGCTTTTCTGGATTCGCGCTGACGCAACTGCTGTTGCTGGGAGAGTGTCGCCGGGAGCGGTTGATAGCCAATTTGACTGATGGCCGTGAGGATATGGCTCAGAGGCTGAACCTGGTTATGCCAGACAATGCGCGCTCGATGCGTAGAGGCATTAACTTGTACCTGATCAACACCCTCGAGATGGGATAGGTGCTTTTCGATAAGCCAAACACATGCCGCACAACTAATACCGTCGATAAGCAATTGGGCTTCGCATGCATCATCATCCAAAGACTGGACAAACTCTTCCTGCACAACGGGATTATCGTATGCAGCAAACTCCGAACGCTGCTCGGAGGGCTTGGCATTATTGGCGGTGCGATACTGGTAATAATTTTCCAGACCGCCAGCCACAATGGCGTTAGCAACAGCTTCACAGCCCGGACAGCAAAAGGCTACCGTCTGTTCACCAATAGTGGACTTAAAGTCGCAACCATCTGGAATGGGCAGACCACAATGAAAGCAACCAGCGCTCATACAATGCTCTCAGCTCTTTCAACCAGGAAAGAAGTTATGGCGCTGAAAATTCAACGAAACTACCTTTTTGGAAATCAATTTCACCACCCAGGCGCCACTTTGCAGTATGTTCTAGTGCATCAAGGTCAGAGGGGATAGCTGTTGAATCCGACTCCAATGGGAATAAGCGCAAGTACCAACGATATTGTATTGGCGCGTCCAAGTCTGCTCGATAACGCCCGCTGGCCGTTTTCCGTAACAACAATGTTAAGTCCTTATCAGCACTGACGGGGTGGCTAAACAATAAGAGCAAGCGATCCGGCAAAGGGGTATTTGCGCTCAATGCCACCTGTACTTCGCCCAAGCTGTTGTCTATTTCCAGACTCCCCTTAAGCCCCATTGCCAAAGCAGCTTCGTCCTGCTCTATTACCTGATTAATCATACGTCCGTCTTTGTAGTAGTTATCACTGACTACGTCGTCGGCGTAACGAAATGCCGTTGAAACCGTATAACTGGCTACGGCGATAACCAGAATCAGGGGTGCTAAAACAAACCATGCCCAAAACTGTCGATACCAAGGCGCAACTGTATCTTGCTCCTGAACGGATGAAGGATTACTCACAGGCCACCTACTATCACTTAAAATGGAAACAAGCCGCCGATGAGTCTAACTCAAAGGCGGCTGCTATATACTCGGACATTAACCAATACCACAACCCATTTACCTAGGGAGCCGCTGGAGCAATAAAGACCGTTGTCTCTTGAGCGGTAATGTTAGGGTCTTCTTTTGCCGTCACAATAATAGTTAAGGCATCTTTCTTACCCACGACCTGATCTTTAGGCAGTGAGACAGTCACCGGGAAAGTAAAAACTTCGCTTTCTTCAAGAAAAGTCGGACGATAGCGCAACTGATAATCTGCAGAACCTTTCACTTCGATATCGTAAGTGTGTGGTGCGTTATCCATATTGTTAATTTTCACTGTGTAGACATTCTGCACTTCCGAACCGGTTACCCGAAATAGTCGCGCACCACGATCTCGAATAACATCCACAGATACTGGCTCGCGCTGACTGAGCACATACCCAAACGCGGTCACCATCACAACCACTGCAAAGATATACCCAAACAGGCGCGGACGAACAAAATGGGTCTCACCATTCTCCAATTGGTCTTCCGAAGTAAAACGGATTAGACCACGAGGGTACTCCATTTTATCCATAACACTATTACAAGCGTCGACACAAAGCCCGCAGTTTATACATTCGTATTGCAATCCATCGCGTATGTCGATGTCCACCGGGCAGACCTGAACGCACCAGGAGCAATCTATACAATCACCTTTACCCTGTGCCTTATAATCTTCCTTAGGCTTACGCGGACCTCGCTGCTCACCACGGCTTGCATCGTAATGCACTGCCAATGTATCCGAGTCATACATTACAGACTGAAATCGCGCGTAGGGACACATATATTTACAGACTTGTTCACGCATCCAACCAGCGTTCAAGTAGGTCATTCCCATAAAAAAGAACGTCCAGAACATAGCCGTTGGTGAGGTGTCCCAAATCAAGGCTCCGGTTACATCTCTATGCGGGATCATACCCCCAAGCAGCTCCCGAATTGGGGTAAAGTACCCCACGAAGGTCACGCCGGTAATGAAAGCTATCAGTAGCCAAAGGCCGTGCTTGGCTGATTTACGGGTGATTTTTTCTACCCCCCAAGCTTGCTTATCCAACTTAATGCGTTTGTTTCTGTCACCCTCGCAAAAATGCTCCGCCCAAATAAACATTAGCGTCCAAACTGTTTGCGGACACGTAAACCCACACCAGACTCGGCCCACTAATACGGTGACCGTAAACAACGTAAACGCTGCAATAATCAGTAACCACGCTAACAGCATTCCGTCTTGCGGCCAAAACGTCATCCATAGCACGTGAAACTGACGAGAAGGTAAATCGAAAAACATGGCTGGACGCCCATCTATCACCAGCCAGGGCATCAATAAAAAACCGGCAATTAGGGGTAGGCCGGTATAGCGGCGCAACGCCTGAAAAAAGCCGCTAACCTTGCGCATATAAATCTTTTCCGACCCTTCATAGAGATTAACATAACGAATCTCGTTCGCAGCATTGACTTGCTGAGGGTCTTGGGATTTAACGGAAGGTCGGTCTGAAGTATCGTCGTTCAAGGAACACTCTCCTTTCGCTGGACACACCAATCAGGAGTGCGATAGCGCAATTTCAAGATGGCCTGACAAGGCCTACTTGCGAAGCTCCCCTGCCGCCTTGCGCAGACAGGGGCACAGCCATGGGTAAAAAACTACTCCGAATAATCCAGAGACAAGCTGTAAACGTAAGCCGCTAACAGATGAATCTTATCTTCGCGCAAAAGTTCTTGCTGCGCAGGCATCTTACCGTTTCGTCCCTGACGCAAAGTCTGACGAATACCGGCCACAGAACCATCATACAGCCAAATATCATCGGTTAAATTTGGAGCACCTGTAGAATGCATGCCTTTTCCGTCGGCACCATGACAAACCACACAGTTTTGCTGGAACACCTGCGCACCAGCTTTGGCAGCTGCGGCATCATGTTCACGCCCGGAAAGACTCACAACATACTCAGCGACCTGGGCAATTTTCTGTTCACCCAAAACAGGTCCCCACGCAGGCATAGCGGCTTGGCGACCATTAGTGATTGTCTCTTTAATTTTTGCGGGCGTACCACCGTAAAGCCAATCATGGTCAGTTAAATTGGGGAAACCCAAGTTACCGCCACCATCGGCGCCATGGCAAACCGCACAGTTATTGGCAAACAAACGCGCACCCATTTTCATTGCTCGCGGATCTTGAGCCACTTCGTCAATAGGCATCGTCAGGTATTTGCCAAAAGTATCCGCATAGTTTTCAGCTGCTTTTTCTTGCTCATGTTCCAGTTGATTCTGAGACGTCCATCCCAACAACCCCTTGTAACTTCCCAAGCCGGGATAAAGAGCGAGATAAATCACCGTAAACACAATCGATGCCAAGAATCCCTGAAACCACCATTTTGGCAAAGGGTTGTCGTATTCTTCAATACCATCGTATATATGCCCGGTAGTCCGGTTCTCTGGGTCAGTTTCGTCATCAACTGCCACTTTCCTGTTAGCCAGCAACACCCACAAAATTAATGCGAGATTTGTCAGCGTCAGGCCGATAATCCAAAAGCTCCAAAAAGTACTCATATTCAGTCCTGCTTAGGTGCATCAGACGCGTTAGCGTCTGGGAATTGCTTTGTCCCTGCGTCCGCCCGGCGACTATCTTCCAGGTCATCCCCGGCAAATGGCGCTTGCGCAGCATCGTCAAATTTCTGTTTACGACTTGGCGAGAAGGCCCACCAACAGATACCGAAGAAAGCAATCATCATCAGTACTGTCGACAAACCGCGCAGGGTATTAATATCCATCTGCGTTACCGCTTCTGTTTCAGCAAGATGCCCAGCTGTTGCAGGTACGCAACCAGTGCATCAATTTCTTTTACGCCGTTAACGGCAGCTTCAGCGCCTTCGATATCAGCATCGGTATATGGCACGCCGACCGAACGCAGAGCTGCCATCTTCTTACCAGTATCTTTGCCATCCAACACATTATCGAACAGCCAAGGAAAAGCGGGCATGTTTGACTGCGGAACAACATTGCGGGGGTTATACAAATGCGCCTTATGCCAAGCATCACTATATCGCTCGCCAACACGCGCCAAGTCAGGACCGGTTCGCTTTGAGCCCCACAGGAACGGGTGGTCGTATACAGATTCGCCGGCAACTGAGTAGTGACCATAACGTTCAACCTCTGCACGCAGAGGACGGATCATTTGTGTATGGCACACATGGCAGCCTTCGCGAATGTAAATATCACGACCTTCCAATTGCACAGCATTCCAAGGTTTCAAACCCTCAACAGGCTGAGTCGTTTCTTTCAGAAAAAACTGCGGAACAATTTCTACCAGGGCGCCAAAGCTAATGGCGACAATTACCAGCACTACCATCAGCCAAATGTTTTTTTCTACTATGTCGTGGTTTTTCACGGTTCTTAGCTCCTATCCACTCAGGCTGTTTGCGGCTGTTCAGCCGTTGCATCTTCAACACTATCATCAGCAATAGTGCGATAGGCGTTATAGGCCATAACGAACATGCCGGCCAAAAAGATAGCACCACCAATAACCCGCACAATGTAACCGCCATAGCTGGCTTCAACCGACTCCACAAAGCTATAAGTTAAGGTACCGTCGGTGTTAAACGCACGCCACATCAAACCTTGGGTAATACCGTTTACCCACATGGAAGAGATATAAAGTACTGTACCGATGGTGGCGAGCCAGAAATGCAAGCCAATCAGCTTAACGCTCCACATTTCTGCCCGGCGATAAAGCACCGGCAGCAAATGATAAACAGAGCCAATAGAAATCATGGCAACCCAACCTAATGCACCAGAGTGTACGTGACCAATGGTCCAATCAGTATCGTGAGACAGTGCATTTACGGTTTTGATAGCCATCATTGGGCCTTCAAATGTAGACATACCATAGAAGGACAGTGAAACCACCAGAAAACGTAATGTGGGATCAGTACGCAATTTATGCCAAGCTCCAGACAGGGTCATAATACCGTTAATCATCCCCCCCCAACTTGGCGCCAACAGAATCAGAGACATCACCATGCCCAAGCTCTGTGCCCAATCAGGCAAAGCTGAGTAATGCAGATGGTGAGGACCTGCCCATATATAAAGAGAGATCAATGCCCAGAAATGCACAATCGATAGCTGGTAGGAATATACCGGACGCCCGGCTTGTTTTGGCACAAAGTAATACATCATGCCCAAAAAGCCTGCCGTCAGAAAAAACCCGACCGCGTTGTGGCCATACCACCACTGAACCATCGCATCCATGGCGCCAGCATAGGCAGAATACGATTTAAACAACGTCACCGGTATAGCAGCGCTATTAATTAAGTGAAGTACTGCAACAGTCAGGATAAAGGCACCGAAAAACCAGTTGGCCACATAGATGTGTGATGTTTTACGTTTGACAATTGTGCCAAAAAAGATAATCGCGTAAGCCACCCAAACCAGCGTTATAAGAATATCGATAGGCCATTCAAGCTCAGCATATTCTTTAGCGGAGGTGTAACCCAGCGGTAATGTAATCGCCGCTAAGACGATAACCAGCTGCCACCCCCAAAAAGTAAACGGAATTAAAAACCCACCAAACAGACGCGCCTGACAGGTTCTCTGAACCACAAAGAAAGATGTGGCCATCAAGGCGCAACCACCAAACGCGAAAATAACCGCGTTGGTATGTAATGGTCGCAGGCGACCAAAATGCGTGTAGGGCTGAAGCAAATCATTCAAGCCTGGCCAAACCAGCTCAGCCGCGATCAGTACACCAAGACTCATACCCACCACGCCCCAAACAATGGTCATGATGGTGAACTGGCGTACCACGTGGTAGTTGTATTCCGGCTGTTCGCCGGTACTTGCCAAGTGACTACTCATAGTGACGTCCTAACGTTTATATAAAATCTTTCTCAATTTTTCTCATGCCGCTTGTGTGCCTGCACTGTCGCCACTAGCGTAATCTGGCGCATTGTCACAGAGCTCACGGTAGAACTCATTGACACGCATCAATTAGACGCGTTGTCACCTTTTAACAAGTTCGAATTACCGAGCAACAAAACTAAACGGCCCAACTCTAACTACCCAATTTGGAGAGTTAAAGAGTATCAAGCATATTAAAACTCAATTATTACAGCAGATTGCGACCTTTGTTCGCCGCGATGCGCATACGCAATGCGTTTAGCTTGATAAAGCCTTCCGCATCTTTTTGATCGTAAGCGCCGCCATCATCTTCAAATGTCGCAATTTTCTCATCGAAAAGGCTATCTGGAGAACGACGACCAACGACACTTACCGAACCTTTGTATAGCTTCACACGAACTTCACCATTTACTACTTGTTGCGATTCATCAATAGCAGCCTGAAGCATTTTGCGCTCTGGGCTCCACCAATAACCGTTATAAATTAAAGTAGCATATTTCGGCATTAACTCATCTTTTAGATGGGCAACTTCGCGATCTAACGTAATCGACTCAATTGCTCGGTGGGCTTTTAGCATAATTGTTCCGCCCGGCGTCTCATAGCACCCACGGGATTTCATGCCGACATAACGGTTTTCAACAATATCCAAACGACCAATACCATTCTCGCCGCCGACCTTGTTGAGATAAGCGAGGACATCAGCTGGAGACATGTCCTGGCCATTGATCGCCACGATATCACCTTGGGCGTAGGTCAACTCAACATAAGTTGGCTGATCTGGCGCATCTTCTGGCGCGACACTCCAACGCCACATTTCTTTGTCGTTAGCTTCCCACCACGGATCTTCCAGATTTCCGCCTTCATAGGAAATGTGCAGGAGGTTGGCATCCATTGAGTAAGGAGACTTTTTCTTGTTTTTGGCATAGTCGACGGGGATATCGTGCTTTTCACAATAAGCCATCAACGTCTCTCGAGAGGTTAGGTCCCACTCACGCCATGGTGCAATGACCTTAATGCCTGGCTTGAGAGCATATGCACCCAGCTCGAAACGCACCTGATCATTACCTTTTCCGGTAGCACCGTGTGAAATAGCATCAGCGCCCGTTTCATTGGCAATTTCGATCAACCGCTTGGCGATTAACGGCCTGGCAATAGAAGTGCCCAATAAGTATTCACCTTCGTAAATCGTATTGGCGCGGAACATTGGGAAAACGTAATCGCGGACAAACTCTTCCCGCAGATCATCGATATAAATTTCTTTGATACCCAGAGCTTTGGCTTTGGCACGTGCGGGCTCAACTTCTTCACCCTGGCCGATATCAGCGGTAAATGTTACCACTTCACACTGATAGGTTTCTTGCAGCCACTTGGCAATAACAGAGGTGTCCAGGCCACCGGAATAGGCCAACACAACTTTCTTAATTTCAGACATGAACTTCTCCTGCACAGACTAACTCGGAATCTTCACCGACAATAATGCAAAGGGTGAACGCACAGAGGCTGGATAACAGCGGTATTTCGGGGCGCGAATTGTAGCGCTAATTTCATCCAATAACTAGGGAGGTGAGCCAGTCCAATAGGGCTAATTGACTTGAAAACCACTGAAAAAAGAAAATTCGAGCACGCGGAACGGGCCAAAAATGCTAAATATTCCTCACGGAAGAGGGAGCAGCCACCATGGGCTGAACCTCTGGCGCTTCGACTGGAAGAGGCGTTTTATCAAGGCGAATAGTCACTCGGCGATTCAGGGCTCGGCCTTTCGCCGTTCGATTGCTTGCCACGGGGTATCGCTCACCATGCCAACGAACAGCAATTTTTTGAGGGTCAATACCTCGGTTCGCTAAGTAACTCTTCACCTCCTCTGCTCGCTTTTGTGATAGGGCGAGATTTTCTGCACGAGCCCCCTGGCTGTCGGTGTGGCCATCAATGTAAAACGCCACCACTTTTTTATCAGCCTTCGCATAAGTAACAATGTCCTGAAGCTGACGCCTGGCTCTAGCGCTAAGCCCCTCTGTGGCACCTGCGGGGAAATAAATCGACGTACGCTCAACCTGATCATAATTAACCGGCAACAGTCCACCCAAGCAATTCAGATACTTGTCGTACGCTCCGCGAAAATTAATATTGGAAATTTTGACTACAACAGGGTCAGGCTCTTCATACCAAGGCTCTCGCACCAGCTCTATTTCATGCCCCCCATGTAACTCAGCCAGCAATTGCTCAGACTTGCGCCAGCCCAGACTGACAGGCACTCGGCCCTGACCGACAGCCACCTTACCCAACGAAACGGCTTGCCCTGGCTGCGACTTCCAAATTGGTGAAACCGATTTAATCAAGGCCTCCCCAGTTTGCAAGCGCTTACTTTTTTCGCGAAGAAAAAAGATTGGCTTTTCACCAGCCCGGCGGGCAAATACGGCCTCACCAAAAAAGGGAATCTCTTGTGCCAAACTGCACTGGAACACAGACGAATTTACCATCCAACTGGACTGGTCCATGCGCGATGCAAAGGTTTCGGCACGCGCATGCGCGAAGCTCAACGGTATAATCACCGCCAAAGCACACCGATAAAGCTTGAAACCCCACAATTTTTCAGACACAAACCACTCTCAACAACGCCCTATAAACCAGCAAACGACACCCTGTAGACGACAAAGTAGCGGTAGCAAACCCAGAGGCCTAAAACGCCGCAATATTCACGTCCTAAACACAGTTATCGGCCCAGTACACCTGCGCTTTAACTGTTTTTTTGGTAGCATGCGCGCCAGGACTAACAAACCACAGTAAACTGCACGATCAAACCTTTCCTTTAAGCAACGGCATCACAATGCCAACAACTAAGAAAAGCGCATGACATCTTCTGAAACTCTTACGATCACTCGGCCAGATGACTGGCACATTCATCTACGCGACGATGCAGCATTGACGCTCACCGTGCCCGACGCTGCACGCACGTTTGCGCGCGCCATTGTCATGCCCAATCTAGTGCCACCTGTTACCACTGCGGAACAGGCAATAGCCTACCGAGCCAGAATTAACGCTCATCACGATGGTAATTTTGAACCGCTGATGGTTCTTTACCTAACAGATAAAACGACACCTGCAGACATTGCTGCAGCCAAAGCGGCGGGGGTTGTTGCCTGCAAACTATACCCCGCCGGTGCGACCACTAATTCCGACGCAGGCGTAACCGATATTCGCAACATCTTTCCGGTACTGGAAGCGATGCAAACTCACGATTTACGCTTTCTCATGCACGGCGAAATTACCGACCCCGGCATTGATATTTTTGATCGTGAAAAAGCGTTTATCGACAATATTCTGCTCGACTTACGCCAAGAGTTTCCCGCCCTGAAAATGATCCTGGAACATATTACAACGAAGGATGCGGCGGACTATGTGAGCGAAGCCACGAGCAATCTCGCAGCTACGATTACAGCCCATCACCTGCTGTTTAATCGAAACCATATGCTGGTCGGGGGTATTCGGCCACACTATTACTGCTTACCAATTTTAAAGCGCAACACCCATCAAGAGGCGTTGATCAAAGCAGCAACAAGTGGCAACCCTAACTTCTTTCTCGGAACAGACTCAGCCCCCCATGCACAAGGGGCGAAAGAAGCCGCTTGTGGCTGTGCGGGTTGCTATACTGCCCATACAGCACTTGAATTATATGCTGAAGCTTTTGAGCAAGCGGGATGCCTGGACAAACTTGAAGCTTTCGCCAGCTTTTATGGTCCGGATTATTACGGTCTACCCCGCAATACGGAGAAGGTGACACTAGAGAAACAACAGTGGAAGATACCAGACACTCTAAACATGGGTGCAACCCCATTGGTACCACTTCGCGCTGGCGAAGTGCTGCAATGGCGTATGCAATGCTCATCGACTGCAATGAATAATAACTAAGGATAGCTCGTGACCGACAAAGACTTTTTGTCTCTAGAAGCCAGCATGGCCACAGATTTCAACGAACCAACGCCAATAGCACAGCGCTTTAGGGGATTTTTACCCGTGGTAGTGGATGTCGAAACCGGTGGTTTTAACTCAGCTACCGATGCGCTACTGGAAATCGCGGCGGTAACACTAGCCGTTGACGATGAAGGCAATCTTGTCAGGCATGAGACGTTTGATTTCCACCTTGATCCTTTCGAGGGTGCCAATATCGAACAATCAGCACTGGATTTCACGGGCATAGACCTCGAGCACCCGGACCGGCCCGCGCAACCTGAACTACTGGCAATACCCGAGCTTTTCCGCAGCATTCGTAAAGCCGTGACTCAAAATGATTGCACACGCGCTATCATCGTGGGCCACAATGCACACTTTGACCTTGGTTTTGTCAACGCTGTCGCGAATCGCTGTCAAATAAAACGCAACCCATTCCATCCATTTTCCTGTTTCGATACTGCGACACTCGCAGGCCTAGCCTACGGACAAACGGTTCTAGCCAAAGCCTGCGTTGCTGCGGGCCTGGATTTCAGCAACTCAGCTGCACACTCAGCCGCTTATGATGCAGAAAAAACCGCAGACTTATTTTGCGCCATTGTAAATCGCTGGCGCAACCTGGGCGGCTGGCCACCAAACCTTACGGAATAACGATTGCGTATTACACGTAATATAAAGCGCGTAAAACCTGCAAGGCTGCAGAGATGAAGAATAAAAAACTACGATACCCTCAATGGTTAATTATTTATACGCTCCTCGCAGCCCTTAATATCATCGTCATATTTTTTAGCCTTACCCTTACGCGCAATATGATGACCGAATTAAATAATTTGGCATCCCAGAATCAGCAACTCAACACCTATCTACAGCAAATCACAGAAATTCAGCGCCTATCCATGCTGATGATAAAACCGACGATTACGATTTTTTCTTCGCGCGATCTTGCGCTAGAAAAGCGATTATTCAGCAATGAACTATTTAACCTTCATCGCAGTATTAACACACTGCGATCAACGCTAGAAAATGACCATCTCCAACCGAGCATGCTGAACCATCTGGACAATTTCAATAAGGAAGTTCAAGAAATTGTGGCCCAGATAGAACAGGAATTTAGTTATTTTGAAAATGACAATATAACGCTAGCGGCAATCCATATGTCGCAGATCACAGAACGATCTCATGTAGCGAATATTTACCTCAACAAGCTACGGACAGACATTCAAAATATTCAAAGCAAAGGGCTTAATATAGCTGCAGACAAGCTACAGTCATTCAATCAATCCACCGTTATTTTATTTTTGGCCATCATTTCATTAATCATCGCCATCAGTCTGTATGGCCATATGCTTGCCAAAAAACTCCGCAATGACGAAATTGAAAGAAATGCTTTGCTCGCAGCGACGCGCAATGATGCCTTAATGCTGAATGGAATACTTGAATCTACTGCAGACGGCATTATCACTTACAACGACCAAGGCAAAATTATCTCAGCCAATAAAGCGGCTGCAACTATTTTCAAACGTAGCCGGTCTGAAATGCTAGGCCGACCCGTCCTATTAATACTCGCCGACTCCAAAAATGACAAGTATTCAAAAGCATTGAGCGACCAATTAAATGCTGCACGCAGCCAACCGGTTATTGGCTTGAGAGTTAGCGCGCAACGCAAAGACGGCACAGTCTTCCCCATCTCTGTATCCATTAATACAAGTCAGCATGCTAAAATTAATGGCGAGGAAGTTCGCCTTTTTACCGCGATAATAAGAGACGTTACCACAGAGCATGAAAATAAAGTCATGCTACAAAAAGCCTTGAAAAATGCCAATGCAGCAGCCATCGCTAAAGATGATTTTTTGGCAACGGTCAGCCATGAAATAAGAACACCTATGAATGGCATCATTGGTGCCAGTGAATTACTTCAGAACACTGAAATAGACAGCGAGCAATCTGAACTCGTTGGAATTATCCACAATTGTTCTAATGCTTTAATGGTCATCATTAATGATATTCTCGAATTTAGCCGTATTCAGGCCGGCAATATTAAATTAGAGAGAATCGTTTTTAACGCAGAAGCATTGGTAGAGGATGCAGTTAACTTACACAAGATGCGCGCTCAGAAACAACAACTGACTCTCGAAGTAGCATCAACAAAAAACAATGATTTTAGTTTTATCGGTGACCCAGGCAGGGTTCGACAAATTTTAATCAACATTATCAACAATGCGGTTAAGTTTACTCATACAGGCGGCATAAAAATTTTTTACGAGACCACCACTAAAAACGGACAAACATATTGGCGATGCTCTGTGACGGATACAGGCATTGGCATAAAACAGGAAGACATTGAAAACCTTTTTCAACGTTTCACACAAGCTGACTCAAGCACAACACGCCTATATGGTGGCACTGGGCTAGGCCTAGCTATTAGCCAGCAACTTGCAGAATTAATGAATGGCAGCATCCAGGTTAGCAGTCAAGTCGGAAAGGGTTCGACATTCACACTGGAACTACCAGTGACGCCCACACAGCAAGCTCGCCAGGAAGAAAGTACCGACAGGCCGAAACGAAACTACCATCGACACATATTACTCGTGGAAGACAATCAGGTTAACCAGATAATCGCCAGTCGCTTGCTCCAGAGCCTGGGCGTCCAAACCACCTGCGCTAAAGATGGCCAGGAATGCCTGGATCTATTGAAACAACACGATTTCGATGCCGTGTTAATGGATATGCAAATGCCAGTTATGGATGGCGTTACGGCTACAAAGATCATCCGCCGTGGCGAAACAAAAAATACAAACATCCCAATTATTGCAATGACCGCTAACGCATTGAACAAAGATAAAAAGCAATGCTTTGACGCAGGCATGAATGGTTTCTTAAGCAAACCTTTAAACCCAACGGCAATCGTGCACGAACTTGACGCCATCTTTAACAGCACAACATCTTAATTAACTACACAATTAGCGTTTAATCACTCCGTCTACACTAAGAGCTTGCAAATCAATAACAAATGCCCTCGATTATTCGCCCAGCTTCCAGCCATTAGTCACCGGATAACGACGATCACGCCCAAAACCTCGCTGACTAATTCGTACGCCAATCGGCGCCTGACGTCTTTTATATTCGTTAATATCAACAAGCCTCAACACGCGGTTAACGGTTTCTTCGTCGAAACCTTCTGCAACAATCGCATGCGCACTGTAATCACGCTCAACATAAAGCTCTAAAATTCGATCCAGTATGTCATAAGGTGGCAAGCTATCCTCGTCTTTCTGATCTGGCGCCAATTCAGCGGAAGGTGGTCGCTCAATCACACTAACCGGGATCACTTCACTCAACGTATTTCGATATTTCGACAACTCAAACACCATCACTTTGGGCACATCTTTTAACACGTCAAAACCGCCAGCCATATCACCATATAGCGTAGAGTAACCGACAGCCATCTCGCTCTTGTTACCCGTGGTTAAGACGAGGTAACCTTTTTTATTGGAAATAGCCATGAGCAAAACCCCCCGACAACGCGCCTGCAGGTTTTCCTCTGTAGTATCTCGCGGCAAACCGGCGAACTCTGTTGATAAAGCACTCATAAACGCATCAAACATAGGTTCGATACCAATTGATTCATAGCGCACACCCAGACGCTGTGCTTCATCGGCAGCATCATCTTTACTTAAGTCAGAGGTATACCGAAAGGGCATCATTATCGCTTCAACACGCTCTGCACCCAAGGCATCCACAGCAATGGCAAGAGTCAGCGCAGAATCGATGCCGCCCGACAAGCCTAATACCACGCCTTTAAAACCATTCTTATTAACATAGTCACGCACGCCCAAGACAAGAGCATCATAAACAGATGCCAACAGGCTTGGCGCAGGCACGATCTCATGCTTCTGTATAGAAACAGCGCTATCTGTCTCTAATTTCAATTGCACAAAAGTAGAAGCCTCAGCATAGAAGTCACTTCGGGAACACAAGTCACCGGACGCGTTCACCACCATCGAGCCACCATCGAAAACCAATTCATCCTGGCCACCAACCTGATTCACATAAATAATGGGCATATCACCTTCTTGAGCGCGCTGCTTTAATAGTGCAGTGCGTTCATCGGCCTTACCTCCATGAAAAGGCGAAGCATTGATATTGACCATCAATTTGGCGCCCGCGCTTCGCGCTTGTGTCATAGGTTCCGCGCGCCAAATATCTTCGCAGATAGTCAATGCTACGGACACGCCAGCAATGTCAAAGACACATGGCTGATCACCAGATACAAAGTAGCGCTGTTCATCGAAAACCTGATAGTTTGGCAGACACTGTTTGGCGTACTCGGCGATAAGCTCACCATTACTTATAACACCTGCCATGTTAAAAACTCTGCCCGCAACCAGCTTCGGGTAGCCAATAACTACAGCCGCATCGATGCCAGCACTTTTAATAACATCCAGCGCTTTCTCAATACGTGGGCCAAGGCTTGGACGCAGCAACAAATCTTCAGGCGGGTATCCGGTAAGGGTCAACTCTGGAAATACAATTAATTCAGCACTGCTTTCAAGCACCGCTCGCTGTGCCCACTCGACAACCTTGCGCGTGTTACCAGGAATATCGCCCACTAGGGGATTGATTTGTGCAAGTACAATATTGAGGGTTGACATATCGACCTCGTCGGACACTAATAGTTTGCCCAGCACATTAAAACGCTGAGGGATTGGTGAAACTTCAGTACTCTTGAGAGACCAAAGATCACCCGGAACAGTTAACCGCATATAAATAACTGCGGAGACGCCGCCAAACAAAGCACGCGTCAAATTGGGCAGCCATTTTCCTCGAAATATCAAGCTAAGGCAAAAAGATCCGACTTACTATGCCAAATTCCTTATCCACACCATCGCTTACCTACCCAATACAACAGTATACCTATGGGCTGCTAAGAACCTACGCCTACTATCGGGCCCTGTTAAGCAGCCTTCTACTGCTAATGTTTACCGGAGGTATAGCCACTAACGTATTCGGCACTGATAGGCCTCTCTTGTATTTCTATACGGCACTGGCCTACACCATCATTTGCTGCCTTACCGTTGCGTGGCTTTGGCGCCACAAGGAAAATCCGACATCGGCACAAATCAACACCACACTAGTCATCGACATAGTAGCCATCATCTTATTGATGGCTGCCAGCGGCGGCATTGATAGCGGCCTGGGCTATCTGCTACTGGTAAGCGTTGCTGTCGGTGGAATCTTCAGTAAAGGACATACCAGTTATGCTTTTGCAGCGGGAACCACAGTTCTTGTACTATTTGAAACGCTCTACCAAACCATTTACCAGCATGGAGATAATAATACTTTTTACAATACCGGTATTCTTGGTATTTTGCTCTTTTTGAGCAATGCTGTTTTTTGCCATTTAACAGAAAAAATTCTGACTAGCCAAATGGAAGCTAGCCAACAAGCTCGACACGCTGCTCATTTGCAGCAAACGGCCCAATCAATTATCGAACGCATGCGCACCGGCGTCATAGTTGTCAACCTCCAAAACCGCATTCAATTTATTAATCAAGCAGCCTTGAACCTTCTAGGCGTTTCGCAACAAGCAGCCAATGCAACTGACTATACAGATATCAAAAAGTCGCCATCACAATTGAAGCAATACGCCATCGTTGAAAAACGATTAACCATTTGGCGACAAAATCCCAACCACCGCTTTAAACCGTTACACATAGAAGCAACAGGAATTGATGCGCGGATCAGTTTTGCTCAACTTGGACCAGAAAAAAATGCTGACATATTGATTTTCCTGGAAGATAACCGACTCATTAGCCAGGAAGCCCAACAATTAAAACTGGCCTCACTGGGCCGACTAACAGCCAGTATTGCCCACGAGATCAGAAACCCCCTTGGTGCGATCAGTCACGCCAGCCAACTTCTCGCCGAATCACCGGATTTGCCAGAACCAGATAAGCGACTCACCACGATTATCGCCAACCATACCCAGCGTATTAATCAGATTATTGAAAATACAATGAATCTATCGAGGCGGAATAATGCACATCCAGAAACAATCAACCTTAACGCTTGGCTACATAAATTCTGCAGTGAATATAAGCAGAATCAGGACGCTAATATTCAAATCAACTGCGCCGATGAGAGTCTGTCTACACGTGTAGATCCTAGTCATCTATCACAAATAATAACCAATCTTATCGACAATGGTCTACGCTACAGCTACCAATTGACCGGAACCCACTCATTAACAATCAACATTGCCCAGGAAGACAACCGTCAGCTGCCATACGTCGAAATTATTGACGATGGCGAGGGCATAGCAAAGGAGCAGGCAGAGCATATTTTTGAACCGTTTTTCACTACCGAAACAAGCGGTTCCGGGCTAGGCCTGTATATATGCAGAGAACTCTGTGAAACCAATCATGCGTCAATTCAATACCGCCGAACGACAGAGGGAAAAAGCTGTTTTAAAATAGTTTTTTCTCATGTACAAAAAGTTTTCTAATACAACAATTACATTTTCATTATGACTAATAGAAAATCTGTTTTAATCGTCGATGACGAACCAGACATTCGAGAACTGCTTGAAATAACACTCGGCAGAATGGGGCTAGACACTTATAGCGCAGCCAATCTAACCCAGGCTAAACAGTTTGTGACTAAACAAACGTTCAACCTTTGCCTGACAGACATGCATCTACCAGATGGAAACGGAATTGACTTTGTTAAACACGTGACCAAGCATCATCCCAACATGCCGATTTCAGTATTCACAGCGCATGGCAATATGGATACAGCAGTTATTGCGATGAAAGCAGGGGCTTTCGACTTTATCACCAAACCCGTAGACATTGATCACCTGCGCGCATTGGTAACAAACGCACTCAATGTTGATTCCAACGAAGACAATAAGGCTCTGCATTCAAGTTACCAATTAGTAGGACAGTCAACCGTTATTGAAAAACTTAAGAAGAAAATAAATAAACTTGCGCGCTCACAAGCACCGATTTTTATCAATGGAGAAAGCGGAAGTGGTAAAGAGCTGGTTGCACGTGCAATTCATTACAATGGACCTAGAGCAGACGGCCCATTTATCCCAGTGAACTGTGGCGCAATACCCAAAGAGCTTATGGAAAGCGAGTTTTTTGGTCATGTCAAAGGGGCTTTCACCGGAGCCCAAATCGACAAAGAAGGCTTATTCCAGGCAGCCACTAACGGTACTTTATTTCTTGATGAGGTTGCAGATCTACCCTTAGATATGCAAGTAAAGCTATTGCGAGCACTACAAGAAAAGTCGATTAGGCCAGTTGGATCTGCGACAGAAATTAACATCAATATTCGAGTACTCAGTGCAACCCATAAAAATCTTCAAAAGGAAATTGAACTTGGCCACTTTCGTAGCGACTTGTTTTATCGACTCAACGTCATTGACCTGAACGTACCACCTTTACGCGACAGGCAAGACGACATTTTACTGCTAGCTAATTACTTCCTTCAAAAATTAGCTGATGAATTCAACACCGATCCAGCAAGACTAAGTGAAGATGCTAAAGCAGCACTTTTGCGCTACCCATTTCCCGGGAATGTCAGAGAACTTCAAAATATTCTTGAGCGAGCTTTCACACTGAGTGAAGGTGAAGAGATGGACGTTTCTGACTTAGCGCTAAGTCGCGATGCGGCTGAATATGGCGGCCCCATTGAGAGGTCTTTATCTCAGCCTATAGAAAAAGAAACTCCCCAGGGTAATATCCACCAAGGTCTTGTTCCTGGCGAATCATTAGATGATCATTTAGAAAAAATTGAACGAGACATCATCACTAAAGCGCTTGAAAAATCGCGGTGGAATAAAACCGCTGCAGCCAAAAAACTTGGAATAACATTTCGCTCACTAAGATATCGCTTACAGAAACTGGGGTTAGATGATGACAACCAAGATTAAATTAACATTTGCACAAGCAGAATCTTTTTGGGATAGTTAATTTTTAAATAATTAGGTCTAGGAAAGCTTTGTATTACACATATTAGCCAGGATGGCTTACAAATCGGTTTAAAAGGATATAAACCATGCACAAGGTAAAGGTTACTGATTACTATTCCACCCCGCATTGTTCACGCGCCCACCAAGCTATACGAAAACATACACGACCTCTTCGGGGGAACGGTCTCACGTTACTTGAATTACTCTTGGTGGTTAGCTTAATAGCTATACTCAGCAGTATTGCGGTGCCCGGGCTGTCTCATTTACTTCGTGCAAATGAAACCCGAATAGCAGTTAACAATGTACTGCAAAATATACAGTACGCGCGAAACACAGCTCTTATCCAACACACAGCCGTAACATTGTGTGCAAGCCTAGACAAAATAAATTGTTCCGGATATGACTGGTCCACTGGCGGCCTTATCTTTAGGGACAAAGACGCAAATGGGAAACGTGATTCAGACGATGAAACATTAAAGGTCATTGAACCACTTAAAGAAAACCAGCAATTACTGTGGCGCTCATTTAGAAGCAAACCCTACCTGACATTTACTGCTGAAGGCGTAACCTACTACCAAAATGGTAACTTTACTTATTGCCCTGAGAATAAAGACCCTAAATATGCTGCTCAAGTAATTATCAGCTATACAGGGCGGCCGCGGTATGCCAGAGATACGGATATGGACGGTATTGTAAACAGCACTAGTGGAAAAAATGTTAAATGTGAATAATCACATTTAACATTTTAATAAGCAGGTTCCTGAGTTAGCGCCAACACTGTTTATAATCTGTATATGCTCCAGTAGATGCTTTCACATTGTCACTAGAATAAGAGAATGTCGTGCAGTTTGGATCAGAGCGTACAGGCGCCGCTGTGAGTGTATAACGCCGGCAACTTGTAGCACCAGGTTTACAACCTGAAGGCAGCAAAGTGATGCTTTTAATCGCACAGTTACCTTCCGAACTCGTATCTCCTGCGGCAAATCCCAAATCACTAAGGCTACCGTAAGAAACATTTTGCGAATAAAAGCGCTCTTGTCGATTCGCCAAATCAAGTAGAAAACCCTGGCACTCTGTACGAGCCCCCTTTCGAATTTGTTCTTGATAAGAGGGATAGCCGATTGAGGCCAGAATAGCAATGATCGCAACTACAACCATTAACTCAACGAGCGTGAAGCCATTGTCCCTACTAAAAGCCGCCTTTACATTTTGCATTGATATTTCCACTTTTAAGTAAACAGACGTACCCGACTATTGTATTAGCCCCTTTCCCTTTGGCCTTACGCTATCTGCGGGCAGTAACCACACTTGATTGACTTTACCATCTACTGCTGTGTAGTAAACCGCGCGACCTCGCTTTATACCATAAATAGTGGTCTGCTTTTCAAATTCATCAAACACCTTAATATTCAAGGCGATTTGAAAATACTGATCATCCAGCACCACCTCCGCTCGCTGATAGTCCACCCTATCAACTTGAGCGTAGATCCTGGCGTCAGCAGCGTCAACAGACAACGAAAATAAACATGACATTACCAAGACGCTAGTTATATTAACGATATATTTTATCATAAAGATTTCCCTCTATTATTTAGGGTCAATAGCGAATGATGTACCCCTGACACTAAGCTCACCCGCTGGGTACAGCACTTGGAAATCCACATCACCCGAAGACAGCTGCGTCAGCTGACGACCTGAAATAAAACCAGATTCAGCGGGAATACTGCCAACTTTCACACCGCCCACATCGTCATAAATGCCATCTTTGTTGTAATCGAATACAGGGTTATCTGGTAGCCCTCCCGTCTTCATATCTACCGCCATCAGATAACCTTCACCACCAAAACTACACATCGCCGAGCTGGGGACCAATGTGTTGTAAAAAACGACGCCATTAACAACAAACGAAGTGCTTACAGAGCGCTCGCCGGTATCAGGTAATTCTTCATACCAGCCTAACTCCAGAGCACCGGCAGACGCCTTAATATCATAATCCACCGTGTTATCTGTGATCGTACGCACCGTATAAGCACCACTGGCTGTTGAGGTAATGACCTGCTCCTGTAATTCTGACTGGGTAATTTCTGATATCTGCCCGTTATCCCAGACGCCATAAAAGGCATTCGTCGCCGTTGTTAGATTATCACCCTCAGCCATATATTGCCCTGTACCAAAATAGACCATCAGATTTGGGTCAGTTTTAGAACTAAACCGAGTTGGATGTAACGCAACAGAGGGCTTGCCAGTAATGGGGCGCCCTGGTGTTATAAACAGTGCCTTGGGTGAACTAGTCGTTCCGTAAGCCGAGCCCCAGTTAGTCGCACTGCTATCAGTTACATCGAAAACCCACAAATTCCCCTTTAGATCTCCAGCATAAATTCTATCAGCAACATCATCACCGGTAATATCTACGACGGAGGGAGTTCCCATGCCATTACAGTCAGAGGCTGATGCTAAACAATTCAGTCCAGAATTTGATCCTACCTTAGTCTCCAGCTCTTTATACCCACTACCATCGAGGTATATAACAAAAACTTTTGCCGTTCCATCGCCACCATGTGCGTTATAACCATTTCCAATAATTGCTGCCCATTTTCCATTATTCATTTTTGCGATGACCGGCTTACTAAAGGTATATCCTAGATCGGGGTCATCAGTATTAGTAAACTCGAAACGAACAATATTGTCGGCATTTGTCTCACTAAAGGTTGTTGGCTTAGTGACATCCAGTACAAAAATACCTGCGCCACCGGCGCGAGCACCACCGACAAGAAAGGTTCGCCATGCTCCGTCAATGTAAACACTGGCAGCCTCTGGTGAACCATCCACGTAAGGCTGATACGAATAAGCGTCATCTGCTAAATAATGAAGCCCCTCGTAGGTATCAGTAGAAAACAAAAAGCCTGGTATATAAGAAAAAACTTCTGCCCCCGTATCCGCATCAAAACCATGCAGCATACCGTCATTAGCACCTACATAAACCATAGCCTTCCGCGTTCTGCTACTGGTAATAAAATCACTAAATTTATCGGCTTCGAACTTATCCGAATACGACTCACCCGCAACACCTACAAACTTAGGACTCGAATAAACAATATCCCCCAACCTTTTATAATTCGTTCCAGCAGTAGCAGTAGTAGAGACATCGCGATCTCGAAACAAAATACCATCTTCAGAAAAGTCACCTCGTAAGTGTTCGACAACTTTCGCACCATAACTTGCTTCGTCACTGGTAGTGAGCAATGGGGCGGAAGGATTAGTTAACAAATCCTTCACTTGGGCACTGGAAAGATCTGCAACCCCCAAAGATGTATGACTGCTTGGCCAGCGGAAAGGAATACCTTGTTTACCGTTATAGGTAATAATTTCTCGTTTTGTATAATCCATATCCGCTAGTTGATCGCCGGCAGATTTCGTCCAGGTCTTAGCGCCGATGCCCGTCGACGTTACCTTGTACGCATTTAGGTCTCCATACCATTTTCCAGAATTGAAACGGGCTTGGTAAACTTTGGTATCCGTCTGCAAGCTCGACGAGCTAAATGCAACAGATGCAGCGCTACCCTCTCTATCAGCAATAGCATTAATTGCGCGGTTAAGCTCAGAAATTAATTCATCAGGCGTTTCTGCATTCAAATATTCACCACGGCTATTGTATGCAGCATGCGCCAAGTCATCGATAGTCGTCGTTTGATACTCGACTGAAGACCTTGGCTCGACCCAATCTCGTGTCCCTTCTCTCATCTCCTGCAATTCTTCATCAGTTGACCAACCTTCAACTGCAAACGCTACTGAAAAAGTCACCATATGCTGAGCCGAATTTTCATCCACACCACTGATAATTGGCACCACATCCGGAAGGCTTGGCGCCAAATCCAGTTCGTAGTACTTCATGGCAACGTCTGCCAGCGTATTGCTATATGTATCTGCGTAGGGCTTTCCATCCCATTTACTGTTGTTATCACCATCGTGGTTGCCAGAACTTGAGATCGTGCCATTCCAGTACCCATCGGTCATTAATACTGCGTAGTTTTGCTGACAGGCTCCGCCTTCAGTCTCAGATAAAATGGGTGAACTATGGGTAGGAGTAAAACCAAATAACGAAGCATCAGGTGTTTTTGTTGTATCAAAATACTCTCCGGCATTACTCAATGTCCCTCGCATGGGCGTTCCGCCGTTAGGGTAACTCCGAAATAAGTTCTTCATTATCAGCTTTTTTCGAGCTGTAGTGGTTGCATTAGAAGGATCAGTGATGTTATCTATACTTTCAACCTGCGTACCAATCTTATTATTGTTGTTAAGTGCAGCCAATCCCATACGTGCAGAAGACTCATCCATGATTTGTGACATGGCACGTTTAACAACATATTCGCGTTTTCTATAATAAGTAAACCAGTTAGCGAAATTTTGCCGGTCAGCTGTCGACGATAACGTATCAACATACACAACGCCTGACGTAGCGACAGGATTACCCGAGGAATCGTACTTTATATTTCCAGTCGAATCCCAATTAAAGCACTCGCCTTTGTCATAGGCGCCATCACCATCCAGATCTTTCCATTCAACATAAAAAGCCGGAACTAGACTATGGTCCACAACAAGCTTAGTTAAATCAATCGTAGTTGGGCTGCTGACCGAACCACTGGAAGAGAAAGTACCATACGGGTTCTCGAGCGCTGTAGTTAGAGTCTTATCGGTGTAAGTATTGCCATCAACATCAACGCCAAGCCACCGTGAATAGGTTTTGCTCGGGTCATAAGCCATTGCATTATAAGCCGAGCAGTGCTCGAGCCATTCTTCGTCGTCGTCAGGTACCCAGGATAAATAGGATGAATCAGCATAATCTGGAAATGCAGCACGAGCCTCTTTGGGGCGAACAACTTCCCCATCCATACTGCCAGAATCGTCAATGATAAATAGTATATTAGCGTTGACGGAGGTTCCCAAAAACAACGGGGCATCCGACAAAATACCGGGAGCGGCATAACCCATTATTGAAGTCAGACCAAACGTCGCCATTAAACTGATTCGTGATAAAGACAATTTTGTTAAGTCGCGTTTATTCATCGTTTCCTACCTCACACGGTAAAGAAAATTCATCAAATTAGTGCAGATCAAATTGATCTCTTATGGACAAGAAAGCCCTGCCGTACCGTTGTCCGCCAGTTTCATTTTCACTGTACTCTGCAACAACGATGAAACATTAGTATCTCGCCCCCAACCCATGGCCGTTATTCGAAAATGAACATCATAGGCATTAGAGTTGTCAGGCTTTCCAAACTCCTTAAGTGTGCGTCCAAATGCGATATCAGCATCCGCTCCCACACCTAAGAGTTCAATAATATATTGGGGGTCGTGGGCCGCTACATCACTCGACAAAATACCTCCAACTGTTCTCACTTTAGTACTGTTTTTTAACCAGGCATCGCTACTGTAGATATCAAAGCCGTTCGAAAATAAAGGGTAATCATAAACAGGCCTACTCTTAAACAAAACGTTATTCTGATCGTATATACCAAATGGCTGATAAAAACCTGAGCACCCGGAGAAGAAAATCTTTAACCCAGCCATGTCACCATTCATTGTTGCTTCCAGCCATTTATTTGCCTCTTTAGTAGCAACGATAGCCGCTTGTACGGCGAGATCTGTTTGTCGATTACTGGTGACCATCCGCTCTTGTAACGTTGTATTGACAAAGGAAGAAACGCCGATAGCCGTCATTGCTAGTAAAAAAATCAATGCAACTATCAACGCCACGCCGTTTTGCCGCAGTTTTACTGAATGGTTTTTGTGATGTCGAATTGTCATCTATTTACGACCACCTGAAAATTAAGTGCTATATGCAAAATCAAACTACAACATACTATTTTTCATGTTGTACATATTGAACGTTCGCGTAAATGTCTCTCTATATAAACGATCGCTAGAACCTTCCATACCTGCACGATCAACGGAATTCAAGGTGATAGAAACGCGTATACTTCGCACATTTTGCCAATTACTTACCTTATCTGCGTCCAAGAAGGCCAAGTTATTAGCCGCACCGCCCACCTGCTCGCCAAATTGCACTTGAAAATCCTCAACGCCATCCACCAGCTCAACATCATTAACTTTAAGCGCACAATATTGTGGATTCGACGCACTGCACGCCACACCAGCATCATCGCCGGCTTCGCTATTGCCCACCGTATAAACACGACTGCCAGCAGCCGCAGCAGAATAAACATAAGCTGCCATCGGCTCACCAACTTTTAATACGTTACCATAAGAGGAAAACCCCCTACTCTTACCCGTCGCAGTATCAAAGCCTACTAACCTCTGACACCCGGCTGCACCAGTACCATCAAGATCGCAAGCGTTGTATTGCCCCTTATTGGGCCCGGAGTCAGCAGTTTTGGACAACTCGAATTTAATTTTACCTGTGTCCACAGTAGGATCGTTGGTAATCATAAAAATCGCAGCACGGTCGCAATCTGTCAGTATTGCCAACTGCCACTGTTTGAATGTTGAATACTTTGGATTATCGGCATCAACCAAAATAGTATTTGCTGTAGATGTTACCGAAGAGGCTCCAGAGTTCAGAATAGGACCGCCAACCGGATCCATAAAACGCAAACTCAATTGATCAGTGTTACCCGTGCCACCTTCCAAGCCTGCAGCGGGCTGAAAAAAACCAAAAGGCTTGCCGTTGGCACTTTCATAACCTAATAAGCTGACAATTTTATCGGTATCTTTATCTGCCGTATCATCTAGTTCAAGGTACTCATTACTGGCTTGAAGGGGTAGGCAGCCCAATAGGCTTGTACGACCAATATCTCGCTCCAGTCGGTTAAAAATATAACGTGCATTTTCCTGCACCCTGGCAGTCCCGGAGATAGCCGTCTGTGCTGTACGAGAAGTAGCGTACATCTGCACAACACCCGCCATAATCACTAGGCCCAGTGCGGTAGAGATCATCAATTCCAACAGCGAATAACCTGTCTGCTGGCGATTACAGCGCATCGAATTTTGCTTGCGATAACTCATAGACGCAGCTCCGTTATAAAGCAGGTTCTATCAACCGACGTATCTCCACTACAACCGGAACCAGTAGCTCCAGTTTTATCTGCATCCCACATCACAGTAATTGTGTAGGTTGAAGTAGCATTATCCCACGCCACTTCACCTTTTCCCCCAGGCAGCGATGTAGTAACTAACTCCCGCCAACTAAAGGCGTCATATTGTTTTAAGCTTGCTCCAGAACAACCGCCTGTCGAATTAATGCAGCCAGGGTCGACATAAACAGTATCAGTAGAAATACCGTCATAATCGTTATCATCAGAAGTGGTAGACACATCATCGTAGGCACGAATTCGATCAACCATATCTCTTGCCAGCAGGTTTACTTGTGTACCAGCCTCCGCTGCCTGATTGCTGCGCATACCTGATACTTGCATGCCCACCACGCCCAACAAGCCTATCGCCAAAATGAAAAAGGCAACCAAAACCTCCACCAAGCTCGAACCCTTTTCACACGATTGAATACCACATGGCCTGCCGTTTAAAAAACTCAACATTTACTGGCCCCCTTTACAACTCCCATACTTCCAGACCCAGAAATTTTCAATGTGTAAGAACTCTCTTTATCGCCCGTCGGATCTGCATTTGGGCCGCACAGGAAAAAACTGCGATCGCCAACATCAAACTCTCCCAAACCATTAAATACCACTCTATTTAACGCGGTGCCGGAAGGTCTCAATGTATAATCGTTAGGAAGCGCGTCTATGTAACGCAATAAGCAATCTTCTGTAACAGCACACTCGCCAGAGCCAAAATCCGGCGTCCCATTACCATTTTTATCGCTAAAAATAATAATCCCGATTTCATATTCGGCGGTCGTAGTACAGTTTTTTGCATCCTTACTTGGGCACACAACAATTTGCTCATGAAGCGTCGCAGCCTCTGTTCGAGCATAGGTCAATGACCTTGCAAAAATCTCGCTCGTGCTTTTTAGCTGGCTAGACTCAAGCATGCTCTGCATACCAGGGGCAGCCAGAGACAACACAACCGCTAGCACCGCAACGGTAATCATGAGTTCGAGCAATGTAAAACCGCTATTTAATTTTTTCATGAGGACATTTAACTCTTGTAAGTGTCGAGATTCTATACACCCTAGACCAGCGGAACGGTGTAACGACAAAGTGCCGGAAAGGGAGCAAGAACGTTGGTATACGCGACAGAATAGTGACAAACATCACATACTGCCCCCAAGCGCACGAGAAAGACGACCGAGAAAGAGAGAACTTATAGCCACTCCAACAGCCCTGGCAGAGAGTTTAGGCAAGATTTCAAACTTCTTCGAGGCGAAGCTCTTTAGGGAGAGAAAAACGGATGTTTTCGGGTTTGCCAGCCAACTCTGCCGGGTCGCTGGCACCCCTCGCCCTTAAGCCTTCGAGCACTTGTTTCACTAATACCTCTGGCGCAGAGGCGCCTGCGGTTACGCCAATCGACCTAACCCCATCAAGCCAGGAAGCATTAATATCTTCGACCCCGTCAATCAAGTAGGCCTGCGCGCCACAACGCTCGGCAAGCTCGCGCAGACGATTGGAGTTCGAACTGTTGGGAGACCCAACCACCAAAACAAGATCGCACTCAAGCGCCAATTGCCGCACAGCATCCTGACGATTTTGAGTGGCATAGCAGATGTCGTCTTTTTTCGGACCTTCGATACTGGGGAACTTGCTGGTCAGCGCATCAATTACTTTTGCGGTATCGTCCATCGACAAGGTTGTTTGGGTGACGAAGGCCAATTTCTCAGGGTTGGCGACAACGAGATTCGCAACATCAGCTTCGTTTTCGACGAGATACATTTTACCGCCAGCCGCATGGTCATATTGCCCCATGGTACCCTCTACTTCGGGATGGCCCTGATGCCCTATTAAAATACACTCCCGCCCTTCGCGACTAAACTTAACCACTTCCATATGCACCTTGGTCACTAACGGACAAGTCGCATCAAACACTTTTAAACGTCGAGCTTTTGCCTCATTTTGCACAGCTCGGGAAACACCGTGAGCGCTAAAGATAACAATAACATCATCGGGTACTTCACTTAATTCATCGACAAAAACCGCGCCACGTTCACGTAACGAATCGACCACAAATTTGTTATGTACGACTTCGTGACGAACGTAAATAGGCGCGCCAAACACATCCAGCGCCCGGTTAACGATGTCAATTGCACGATCAACACCCGCACAAAAACCGCGTGGATTGGCAAGTTTGATCTCCATAATGACACCTATTTAATTGGGTTCTCAATTTGTTAAGCGATGTAACGAATTAATGGGTAACGACAGGCTCAACCGCAATAATTTTCACAGAGAAAAGAATAGTTCTACCGGCCAGAGGGTGATTAAAATCCACCTCAACTTCATCGTCACCTATAGACTTAATGACACCGGGAAGCTCGGTATTTTGAGCATCAGAAAAAGACACCATCAACCCTTCCTGAAGTTCAAGCGAAGGGTCAAAGACAGACCGCTCCATCACCTGAACATTAGATGGATTCTTTTGACCAAAGCCATTTTCTGGCGGCACTGAAAACTCTTGCTCATCACCAGCGACCAGCCCCATTAAGACCTTTTCAAAACCGGGCAGCAAACTGCCATCACCCACCTCAAAGGTTGCAGCCTTGGAGGAAAACGTTGAGTCAATCTCCGCACCACCCTCTAAATGCAGAGCGAAGTGCAAGGTTACTCGCGTACTCGGACCTATTGCCAAACTACTCACAAACTTACCTCAAATACTATTGATGACAACGTCTTCATGCCCAAACATTCAGTCGTGCTCGGCGGAAACCGACTTAGCGGACTTACTGCTCTGTCCACGAAACATATCAACAACCAACATAGCAGCACCGACACAAATGGCGGAATCAGCAATATTAAACGCCGGCCAGTAATGCTCCTGATAATGCACTACGATGAAGTCCACCACATAGCCCAACGTAGCGCGATCATAAAAATTGCCCAATGCACCGCCAAGAACCAGTGCAAGCGCAGCAGCCTCCCAACGTTTTTGCGAACCTAAGCGATAAATCCATACTACCAGCACTGCACTAACAAGCAGTGCTACCGTGCTAAAAAACCAACGCTGCCAACCACCAGCATCGTGCAGAAAACTAAACGCAGCACCGTAATTATGCGCCAACGTAAAATTAAAAAACGATGTCAGTACTACAGGCTGACCATAATCCAGCACCGATACCGCAACAGCTTTCGTTACTTGATCCAACACAATCATGAGGACGGCCAAACCGTACCAACCCCAGGTTATACTTTTCATTGGCTTCATTTCTTGCGCTCAATTATGCAAATCGACGGGTTTCACCCGAGCCTGTGACATTGTCAACGCAGCGACCACAAAGTTCTTCATGGCCCTCATGTGAGCCGACATCTGGAGTGTGGTGATAACAACGCACACACTTTTGTGCATCTGTTTTCACGACACCGACCAACAAATCATTCAAATCTGTTGGCTCAGCATTTTCGGCCTGAGCATACGGCTTAACGTCTGCACGTGACGCAATCAAAATAAAACGCAGCTCGTCGCCCAACTGATGCAGGCGCTCGTACAAATCGCCATTCGCATACAAGGTAACCTCGGAGTTTAACGAGCCACCCACAACGCCCTCACCACGTTTTTGCTCGAGCACTCGGTTCACAGCAGTTTTGACTTTTGCGACTTCTAGCCAGTAAGCCGTATCTACCTCCAGCGCCTCCGCAGACGGCAGGGCATACCATTCAGCCGCGAAAACGCTCTCACCGGTATTAACCCCCGGTAATGCCTGCCAAATTTCTTCGGCTGTGAAACTCAGTATAGGCATCACCCATCGCACCATAGCCTGGGCTATATGGTAAAGCGCAGTTTGAGCAGAAAGCCTCGCTCGACTATTTGTTTGCGTAGTGTATAAACGGTCCTTAATAATATCCAAGTAAAAGCCACCCAAATCGACTACACAGAAGTTGTGTAATTTTTGGTAAATCACATGGAACTGGTAGGCGTCATAACTGGCGATAATATCTTTCTGTAACTGCTCGGCCCGCGCCACTGCCCACGCATCCAACGCGAGTAATTCATCATTGGCCAGCAGATCGGACTCAGGGTTAAACCCATCAAGATTACCGAGCAGGAAACGAGCGGTATTGCGGATACGACGATAGGAATCCGCGGTGCGTTTGAGAATTTCATCCGATACGCTCATTTCGCCGCTAAAGTCCGTAGCAGCTACCCACAAACGCAAAACGTCTGCACCTAGCTCATTAAATACCTTTTGCGGCGGCACAACGTTGCCTACCGACTTGGACATTTTTTTACCTTCCGCATCCACGGTAAAACCATGTGTCAACACAGCTTTGTAGGGCGGCGTATTATTGATGGCCATTGACGTTTTAAGTGAAGATTGAAACCAGCCACGATGCTGATCAGAACCTTCCAAATAAAGGTCCGCCGGGAATTGCAGCGCTTCACGACGACGCAGGACCGCATGATGACTCACACCAGAATCAAACCACACGTCCAAGGTATCGGTGACTTTGGTGTAATGCTCCGCATCAGCACCCAACAATGTCTCAGCATCCAAGTCATACCAGGCATCCATCCCGTCCTGATCAACTAACTTGGCAACCTCCTCAATTAAACGACTCGTTTCCGGATGTAATTCCTGTGTCTCTTTATGCACAAACAACGCAATGGGAGCCCCCCACACTCTCTGGCGCGAGATACACCAGTCAGGACTGCTCGCCAGCATCGATTGGATACGAGCCTTACCCCAACCGGGAATCCACTGCACATCATCAATAGCGTTGCTTACAGCTTCCTGCAGCCCGCCTTTACTCAGACTGACAAACCATTGCGGTGTAGCGCGAAAAATCAGAGGTGTTTTAGTCCGCCAGCAGTGCGGGAAGCTATGTGTAATTTTAGCCTCGCATAGCAATGCATTATTGGCTTTAAGGACATCGATAACTTTCTCATCAACCTTGTAAACGTGCTCACCAGCAAACAATTCGACACTGTCTCGGTAGGTACCAAAGTCATCGATATAGTTGACCGTTCCAATACCGTACTTTTGGCCAACGGCGAAATCTTCAAGGCCATGATCCGGTGCAGTATGCACGCAGCCGGTACCCGCATCAGTGGTCACATGCTCACCCAGGATGACAGGGACTTGGCGATCGTAAAATGGGTGCTTAAGTTGCAAGTGTTCTAAGGCCTGCCCACTGCACTTACCAACGACACGATAGCCTTCTACCCCAGCGCGAGCCATCACCGACTCCGCCAACGCTTCCGCAAGCAACAGCCGCTCGGCGCCAGCCTGTACCACGACATAATCAAGCTCCGCATTCAGACTGACAGCCTGGTTGGCAGGCAAAGTCCAAGGCGTTGTTGTCCAGATAACAACAGATACCGGACCCTCACCACTAAGATCAGGCATAGCGACGGTTAAAGCCGCTTCATCGACAACGGTAAACTTCACATCAATTGAGAAAGACGTTTTCTCTTGATATTCAACTTCCGCCTCCGCCAATGCAGAACCGCCCACCACTGACCAATAGACAGGTTTGAAACCTTTTTCCAAGTGGCCATTTTCAACGATTTTGCCAAGCGCACGAATAATGTCCGCCTCAAAGCCCTTATCCATGCTCAAATAGGGATTATCCCAATCACCTAACACGCCTAAGCGGATAAAATCGGCCTTCTGCCCTTCTACCTGCTTGTTGGCATACTCTCGGCATTTTTGGCGAAAAGTTTTCAGATCTACTTTTACGCCCGCCTTGCCTATTTTCTTTTCAACATTGTGTTCAATAGGCAAGCCATGACAGTCCCAACCGGGCACATAGGGCGCATCGAATCCACTAAGGGTTTTGGATTTGATAACGATATCTTTGAGCACCTTATTAACCGCGTGACCAATATGAATGTCCCCGTTTGCATAGGGAGGACCGTCGTGCAAAATAAACTTCTCACGGCCACTTCGGGCCTTGCGAATTTGGCCATAGACATTATCCGCCTGCCATTTTTTTAGCAGAGCAGGTTCACGCTGCGGCAAGTTCGCCTTCATCGCAAACGGCGTATTAGGTAAATTCAAAGTGGATTTATAATCAGTCATATTCAAGCCAAATCAACACCCATCGGGTGTAAAGTTTCCAGTAACAAAAATAGTGATGCCTCAGAGAGAGGCTTGTTTTGAGCTTTGTCGCATCCCAGATGGGGCGCATGCTGCCTATCTAATAAAGTTCGCTTGCAACGGTCCCGGCCACTCCGCATGTTATTCGCCCGCAGCAAAATAGATTTTCGCTTGTTGGATATCCCGTTGAATCTGAGCTTTAAGCTCATCCAGCGAAGCAAAACGCTGCTCATCACGCAACTTCGCTTTAAACTCAACGTTAATCAGCTTGCCGTACAAATCACCGCTAAAATCAAACAAATGCACTTCTAATAATGGCTTCCCTGTGCCGTCTACCGTCGGCCGAACACCGACATTGGCAACCCCGACATACTGTCCCCCGGACGGCAAGGTTACTTCTACAGCAAAGACGCCCCCAAGCGGTGAGCGATAACGACGCAAATGCACATTCGCAGTAGGCGTTCCAAGTTGTCGACCCAGCTGCTGGCCAGATTGCACATGCCCGCTAATAACATAAGGGCGCCCCAGCAAACGCGCAGCTTCCTGAAAATCGGCCTTATCCAAAACCGCGCGAATACGGGTACTGCTCACACGCTCGCCATCGATTTCATAAGTATGGGTATCAATCACTTGAAACCCTTTTTCTGACGCCATTTGGACTAAAAACTGATAATCGCCTTTGCGATCAGAGCCGAAACGAAAATCGTCCCCTACAACCAGATGGCGCACACCGAGTCCAGCTACCAGTATCGTTTCCACAAAATCCCGTGCTGACAGACTACTAAGCCGGCGATTAAATTGCAGACACAACACTCTGTCGATACCCGCTGCAAATAGCGCAAGTAGCTTTTCACGCAGCCGCATCAGTCGTGCAGGCGCGCGATCGCCAGCAAAGTATTCATGCGGCTGGGGCTCGAAAATTACCACTACCGAGGGCAAGCCCAGAGCCTTCGCCTGGTCGGTGACCTGCCGCAAAATGGTTTGATGCCCTAGATGCACACCATCAAATGTCCCCAAGGTTACAACGCTACCTTGATGACGCGGCCGCAAATTATGCAGACCGCGAATAATTTCGTGGTCAACAGCAGTAACTTGCGACTGATTTGAATCCAGGACAATGTTCATTAGTCGGCAAAAATCTCGCGACGCAAGAGCCTTCCCATGCGTAATCAGCTACGAACAAGAGGTACAGCCCAAAAGGCGCCAAGTATACATGACCTACGGCCAGATCGGCCAGACACCAAACTACCCAATAGCTCAGTGCCGCAAATGTCGTGGCCGCAACCCTGTCGAAAATAATGAACCGATGTAGACCAGCAGCCCTAAAGCACAGATCACCGACAAATAAATGGTACGCGCCAAACCGGACCACACCTCCCAACTACTCCACTGTTGCAGACACGCCCATAAGCACAGCCCCATTAAAGCATTCGCGAAAACGATTCTCGCAAACATAGGTAACCACTCAGCATCTGGCTGAAATACCCCCACTTTGCGCAAGCCTCGATAGAGCAGATAAGCATTTAAAAACGCAGCCACAGAGGTTGCCAGCGCGAGCCCCAAATGGCCAACATGCCAATAAAAATACAAAGGCACCACAAAGATGATATTTAGCACCATATTCGCAACCATGGCGACAACACCAATTTTTACCGGCGTACGCGTATCCTGACGTGAGAAATACCCCGGCGCCAGTACTTTAATTAACATAAACGCCAGCAGTCCTAACGCATAAGCACGCAGACTTAAGGCTGACATTGCAATGTCGTTGGCTGTTGTCTCACCATATAAAAACAAGGTCGACAGAATTGGCTTAGCAAGGACAAACAACGCAACCGTTGCTGGCAATGCAATAAGAGTCACTAAACGCAAAGCCCAGTTAAGCGTTGAAGAAAAGGTAGCCGCATCTGCACTCGCATGCAGGCGAGACAAGCTTGGCAAGATGACAGTAGCGATAGCAATACCAAAAACGCCAAGCGGCAACTCGGACAATCGATCCGAGTAATACAACCAAGACACGCTTCCCGTCGGCAGAAAAGACGCCAGCACGGTGTCAAGCAACAGGTTTAGCTGGCTCACCGAGACGCCAAAAATAGCGGGGGCCATAAGCGCCAAAATTCGCTTCACACCGGGGTCAGACCACCCCCATTTGGGCGCGGGAAAAAGATGCATACGCGCTAGGAAAGGCAGTTGAAAGACCAGCTGAATAACCCCCGCCGCAAACACACCCCAGGCCAAGCCATAAACCGGGCGCTCAAACCAGGGCGCGACGATTACCACCGCTACAATTAGACAAATATTCAGTAATACCGGCGTAACCGCCGGGATTGCAAAGCGGTCGTAGCTATTGAGAATGGCGCCCGCAAAACCCGTCAGAGAAATCAGCATTAAATAAGGGAAGGTAATTCGGATAAGATCACTGGTCAGCGCAAACTTGACCGGGTCATTCACAAAGCCGGGCGCAAACAGCGCAGCCACAGCAGGTGCTGCACAAACGGCCACAACCGTTACAAAAATGAGCACAGAACCCAAGCACCCCGCAACCCGGTCTATCAAAGCCTTTACTGCTGCGTGCGACCCATTTGTACGGTACTCAGACAGCACTGGCACAAACGCTTGAGCAAAAGCGCCTTCAGCAAATAGACGACGAAAAAAATTGGGGATCTTAAAGGCAACAAAGAAGGCATCGGCCCCATTGCCAGCACCGATATAACGGGCAAACACCATGTCGCGAACAAGGCCTAACACACGTGACATAAACGTCATCAGACCAACAATGGAGCTGGAACGCAGTAACCCAGGCACAGCACGATCTGGGACAGGTTTGTTTAAAGGAGAAGTCAATTTGAAGCCTTAGCACGCGTTAACCATCGAAGCGTGCAAGTGTAACTGCTGGCACGGGTTTACGACCAGCGTCGTTTACCCAGACTGAACGACATCGCTCAAAACCGCGGGCAAGCTAGACAGCCTCCTCAAGGTGGTTTAGCAAGCGCTCAAAATAAACCTTCGTCGCTGTACGGTTTTGACCGAGCAATTCAAGTCGCCCTAGCACTTCACGCTCGATACTTTCACACTCTTGCAACTGATTCGCAGTTGGCTTCATCAACCTGATTAGCTCGCCATATTGGGCAGACATACTTTTTATCAAATTCTCCGATTCCAGAGACTGGTAGCTATATTGACCATCCACCGTTTCCGAAAGCTTTTTGATAGCATCCATAGCATAGCGAAGTGCGTTGTACTTATTCTGTGCATCCTGTTGAGCCGCCACCTTAAGCACCAGAGGAGAAGCTAAACGGATAATATTCAGCGCCCTTTTGTGGCTACGCGCTTTTTCCAAGTCTTTACCCGCAGTATCGAAAACAGCGACCACTGAAGGGGTAATGATCAATGTCCCCTCATTTATTTTGCGCACTTCTTCTCGCCCGGAATAGGTGCAAGCTTCCATTAGCTTCCGCAGCTTAACCGGTAGCCGACTACTCGAAGATGCCGTTACCTGGTCGTCAGACGTATTAAAAAGAATATAACTATCAACATTGGCTAGACGCAGAGTCTCGACCAGCACCAAAGCCATATCTTGTAACGATCGCGCAACAACAACATCTCTAAGATAATCGAGTAAATACTGGTTTTCACTATCACGCTGTGTAGTCTGCGCCAACTCAGAACGCAACTCGTGCATCTGCTGCGTCAAACTTTCATTGATAGCGGCATAATCCGCAGTCGCCGAATAGGGCACCTCAAGCTTTTGTTGTAAAGTATCAACTTCACTTTCCAGCACAAAGACGCAATCTTCTGTTTCACGCAGAATTCGCTTTAAGGCGTCTAGCTCACGTAACTGTTTGTCGGCCCCTTCTCCTGAGCCGAGCAAATCCTGCTCCATCTCCTGAACAACAGACTCCAACTCAAAGATCACTTTGCGCTGCTGCGCAATAGTACTGTGCAAGCGCTGTATCTCATCGCGATTAAGACGATTCATTTCCGCAGTTTGGGCCATAATCGAATCCATCTCTGTCGCTGATTTTTTTTCGCGACCAACGACATGGACCAAGGCCCCACCGCCTTCGCCACTTCTTCCTCGGTCCAAGCCTGCCTCGTGAAAGGCATCCATTCGAGCGGCTGCCTTATCTAACTCGGCACGCATAGACGCAACACTGCTTTCCAACTGTAAAACATAGGCTCGTGAAGCAGCCATATTCTCTTCAACGAGAGCCTTGCGTGCCTGCGCATGAGAATCACCAGCCACCGCTGTGAC
>JBNKHI010000032.1:0-39856 GCA_050290265.1 Cellvibrionaceae bacterium
ATCGTGTTGGAGTCATCAGCTGCCAGCCTGCTGGTTCTGATTAGCCGCGCGATTTCGGAGCAAATACAAAGCAAAAACCCGCAACGACAAGACAAAGGCTCACTAACCTACGCCAAATTTATTGCACTCATCGAACAGCATTATCAACAACAGCTTGGTATTGAAGAGTATGCGGCCAAGTTGAATATAAGCAGCGCCAGATTGAACGCCCTCTGCCAACGTATTATGGGCAAGAGCGCGTTGCAGCTAATCCACCTGCGCTTACTGGAAGAGGCCAAGCGCAACCTTATCTATACGTCGATGAACGTTGCTGAAATCGCTGACTTGCTGGGTTTTTCAGAACCCGCCTACTTCACACGCTTTTTCAAACGCCTCACAGACCAGTCGCCAAAAGATTTTCGTAAAATCAGCCTACTCCGCGGGCAACAACACCCCAACAAAGCATAATCAAAGACGCCTGCACTCCCTAGAACCCAATCCGTCCGGTCAGCCTACTGGCTTTAAACAAACTAGATATTATTGATAATCATTATTATTTAGATTAGCATTACTGAACTATTAAAAGGAGGTAGTGTATAGCATGTTGGCTTTGATAAACGATATTGGCGGTCCAGTTGTGGCCATACTCATCCTGTTTTCGGTTACGGCGACCGCAATTACGCTCGCCAAACTTTGCCAATACTGGTCTCTACGCCCGCCAGCCGACACCAACCCAGACCAGTTACTGGCATTGTGGGTTAGCGGAGAACACCAACAGTTTCAGTCATTGATAAAAAGCGTTCACAACGGCCGAACCAAACTGCTCGCCAACCTGGTGGCGCTAACCCAAAACGACACACTCAACACAGACCAGCTTCGCACTGAAGCTATGCGCAGAGCACGCTTGTTGCTCGCACAGTATGAAGCCTATTTAAAACCCTTGGATGTCATCGCCACGCTCGCCCCTCTACTGGGGTTGTTTGGCACCGTATTGGGAATGATTGAGGCATTCCGGGCAATGGAAGCCGCAGGTAGTCAAGTAGACCCGGCTATTTTATCGGGTGGTATCTGGCAAGCACTGTTAACTACGGCGGCAGGACTAGCAGTGGCTATCCCGGTCTCGATTATTCATAGCTGGCTAGAACGCAACACCGAAACAATGGCCGCCACCCTACAAAATGATATTGATACCCTGCTGAATCTTTCCGCTGCAACTGCATTAACCCGGGCGCCGGTAGAACCGGTAAAAGCAACTAAAGAAGCGGCCACCCACGCTCCCAACGACTACAGCGCTATGGAAACCGCCTAATCGTGAACAGGGGAAATTTAATTCAATACTCACGCACAAGAGGTATCAGCCTGACCGCGCTAATTGACGTGGTTTTTATTTTGCTGATGTTTTTTATGTTGACGTCAACATTTATTGATCAACACATTGTGGAAGTGAATATCCCTGATATCGCACAAGGCAGCAGCGACAGCAAAACACAACTGCTCGTGATTGGCGAGGATGACAACTACACATTTTATGATGAGACGTCGCACCCCATAGCGTCACATCCGGCAGCACAATGGTTAGAAATCACTACTCTGCTGCGACCTAACAAACCACTCATTGTTCTACCGGAAAAACGAGTAAGCCTGGAGAAAATTCTACACACAATGGAGAGGCTCAAACAAAGCGGAGTCAACACGCTGACATTGGGCCAATCAGTGAAAAGCAGCAGGACTGCAACACCAGCAGGAACCAGGTAGTCAACATGCATAACTCACTTACGAACCGAGCTCCTGCTAAAGAGAAAGATGGACTTATCCCTCTAATCAATATTGTTTTTTTACTACTGATTTTTTTTATGGTCGCAGGACAAATGCAGCCGCTACAAAGGGAAGAAATCTCGCTGGTAAAAACTCAAGCGGGAATTCCTCAAAAGGAATTACCCATTATTTTGGAATACAACCGACAAGCTGAGATTTTTCTAGCAGGCAGACCTATCAGCCTCAGCGAACTAAAGTATTCGTTGAAAGCCGGCGAACTGGATAAGCGGCAACTTGGCTTGCATGTAGACAAACAGGTAACAGCCGAGCAATTAGATCAGCTTCTGGACATCTTGCGTCAACAACAGATTAAAAACATCAACCTTGCCGTAGCACCAGATGACAACGGCGAGGCCTAACCATGAAAAGACACTACTGGCTGGCAGCCTGGGCCACAGCAGCTGCGTTGCACGCACTGGGATTAACACTCACGTTCAAACAAACAGAACCAGCGGGCAATGCAAAAGACAAAGGTGCTCTTGGCGTCGACATTGGTTTGGGTGCGATAGGTAGTTATGCCGACGTCAGCGAGCGTTTTACCTCCGCCGAACAAACCTTAGCAGATAGCGTAAACGATACATCCGAGACACCTAACGCTCGAGAAAAAACAGCGCCGTTAAACATTAAAAAACCCGCTCCAAGTAAACAGACGCCTCCGACGCCAGAAAAAGTCGATTCACCTACAGCCGACCTAACACTAAACAAAAAAAGTACTGAAAAAACCTTAGAGGCAGACAAAAAATTAGCCAAAGTGACAGAGGTAATTGCAAGAGAGAAGCCGAAAAACCCGATGAAAAATGAGGCTAGCGAGCTCGATACTCAACCGCGCAACGAAAACAAACAAGAAAACAACAAGCCCAAAACGAATGAAGAAAAATCAGCGCAAACAGCGCAGAAACAAGGTAATGGATTAGCTGAACAGTCGCGTGCAGGTGGAAAAAAAGGTACACAAAAAAATTACATTAATGAACTGATGCGCTGGCTTAGCCAGCATCGACGCTATCCCATTGCAGCAAAAAAGGAAAAACAGCAAGGCAAAGTGTACTTGCAATTTCTGATGACTCGCGATGGCAACGTCAAGCAACACACTATTTATAAAAGCTCCGGGCATGAACTGCTTGACCGTTCAGCACTGGAGATGATTGTCCGTGCAACACCACTGCCTGCAGTGCCTGATGATTTTTACCCTGGACGTAGCGAATTACAGTTGGTGATTCCCATCGAATATTCGCTCATCACAAACTCATCTTTTAAGGAATAAATTATGCAAAAGCAGACACTCGCAAAGCCACTGACACTGCGCAAAGTCATCAATAGCAAACAAACAGCTAACACCACTATGCAGACTTGCTCATTAGCACTTGGTCTGCCTTCACTTTTACTCGGCAGCGCGATGGTCTATGCACAAAGTGATGCACCGATCATGCTGGATACCATGCAGGTTGAAGAACGCACGATAGATACCAACCCCTATGCGGAGAAAGGCGCGCCATACAAAGCTAAAACATCCGGGGACAAACGCCATGTTAAACCTCTGGCAGAAACACCACAGACCATTAGTGTGCTAACCCAAACTGCGATTGAGGAATCAGGCAAAACTGATTTAAAAGAAGTCTTGGCTGCACAACCTGGCATTAGCCTGGGTACGGGTGAAAATGGTAATGCCTTTGGCGATCGCTATGTTATTCGCGGTCATGAAGCTCGTAGTGACGTATTTGTTGATGGATTGCGCGACCCGGGGATGACGACACGCGAAAGCTTTGCCGTTGAACAAATCGAAATTACCAAGGGCCCCAGTTCAACGTTTGCTGGGCGCGGATCAACCGGGGGAGCGGTAAACGCTATTACCAAACAAGCGAGTACAGAATATAGCTTTAACAAAATACATGCCGGATTAGGCACAGACGATTTTCGGCGCTTGGCATTAGACAGCAATGCAGTAATCAATGACGATATCGCAGTCCGTATCAATTTATTGCATGCCTATGAAGAGGTACCGGATCGGGCGCCAGCAGATAGAGAACGCAATGGCGTTGCCCTGTCTGGCACGTACAAAGCCACTGACAAACTTGATGTTGTTGCTGACTATTATTATTTAGATGCGGACGACAAACCCGATCTCGGCTCTTATATTGATCGAATAACAGGCCAGCCGGTAAACGATATTCCCGTTTACACACAAGACGAAGACTTTCTTAACTCTAAAGTGGAAACCATAACGGTGCGTGCAAACTATGCTGTTAACGATAGTTTGAGTATTCAAAATGCTACTCGCTATGGGACCACCGACAACGGCTATGTTGTCACCGGCACTCGTGGAGGCACGTCACTTAGCAGCCACCAAGGCTGGCAAGAAGTAGAATATTTCACCAACCAGACTAACGTGTTTTTTGATAAAAACCTGGGTCAACAAGATCATCAGTTTGTCTTTAGTCTTGAATACAGCCGACATGATGTACTGAATGGTGTTTACGACCTGGTGAATACGGGCACTCCAAACTGCGGGACCGACTATTGTTTTTCTGATGGCAATGGTAACTACTACGATAATTTAAACGCACTCCTACAACGCGACATCACCAAAGGCCACTGGGATTCTGATTACAATATCGATACCTGGTCTATGGCATTTATGGATACCGTGGAATTTAACCCGTCCTGGTCTGTATTCCTTGGCGTACGTGCAGATCACTTTGAATACGACAACCAGGTAATCGGCCGGGGCGCAACGGAACCCACTAATTACCGTTATTCAGACACGCTATGGAATGGTCATACCGGGGTTGTTTACAACATAAATGATGATGCCAATATTTACTTAACCTACAGCACGTCAGCTAACATCAATGGCGGCGAATCTGATGTGGGTGGAAGTTGTGGCTATGGTGGCTTATGTGGTGACGCAACGATCGTTGGCGACAGCAAACCCGAAAAAACCGAGAATATTGAACTCGGCACAAAATGGAATTTATTGAATGAAAAACTTTTAGCAACTGCTGCTCTGTTTCGTATCACTAAAGATGATGTCATGGAAAGTGTTGGTGATAACTACGCAACGCTGGGCACACTCAATACCGGTAAAAACCGTGTACAAGGTATCGAGTTTTCTCTGGCAGGCAACCTGACTGAACAACTCAGTGTACAGTTTGGAGCAGCCTTCATGGATGCCGAGGTCCTGGAGTCATTCAACAACGGGGTTAATATGACGACCAACCGCAGAGGCGAACTGGTAGTCACTAACGACGATATTGGAAAAACCTTAGCGAACTTTGCCGACCAAAGCGCGTATTTGCAATTACGTTACCAGGCCACTCCTGACTTATCTTTCGGCGCGGTGGCCACCTATTCCAGTGAGGTCTTCACCGGACAACCCGACAGCGGAGCCAATGAGGATCTGGGTGTGCCTAGCTATACAGTTTACGATCTTTTCGCAACGTATCAGATCACGCCCAAACTGGAAGCTCGTTTAAATGTTGGCAACGTCACGGACAAAGACTATTACTTGACTGCGTACCGCAGTGGTTCCTTTGCCTATATTGGTGATGCTCGTAATACTCAAATCACGTTTGCCTACGAATTTTAACCTCAACCCGCCCGGCAATTACTGTCGGGCATTTTTTTCTTTGACAAATTGAATTCCACTACAGTGATTTACCATGCATAGCAGTATTTACCAGCGCGCACCGTTAACACATATTCCGGCAGATATTCTTAACCTACTGGATTATGAATCCAAAGCCGCAGAATTTGTTCGTGCCGACATAATGGCCCATATCAGTGGTGGCTCGGCTCACGAGATTACGCTGAAAAAAAACCGCGAAGCGTTTGACCGCATCGGCATTATGCCTTGCGCGCTACAAGATTTTTCCAACCCGAGTTGTGATTTGACATTACTCGGACAACACCTGCCATTCCCGGTATTGCTGGCACCAACAGCTTATCAAACACTTGTGCATCCCCACGGTGAATTGGCCACCGCCCGAGCTGCTGAAGCGCTACACACACCGATGATTTGCAGCACACTATCCAGTTACGACCTGGAGTCTATTGCGCATTACAATGGTGTTTCCAGCCCAGATAATAGCGCGAAAAAATGGTTTCAACTTTATCTTCAAGAAGACGTTAGTGTGACTGAAAATTTGATAAAACGTGCTGAGGATTCGGGATATGCTGCACTAGTTATCACGTTGGACGCCCCGGTTACGGGCCTGCGGTATCGTGCCCAGCGTGCGAAGTTTTCACTGCCTCAAGGTATTAGTGCAGAAAATCTCCGAATCTATCAAACAGGGCAACAAAGCCCACTATCTGACAAATTATTGCCTGCGGGTGCCAGTCTAATACTCGATGGCATGATGTCCACAGCACCCACTTGGAAAACGCTTAGGCTATTGCAACAACAAACTTCTCTGCCCATTCTTTTAAAAGGCCTGATCAATCCTGCCGATGTTATTCAAGCGCAACAAGAAGGCTTTGCCGGCGTGGTAATTTCTAACCATGGCGGCCGCAGCTTAGATGGGTTGCCTGCCACCATCGACGTACTGCCTGGCATACGCGATGCAGTGGGTAATCATTTCCCATTACTGCTTGACAGCGGCATTCGTACCGGAGGTGATATTTTCAAAGCATTAGCTGCGGGTGCAAATGCTGTGCTAGTAGGCCGACCGATTTACTATGCCTTGGCAGTAGCCGGTGCGCTGGGAGTCGCTCACATGCTGAGAACCCTAAGGGAAGAGCTGGAGTTAACCATGGCGTTAGCAGGCTGCCCGACACTAGCCGATATTAGTCCAAACCTTATTTTCCACCACGCTTAAAAACAGCTGCAATTCATTACTCTCAAAAGTCGAAGCTCATGTTACTACCTATAGAACGTATTCTTAACAACGAAGAAGTACAGCAAATCCGCCAAACCTTAACTGAAATTCGCTGGCAGGAAGGAAAAGAAACTGCAGGTAACATTGCAAGGCAAGTGAAACACAATTTTCAAGCCGATGATGAAGCTGTGCCAAGCCAGCAACTTAGTCAATCGCTGTTACAGCGATTAAGTCAACATGCGCATTTTATTTCTGCCGCGTTACCCGAAAAAATTTACCCACCTAAATTCAATTGCTATGAAAACAGCGGACACTATGGCCAGCATATTGACAGTGCCATTATGTATTTGCGTGACGGACAAAGCCTGCGAACCGATGTTTCGGCCACATTATTTTTGTCTGACCCGGATACTTATGAAGGTGGTGAGTTGATGATCGAAACCCAATATGGCGCACAAGCCGTTAAACTTAACGCCGGCGATATGGTGCTATACCCCGCCAACAGTTTGCATGAAGTGACACCTGTTACCAAAGGGCAACGCCTTTGCGCCTTCTTTTGGGTGCAAAGCCTGGTTAGGAGTAATCAACAGCGTGAGTATCTATTCGAACTGGATCAATCTATTCAGGTACTGACACAGGATCGTGGAACCGACGACACCGAAGTCCGCAGACTCTCCGGTCTCTACCATAACCTTTTACGGGAATGGGCCCAAACTACCTAAACAAGGTTGATATATCGCTTAAGAACTCATCCCAGACTTGACCTATATCAGCTAATGTTTACAGCACCTGCTCTATTCTGCATTCGCTAAGACACTGAATGATTCAGATAGGAAAACACTAGTGAACTACAAAAAAATGGCAGGCACATCGGCGATCTTCGTTATCGAGGGTCTGCACGCAAACAAGCCTGTGGAACGGCAAGGCATGACATGGTCAGCACAGGAACTGCATCTGGATTCGATTCCACCGGTATTGACCCCGAAGCCGGAAATGGCAACCAGCCTGGCACTGGAGGGATTGGAGTCTTACGATGCCCCAGCGCATGGGGATGTGAGAAAGGTTGGAGCACTCGACGCCACGTTCGTCTATATCGCGCCGGTGAAGGCGTGGATAGAGTTAGAAAGTTACTGAGAGGAAGACAGCCCTAGCGCCTCCGGGCCATGTAACATCAGCAAGCGTTGACGATCCACTTTCTTAAGGCCACTTACGACCAGAGCGTAGGAATGATCAATCATACGACGCAGCTCGCCGCCGGGCACGGTATCGTCCAGTAGTATCGTGTTCCAATGGGTTTTATTCATGTGGTAGCCCGGCAGTACCGACGGAAAAATATCACGCAATGCCGAAGCCTGGTGGGGTTCGCACTTTAAATTAAGTTGCCAAAGGTCATTTCTGTACGTGAGTAGTGCAAACATCTTTTCCTGAATTTTATAGACGCTCGCCTGCGGACCAAACGGAAAGTCTTCCAGCGCCTCCGGCTTTGCCAGTAAATATTTTACAACCTCAATGTTGGTCATAACTAATCTCCCTACTGACATCAGGCTTTGCTGCTGATGCAATTTTAAAAGCTATACGCTTAACTATGCTGCTACACTCATGGGCCAGTGCAGCAGTATTGCAAAGTCAGTATCAGCTAATCGGTCATTCAGCCTTTTGTAGAGCAGTAATAAATCGGCGAATTCTGTTTGCATTCGCACCCAAGTCTCCTTGTCCGATTCGGGACACCGAACGTACATCGATACGCGAGCCGTCCTCAGTGGCACGAACACGAATAACAACGTCATCGACAAATCCAAATAATTTAGATTTTTCGTAAGCTTCAATACGCCCGCTGTCTGCGTCTTCCGCCAACAATGTCCAACCCAGACTGTCCACCGTTTGCAAACTTCTATTGAACGCGTCTGCCTTACTCAACGTAGACACAACGGGGGCAATATCGGGATACGCTTGCTTCTGGGTTTTGGCCAACTCAGCCCCAGCATAATCCAATGAATTATCACTGCTACTACGAGCCTCAACTGCTGCCACATAAATGGGAGGATCTTGCAAATCAGTGCTAATATCGTGAATTGGCGGTTTGGCAAAGCTGCTGAATCCAACCGTCATATAAAGCCCAAACAACGGTAGCAAACCCGCAATCGTGGCAATCACACCAAACTTACGCCAACTCCTTTTTGAGAACACAAAAGATATCAGTAATCCCAATAACGCAATAACACCTAACGCCATGACACCCAGCATGCTGAGGGATGCTGCAAGAAACAGGTTAAGATTTACTGTCGCCGACAGCTTAGAAATAACCAGCGCCGCGGCAATGACTGCAAATAACAAACACTGCAACCTGAAAAGCCATAAAGTCCACATAAAACGTCCTTTTACTAAAGTTTTTGATTGTTAAATTTTTCGAGCAAGCCGAAAGAGGAACATGAGATTACAAAAAGAAGGCAACTCAGTATCTGGCCAGTAATCCATAACTCAGGAGCACATAGACGTCTCCAGCCCAATGTCCGTCAATAAATTCAGACATCACGGGTGTCGGCACATGACTATAGCAGCTCATCCACGCTTTTACGCATGGTCACGGCATAACAGTTCACCGGCTCTCCACTCTTATAGTCCCCAACAGCTTTTGCTAATTTCACAACTTTGGGAGTAAAGAGGAAGTTATCTTTTTTATCCGCATAGTAACGTACTCTTTCACCGACGAGCACTTCACCGGATTGAGCCGAGGATTCGAGCCGCGCAGCCATATTAACGGCCATGCCTTCGAGGTCTGATAACTCCGTAACTTCATTATGCACCAGAGAAACTTCCCCTACCTCTACCCCTATGCGTAACGCAAATCCAGCAGCACTCAGTACATCCCGCATCATACAGGCGCAAATTAATCCGACAGTGGCATTAGTGAAAGTCGCGCGCAGCGAATCACCTTCCATATTGGGGTATGACGCTTTCCAGCGCGTCAGCACAGGCTTAATCAGACCACGAAACAACGATAGTTTTTCAGACAGCTCTGTACCCTGCCACTGTGAAAAGCCTTTCAGATCCATAAATAAAATAGTTAGATTACGCCGGCGCTGCTGCTCGTGCTCTGCAGCCAGTTCCAACAACCGTGGCCAGAACGCTTCTTTAATCTCTGCAATCTTTTCTTTCAACTGCCAACGCAAGTTGGGATTATTGTTGAGCGCCAGCTGCCCTTGATGGATTCGATTAGCTTCCTGTTGCAACGCACTCCCTAATTCTTCCGGACTGTAGGCATCAGCTTCAACAACAGCAATGGTAACCAGAGCGCCGCCGGCAATATCCTGCACAGATTTTAACCGCAGCATAATACCCCAATAACTTGCCTCAAGGTGTTCGATTAGAATCGGCAGGGTAGCAATTTCGGTAGTCGTTAAACGATAGGGATAACGCAATTCAACGGTCAATGCCTGGCCATAAATTCGCTCAAACTCACCCCGGCGATAATGGGTTCTCTCACGCGCAAATTCATCCCAGTAAGTAAATTCGCATGTCGCACCGGCTATATCCCAGCTTTGCAAATCCACCTGCCATAACTTACAACCGGTTAGCGATGCTTTTTTCAGGTTCGCGTTTTTCATGATTGCCTTACGAAAATCGCAATCAGTCAATGTGGCTTCTTGAAACGAAACATCTGTTAGATCTTTGTCAGCAAAATTCAAACCACTTAATAGAGCCTGTCGAAAGCTCGCACCCACAATAGTGGCGCCGGTGATATTAGCGCCCGTTAAGTTGGCGCGATTTAAATGTGTCCGCGTAAAATTAACCCGCAACAAGTTGGCGCCCGCCAGATTAACGCCTGACAAATCCTGATTGGATAAATCCTGACCTTCCAGATTGCTACCGCTCATAAATGTGCCACGTAAATCCAATGTGCTTAAATCGTGACCACGGAAATCAATTTTCTGCAGGCAGGCGCCTTTAACTGTCGCCGTCAGCAGATTGGCTTGAGCAAGGTTACTGTGCGATAGATTAGCATCATCAAGCCTAGTCGCTATAAATTTTGCCCCGCGAAAATCGTTGTACTTGAGTTCTGCTCCACGCAAATCTGCAGATATAAAATTGGCCTGGCGTAAACTACAGGACTCCAGTCGCACATTGCGCATGGACAGCTCGGAAAAATCGCAGGCATCCAAATTAACCTTATCGAGCACCAACCCATCCAAACGCAATATTTGCGTTGGCTTCCCGGCACGCCAAGCGTTCCACGCCTTACTTCCCTTGCGCAAGCAATCTTCTATCACGCTTAATTCTACGCGTTCTATAGTCATAGTATCCTTAACCTTACTCTAAACGTGCCCATTAATAGGTCACCTCACCGGAGAAGCAGCCCCTAGCAAACACTCAACCATACTACAACTCACGGAACTGCGCCTTCAACAAGATCACACTTTACTCGACAGTTTGCGCTACTGAGCATTTTTAAACAGCCAAAACCCAACCAGGCCCTATGCCAACTCAAGGCCAGAATGGAACGACAGACCTTGAGCCGGCGCCACTGGTTCCCATTTCCTCCATCCAGGACGAACCTGCCAGTTACGGCGAGAATCAATACAGTGATAAAGATATCAGCCCACGGATAGGACAAGCCGCGAGTATCGGCGGCATTGCTGTGGGTGACTTTCAGGTTAGCGCGTTTTTTATTTATGACAAATGAAGTTTAAATTTATGTATTTTTCTAACATAACAAATACACTTAAAAACTTTCGCTTTTACCTTCCAGTGAAATGAAAGACTGCACTACGGATGTAACCGTGGCATTGTCACCAGCGAAAACCAATAATGAGAAAACTCACGAATAGTGTCCAGAAACTCATTAAAATCGACCGGCTTAACAATATAAGAATTACAGCGTTGCCGATACATTTCTTCAATGTCTTGAACATTTGCCGATGTCGACAAGACCACAACCGGCAAATGTTGTAAATGTGGGTCAGCAGTTAGGTGTTTTAATACTTCTCGGCCATCCATCAATGGCATATTCAAATCTAACAAGATGATATCCGGAACTGGCTTATTGGCATACTTTCCTAGCTGCTTTAAAAAGTTCATACACTCAAGGCCATTTTCAACCCGTTCCATTTTGACGCTGATATCCGTTCGACGAAAACCCTCTACTGTTAAATAATAATCATCGTCATCGTCTTCGACGAGTAGAACAACAGGAACCTCATTCATAACAAACCTCTACAATGATTCTATAGGCGTTTTCTGCGGGATCGAAAAATAAAAACAGCTGCCTTTATCTTTCTCTGACTCAACCCATATTTTTCCATGATGGCGAGACACGATCCGACGGCACAGCGCCAAACCAATGCCCGTGCCAGGATACTCGCTTTTATTATGCAAACGCCTAAATATTTCAAATACCTGCTCAAAATAGCGAGGCTCAATGCCAATACCATTATCGGCAACACTAATAATCCAACTGCCAGCATCAGCAGTAACGTCAATCCTAATAACAACAGGCTTTTCTCGACAATATTTAATGCCGTTGCCTACCAGATTCATAAAGAGTTGCATCAGTTGCGAAGCATCGCCCGACACAACCGGCAAATCACTCTTTTCAATAATAAGATCGGGGTTATCATCACTGACACCTAACATCAGCAGGGCTTCTTTCAGCGCCTTGTTTAAGTCCACTGCTACAAACGCTGCTGCTTTAGATTCCACTCGAGAAAAGCTCAACAAGTCATTGATCAGTGTTTGCATACGTAACGAGGCACCTACAATACGTTCGATATAAGTATTGGCAGTCGCGCTGATTTTATCTCGATAATCTTCCTGTAAACATTGGGCAAAACCACTTATCGCCCGCAATGGAGTTTGTAAATCATGGGAAGCAATGTAGGCAAATTGCTGCAACTCTATATTGCTGGACTCTAAAGCTTCATTGGCCGCACGCAACTGAGAGAGAGAACGCTGTCGCTCTGTGATATCAACAATCGCCGCCAGGACAAATTGACCTTCATCCGTAGCAATCGGATTTAACCCAATCTCTACAGGAAATTCACTTTCATCTTTGCGTAAACCAAAAAGCTCTCTACCCGTGCCCATGCGCCGCCCCTCGGGGTTGGCAAAAAAATGGGTACGTAACGTTGGATGTTGTTTCGCAAACCGAGCGGGAACCAAGATTTCAATTTTTTTACCCAACAGTTCACTCTGCTCATAGCCAAATAGCCGTGTGGTCTCTGAATTAACCAACACGATAGTTCCGGCAGGATCAATCATCAGCATAGCGGTAGGCGCATTTTCTACCGTTGCACGAAACCTGGCTTCAAGGCGTTTGCGCTCAGTTATATCCACAATTGCACTGAGGACATATAGCTTTTCATCAGCACGAATAGGGTTGAGACCAATCTCGATAGGAAATTCGGTACCATCACGACGCAAACCATAGAGATCACGTCCACTACCCATCGGCCTGACAGTAGCCTTATTATAAAAGCCACCGCGCAAATCGGGATGGTGGTGTCGATAACGGAGTGGTATTAGTAACTCAACAGGCTCACCTAATAACTGTGATCGAGAATAACCAAACAACATCTCGGTCTGGGCATTCACCAACACGATATCACCTTCAGCGTTAACCATCACAATAGCTGTAGGTATAGAATCAATAACACTGGTTAGATGCTCAACCGTTGCGAATGCATTATCAGATGTCATAAATTGCTTTTCCATAAAGCTCGAAAGGCGTTTAAGTTTGCAACAAAGCCAGTAGTCGCAATGAGAACATAGCGTAGCAGCTTTTACAGGCTTTTGTCGTAACTGGAAAAGTATATGTGAGTAAAGGAAAAGAAACAGACGTTAATACAGAAAACACCAACAGACTGTCGGCGCTCCAAAATTAACACAACCCATTAACCCTAAATTGCGTATGGGCTTAGGCGGCAGGTTCAAACAACAAACGTAAATAATTTCGATAGTTAATGATCTGCTGGCTTATCGTGTAGGATTCATCATGCAATTTTGATAACACCAAACCACCTTCCAGCAGCGTGGTTAACATATCACTGACATCTTCAAGGGAGACCTCGATACACGGAGGGTAAACTGCAGCAACGGTTTTAAGCTGTGTAAGATAGACGTCACGCCACTGATCCATTCCTTCTGCCAGCTCCTGCTTTATCTCAACTTCCAGATGTTGCTGGTCACGAGCCAACGATGCTAATAAACAACCTTGCTCTAGTTTTGGTTGTAACGGAAGAGACTCTGCCAGCAAATTAGTGAATAACACCATTTGCTGGAGGGGGTCTGAACATAAAAACTGCGCACGCTGTAGCAAATCCTCAAAATAGGCATGATCCCGATGAATCTGACGCTTTATAAGCGCAATAGCCAGACCATGTTTGCTACCAAAATTTTCATCGAACAAGTCCCTTAGTGGCTCATTCAAGGCAGCCCGAAAGTCTTGCAAACTCGTGGCCCGATAACCATTAGTCAAAAATGCTTGTTCAGCAAGATTCAGAATAGTGTCACTACTGATAGGCAAATTTTCCAGTTCACTAATTGACGCAGCAACCGATATTGGTGCAGCTGCAAGTTTTATTGGCGCCCGCATTGTTCACCTCTTTTACTCAAAGCGTGGGTGTTACCTGCCCTGCCCTAATGTAATATCTCTTTTTACAAGGCAGCCGATAGCATTGGATACAGGCTACCGAAAAACAGTGTAACGTTGTTGAGCTGAGTCAACTGCAGCTAACTTTTCAGGATCAATAGCCAACAAACCAGAGGGCTATGCCCCGAACGGCTCACTCCGCCAAAGGAATGGTACGCCCCCCCAGCTGCCCGAGAGCTTAGGCGCACTGATATTTTTACTTGCGTCTCCATGCGATAATTCTGCACACTAAACGACCATTACCGTCCCTGGTTTACTGGAATTGCCAAATAGAGGTTTTTTACAATGATTCAGCGCGTTATCAGGCCTGTTTTATTCACTCTCGCATGTTTGAGTATGATCAATACCACTAACGCCGAAGAGCAACTCCACATTTATAACTGGTCTGACTATATCGCTAAAGACACAATCGCCAACTTTGAAAAAGCGACAGGTATTAAGGTTGTCTATGATGTATACGATTCAAATGAATTACTGGAAGCTAAAATTCTAGCCGGTAGAAGTGGTTATGATCTTATTTTTCCCACCGCGAGACCTTTCGCTGATCGCCATCTAAAAGCCGGGCTCTATCAGCCCATTAACAAATCGGCGTTAAGCCAATACGCGAACCTGGACACAGATATTCTACATTTACTGGTCGACGTTGACCCTGGTAACCAATATTTAATACCGTATATGTGGGGTACCAGTGGTATTGGTGTGAATGTTGATAAGGTCAAAGCCATTCTGGGTGAGGACATGCCGCTGGATACCTGGGGGCTGCTATTTGACCCCGCCATTGCAGCCAAACTGGCCGACTGTGGTGTCACCCTGATGGACGACCCGACCGAAGTCTTCGTCGCCGCCAGAGCCTATGCTGGTAAAGACACCACCGACTTTAGCCGCTCTGCTGTCGCCGAAGCAGCGAACATCGTCAAAGCTATTCGCCCCAATGTGCGTTACTTTCATAGTTCACAGTATATTAATGATTTGGCCAACGGCGATATCTGCATTGCGCATGGCTATTCTGGCGACATTTTGCAAGCGCGGGATCGTGCTGCCGAGGCCGGCAACGGCGTTAACATTGCCTATATTGTGCCACGCGAAGGCGCGGTAGTCTGGACAGACGTTATGGCTATTTTAGCTGATGCACCCAACAGTCAAGCTGCCCATAAATTCATCGACTATGTGTTAAAACCTGAAGTCAGTGCTGCCATCACTAATCACGTTGCCTATGCCAATGCTAATGCCAAAGCAACAGCACTGGTAGATGAAAAAATTCGCGCCGACAAGGGTATCTACCCGCCAGCCGACACGCGCGCAAAATTACTCACAGTCAAAACCCCCAGTAATTCGGAAATACGCAACATGAACCGTGCTTGGACCCGTGTCAAAACCGGCCAATAATACTTAATCAACACCGCCTGGAAACCCTGAGCAACAAGCTCTTATTTTGCCGGAGACGAATCCATTAATGACCAGCACTGCAAGCACTTCGGATCTCAGTAATGTCATTGTCCACATCGACAATGTGACGAAAAATTTCGGCACTACCTACGCCTGCGACAGTATTAATTTATCCATAAATAGAGGCGAATTCTTCTCTCTGCTAGGAGCGTCAGGCTGCGGTAAAACCACATTACTACGGATTCTTGCGGGCTTTGAAACACCGACAAGCGGGCGCGTATTAATTGACGGCGCTGATGTGACCAATCTGCCGCCTTATTTGCGGCCGATCAATATGATGTTTCAGTCTTATGCCTTATTTCCACACATGACGGTAGCCGACAATATCGCGTTTGGCCTTAAGCAACAGTCGATGCCAAAAACAGAACGAACCCAGCGCGTAGAAGAGATGCTGGCACTGGTACAAATCGAAGCCTTGGCAAAACGCAAACCCCATCAGTTATCAGGCGGCCAACGCCAACGTGTGGCGCTGGCAAGAGCTCTGGCCAAACACCCTAAATTATTGCTGCTAGATGAACCGCTGGGAGCACTGGATCGCAAACTGCGTGAGCAAACTCAGTTTGAACTTATCAATCTCCAAGAACGCCTGGGCGTCACTTTTATTGTTGTCACACACGACCAGGAAGAAGCCATGACCATGTCCTCACGCATCGCACTGATGCATCAAGGCAAGGTCGAGCAAGTTGATACGCCGCGGCAACTTTATGAGTTTCCAGCCACCCGCTATGCCGCTGACTTTATTGGTCAAGTCAACCTGTTTGAAGGCAAAGTCATCAGCCAAACCGATGACAACGTTCTAATTGGCAGTGAGGCATTAGCCTGTAAGTTACAGGTTACCCACCCCCAACCATTAGCCAAAGACACCGCCGTGTGCGTGGCGTTAAGACCAGAAAAAATACACGTATTAACCGACTCGCGGGAGCAACAGACAAACCGCGTAGAGGTCGTTATAAAAGATATTGCCTACCTGGGTGACATATCCACTTATCACGGCCAACTACCCAGCGGCAAACTGATTAAATTTACGCTGCCGAATATTTCTGTACGCAGTGAACAACCTTTAACGACAGGGCAAACCGTTGTGCTTAGCTGGAAAGCGGACAGCTGCGGAGTACTGATGCGATGAATGCAGCCCCGCAAAACTTCAGACAGCGAGCAACAATACTGATCGTTGCCCTGCCCTGGTTCTGGCTCGCGCTGTTTTTCTTGCTACCTTTTTTATTCGTTCTGAAAATCAGTCTGGCAGAACCGCAACTCGCACAACCACCCTACACCGACCTATTGGAATCTGATGGCTCGGGCTTGATTACTATCGTCCTGAACGCTGCCAATTACCTGTTGCTCTGGGAGGACTCGCTTTATCTGCAAGCTCTGTTTGGTTCTTTCAAGGTTGCGATTATTTCCACAATACTTTGCCTGCTCATTGGCTACCCAATGGCCTACGGCATCGCGCGCGCACCAACCCAGTGGCGTATGCCATTATTAATGTTAATTATCTTACCGTTCTGGACATCATTCCTTATTCGCGTCTACGCGTGGATCGGCATACTAAAGAATAATGGACTACTGAATAATATATTGTTGTGGCTGGGCGTTATTGATGAGCCCCTAAGCATTCTTTACACCCCCACAGCCGTTTATATTGGAGTGGTTTATAGCTACCTGCCATTTTTAATTTTGCCGCTGTACGCCACGTTGGTAAAACTGGATAACACATTGTTGGAGGCTGCGGCAGATTTGGGCTGCCGGCCGATTAAACAATTTTTGAGTATCACACTGCCGCAATCTGTCCCAGGCATCCTCGCCGGCTGCATGCTGGTGTTTATCCCGGTAATGGGCGAATTTGTGATCCCCGATTTACTCGGCGGACCAAACTCCCTGATGATTGGCAAACTGCTATGGACCGAGTTCTTCAACAACAAGGACTGGCCTCTGGCTTCAGCACTGGCCTGTGTATTACTCGTAGCACTGATCATTCCCTTTGTACTGCTGCGCCATTACGAACGTAAAGCAGCGGAGGACTTCCAGTGAAATCTCGCTTTTCGTTTTTGGTCACCGCGCTCATTTTAGGTTATGGGTTTCTATATATTCCTATTGTTAGCCTGGTTGTGTATTCATTCAATGAAAGCAAGTTAGTGACCGTATGGGGAGGTTTCAGTAGCAAATGGTATGTCGAACTCATTCATAATGAAGCATTACTAAATGCGGCCTGGTTAAGTATAAAAATCGCCGCGATAACGGCAACAATTGCCACCCTGCTTGGAACCTTGGCAGCCTTGGCACTGGTACGTTTTCGACAACTGCGCGGCAGCAGCAGTCTGAACGTGATGGTTGCAGCCCCGCTGGTAATGCCCGAAGTCATTACCGGCTTATCCTTGTTACTGTTATTTGTCGCCATGGAAAGTATGCTCGGTTGGCCCGCCGGACGCGGGCAAACCACCATTGTTATTGCCCACACTACTTTCTGTATGACTTATGTAGCAGTTGTCGTGCAAAGCCGACTGGCCTCAATGGACAGGTCTGTTGAAGAAGCGGCACTGGACTTGGGTGCGAAACCCATCAAAGTGTTTTTTCTGATCACACTACCGATTATTTCACCGGCGTTAATAGCAGGCTGGCTGCTGGCGTTTACCTTGTCAATGGATGACCTGGTGGTGGCTAACTTTGTCTCTGGTCCCGGGGCAACAACATTGCCGATGATGGTGTATTCGAGTGTGCGTCTGGGGGTTAACCCGCAAATAAATGCATTGGCGACCATCATGATTGGCATCGTCGCCATCGCTGTGTTTATCGCAGCACAGGTACTGACCCGGCAGGAAAAAAATAAATCTCGCCAATAATGACTAACGTAATAGCTAAGCCCTAACAAAACCCAAGCACCGCAAACCAAAAACCAACAAAAAAGCCACTTGCAGAACAAGTGGCTTTACCTCCGTTAGTGACTGGGCTGGCAAACCCAGTGTCGCCAAACTGCGCAAAGAGTCTGGAATATCAAGCCAATAACGGTGCAATAACCAGGCTAACAATGGCCATCACATTGATAAGAATATTCATGGCTGGACCAGAAGTATCTTTAAACGGATCGCCAACGGTATCCCCTACCACAACAGCTTTATGAACATCGGAACCCTTACCACCCAAGTTACCTTTCTCAACATATTTTTTTGCGTTATCCCAGGCACCCCCGGCATTGGCCATCATCAACGCCATTAATACACAGGTCACCAACGCACCTCCGAGCATACCGCCCAATGCTGCCGGCCCGAGTAAAAAACCAACAACGACCGGCGAACCGACCGCTAACACACCGGGCACGATCATTTTGCGCAGCGCGGCGCGGGTGGCAATATCAACACATCGGGCACTGTCCGGTTTAGCGGTCCCCTCCATTAGCCCAGGTATCTCTTTAAATTGCCGACGGATTTCCTTAATCATATCAAAGGCCGCATCGCCCACTGCGCGCATGGTGATAGCACTAACAAGAAAAGGAAAAATGCCACCCAAAAACATGCCTGCCAGAACATAAGGGTCGCTGATATCCAAACGGAAGTCTGGTACATGCAATGCGACCGTTTTTATGTAAGCGGCGATGATGGCCAGTGCGGCTAATCCAGCGGCACCGATAGCGAAGCCCTTACCAATTGCAGCGGTCGTATTCCCAACCTCATCCAGGCCATCAGTAATTGCACGAGTTTCTGGTCCCAACTCTGCCATTTCGGCAATGCCACCTGCGTTATCCGCAACAGGACCATAAGCATCAATGGCCATAGTAATTCCTACGGTAGATAACATACCTACAGCGGCGAGACCAACACCATAAACACCCGCGCCTTCCGGCAGCAGGCCGCTACTAGCCAGGATGATACCGACAATCACAAGCACCGGTATCAATACAGATTCCATACCGGTTGCAAGACCTGAGATCATGACTGTTGCCGGCCCGGTTTCACCGTCTTTGGCAATTTTTCGAACCGGCTCACCACCGGTGTAGTACTCGGTAATCAAACCAATCACCATACCGCCCACTGCACCACACACAACACACAACCAAACCCGCTCACCAATCCCCAATAAATTAAGCGTGAAATACGCCACCGCGATAAACAGCAAACTGGCGACCATAGTGCCAATACGCAACGCCACTTCAGGGGATCTACCGGATACCATTTTCACTAGCAGGATCCCAAATATGGAACAAATCAAACCGATTGACGCCAGGCCCAAAGGCGCGAACATCAAGTCTTCACGATTGGCACCCAAAAGGCCCAGTGTCATTAATGGTAATGTGGCAGCAATAGCAATCGTCGCTATCATCGACCCACAATAGGATTCAAAAATATCTGATCCCATGCCGGCTACATCACCCACATTGTCACCGACGTTATCGGCAATCACACCAGGATTACGGGGATCATCCTCTGGAATACCGGCCTCTATTTTACCAACAAGGTCAGCCCCCACGTCCGCACTTTTGGTAAAAATACCGCCACCAACACGGGAGAATAAAGCCACACTAGAGGCCCCCATACCAAAGCCATGAATCGCTTCAGCATGTTGTGGATCGGCACCAAACAGCAAATACAAGCCACCCAAGCCCAACAGGCCCATCGCCGCCACGGTCAACCCCATTATTGAACCGCCATAGAACGCCACCGTTAACGCTGCAGCGGCACCTTCGGTGCTGGCAGCAACGGTCGTACGGACGTTCGCTTGCGTCGCGGTATACATACCAATATAACCAGCAATCGCGGAACAAAGCGCACCCGACACAAAGGCGAATGGCGTTTGCCAGGACCGAAAGCTAACAAACAGTAAGACAGTCACAACGAGCACAAATACTGTCAAAATGCTGTATTCCCGGCGCATGAACACCATGGCACCATCGTGAATAGCGGCGGCAATTTCAGCAACTTTGCCATCCCCAGCGGGATAACGTTTAACGACCACGTAAACGATAAATGCTGCAAGTAAACCGAACACCCCCAGCAGGGGAGGAATTGTGAGTAGATTCATTTTTGTTTCACCCTCAAATTATTGTTATTAAACGCTGATAAAAGCAGCCGAAGGGTTACAGCAAATACGGTTTGAGAAGATAAGCTCTCCCTACCTAGACCTCAGAAAGAAGGAGTAGCAGTGACAAACCGGGTTTTTCCAACGAGACAACTGGCTACTTGTCTCTGATTCTAGGCCAGGAATGAAAAAAACGACAGGTCTGATCAATTATCCACCAGCGCATCCAGACGAGCAGCGCAGATAAAATCATTTAAAGACAAGCCACCTACCGAATGCGTTGTAAAGTGAACACGGCAATATCCCCACCCCAGCTCGATGTCTGGATGATGATCTTGCTGATCAGCGATAAAGCAACAGCTGTTGGTCAAAAACACGGCCTTGGCAAAACCTTTAACTAAAAACTCCCGCATCAGCACCTTACCATTACCGGTAACCCGCCAGTTTTCATGTAACTCCAGGCACAGGGCTGCCGCCTGCTCTTCCTGTAAAGGTACGCGGTCTTTTGGCAAGGGAACGCAGTTCTGTTGTGCCAGGCTTTTTTCAGAGTGCATATTCAGGACTCCTATTTTGTGATTAACGACTTAAGTCTACTACTCAGTACCCGCCAGTTAATTGTATGGTAGCACCAGTGTGTTAGAATCCCCGCCCGATTCGATGAAGTCACGATGTCGTTAGCCATTCAAACACCAGCGCTACGGCTACTGTGATGTCATCCACCCGCTTTTATAAACTGTAATGAGAGTACATCATGAGTCTGGACCAAGTACCTTCAGGCAAGAGCCTGCCGGATGACATCAATGTCATCATCGAAATCCCGCTAAATGGCGACCCTATCAAGTACGAAGTAGACAAAGATAGCGGCGCTATCTTTGTTGACCGTATGCTGGGTACGGCTATGCACTATCCTTGTAACTATGGCTATGTACCGCACACATTATGTGGTGATGGCGATCCCGTCGATGTATTGGTGGTTATGCCGTTAGCCTTGATACCTGGCTCCGTGATTCGTTGCCGCCCTATCGGCGTGCTGAAAATGACCGATGAGTCTGGCGAAGATGCAAAAATTGTTGCCGTACCGGTAGATAAAATTACACCGTTGTACACCAATGTGGCCACTGTTCGTGATTTACCGCCTATTACATTGGATCAAATTGCTCACTTCTTCGAACACTACAAAGATCTGGAAAAAGGCAAGTGGGTCAAGATTGAAGGCTGGGAAGGCCCCGAAGCTGCCAAAAAAGAAATTAATGAGTCAGTTACACGTTTTGAAGAAGCGAAAGACAAGCCTAACTTTTAAATTAAAGAGCACTGGCTTACCCATAAAAAAACCGGCTTTTACGCCGGTTTTTTTATGGGCCTTAAGGCCGTATAGGGAGCATCAAGCTTTATTCCAAAGTAATCCTCAAGCGCAATAAGATAAGCCTCGCCGTCTGGCAGTTGCTGAACAGTCTCCGAGCCTGCGCGACGAATTTTTAATTCAAAATCAGACAATGATATTCGGCCATCCAACAAAGGTTTGGTGGCAATACGCATGAGCGTAAAAATACTATTTGGACTTGTCGACGCAAAATAATTGCCCATTGCAATATCCCCCGCATCCACTATTTGATCGTCAAAACTGTATATATTTTTCCAATCCGGCGGGGCGCTGTGATCATTCTGCCAAAGCGCCTGAAACATAGTGCCGTAAGCAGGATGCCGAACAAATCTAAACTGCTGACCAGACTGGCTAAACACCTGATCGTAAACCAATAATGCTGGCGCGTATAAGCCACAAGCACCACCAAAACCAACATCCACAACCCAACGCTGATCACCCAGCGTAACCAAAGACAATAGATGCGTTCGCCCAAGATGCTCGCCACGAAAATGCACGCGTGCTAACAGCGGCCTGACGTCAAACCCGAAAGCTTGCAGTGCCTGTTGCAACAACCCATTTAATTCAAAACAAAACCCGCCACGGCGATTCCCCACCAACTTTTCAGTAAGCGCTTCGACACCCAATAAAATAGGACGACCGAGGTGGATATCGAAATTTTCGAAAGGGATTGCAAATGCTTGTGCCTGACAAACGTTGGTCAAGCTGTCAGCATCAATCATGATGGTTTCAGATAAGCCAATACGCTGACAATAAGCCGAAAGGTCAAACGATTGCAGCATAAATATCTCAGCAAAAAATAGATTTCACGAAAAAATGTTAAAAAATGCCTTACCAACTGACATTAGCAATTCTTTATTCATCGTTTTGAAGCGTTATCTGACTCGTGTCGGGTGCGGGTGGCGGTGCCGGACGCTTGATTTGACCAAGGTCCTCACCAGGCGCTGCGATGTCCCAGTCAGCTAGCGCAACTTCAGTTGCAGGCACAACGTTACGCTCAGATGCGTTGACCAAATCGGCACCAACCTCTGCTACACCAAAATCGACATCCGGCAAATCAGCGATAACCACTTGCTGCTGTTCACTGGGGTCAAGCAGATTACCTTCCTGCGCTCTGACCGACAAACCGCTAACATCAACAACCTCGGCCTCGGCCTGTTTTGTCTCTCGTGCTTCCAGCAAGTCACTGCCAACAGGGGCAAGTGTAAAACCCGAAGAGGGCTCGGCAATATTGCTATCAACCGGGGCTTTGGTAATGGTTGCATCATCTTTTACACTTTCTTTTGCCGCCTCTTCAGCAGCAAGACGCTCAGCAAGAGACAATTTTTTTGCCGCAGGCTGTGGACGCGCACGCTGTGCCGGGGGAGTAAAACTACCGGCAGTAATTTTTTGCACTTGTGCGCCAGCTTGATGTAACACACGCAGATATTTCTCTGCTGTTTCCATATCAAGTCCGCGCTTGAGAACAACAGCCTGGCCGGAAAACAAACCATTAATCTTGGTCTCATCAAGTTTGAACAGGCGCATCAGATTTTGTTTGACCTGAGGCAACTGGCTTCCTGCAGTGATATCGCCGCGAAAAATTATGTCAAAAAGCGCTTCTGTCATAGTGCAAACCTAGCCTAGTTTGTATATTGCTACCGACGTCACTTGGGCAGCATGCCCAACCCTGTGAACCACAGAGCAACAAAATAACATTAACTCAGACTAGATTAAAACGACCAATCACCCTTCAATCTCATCGCTTGAGTCAGATTGCAAACTATGGTCCATTTCATAAGCTGGGACATGTTGCGACGCTGGTGAATAGCCCATAATTTTAGCGGGCACGCCGGCCACGGTAGCCAGTGCGGGTATCGAGTCCAGGACCACACTACCCGCACCAATTTTTACATAATCGCCGATAGTAATATTGCCTAGCAATTTAGCGCCAGTTGCAATCAATACGCCCTTACCCACTTGGGGGTGCCGACGCCCTTGTTGGCAACCCGAGCCACCCAGAGTCACACCATGTAAAAGCGACACATCGTCACCTATTACCGTCGTTTCACCAATCACCACACCGGTAGCATGATCAATCATAATACCCTGCCCAATTGTTGCCGCAGGATGGATATCAACACCAAATACCAAAGCAATCTGGTGTTGAAAAAAATACGCCAGTGTCTTCCGACCATTCAGCCATAACCAATGGCTGATACGATAAGCCTGCAATGCATGAAAGCCCTTAAAATACAAAATGGGCAACATAAATTTATCGCAGGCAGGATCACGTAACTTGTAGGCATTGACATCTGCGGCCATCGCTTGCACCAGACTACTATCGGCGTCTAGTGCTACCTGTACCGCATCCCTAATTAAGGTAGCCTGCACGGTTGCGCTGTCTAACTTGGAGGCCAGTAAAAAGCTCATTGCCGACGCAAATGAATCGTGATTCAGCAACGCCGTGTGGTAAAAGCTGGCGAGCATTGGCTCACTGGAAGCAGCTCGTGCTTCTTGCGTAATTTGCTCCCATATATATTCAACACTTACTGTCATAAATACTCTCAATCAGCGGGTTAGAATTTCGCCACCCGCGTAAAACGTACCCTAAAACGCTGCCAAAATTCAGGTTGACGACGCATCAAGTAAAGCATCATCGCACCATGCAAAATGGCAACCAATCCAAATAGCTGCGTAATCGACCACTCCATTACGCCCAGCACAAACACACCCAACAGCGCTGCCAACACCATAAAAATTGCATTCATTATATTGTTCGCGCCCAGCACGCGAGAGCGTTCCTGATCCAGGCAGCGAGACTGCATCAATCCCAGTAATGGCACAAAATAAAGTCCACCTGACACCCCCAGCAAGGTTACATCAAATAAAATTCGCCAATGACTGATGCGCCCCAAAAACTCGCTTACGCTCAGCAGGTCGGAGCTCAAGTCAGGCGTTGGTAACGCTTGACCCGCAAAATACAAATCAACGCCCAAGATAAAAACACCAAGGCCACCCAATACAGCGACAGCAGGCTCTACAGCCTGCCGGCTCAAGCGTGCACAGCTGATGGCGCCAAGACAGATACCCAATAAAAATAAAAATAGTAATAAGGCGACGATTATGGGCTGGGCATGCAACACCGTGCGAGTCAAATTAGGCAATTGGGTCAGGTAAACTGAACCCAGAAACCAATACCAAGAAACACCCAGAATGGCGGTAAAAACCATGGGTTCTGAGCGTGCGGCACGTAATGCGCCGCAGATATGCCGCCACGGGTGCCAACCGATTTCCAGCTCTGGAATTTTTGAGTGTGCAACCGGAATCGACTGACTCGCCCACCAACCACAAAGCGCTAATAAAACGCCTCCACCAGCCACCAACCAGGGTCCAATAGGCAGGGTTATCAACGCAGTTCCCAGCATCAATCCGCCGAACATCGCCAAGTTAGTCCCCATGTGCATTAAACCGTTTGCACTGGTCAATTCTGCGGAAGAAACCAGCTGCGGTACAACCGAGTATTTTAAAGGGCTGAAACACGCTGATTGCGTACCGGTCATAAATAACACTAGCAACAAGCCCAAAGAACTTTGATTGATAACAGAAATTGCGCCCGCAATCATAATCAGAATTTCAGCCAGTTTAATCTGGCGAATCATGCGCGACTTTTCATATTTATCAGCCAGTTGACCGGCCAAGCCGGCAAACAGTAAAAACGGGATAATCATCGTCGCTGACACCAGATTATTGATGACATTTACATCCAGCCCCCAACGCTCCAGCCCACCATAGGTAAACAGCACCAGCAACGCACTTTTATAAAAGTTATCATTAAATGCGCCAGTGAATTGAGTGATAAACAGCGGCAAAAATCGCCGCGAGCCCATTAACGAAGAGCTTTGAACAGGAACTGTTTCAGACATATACATACCGCAACATAATTAATGGTTAGCCCTAATCAACATGAATATAACGTTCATAGATCTCTTCCCAGTGTTCAAGCACAGCCGCCTTCAATATCAGATCAGTATCCCTAAGCAATGCTCGCAAAACTTCAGGCGTTAACTGCGCGGCACAGATCTGGGCCAGCGGTTCATAACTTAAATGCCAGGGTTCTGGTGCAACACCACCTTTATCCGTCGCATACGGGCGAAAAAAACCATAACTGTCGTTTGTGGCAATGCGATGATCTAACCAGGAGTGCAGACTCGCAAACATTGTGGTCGATTCTTTTACAGTTAGCTGTAGACGATACCCTTCGGGTAGTGCATTCGCGTCAAAGACATCCATATCTGTGCCCCAATGATGACGCGAACACCCCGGCAAAGCTGACCAGCGCAAAATAGCCTGTACGCGTTCCCAATCGCTGGACAGCGTACCAATATCCAGAGGCTGGCCGCTCTCATCAACCACTAACCGCTCGCCAGAAGCTTTGCCATTCCAAATCGACAACTGCCTTTTAAAGTCACGAAAACCACTGGCAATGGTTAAACAAAAACCGGCGTCAGCAGCATCCGCCTGCAGACGGCGGAAGGGTGCGAGAACACGCTTGTGTAACAGCGGACCTTCAGGCAGTTTTGCCAAGTGAGAAAGTGTTTGACCAACCATCTCCTGAACTGTGAACTGTATTTGCATCATCAACCTGCTTGACTCAACCCTTGCCTGAAGCAATTTCCTTGCTTTTTTAGATGAATTTCGCTTTTTTGGCTGTAGTTAAAGCGAATTAGCGGCACATATCGAAAAAAAACTTGCCGCAATAAAGTTAATCATTAGTATAACTGCTGGGTCTATCAATGTTACGCCTGTGAAGTCGGAATAAAAATAAACATAATAATGTAGAGACACCAAAACTTATGAAGCAGCCACAAAGTGAACTGATTCACTTAAAGAACTTAGGTGCCGCCTCCGTTAACATCCTCAACGCTATCGGTATTCACACCCCGGAAGAACTTCACTCTATTGGCTCAGTTGCCGCCTACTCCCGCATCAAAGCAAGAGGAATCCACGTCTCCAAAGTCATGCTCTATGCACTGGAAGGAGCCATACTGGATGCTCATTGGACCGAACTGGCTGATGCGCATAAATCCAAGCTCGTGGCCCAAGCAGAAGCTGACGGTGATGCGGACCGTTAACTGTCACCACATCAGAGCGGCACTACACCACAATTAACAAAACGCTTGATCATGCAAATGATAACGATTATCATTTGCATGCAAGATCACCTAGAGGTCTTGCTGAAACCCAAACTGCGCCAGCATTGGGTTTTATTTATCAGGCAATCACGGTTATTGGCCACCCTCTAAAAGGGTGGCCTTTTTTAACTCGCTTTGCTTACATCTTTTTCTTGCACCGCAGCTGTCCCACCTATTGAATTTTACCAAAGCGCCCAGATCTAACCCGGAACCCATTAAGCTTCAAAGGAGCTACTAACGTGCTGCGTATCGGACTTTTTTTATTAACTAATCTGGCGGTTATCGCCGTAGCAAGTGTCACGCTCAGCTTATTAGGAGTAAGTCATTACTTACAGAATAATGGCGTCGATCTGAATCTCACGAGTCTATTAATTTTTTGTGCGGTGTTTGGTATTACCGGCTCATTAATTTCACTTTTTTTATCTAAAACCATTGCTAAATGGAGTACCAAAACCAAAATTATTGAACAACCACGCACCGCTGAAGAACAATGGCTTGTCCACACTGTACGTGAGTTAACCAAAGATGCAAAAATTGGTATGCCCGACGTTGGCATATTTCCAGCGCCGGAATCCAATGCGTTTGCGACAGGCTGGAACAGGAATAGCGCCCTTGTTGCAGTAAGCGAGGGCTTACTGCAACGTTTCCATAAAGATGAAATCCGCGCGGTATTGGCCCACGAAATCGGCCACGTAGCCAATGGTGATATGGTGACGCTCGCCCTGATTCAGGGTGTCGTGAACACATTCGTGATGTTCTTTGCCAGAGTGATTGGTCACACCGTTGACCGTGTCGTGTTTAAAACTGAACGCGGCCATAGCTTTGGCTTCTATATCGTTACCTTTGTTGCCGAGATGGTGCTGGCCGTGCTGGCATCAATTATTGTGATGAAGTTTTCGCGCTTTCGCGAATACCGTGCAGATGCCGCAGGCGCCAAGCTTGCAGGTAACCAGGCTATGATCGGTGCTTTGCAACGCCTAAAGGCAGAGTCTGAAGCCAGAATACAAAGCTCCCTACCTGACAGTATGTATGCATTTGGTATCAGCGCCGGCTTCAAGCAAAATATGGCGGCATTGTTTTCCAGCCACCCGCCATTGGACGACCGTATTCGCGCATTACAAAATAATCAGTCATAGTGCGGTTGATGGACCACCATATTCTAGAGCCGGCTTAAAAAGGCCGGCCCATTACTTTAGGAGCTCTGCTGGTGACACAAACCACATCTACTAATCGTTCTGCCCCATTTCACGTTATTTACGTCTTCCTGGTATTACTCACATTGGCAAGCTCACACGCTTCTGCCACAGAAGACGAACGCAACAATATTCAGGTATTCAAGCAGGCTAGCCCTGCTGTGGTCTATGTGACCAACAATACGGTAGTCCGCAACCGCTATTCCTTTGATCTGCAAACCGTTGCTCAAGGCTCTGGCACGGGTTTTGTTTGGGACAAAAAAGGACATATTGTTACCAACTTTCACGTTGTTGAAGAAGCGCGCCAAATCAACATTACGCTCCAAGACCAAACAACCTGGCCCGCTAAAGTTGTCGGGCTGGCACCAGACCGGGATTTGGTAGTTCTAAAGATTGATGCCCCGCCAGAAAAATTGACGCCACTAGTAAAAGGAGACTCATCCTACCTGACAGTTGGCAATAAGGTGCTGGCTATTGGCAACCCTTTTGGTCTCGACACGACATTGACCGTAGGTGTTATTAGTGCCTTGGGGCGCGAAATCCAGGCCCCCAACAATCGTAAAATTCGCAATGTTATTCAAACAGATGCCGCCATTAATCCGGGCAATTCGGGAGGCCCACTGCTAAATTCAGCCGGCGAGCTCATTGGCGTAAATACGGCAATTTATAGTCCCAGTGGAACCAGTGTCGGTATAGGTTTCGCTATTCCCATCAATACAGTCAAAAAGACTATTCCGGAGCTCATCGAAAACGGCAGGCTAGTCAGGCCGGTACTCGGTATAGAAGTAGCACCCGAACACTGGGCCCAGCGTAACGGTATCAAAGGCGTACCTGTACTCCGAGCCTCACCTGGTGGTCCCGCCAGGGCTGCCGGACTGAAAGGTATTACCCGCAACCAGTGGGGTGCAACGGTTCTGGGAGACATCATTATCGGTATCGATGATCAGGTAATTGAGACATATGATGACTTACTCACCGCGCTGGAAACCCATAAGCCGGGCGATAGAGTAGAACTCAACTTTGTTCGGGATGGACGCATTCAAACCACTAAACTTGTTCTAACAGCACCAACCAACTAAGCTCGCTGCTTTTTTGAGGCGTTCGACGGAGACTGACATGACCAGCAATCTGGATTGGCAGCGATTATGCGATGTTAACGACATCGAAGAAGACAGCAGCAAACAGTTTTCAATCGGTGCCACTGAGCTCTTTTTAGTTAAAAAAGATGCACAAATTTACGCTTATGAAAATCGCTGCCCACACTTGGGCATTGAATTAAACTGGCTCGAAGACCAGTTTTTGGACAGCGATAAAGCGCTGATTCAATGCGCAACCCACGGCGCCCTGTTTCTGATAGAAGAGGGCCATTGCGTATCAGGTCCCTGCAACGGCCAATCTCTCAGAGCACTTCCCACTGAGCTGCGTGACAGCCAGGTTTTTGTGAACATAACGGTGACGGAACCAGCTGACTAACACTTAGTCAACGACAACAGGAATAGCAGAATTCAGTACGATTTCCGTAGCACTTAGGCTGGCAGCGTAGGCAAATACCTCTACACCGCCTGCGATTGCCTCGCGCAAAGTTTGCCCGTACAGATTATCAATATGATCTGCGGGCGAGACTTGTGTAATGCCATTATGCTGAACACAAAACACCAATGCGGCTCTAAACCCTTGGTCCACAACCCCCATCAGTTCGCGTAAATGCTTTGTACCTCTTGCACTGACGGAGTCCGGGAAGTACCCCTGTCCATCCCCCTCCTCCAGCGTTACATTTTTTACCTCCACATAACAGGCTGGACGATTGCCCGTATGCTTATCGAGGTACAAGTCGATCCGGCTATTCTCTGCACCATACTTTACCTCTCTGCGCAGTGATGAGTAGTCCGCCAACGGCCCAATGACACCCTTAATAATGCCTTCTTCCACTAATTGATTTGCCCTGCCCGTGTTCACACCAGCCAGATGCCCCGCAGGGGTTGTCGCAATTTCCCACGTATGCGGATATTTGCGCTTTTGATTATCAGAGATAGACAACCAACAAGCTGTTTCAGGTGCCAAACAGTTCTTCATCGAGCCGGTATTGGGGCAATGGACAGTAATTTCAGATCCATCTGGTAGTAACACATCAGCTAGAAAACGTTTATACCGTCGTAAAAATGTAGCCTCTATTAGAGGTGGATCAAAATGCATTTATACCTCGAACACTAAAGTTTGCAGACGTGCGTAACAAAACAGAACAACACGCACTAAAATATAACTTGCGACTGCCATACAAGTCGCTGCAGCGACGTAAAAAAGTCACTATAAAGCGTTTACCTTAAATGGCTACACCGTTACTGCCTCAACGTGGCTTTTAGGAAGAGAAAAATAGCTAGATTAGCCATAAAATATCTGGTAGTTTGCTCCACCTTGCAAAATAGGAGCTTGAAAAAATCAAGATAATCCCAATTTTGCCTAACTGGCTCGAGTTGGTAGCTGGCAAAGATGCCTAACTAGCTCGTTAAAAAAGATGGCCTCAGGGTAGCCAACGCCATTCCTGGGTAATAAGTCACATACAGAGGCGAGCATCAATGCCTAACTCAACTGCTCAAAACTTCACTCACCGTGGATTCGAACCCTACAAAGAAAAAAAGGGCGAAGAATACATGAACGACGCACAGCTTGAACACTTTCGTGGTCTGCTGGTCGCCTGGAAAAAAGAGCTCATGGAAGAAGTTGATCGCACCGTGAGTCATATGAAAGATGAAGCCGCTAATTTTCCCGATCCAGCGGATCGCGCCAGCCAAGAAGAAGAATTTAGTCTTGAATTGCGCACCCGTGATCGTGAACGCAAGCTAATTAAGAAAATCGATAAAACCATCGAACGTATCGAGGACGAAGATTACGGTTTTTGTGATGCGTGTGGTGTTGAAATTGGCATTCGCCGTTTGGAAGCCCGACCGACAGCCACGCTATGCGTTGACTGTAAAACGCTGGACGAAATAAAAGAAAAGCAGATGGGAGGCTAAACCGCCTTCCCATTAATAATAGGGAGCTTTCGCTCCCTAATTAACTCGCTCCCCAATATGTATGGCGCGCCATGAGTACTCTCACCCGCCACAATCACCAGTATATAGGCCGTTTTGCGCCTTCTCCCACCGGTCCGTTACACTTTGGCTCTTTAGTCACAGCCCTGGGCAGCTTTTTAGATGCTCGCGCCGCGAATGGCCAGTGGTTAGTTCGAATAGAAGACCTGGATCCACCAAGAGAAATACCGGGTGCCACAGATAGCATATTAAAAAGTTTAGAAGCCCATGGCCTGCACTGGGACCAACCCGTTATCTACCAAAGTAAAAGACTGGCGGTTTATGATCACATCCTCAACCAGTGGCAAAATGCCGATTTGCTTTACCGCTGCAGCTGCACTCGCCAAGCCGTTGCAGACATGGGTGGCATCTATAACAATCACTGCCGCAGACACCCGGTAAAAAACCCCTGTGTGGCGGCTGGATGGCGTGTCAAAACCAGTGACATGCCGCTTGGCTACAGCGACGCAGAGCAAGCAGACATTTATTTTGACGACCGCTGCCTCGGCCCCCATCAAGAGGCCATCGCAGAACAGGTAGGGGATTTTATCCTCAAGCGCAAAGATGGCTTATTTGCATACCAACTGGCGGTAGTGGTCGATGATTGCGACGCAAACGTTACCCATATTGTTCGCGGCGCCGACCTGCTGTCGTCAACGGCACGCCAGCTTTTCCTTTATCGGCTACTCAAGTGCCAACCACCAAGCTACGCGCACTTACCTCTCGTCCTAGGTGCGAATGGGCAAAAGCTCAGTAAACAAAATCACGCCCCCGAGCTGTTAGACCAGCAGGCAAGCAATAACCTCTGGCAAGCATTGCACTTTCTGGGTCAAAATCCACCACTGACTATGCAGCAGGCGACAGTAAATGAGCTTCTGGAATGGGCCGTACATCACTGGAACTTACAACAAATACCCAAACACGAAGCCGCTTATTACAAACAGGCAACCAAACTGCGTCATAAAGGCTCGGAGTAATTGCCAAGTAGCCAAGCTCTTCAGTACCATCTGGCAATACCAACGAGCTAGCGCTTCTCACACTTTGATAACTCGGATCCCATGCGAAAAAACTCAACCATTAATGCTCAACGCTTATTGATTATCTTACTGCTGGTGGCCTACGTTTTTTCACCAACGCTGTTTAATTGGATGATTAGCCCGTCGGGTTCGTGGTATCGCCCATTTATTATCTGGTTCGCAGTCATTGTGATTGCCTTTGTCTTCCAACAACGACGCTTACCCAATGACGTTTGACCTCGGACAAGCCGTATTACTGATTTTTGTTTATCTGCTGGTACTATTTGGCATTGCCTATATAACGGACCGCGGCTGGATCCCACGAAAAGTTGTGCAACATCCAGCAACTTATGTGCTGTCACTCGGCATATGTATCAGTGCATGGGGCTTTTATGGTGTTATCGATCTAGCCTACCAGTTTGGCTACGGCGCGCTTGCATACTACCTGGGCACGGGTGCCATGTTTTTGTTCGCCCCTGTTGCACTGCAACCTCTGGTCAAACTGGCGCAACAATTTAAAATTCCGTCCCTTGCCGATCTACTGGTGTTTCGCTATCACAATCACACGGTGGGTGTACTCGCCACGCTCTGCATGCTTCTGGCGGTCATTCCATTAATGGTTTTGCAGATGGAAGCAATGGCTGATTCATTGCAAATATTGACCCGGCACTCCAGTGCAGTCTATGACCTGGAAAACTCCTTCATCAGCTTTAACCGAGTGGCGGCGCTGGGCTACTGCATTGCCTTGGTACTGTTTACTATTTTATTTGGCTCAAAACACGAACAGCATATGGGCCTAATTACCGCAATGGCATTTGAGTCCCTGATCAAAGTTTGTGCGATCTGCGCTATTGGCCTACTGTCTGTATACGGCGTCTTTAATGGATTTGATGGTCTTGATAATTGGTTGGTGGATCACCCCGAAAACCTGGATATGCTCCATAGCCCCATCAGAGATTCGTCATCCCATACATTGCTACTGGTATTTATTGCTACGGCGTTAACAATGCCGCACATTTTTCAAATGGCGATTGTTGAAAACCCCAAACGCTCCAACAGTATTGTGACTTGGGCATTCCCTCTTTTCCTGCTGCTCATGGCGCTGCCGGTCTTCCCTATTTTATGGGCCGGACTCGAGCTCGCCCTACCACTGTCACCGCAATATTTCACGCTGGGCATCCCCCTGTTTATGGATTCGCCCGGCTTTACCCTACTGGCGTTTCTAGGCGGCATGTCTGCAGCCACCGGCGCGCTGGTGGTTATTACCCTGGCGTTAACAACCATGGTTTTGAACCATTGGATTTTGCCATTCTTTAGGCTCGACGCCAGCCGTAATGTACACAGCCAGCTGATCTGGCTAAAGCGTTTCGTTATTTTGGGTGTCTTCGCTATCGCATACACCTTCTACTTGTTATTGCAGGCTAATCACTCGCTTTCAGACTTGGCGCTGATCGCCTTTATTGAAACCCTACAGTTTGTACCCGCTATTTTCGCGATTACTTACTGGCCGCGGGGCAACTACCGGGGCGTGCTTGCCGGCTTAATAGTTGGCACAAGCATCTGGCTGATAGGGCTGATGATTCCAATAATTACAAAAATTACCGTATTACCCATCTTTGGTGAAGAAATACCCATTGGCCAACAACATTGGAACGCCATCTCTCTCATTGCCATTGGATGTAACTGTTTAGCCTTTATTTTGGTATCAACTTTCACGCAACAATCAGACGAAGAGAGTTACAGTGCGGCCATTTGTGCAGATGACGAACTGAGCCAGCCTCTGCGGGTCACACTTGACGCCCACACTGCGGATGAGTTTAAAGAACGTCTCGGGCAGGCTCTTGGGCAGCAGCTCGCAGCAACTGAGGTTAACCGGGCACTCGAAGAACTAGGATTTCCAAGCAATGAACGCCGTCCATACGCCCTGAGGCGTTTACGTAGCAAGCTGGAAATTAATCTGTCCGGACTTATGGGTACTTCCGTCGCTGGAGAGATCCTGGATCTTTACATCCCTCTAAAAGTGCCTGACGCAAAAGGCAGTACCGATATCAACCTGATGGAGACCCGCCTTACCCAGTACCGAGATCACCTAACCGGTATGGCAGCTGAATTGAACAATCTTCGTCTCTACCACAGAAATACACTTTATAGTTTGCCCATGGCCGTCTGCTCTATTGGTCAGGACCTCGAAATCTTGATGTGGAACGAAGCGATGGCGGACTTAACCAAGATTCCCAGTGAAGACGTTACCGGCTCATTATTAACAGATCTGCCTGCCCCTTGGGACAGCGTTCTGGCAAGCTTTTCTAATGGCGCGCAAGCGCATCTTTACAAGCAACCGATTGACCTAGACAGTAAGGAGCATTGGATTAGTCTGCATAAAGCTTCTCTTTCCAGCCCAATCATCGAATCAAACATCGGCCAGGTTATCCTCCTTGAAGACGTTACTGAACTGCAACTGCTGGAAAAAGAACTCATACACAGCGAACGCCTGGCATCCGTCGGCCGACTAGCGGCAGGCGTAGCCCATGAAATTGGCAACCCCATTACGGGCATAGCTTGCCTTGCACAAAACCTGCAATATGAAGAAAGCCCTGACGCTGCGCAGGAAACCGCTCACCTGATACTCTCACAAACTGATCGCGTTTCACGCATCGTACAATCGTTGATGAGCTTTTCTCATGGTGGCAGGCATACTCAAACAGAGCTCAAGCCTCTGTATATAAGAGACTGCGCGGAACAAGCTATTCAACTCCTTGCTTTACAAAAGGAAAAGACCCAAGTTAACTACCACAATAGAGTACCCGCTGATGTCAAAATTCTAGGTGACGTACAACAGCTTATCCAGGTCTTCGTCAACTTGCTGTCCAATGCCCGTGATGCCAGTGACGAAGATAGCAATATATGGATTGACGGGCGCTCAGAGCCAGGGGTCGTTACCGTTGATGTTACCGATGAAGGATCAGGTATAGCGCCAGAGCACTTGGAACAAATTGTTGAGCCTTTTTTCACCACCAAAGACCCCGGAGAAGGAACCGGTCTTGGCTTGGCGATGGTATACAGCATTATTAATGAGCATAAAGGCGAGCTACAAGTCCACAGCCCCGTAGACAAGGCAACCCATACGGGAACCCGCTTTAGCCTTACCTTTCCAGGTTAAATTTTAGAAATTTTTCTGTTATTAAACATAAGAATGGGGTGGTCAATTTGACCAATAGTGTTACTATTGTGCACATTTTCAGGCTGGACCACCCGATCCTGTCACCCTAGGAGTCCAAATTAGTGAACTTTGACGGTAACAAGCAAGGTAACAACTAACACGGAATGTTACTGTTCAGCCAGCCTGTAAAGCGCCCAGTAAGATCCGAATTTGCTGTTCCAGCACCATTAACAAAGATTGAAGATCGGTCCTCTATGAGCAATATCCTGATTGTTGAAGACGAAGCTATCATCCGCACAGCCTTAAGAAAGGTTCTTGAGCGTAACAAATTTAGCGTTAGTGAAGCATCTTCTGTAAAAGAGGCCACGGCTAAATACGTATTTTCTGACTTCCAACTCATTATTAGTGATTTACGCTTGCCGGGCCTACCTGGAACCGAATTGATTAAATTGTCAGGAGAAGTACCCGTCCTGATCATGACCAGTTATGCGAGCCTGAGATCTGCCGTAGATTCTATGCGAATGGGTGCGGTCGACTACATTGCAAAGCCTTTTGACCATGACGAAATGGTTACAGCAGTTAAACGGGTGCTCAGTAAAAATAAGGCCAAGCGCACCACCCAAAAACTGGGCCCAGAAGTCACCAGCATAAATGGCATGGTGGGCAGCAGCGCGGTGATGAAGGATTTGTATCACCGGATACACAAAGTCGCGCCTACATCCGCTACCGTACTTATTCACGGCGAGACAGGAACCGGCAAAGAGCTGGTAGCAAAAGCCATCCATGCAGAAAGCCCAAGAACCGGCAAACCCATTATTTCCGTCAACTGCGCGGCAATTCCAGACACATTAATAGAATCCGAATTATTTGGTCATGAAAAAGGGGCATTTACCGGTGCAGCAACCACTCGCGAAGGCCTGGTAGCTGCCGCAGATGGTGGCACACTTTTTCTCGATGAGATTGGTGAACTCCCGTTAGAAGCGCAAGCTCGCCTTTTGCGTGTTTTACAAGAAGGTGAAGTGCGACCGATCGGCTCGGTAGAATCTCACAAAGTTGATGTTCGGCTCGTGGCGGCAACCCACCGTGATTTACGCAAACTCTGCCAGGAAAACAAATTCCGAGAAGACCTCTACTTCCGTTTAAATGTTGTACAGCTTGAACTTCCCCCTTTGCGTGAACGTGGCAAAGACATACTGACGCTAGCCGATGCTATGCTTGAGCGCTTCAGTGGTGAAATGGGTAAAAATAAATTAAGACTATCTCCGGAAGCCATACAAGTCATTACCAGCTATGGCTGGCCCGGAAATGTCAGAGAAATGGAAAATGCTATCCAACGCGCGGTAATTCTGTGTGAAGACGAAACAGAAATCAGCCATGATCTGCTCTCTATTGATTTGGACCTCGTAAAAGCCGACAGTGACGAAACCTTAAAACATACAAGCACATCCAGCGCCTCGGCCACATCTCTAGGCCCGAGCAATAATGACGACTCCACTGACGACTTATCACTTGAAGATTACTTCCAGCGCTTCGTATTGGAACACCAGGACACAATGAGTGAGACCGAACTGGCTCGCAAACTGGGTGTTAGTCGCAAGTGCCTTTGGGAGCGCCGGCAAAAACTGGGAATCCCACGCAAGAAAACTCTCGTTTCAGGCAAGTAACCCTCCGACTTACATACCAACTCTGCACAGTAGGCTAATCTCCGTTAGCCTGATTTGTTGCGCCTGCTAACCGCACTCGACAACCACCTTGATGATTTTCGCGCCAATTTAGCGAGCACCAAAAATTAACACCCCCTGTTTATTCGCACCACAACAATACTTTTTATGAAACTGTTACCCAAGGTTTCAAGCTTTGTTACGGTGCACAAAACTGTTACCCAGTTCTCACATTAGTAACAACCTGCGAGATAATAAGTAACGATCTGAAATAACTTTTCCTAATAAAGAAACCCGAAATAAACCTAACCGTTTGATTTTATTGAAATTTTAAAATCTGGCACAGCACGTGCTATTACAGGCGTACATAACAACAACAAACAATAAGAAACATAGACTAATAATAAGAACAATAAATAATAAGAAACGACAATTAATAATAAGAACAACAAATAATAAAAAACGATAAGTAATAATAAAAACAACAAATAATAAAAAATAGAAGATATAACTTGTATAGCTAACGCTATTACTTTAACGAGTTGAGTGAATAACAATAACTACGCTGCAAACTGACTAATAATTGGAGCTTGTTTGCGAAAGGTACATGTTGCGGGAACATCATGAACCTACTTTAAGTCGCAAACTTACAAAGTCCACGGGAAAGCAATGCTTTCCCGTTTTGCTTTCTAGCCCAGCATATTCTCCAACCTTCGCACGGTCAGACTCCATCCTTGTTTAATTAGTTCCAATCAACACAACTTGTTTAACAACAGACGGCATTAATAGACCATGCTACACTGCGCGTCAGTCCAAGCTGTGTCGCCTATTATCATGGCGACTCTTACTTAAACGTACATCAGATCACAACTTATTCAGCATGCTAAAAAGGCTTTTCAATTACTTGTCGGCCCGTCAGGGAACCCACGAACCGCATATCGTGCCTAGGGATAAACATACCGTATCCCGCAAAAATATCAGTCACAACGCGTTAAAAGTCATCCAGCGTCTTAACGAAACCGGGCACGAAAGCTACCTTGTTGGTGGCGGTGTCCGAGACCTACTGCTGGGCGGCCACCCAAAAGACTTCGATGTTGCCACCGATGCGACACCCGAGCAGGTCAGGTCGCTATTTCGCAATAGCCGTATCATTGGGCGTCGATTTCGTATAGTTCATGTGCGCTATGGACGCGAAATCATCGAAGTGACAACCTTCAGAAGTCATCATAAAGAACGCAAAAGCAATAACCAGAATTCCAAACAAAGCGAATCCGGCATGCTGCTAAGGGACAATGTGTATGGTGACGTCAGGTCTGACGCAGCACGCCGAGATTTCACAGTAAACGCGCTCTATTATTGTCCAAAGACTCTCGCTATCCACGATTACACAGATGGATTGAAGGACATCAAACAGCGTCGTTTAAACATTATTGGCGACCCTGCAACACGCTACAAAGAAGACCCCGTCAGAATGCTGCGAGCCATTCGTTTCGCAGCCAAACTCGGGTTTACTCTAACACCCGAAACAGAAAGTCCAATCAAATCACTGGCCAATCTTCTGGATGATATTCCCTCTGCCAGGTTATGGGATGAAAGCCTAAAATTCCTGATGAACGGATCGGCGACAGCTGCCTTTGAGTTGCTCTTGCACTACGATTTGTTTCGCCATTTATTTCCGGGGCCAGCCCAGTATTTAGCGACAGCACACTACCAGTTGATGATTCAACAAGGCATGACGAATACTGACAAGCGTATTCGCAGCAACAAGCGAGTTACGCCTGCCTTTATTTTTGCCGTATTGCTTTGGCCTGTTGTGGAACAACGTATGCGTGAACTTGTAGCCTCAGGCCTAAAAGAAGAGGTTGCTATACAGCAGGCGGGCAGCGCAGCTATTTCCCAGCAAGTTACACGAATAGGTGTCCCGAAACGTTTCCAGATTACTATGAAAGAAATATGGGAACTGCAATTACGCTTACCCAAACGGTTCGGTAAGCGAGCAGAACGACTGGTTGAGCACCCTCGATTCCGAGCTGCCTATGACTTTTTGCTACTGCGCGAAGACGCCGGCGAAGAAACTGACAATCTCGGAGCATGGTGGACCGTCTATCAAACAGCGGACGCCACTGAACGAGAGGCCATGGTGGAGAAACTGGGGCCGGGTAAAACCCGAGGTAAGCCGCGTCGACGTAAACGTAAGCCCGCTTCCGCGAAAGAACAGGTCTCCGAACCACAAGAGAATAGAGATTAATTCGTGTCCAAAACACCAATCACAGGCACTGATGTATTTATTGGCATGGGCAGCAATCTAGGCAACCCCAGAGAACAAATTACGGCGGCTTGCAAAGCCTTGCGCCTACTCCCCCAGTCAAACCTCATTGGTTTTTCACGTTGGTACGAGAGCGACCCGATTGGCCCCGCAGGCCAACCCAATTATATTAACGGGGCTGCGCACCTAAAGACTCAATTAGAGCCACTGGCACTACTGGATCAATTACAG
>JBNKHI010000033.1:0-38303 GCA_050290265.1 Cellvibrionaceae bacterium
GGTCATGATGGTATGGGCTTGGTGTTAAATCGTGCGCTGGGGTATGTCTATGACGATTATGATTTGGTTTTAATCGATAGTCCGCCCTTGTTGGGAGTGTTGATGATTAATGCGTTAGCGGCATGTCATCAGTTGGTTATTCCCGTGCAAACGGAGTTTCTAGCCATCAAAGGCTTGGAACGCATGATTCATACACTGGAAATGTTGGGCCGTTCGCGTAAAAAACCGCTTGCTTACAGTATTGTGCCAACAATGTTTGATCGGCGTACACAGGCCTCAATCACGAGCTTACGGCACTTGCGTAATGAACACCCTGATTTTTTGTGGCCGGGTAAAATACCTGTCGATACGAAGTTTCGCGATGCGAGCAAAGCTGGCGTTCCTCCGCATATTTACGATATGAATGGCCGTGGTGTCGAGGCCTATCGGTCTTTGCTAAAGTGGCTTCTTAGTCAGCGCGTAGATGCAGCTCCTGTATCATCCGCAGCTGGGGGCTAAATACGTGGTTGATGATTCCCATATGCCTGATTCTCTGCAAGATTATTTTGACGATTTATTGTCGGATGCTCGTAAGCCTGAAAGTGCCGAGAGGGCCAAGGAAGCGCTTATGCGTCCTCAGCGCGTGGTAAAACCCTCGCGCGATCTCCGGCCCGTGCAAGACCCAAGCTTGCGGTCGGTGGAAAAAGCACGCTTGGAAAAACTGCTGACGACTGCGCGAGTAGTACCCGTAACAGCGCCTGCGAAGACAGTGCACACAGAAGCGCCTGCTCCGATCAAACCAGCTGTTGCCCCTATCGTTGAATCACCGCCAAACGTACCAGACGACCCAAAGCCAGAGCATCTAGTACAAGACACCGACCTCGATATTTTTGCCGATACGGACCAATCTTTGGAGGCTTTAAGCTGGTTGCCAAATGGGCGTCCGCGCTGGGCGCAGGAGCGTTTTGAGGTGTTATTGTTCGATGTATCTGGTCTGCTTCTGGCTGTTCCGCTAATTGCGCTGGGGCAAATTCAGCCGATTACTGATGAGCTGACGCCCCTGTTTGGCCAGGCGGAGTGGTTCATGGGCTTACAGCCAACGTCTGTAGGCAAGCTTCGCACCGTCAATACGGCGCTGTTTGTTATGCCGGAGCGCTATGACCCGGGATTTGTAGATTCTGCGAAGTATGTCGTTTCCATCAATGGTTTGCCTTGGGGATTGGCGGTTAATTCGGTTAATCAGCCTATTTCACTCGCGCCAGAAGAAGTGAAGTGGCGTACAGAGCGGACTAAACGTCCCTGGTTAGCGGGTACGGTGAAAGAGCATATGTGTGCTTTAATCGACATTCCAATGATGGGACGTATGTTAATGGAAGCTGATGCCAACGTAAGTCGTAAAACTTCTATATAATTTGGTTTGTCTGCCGATAGAATGGCTTATGGGCGGCTTTTTGCCACCAGTGAGCTATAGTGATGACAGTTAGAATAATATTTACGCATGCGTGATCGAGGAAAAAACGTTATGGCGACCGGTTCAACGAAAAGTAAAACAACTGATGATCCGATATTACAGTGGGTAACTTTCAAACTGTCGGGCGAGACCTACGGCATTAATGTAATGCAAGTTCAGGAAGTCCTTCGTTATACCGAAATTGCTCCTGTTCCCGGCGCACCAAACTATGTTTTGGGTATTATCAATTTGCGCGGTAACGTCGTAACGGTCATTGATACCCGTCACCGGTTTGGTTTGGATACGGGCGAAATTAATGACAACACCAGGATTGTGATTATTGAGGCTGATAATCACGTGGTCGGTATCTTGGTGGATAGTGTGGCTGAGGTGGTTTATCTCAGACAGTCTGAAATTGAGACCGCCCCTAATGTTGGTAATGAGGAAAGTGCTAAATTTATTCAGGGCGTCTGTCATAAAAACGATGAGCTATTAATTTTGATAGAGCTCAATAAGTTGTTAACAGATGAAGAGTGGGCAGAGCTGGAAAGCGTTTAAGCGATGGTCTACCGGATTTGTAATATCGCTTATTGGGTATCAGCCGCGTTTGGCCCCCATTATTGGTTACTGATTGGTGCTGTACGATGAGCACAAGTGAGTCAGGCGTGTTATTGCTTGTTTTTGTGTTGATCGCTTTGTTTTTAAGCGTTTTAGCGTTGTTTCTTATTATTACGTTTAAACGATCACAAAAAATGGACCAGCAAATATTAAAAGAAGCTCTGCAAATGCAGCGATTGCTGCAAGGTCAGCTGGTTGTGATGGGGCAGCGAATACTGGCGGTTGAGCAGGCAACTCGAGATAACGATAAGGCTTTATCGGAATCGCAGTCTGCTGGTCTTCATGCAGGTTCTCAATATGGGGGGGGAGGCACTGTAGTGCCCCGTTCCGCTACTGAGGGTTATTCGCCGCAGGGTGATCAGGAGTTTAATACCAGTTTCGATTTTGCTGCGGCGACTGCAGTACCTAAATCTAATCTTGATCCCGCGATTCCCAATGAGTGTAGTGACGCGACTGATGACGCAACGGTGCTGGCTCGACAGTTGTTGGAGGCCGGTGAAGCGCCCGAAGTGGTAGCTGAGCGTTGCAATCTGTCCCAATCAGAAATTGATTTATTACAGGCGATGTATCAGCCTTCCAAGTCTTGATAAACCTGTCTGCTTATAGAGTTTAGTCTATGAAACTCGGTCTATATTTCTTATCTAGCCTTTGCAATGTCTTTCCTGGCTTGTTGGTAGTTGGGGCCATTTCATGGTTAGTCGGTTGCAGCGCCGTGGAGGTCTACGACGAATCACGTTACTTGTATGCAGGCGAGCGTTTGCCTCCTGCCGTTTTCTCCAATGTTAAGCCCGCTGTCACCTCCCAAAACTGGGTATTAGATTATATTGGAGAACCAACAGAAAAATATGTTCTAGCAAATGGTGACGAACATTGGATTTATCCGTTGCTGATAGAGCATGTTAGCGGCGGAAGAATAGTGTTGTTATACAGTGGGATGTCAGTAGAGCAAGAAAGTCGGTATTTTCATTTACTGCTGCGTAACGGTGTCGTTGATAAGCTATGGTATACCACACCAACGTCCAGTTTTCAGAGTACAGCACCAGTCGTTGTCAACCAGAAGGCTGATAATAGTAAAAAATTAATGATGTCTGCAGAAGGCTACTCAGCAAGCGGCAAGGATAGTGATAACCCTTCAGTGATGAGCAGCGATATAGCTAGCAGTGATGGCAGTGACGCCGCGGAGGACGCGTCTAATGTGACTCCTGGTATGGTGCTGGAGCAGGCTGACCCGCCAAAAACTGCTATTCCACAGGATCACGAACCTTCTTTTGATCATGCAAAGGCTGGCCGCAAGCACTAGCTTGTTAATTGCCCTTGCCAGCACGCTGGCAAGGAGTATCAGGGTGGTTTTACTTTGTAGTCGATCTTCCTAAAGTGGCTTTGGCTGCGCATCAAAAGCGCAGCCACTTATGCCGATACTTGCTTCGCTTAACAAAAATAAATAGGTTGCCATAATCTCCTCTGGTGCTTTTACTGATGTTGGATTTTCAGCCGGGTAAGCCAGCGCTCGCATAGCGGTGCGAGTGGCGCCAGGGTTAATACTGTTGACGCGGATGTTGGTCGTGTCGGTGAGCTCGTCAGCAAACACCTGCATTAAATTTTCAGTGGCACCTTTGGAAACAGAATAAGCGCCCCAGAATGCTCGACCTTGCCTCCCTACAGAGGAGCTGGTGAATAGAATAGATCCGCTTTGGCTTTGTTCTAATAAGGGGAGGAGAGCTTTGGTCATCATGAACGGTGCGTTCACATTGACTTGCATTACCGTCATCCAGACATCAGAGCGATAACTTTGTAACGGTGTTCTTTGACCTAGAGCTCCGGCATTATGCAGTAAACCGTCAAGTCGACCAAACTCCTGTTCGAAGGTGGTGCACATGTCTTCGTAATCTTTTTCTGCTGCGCCTTCAAAGTTTATGGGGTAAATAGCTGCTTGTGGCGCACCTTCTATACTCTCAATTTCGTCATAAACCTGCTCCAGCTTTGCCGTCGTTCTTCCGAGTAAAATTACCGTTGCGCCATGTCGCGCAAAAGTGATCGCCGCAGCCTTACCAATGCCGTCACCGGCGCCTGTTACCGCAATAATTTTTCCTGCTAAGCATTGTTCAGGTGGCTGAAAATCAGCAGCATGTTGGATAGAGGGCATAAGTTGTCTCGTCTTCAAAATTAAATTTTATGGTCGTTAGTAGAACTAATAGGGTTGTTGAAAGCAGGGGGCGTCAAACGACGCGCTGTTTGCTTCGGCTAAACGTTGTGGTGTTCCTACATCAAACCATTGTTCGTTTGACATATCATAGCTAAGAATCTGCTGTTTATTTGTAACACAGTGTAGATACCAATCGATAATACTGAATGGCGGTACAAAATCGTCTAGATAGGTAAATAGTTTTGGCGAAATAACATGAATGCCGTTAAATGCCTTTGCGCCCGGTTCATCGGCTTTGCCGCGTTTAGTTAACTGACCTTGGCTGTTAAAAATCAATGAGCGAGACGAGTGTCGCCTGCTAGTTGCTAACATCGCCAAGGGCTTTGCTACGCAGAATTGGCTGATCATAGGTTGCAGTGTGAGGTTGGTAATAACATCCGCATTTTGCAGGATAAAGAATTCGTCATCATCGTTAAAAAACGCACGGGCGTTGACTAGAGCTCCGCCAGTATCGAGTAGTGAATCCTCATAAAAAAATGTAAACCGCGCTCCGGCGTAATTACACTTCTCGATGTAATCCTGAATCTGGTTGCCATGATAATATAAATTAATGCCGAAATTGGTGACTCCCTGGTTGATCAGACTGCAGAGTGTATAGTCAATCAATGGTCTTCCCTGCACGTGAACTAAAGGCTTGGGTGTTGCCTCTGTTAAGGGGCCTAAACGAGAGCCGCGCCCAGCAGCCAGGATAAAGGCCTTCATTAGACTATCCAGCGAGATTGGTTCAGGTGTTCAAGCTGTATGGCAAGCCGGCTGTTGGTGCTTAATTTTTTAGCTAAGCGTTCAGCATTATAAACAGATCTGTGTTGTCCGCCGGTGCAGCCGTAGCCAATTAAAAGGTGCGTGAACCCGCGTTCAAGATAGTTGTCTATCGCAAGGTCGACTAGCGTTGCTGAATGCTGAAAAAATAAGTCTACAGTCGGTTGTTTTTCCAGGTAGGTGATAACGTCTTCATCAATACCGCTTAGTTTTTTGTATTCGGGAAGTCGGCCTGGGTTTGGCAGGCAACGACAGTCGAATAAAAAGCCGCCTCCATTATCGCTGTCGTCAACGGGTAGTGATTGTTTGTAAGAGAAACTGACCAGCTGGATGTTGAGTTGCATATTATTCCTGGTGGCAAAACTTTTGCTGCAATTGTGTAATAAGTTGAGTAAAGAGTGGCAGTCGCGTATTAAAACCTTGGGTATCATGAATATACTGTAGATTGTTTAACGCCAAGGGAATGCTGCCGAGAAAATAACTTTTTCCCTCTTTTAAGCCAAGTCGTCCGTATGCACTTAGTACTTGGATCTGTCTTAATATTGCGATTTCATAAAACCGTTTGATAAATTGTTCGCGATTTAATGGGCCGAAGCTTTTGCGGGCATCCAAATAATGACTGAGTAGCTGTTCGCGCACTGAATTTGGGATTTGTGCCTGTGCCTGGTAAAGCAATGATGCCAAATCATATTGAGGTGGGCCAAAACGTCCAGATTGAAAGTCAATAAAGATTGGATCACCGTCAACCAGCATAATATTTCGACTTTGAAAATCCCTGTGCATGAATTCAAATTCTTCAAGGTGGCATATAGCTTCCGAGAAAGTTATCAGTTCTTCTCTAATCGGTGCCCAATTGCATTCCGGTAATGCGAGGCTTAAGAAAAACTCATAAAACGCATCTATGTCTTCAACGGCTGCGGTAACATCGAAGAAGGCGCCTTCAAAACAGTCGCTTGCATTAATGAGCTTGGCCGCTTTGGTTTGAAAGTTTGGCAGCAGCTGCGTAATTTTTTTGTAGTCGCTAAAAACAGCCGGGCTGTAGCGGCCTGATGGCGAATAGGCACAGATTTTATCGTAAAGTGTCTCATCTCCCAGGTCTTGTACCAGATAGATTCCAGCATCACGTTGGTAAGCTGACACAAATGGAGCGGGAAGCTGCGCTTTGCTGAAGGTATTTGCGAAGGCTACAAAAGAGTCGTTTTCCTCTAAGTTGTCATTCACTACAGCAATGACAGATAGCTTGTTTTCCGCCTGTGTGAGTCGATACATGCTCCGCTTGGATGCATGCGCAGATAGGGGGGATATATTGCTGGGCAAGCAGTTGAATGTCTGGGCAAACAGGTTGCGCAACAATGTTTCATCCGTATTAGTAGCAACCTCTTGCATGCGTTTCTGCCTTGTTACCTGTATCAATATGTCGCGCGAAAAGCTTGTCGTTACAAAGTTTCTTATTTACTGGCATGAACAAGATAATTAACACTGACATCACTGTTACTCAGCTTGTAGTTTTTGGTCAGTGGATTGTAGGTCATACCGGTGATATCAAGTACTGTTAAATCTGTTGCTCGTAACCATCCGCAAAGTTCAGCCGGGCGAATAAACTTACTGTATTCGTGGGTGCCTTTGGGTAGCATGCGCAAGATGTATTCAGCACCTACGACAGCAAATAGATATGACTTTGGGTTGCGATTGATTGTAGAAAGAAACAGTTGTCCGCCAGGTTTTAACAAAGTTTTACAGGCGTTGATGATTGAAGCTGGATCTGGCACATGTTCAAGCATTTCCAAACACGTAATAATGTCATACGTGCCTTCGCTATCAGTTTGTTGTGCTGCCAGTGCTTCAACGGTAATTTGTTGATAATCGATATCTAGGCCCGACTCCAGGCTGTGTAGTTTTGCAACATTGAGCGGTGCTTGCCCCATGTCTAGCCCAGTAACCTGTGCGCCTCGCTGGGCCATACCTTCCGCTAAAATCCCTCCGCCACAGCCTACATCCAGTAGTTTTTTACCGGCGACCGGGCAACGACTGTCAATGTAATTACAGCGTAAAGGGTTTATGTCGTGAAGTGGTTTGAATTCACTTTCCCGATCCCACCAGCGACTGGCCAGTACTTCAAATTTAGCAATTTCCGCGCTATCAACGTTTGCCATAACTTCCTCTTCTGTCTAAGTTTTTTGCCCTGCTTGTATAAAGTAGCCAAGGCGCAAATAGGTAGGGTTAACTTATTTTTTTGCGCCACTAATTGTTTGCTGCCAGCGAAGGGCTTTCACTTGTATCTCCTGCAAGCTTAATGTTTGCAATTGTTTGTTGCTCACCAGACATTTTCCCTTAACCCAGGTATGCGTTACGTTTTGACCGACACCAGTGTAAATCAGGTGCGAGGCTGGTTGATATACTGGTGTGGTGTGCAGATGGTTTAGCTCGATAGCAATAATGTCGGCCTGCTTGCCTACTTCGAGACTGCCAACCTTGTCGTCTATTCCTAGTGCACGGGCGCCATTCAGTGTTGCCATCTCCAGCGCCGAGTATGCGTTCAGTGCTGTTGGATTTCCAGAAGCCCCCTTGGCAAGTAAGGCTGCAGTATGCAGTTCGCCGAAGAGATCCAGGTTGTTGTTGCTGGCAGCGCCATCTGTGCCTAATGCGATATTAATATTAGCCTGTTGTAGTTGATCGACGGGACAAAAACCGCTGGCGAGCTTTAGGTTAGATTCGGGGCAGTGAACGATGTGACTACTGCTTAGCTGGAGGATCTCAATATCGTCACTGTTAATTTGTGTCATGTGGACGCATTGAGTTGCAGGCCCCAGAATCCCCAGTTTATGCAGGCGTTCGATTGGTCGCATTTTGTACTGCTTGATTGAATCTTCTACTTCTTGCGCTGTTTCATGCAAGTGTACTTGCGTTGTTGCTTGGAGTTCTTCGGCGTAGATTGCGATTTGATCAAAAACACTATCAGACACGGTGTAAGGAGCATGGGGACCAAATCCAATGGTGATTAACTCGCTGGAACGAAAATTGTCGTGCAGATTTAAGCCTTTGTGCAAATAGTCTTCGGGACCACTGCCCCAGGCCGTTGGGAAGTCCAGAATAGGGAAGTTTATTTGACAGCGCATCCCGGCCCCTTGAGCCGCTCGTGCAGTAATTTCCGGGAAAAAGTACATATCTGAAAAGCAAGTTGTGCCACTAAGCAACATCTCGGCCATCGCTAATTCTGTGCCGTCTTTGACAAAATGTTCTCCGACCCATTTTCCCTCTGCTGGCCAGATATGGGATTCAAGCCAAGGTTTCAGTGCCAGGTCGTCGGCATAGCCGCGCAGCAGCGTCATGGCTAAGTGGCCGTGCGCATTAATCAGGCCGGGACAGATAACATGGTTATCCAGGTTCACAGTTTCTTTGGGATCGTAGCGTTTGCAGGCTTCGGCTTGTGGCAGGATGGCTATTATGTCGCCGTTATCGATGACGAGCGCACAGTTTTCCAACGTTTGTCGAGCAGGAACAACCGGGATAATCCAATGGGCGTTGATCAATAAATCGACTATTTGTGGGGCTGCCATGGGGTTGCCTCTTTATCCTTTAGCCTCAGTATCTGTACCTGAGCCAATTTGAAAAAATATTTTCGCCAATTCTTTACGTAGTCGCGATTATACCCTTAAAAGTAGGTGTTACACATAATGTCAGTCGTGCCTATCTCACTGATTTTATGGTACTATTCGCGGCTTGTCTTATTTGCCGAAATATTGAGCTGCAAAGAGAAATGACGCCCTGTTTTGAAGGTGTTTGGTATTGCAGCTTAAGAGGTTGAATTTGACTTATTTAATTGGGGGAGTGTTGGGGCAGACGAGCTGTTTCAGCACAGTCATAAGCCGGGAATCATCCTGGCTTTAGGCCTGGCCGCCGCTTACCGAGCGTGAACCATTAAGGAACGTCGTATTTTATGGGCGAAATAGCAAAAGAAATATTACCCGTTAATATCGAAGATGAACTGAAACAGTCTTATCTTGACTATGCCATGAGCGTCATTGTGGGGCGAGCTTTGCCTGACGTGCGTGACGGTCTTAAGCCTGTGCATCGTCGAGTCTTGTTCGCCATGAGCGAACTGAATAATGACTGGAACAAGTCCTATAAAAAGTCAGCTCGTGTAGTTGGTGATGTTATCGGTAAATACCATCCCCATGGTGATACTGCTGTATACGACACCATTGTGCGTATGGCGCAGGATTTCTCGCTGCGTTACACCCTCGTCGATGGGCAGGGCAATTTTGGCTCAATTGACGGCGACAGTGCTGCTGCCATGCGTTATACCGAAATTCGCATGAAGAAAATCGCGCATGAGTTACTGGCCGATCTCGATAAAGAAACTGTAGATTTCGTACCTAACTACGATGACACGGAACAAATTCCGGAGGTTATGCCGACACGAGTGCCTAATCTTCTGGTCAATGGCTCGTCTGGTATTGCGGTTGGTATGGCCACTAATATCCCTCCGCATAACTTACGCGAAGTGATCAAAGGTTGTTTGGCCCTGATCGACAATGAAGATATTACCATCGATGAACTGATGGAGATTATTCCTGGCCCTGATTTTCCAACAGCAGGTGTCATCAATGGTCGAGCCGGGATTGTTAAGGCCTATCGCACGGGGCGAGGAATTATTTATATCCGTGCTAAAGCCGAAATTGAGCGCGACGAAAAGACTAATCGTGAAACCATTATTATTACTGAAATTCCTTACCAGCTAAATAAAACCCGCCTGATAGAGAAAATCGCAGAGCTGGTTAAAGAGCGTAAAATTGAGGGTATTTCTGAACTGCGTGATGAATCTACCAGTGACGTTCGCGTTGTTATTGAATTAAAACGCGGTGAAATGGGCGAGGTACTACTGAATAATCTGTATGCGCAAACGCAGCTGGAAAGCGCATTTGGCATTAATATGGTATCGCTGGTGGATGGTCAGCCAAAGCTGTTGAACCTGAAGCAAATGATTGAATATTTTGTTCGTCATCGCCGCGAAGTAGTAACACGTAGAACGGTATATTTGTTGCGCAAAGCACGTGAGCGTGGACACATACTCGAAGGCCTTGCAGTTGCAATTGCCAATATCGATGCCGTTATCACGATGATTAAAAATTCTCAAACGCCAGCAGAAGCGAAAGAGAGCTTGCTGGCGGAAGGTTGGAATATCGGTGATGTCAATGAGTTTTTACAGCGGGCTGGCGCTGATGCTTGTCGACCAGACGATTTGGGTCCCCAGTTTGGTTTGCGTGATGGAAAATACTATTTGTCGCCCGAGCAAGCCCAGGCAATTCTTGAACTAAGATTGCATCGCTTAACCGGTATGGAGCACGATAAGCTGCTGGCGGAATACAGCGATAAGCTTGAGCAGATTGCAGAATACATGGAAATTCTTGCCAGTCCTGTGCGCTTAATGGAAGTGATTAGAGAAGAGTTGGTCGAAATTGAAACCAACTACGGGGATGAGCGTCGCACTGCGATAGAAACCTCAAAACAGGATTTAACCGTTGAAGACCTGATCACCGAAGAGGATAGGGTAGTCACCATTTCGCACGGTGGCTATGCGAAAACGCAACCACTGGATGCTTATCAGGCTCAGCGCCGTGGTGGCATGGGTAAAGCGGCGACTTCCGTAAAAGATGAAGATTTTGTTGAGCATCTACTGATTGCAAGTACCCACGATACGATTTTATGTTTTACCAATGCCGGTAAGGTTTATTGGCTCAAGGTATACCAGATTCCAGTGGCTGGCCGTCAGTCGCGAGGACGTCCAATGGTTAATTTGTTGCCGCTGGAGCCTGAAGAGCGCATTACATCTATCCTACCCGTAAAAGAATATGATGAAGATCACTTCATCTTTATGGCAACAGCCAATGGTACGGTGAAGAAAACAGCGCTAACGCAATTTTCTCGTCCGCGCAGTGTGGGCTTGCGGGCGATTGAGTTGGATGAAGGCGATAACCTGGTTGAAACGGCTATTACCGATGGTCAGTGCGATGTAATCCTATTAACTTCAGCGGGTAAAGCTGCGCGTTTCAGTGAAACAGCCGTGCGCAGTATGGGGCGTATCAGTCGCGGTGTTCGCGGTATCCGTATGCCCGAAGGGCACCGCGTTATTTCCATGGTAATACCGGTGGAAGGCGGTCGCGTATTGGCCGTGAGTGAAAATGGTTATGGTAAGCGTACAGCAGTTAGCGAATATCCTTGTAAAGGCCGCGGTTCACAGGGTGTGATTGCGATGGCTACATCGGATCGAAATGGACAGCTGGTTGGCGCTGTGCAGGTATTTGATGGTGATGAAATCATGTTGATATCGGATCAGGGTACGCTGGTCCGCACGCGTGCTGATGAGGTGTCGATTTCTGGTCGAAATACTCAGGGTGTTCGACTCATTCGTTTAAAAGAAAATGAGCACCTAGTGGGTGTAGAGCGAATAGAAGAGCCAGAAAATAGCGACGATATTATTGCTGATCTGGACGCTGGTGCGGACGCTGCTGAGGATTCTGCGGAGTAACCGGTGTTCAATTATGGCTAAGATGATACGGCTGTATAGGTAAATTATGACAGAACATGTTGATCCTGCGGCCGATTTGTCGGCCATGTCCCTGCTTGATTTGCGTAATCGCATTGATGCAATTGACGAGCAGTTAGCTGACTTGATTAGTGCTCGCGCGTTGACTGCGCAGCAGGTTGGTGAAGTTAAGAATCGCGAAAACCCTCAGTCTGCCGAGACTATTCTTTACTACCGACCTGAGCGTGAAGCTCAGGTGTTACGTAAGGTGATGGAATATAACAAGGGGCCGCTTTCCGACGAAGAAATGGCGCGCTTGTTTCGTGAGATTATGTCTGCCTGCTTGGCGCTGGAAAAGCCTATTACCGTAGCTTATTTAGGCCCGGAGGGCACCTATACTCAGGAGGCGGCACTAAAGCATTTTGGCCACTCTGCTGTGTCTATTCCAATGTCTGCTATTGACGAGGTTTTTAGAGAGGTGGAGGCCGGCGCTGTTAATTATGGTGTGGTCCCCGTCGAAAACTCTACGGAAGGTGTGGTTAATCATACCTTGGATAACTTTATTGGTTCGAACCTGAAAATTTGTGGTGAAGTTGAGTTGCGAATTCATCACAACCTGCTTATTTCCGATGTGAGCAAGGTTGAGAATATCTCACGTATTTATTCGCACTCTCAATCTTTGGCCCAGTGTCGCAAATGGCTCGATGCCCATTATCCGAAGGCAGAGCGCATCGCTGTAAGTAGCAATGCTGAGGCGGCCAAGCGTGTGAAGGGTGAATGGAATGCTGCAGCTATAGCGGGTGAAATGGCTGCGGATTTATACGGGTTGAAAATACTGGCCCAACGCATAGAAGATGCTCCGGACAACTCCACGCGATTTTTAATTATTGGGAGCCAAAGCGTTCCTGCTAGTGGTGAAGATAAGAGTTCGCTCGTTGTTTCCATGCGTAACGAGCCCGGCGCATTGCATGAGCTGCTGGAACCCTTTCATCGTCATGGAGTTGATTTGACGCGCGTTGAAACCCGACCGTCGAGAGCAGGTGTGTGGAATTATGTCTTCTTTATTGACTTTACTGGCCACAAGGACAGTGAGCATATTCAAGCTGTATTAGAAGAGGTCGGTAAACGCGCCTCTGATCTAAAACTATTGGGCTCCTATCCAAAAGCTGTTCTTTAACATGAGTCTTGGGTTGTAGTATCTTCCGTCGATTATAAATAGCTTGGAGTTTGGTTAGGTATGGTAGCGAGTAATCTGGTTTGGCACGAGCAACGAGTATCTAGGGCGCAGCGTTGCGAGCAAAAAAAACAGCAATCTTGCTTACTTTGGTTTACCGGTTTAAGTGGTGCCGGGAAGTCAACGCTGGCCAATGCGCTAGAGCAGGAGTTGTTTGACAGAGGTTTCCATAGTTATTTGTTGGATGGGGATAACGTTCGGCATGGCTTAAACGGCGACTTGGGTTTTAGCGATATGGAGCGAGTAGAAAATATTCGTCGTATTGGTGAAGTATCCAGGTTATTTGTAGATGCGGGCCTGATCACCTTGTCTGCCTTTATCTCGCCATTTCGCAGTGATCGCAATCTTGTGCGCTCGTTATTTGGGGAGGGTGACTTTATTGAAATTTATGTTGCCGCTTCCTTAGATGTTTGCGAATCGAGAGATCCCAAAGGGCTTTATGAAAAAGCTCGACAAGGTTTTATTAAGAACTTTACTGGGATCGATTCCCCCTACGAGGTACCAGAAACTGCGGAAGTCATAGTGGATACGGGGACGGATTCTGTTGAAGATTGCGTACAAACGATTATTAAGTATCTTGAAGCAAACGGGAAGCTGGGCTGATGCTAATGGCTATTGTGAGTGTATAGATTGAGGACTAGATCGATTAACAAATTGGTGGTCATCGGTGTGGGTCTAATTGGTGGCTCATTGGCTATGGCCGCAAAAAAAAGAGCGATTTGCGCGGAAGTTATTGGTGTTGCTCGGAGCGCCGAAAGGTGTTCGCAGGCTTTGGATCTCGGCGTTGTCGATAGAGCGGTAACAAGCTTGGCTGAAATCGCCTCGGAGTTAGGCGAGGGCGATGTTGTTTTTATTGGAGTGCCCACACTTTCTGTTGAAAAGGTGTTGCAAGATATTTGCAAGCTAGTAGATAGTTCGGTAACGATTACGGATGGCGCGAGCGTAAAAGGCAGTGTCGCTCTGGCGGCTCGGAACGTTTTTGGTTGTTTGCCCCCCCAGTTAGTTCTTGGTCACCCCATTGCCGGATCTGAAAAAAGTGGTATTACTGCCAGTAACCCTGATTTATATGAGTTACATCGCGTTATTTTAACGCCTACTCAAGAAACAGCCCCAGAACATGTGGCAAGGGTGCGCAGTTTGTGGGAGGCCGTGGGAGCTGAAGTTCTCAATATGCCCGTGGCTGAGCATGATGACGTGCTTGCGGCGACCAGTCATTTGCCCCATGCCATTGCGTTTTCGCTTGTTGATACGCTCGCTCATGATTCCGAGAATGAAAATATCTTCCGTTACGCTGCGGGCGGGTTTCGTGACTTTACTCGAATCGCGTCCAGTGACCCTATCATGTGGCATGACATTATGCTGGCAAACAGAGTCAGTGTATTAAAGGCAATAGATTTATTTGCGGCGAATTTATCGCGCCTACGTTCTGCAGTTGATCGTAAAGATAGCGAAGAGCTTTTGTCTGTCTTTACTCAAGCAAAAACAGCACGGGATCAATTTATCGCTGTGCTTTCACCCGAGGTAAATATTGATGCGGCCAGGGAGGAGTGATAACTCTAAAGCCACGCTGATTACTTGCTTACTCTAACTATTATTTCAGCGTAATTGCTTGGAATAAGGTTATAAATACAAGTTTCTTAAACAATTCACAAAGTCTCAATATAATGCACGGGTTTTAGGTGCTGTATATCGGTATTTCAGCTGACTTGTCCGTTATAGCAAGTTGTTGAGGCGAATCAGTCTACATAATCTATGAATTTCAAACCTTTACCATTGGTAGTTTAATAATGACGAATCGACATACATTAACTCACTTAAAGCAGCTGGAAGCGGAAAGTATTCATATTATCCGCGAAGTTGCCGCAGAATTTGATAATCCGGTTATGCTTTATTCTATCGGCAAAGACTCTGCGGTGATGATGCACCTGGCAATGAAAGCATTTCACCCTGGGAAACCGCCATTTCCTTTGATGCATGTTGATACAACCTGGAAGTTCAAGGAGATGATTCAGTTTAGAGAGCAGCGCATTAAAGATTTGGGCTGGGACTTGATTGTTCATATTAACCAGGAAGGTGTGGATATGGGTGTTGGCCCATTTACACATGGTAGTGCTAAACATACCGATATTATGAAAACCGCTGCTTTAAAGCAGGCATTGGATAAATATGGTTTTGATGCCGCATTTGGTGGCGCTCGCCGTGATGAAGAAAAGTCACGAGCGAAAGAACGAGTTTATTCTTTCCGCGACAAGAATCATCGCTGGGATCCTAAGAATCAACGGCCTGAGCTGTGGAATATTTATAACGGCAGGGTTGATAAAGGTGAATCGATTCGGGTATTCCCGTTATCTAACTGGACCGAACTCGATATTTGGCAGTACATCCACTTGGAGAGCATTCCTCTGGTGCCTTTGTATTTTGCGGCAAAACGTCCGGTAGTTGAGCGTGATGGCATGCTTATTATGGTCGATGACGATCGCATGCCGCTTAAAGACGGTGAAAAGATTGAAGAAAAAATGGTCCGCTTCCGTACACTAGGCTGCTACCCATTAACGGGCGCAGTGGAATCTGAAGCCACGACCTTGCCAGAAATTATTCAAGAAATGTTATTAACCACTACTTCCGAGCGTCAAGGGCGATTGATCGATCACGATAGCTCTGGTTCTATGGAAAAGAAAAAGCAAGAGGGGTATTTCTAATGTCACATCAGTCGGACTTAATTGCTGAAGATATTCATGCCTATCTTGCGCAGCATGAAAATAAAGAGATGATGCGCTTTTTAACCTGCGGTAGTGTTGATGACGGTAAAAGCACATTGATTGGACGTTTGCTGCATGACTCAAAAATGATTTACGAAGATCAGCTTGCAGCGATTGAAGCAGATACAACAAAGCATGGCACAACCGGGCAAAAACTGGATTTAGCGTTGTTGGTAGATGGCTTGGCTGCAGAGCGAGAGCAGGGCATTACCATCGATGTCGCTTATCGTTATTTTTCTACCGCAAAACGCAAGTTTATTATTGCGGATACTCCTGGGCATGAGCAGTACACGCGCAATATGGCAACGGGTGCATCTACCTGTGATCTCGCCGTGATTCTGATTGATGCTCGGCACGGTGTTATGACGCAAACTCGTCGTCATAGTTATATCGCTTCTTTGTTAGGTATTAAGCACATTGTTGTCGCCGTTAACAAAATGGACCTGGTTGATTTTAGCGAAGATGTGTTTGAAGGTATTAAAGCCGATTACATAAAGTTTGCTGAAAGCATTGGTATGGGTGAGTTGTATTTTGTGCCTATGTCAGCGTTAGAGGGCGATAATGTTGTCAATGCCAGTGAAAGGGCGCCTTGGTACAAGGGTGAAACCTTGATGGGTATTTTGGAGTCAGTACAAATTGCTGAAGACAAAAACTTTGCTGACTTCCGCTTTCCTGTTCAGTATGTTAACCGACCGCACCTGAACTTCCGTGGATTTTGCGGAACTATTGCTTCGGGGGAAGTTAAGCCTGGTGATCGTGTTAAAGCTTTGCCTTCTGGAAAAACCAGTACGGTTAAAGATATCGTCACCTACGACGGTAATTTGGATTTAGCATTTGTAGATCAAGCTGTTACCTTAACACTAACTGACGAAATTGACGTGAGCCGTGGCGATATGATCGTGCATGAATCTGCAGATGTCGTGCAGAGTAATCACTTTCGTGCGCATATGGTATGGATGTCGGACGCGACAATGGTGCCAGGCCGGCAGTATCTGTTGAAGTTTGCCAGTAAGGTTACGCCTGGTGAGGTTAAAGCTATTGAGCACAAAATAGATGTCAATACGCAAGCATTGACAGAAGGCGTCAGCCAGCTCGAACTTAATGATATTGCACAGGTGGAGGTCGTATTACAGCAGCAAGTAGTCATGGATCCTTATCAGCAAAATCGAGCTACCGGCGCATTTATCGTGATTGATCGACTTACCAATATTACAGTCGGCGCGGGCATGGTAGACGAGATTTTATCGCATACTACTGAAACAGCTGTTGGAACATACTCCGAGTTTGAACTGGAGTTTAATGCGTTGGTGAGAAAGCATTTCCCACACTGGGGTGCTGCAGATATATCAAAGCTTTAATTATTAATTTGTATGTTTTGTGAAGTCGGGCGCCTTTTTTGGCGCCTGATTTTGTTTTAACGGGTGCTTTGCTCTGTCTATTTTTTTGCAAAATTGATAATCTTCAAGCCTGGCGTGATGGAAGATCGTCAGTAATAAATAATCCAATTTAACTAATGTCACGGAGGATATTATGTCTCATATAATGAGCCAATTCCCTTTAGTAAACCTTTCTCGTATCAATTCATTATTTCGCGTTTCTATTTTTAATCGCTTCCTGGCTTGTTTCTTTCTGGTTGTTTTGGTCGCTGGTTTTGTGTCGCCTCGTGTGTCAGCGGCAGAATCTAAACCTTCAGCAGTGGCGATGCAAACGGTCAATATCAACCGCGCAGACGCTCAGACTATCGCCAATGTTTTAACGGGTGTCGGTGAAAAAAGGGCTGCTGCCATTGTGGCCTGGCGAGAGAAGAATGGTCCTTATACTGATGTTAATCAGCTGCTGGCAATTAAAGGTATAGGAGAGAAAGTTCTAGCTAAAAATACTGCTCATATCGTGTTAAAGTAAGCAGTGAATTCGGTGTCAATTGCCCGCAAAGCGGGCTGAAATGCCCGGGTCTTTGGATCCGGGCATTTTTTATGGGGTATGCTAACGCTAGGGCATACTCACGTGAATAGTTAATGGTTGTGTGAGAATGTTCTATGAAGGTTGCTACTAATCCCAAATTGTTGGTCGCTCTGGATTTTTCAGCGGCAGAGTCAGCGTTGGCGCTGGCAAAACAACTTAATCCCTCTGATTGCCGCTTGAAGGTGGGGAAAGAGCTTTTCACTCAAGCGGGCCCGGATTTTGTCCGGCAGCTACAAACCCTTGGGTTTGATGTTTTTCTAGACCTTAAATTCCATGATATTCCTAATACTGTAGCGAAGGCTGTTCGAGCCGCTGCTGATTTGGGAGTGTGGATGGTTAATGTACATGCGAGCGGTGGATCCCGGATGATGCGTGTGGCAATGGATGCCATCGCCGACCACCCAAATCGTCCCCTGCTTATCGCTGTCACTGTATTAACAAGTATGTCAGATGAAGATTTGCAAGAGCTGGGAGTAAAATTCTCCGCAGCTGAGCAAGTCCTGCATTTGGCGAGTCTGGCTCAAAAATCGGGCCTGGATGGCATTGTTTGTTCGGCGCAGGAGGCGGAGCAAATGAAGGCTAAGTTCGGCCCTGACTTTTTATTAGTGACCCCGGGTATTCGCCCTGCGGGTAGCGCGGCGAATGATCAGCATCGCATCGTAACGCCAGAGCAGGCAGTTCGTTCTGGTAGTGATTTTCTCGTCATTGGGCGGCCGATAACTCAGGCTGATAACCCCGCGAAGGCTTGCTCATCTATTGCCAAGTCTATTACTTAATTGTGTATTTATTGGTGCTACTATAATCTTTTGGTCAGAGGAAGTTGCCGTTGAGTTAGCACAGCTAGTTACGTTGTTGCAATTCCACTCGAAAAAGGCAAGCTAGCGGCCCAGTATAGTGAGCTAACTAAATATCCAGGAAGGTTGGTTGGGCTTGTATATTTGGGTGTCACATTCTTAAATTAATGTCTCTAATATACTGATTGCAGGCGAACTAGCAGGTTTTTCATTAAGCTTAATCTTTACTAGGAATACAAATGATCACACCAGTAATTATGGCGGGCGGTTCTGGTACTCGCTTGTGGCCCATGTCACGCTCTCTTTATCCCAAGCAATTCTTGCCATTAGTTGGCGATGTCACCATGTTGGGTGATACCTGCGCGCGCTTGGAGGGACTTGATGTCGGTAGTCCTATTGTTATCAGTGGTGAAGACCACCGCTTTATTGTTGCAGAGCAGATGCGAATTTTCTCTGGTAAGCCGGCGCAGTTAATTCTAGAGCCTCATGGGCGTAACACGGCACCTGCGGTCGCTTTGGCGGCATTTCAATCTGTAAAAAGTGATAAGGATTCACTTTTACTGGTTTTGGCAGCTGATCATGTGATAACTAATGTCTCCGCTTTTCATGATGCTGTGAGGTCTGCGGCAAAGCATGCTGATTCTGGTAAGTTGGTGACTTTTGGCATTGTGCCAACAGGACCCGAAACGGGTTACGGATATATCCGTTCTGGAGATTCTATCGGCGGAGGTGCGAAAGCTGTTGCAGAATTTGTCGAAAAACCGACTTTAGATGTAGCTGAAACCTATGTGGCTTCCGGTGAGTACCTATGGAATAGCGGTATGTTTATGTTTAAAGCAAGCCGTTATTTGTCCGAATTGAAAAAATATGCGCCGGAGATCTACCGAGCCTGCGAAGATGCGATGAGCGGCGTCTCCTTTGATAAGGATTTTGTTCGCCCCGCTAAAGAGCCCTTCCTTGCCTGTCCTGATGATTCCATCGATTATGCAGTGATGGAAAATACAAATAGTGCGGTGGTTGTTCCTCTCGACTGTGGCTGGAGTGATGTCGGCTCTTGGTCTGCGTTGTGGGAGGTTTCAGATAAAGATTCAGACGGCAATGCTATTTCTGGTGATGTGATTGCTCAAGATACCCGGAATAGCTACGTTCGTAGTGATGGCAAGTTAATTGTTACCGTTGGGGTGAAAGATTTAATCGTCGTTGAGAGTGATGACGCCATAATGGTGGCAGCTAAGGACAAAGTGCAAAATGTGAAGGATGTAGTGAAGGCTATTAATGATGCCGGTCGGCCCGAAGCTAAAGTGCATCGAAAAGTTTTCCGGCCGTGGGGTTTTTATGACTCCATTGACAATGGGGAGCGCTTTCAAGTTAAAAGAATTGTCGTTAACCCAGGTGAAAAATTGAGTTTACAAATGCACCATCATAGGGCTGAGCATTGGATAGTCGTCAGTGGTACTGCGCAGGTTACCAATGGTGAGGATGTTTTTTTGGTGTCTGAAAACGAGTCTACATACATTCCGTTGGGGCATACGCATAGGCTTGAAAACCCTGGTGTAATACCACTGGAGCTGGTGGAGGTTCAGTCTGGTAGCTACTTGGGTGAAGACGATATTGTTCGTTTCGAGGATACCTATGGACGAGAGAAGGGCTAATAAGTGAAAACGTTAAGCTGTTTTAAAGCCTATGATATCCGTGGCAAGTTAGGTGAAGAGTTAAATGAAGACGTGGCTTACCGGATTGGTCGTGCCTATGCACAGCACCTAGGTGCCAAAAGGGTAGCGGTAGGTGGTGATATTCGAGAGACCAGTGAATCACTTAAACTTGCTGTTGCCAGAGGTCTGATGGATGGAGGTTCGGACGTTATTGATATCGGAATGAGTGGAACTGAAGAGATTTACTTTGCTGCCTTTCACCTAGATGTAGATGGCGGAATAGAGGTGACGGCCAGCCATAACCCGATTGATTACAATGGAATGAAATTGGTGGGTCGCGGCGCCAAGCCTATAAGCGGTGATACGGGTTTACGAGATATTCAAGCGCTGGCAGAAAGCCAGCACTTTAGTGAGGTCCTTAAAAAAGGATCTATCACTCAACAATCTATTCTGGCTGCTTATATTGAGCACCTGCTGACCTATGCCGATGTACGCAAATTCAAACCGTTGAAGCTCGTTGTTAATGCTGGTAACGGTGCAGCAGGGCATGTAATTGACGCTATAGAAGAAGCTTTTTCTAAGCTCGAAGTACCTGTTGAATTTATAAAGGTCCATCATAATCCGGATGGCTCTTTTCCTAATGGAATACCAAACCCTCTTTTGCCTGAAAATCGTCAAGCTACTGCCGCTGCTGTGAAAGAGGCCGGTGCAGACATGGGGATCGCTTGGGATGGAGATTTCGATCGTTGCTTCTTGTTTGATGAAAATGGCGAGTTTATCGAGGGGTATTATATCGTTGGGTTATTGGCGGAGGCTTTCCTGCTTAAGAATCCCGGTGAAAAAATTATCCACGACCCGCGCCTGACCTGGAATACTATTGATATTGTTAAGGCTGCAGGCGGAGTTCCCGTTCAATCCAAAACTGGACATGCCTTTATTAAAGAGCGTATGCGCTTGGAGGGTGCTGTTTACGGGGGAGAAATGAGTGCTCATCATTATTTCCGCAACTTTGCCTATTGTGACAGCGGCATGATTCCTTGGTTGTTAGTAGCTGAACTTATTGTAAGTAGCGGAAAAACGCTTTCTCAGCTGGTGGGTGAGCGAGTAGCCGCATACCCCTGTAGTGGTGAGATTAATTATAAGGTGCAAAATGCCAAGGCGGCGATAGCTGCGGTGAAGGCGCACTACGGCAGTCAAGATCCAGCCCCGGTTATTGATGAAACAGATGGCGTAAGCATGGAGTTTACTGAGTGGCGTCTGAATCTAAGAGCGTCCAATACTGAGCCGCTGCTACGATTGAATGTAGAAAGCCGAGCTGACTCAGCGTTAGTTACCGCTAAAGTTCGAGAAATCGAAGCTCTCATTTGAAACGGCGGTTAATTACTTTCGTAAGGTAGTAGTTTTGCGAATTGCTAGTTTGAAAGGGTCCGGCTTGTTAGTTTTTTAAGGAAGTGGCGTGCCGCTTTTATACCGATGGTTTGATAATTTCCCCTTTCAGCTTGGTATTCTCCTCTGAGTGGGCGTGCTTGGCTTTGTCGGTAAAATAGGTGTGCGTTAAAATTAGAGATTTACTATGAGTGATATGCCCGTAATTACAATTGATGGCCCTAGTGGTGCAGGTAAGGGAACTCTCTGTCAATTGTTGGCGCAGCGTCTTGGTTTTACCTTGTTGGACAGTGGGGCGCTTTATCGTTTGACCGCTTTAGCCGCACTGAATACTGGTTTGGCATTGGATGACGAGTCAGAAGTAGCGGCTGTCGCCGCTACGTTGAATATTAAGTTCATACCTGTAGCTGGCGCGGTTAGCACTTTTTTGGACAGTGTGGATGTCAGTCAGGCTATTCGCAGCGAATCGGTTGGTATGGGTGCGTCGCAGGTTGCAGCTCTGCCATTAGTGCGCAAAGCGTTGCTACAGCGTCAGCGCGACTTTAGGCAGGAGCCAGGCCTAGTTGCCGATGGGCGAGATATGGGAACAACAGTGTTTCCTGATGCTGAAGTAAAGTTTTTTCTCACCGCGAGTGCAGAAGAGCGTGCTCGACGTCGATTTTTGCAGTTGCAAGAAAAGGGCGAAAAGCCGGATTTGGATACTATTCTTGCTGATATACAGGCCCGCGATGAGCGCGATACTAAGCGGAGTGAATCGCCACTGGTTCCTGCTGCGGATGCCATTCAAATTGACAGTACATCGCTGAGCATTGACGAGGTACTTGCCGTGGTTATGCGTGAAGTGCACAATCGCCTAGGGTTCGTTGATAATCCTTAGGCTGTTTTTCGCGCTATATAACATGTTTTAATAATACTAATCGCTATCGCTGGTATCTGCTTCAAATGAGACGAATTCAATTATGAGCGACGTTACGTTGTTTTTTCTTCTCTTTGTCGCAATTGGCGTTGGTTATTGCTTCGGTCGCTGGGGCCGCAGGACAAAAGGATTGCGTATACGCTCTGATGGCGTTAAAGCACTTCCTCTGGATCCTGAATATATTCGTGGTTTGAATTATCTACTGAATGATCAAACCGATGCCGCCGTCGATACCTTGACTCAAGTATTGCCGGTAAGCAGTGAAACGTTAGAAACTCATCTCGCATTAGGCGCTTTGTTGTGCCGTCGTGGTGAAGTCGGCCGCGCTATTCGGGTGCATCAGAATTTGGTGGCTCGTCCTTCCCTTTCCAAGCTCGAACAGCAGCGCGCCCAACTAGAGTTGGCCAGGGATTATATACAGGCTGGAGTGTTGGATCGCGCAGAGAATTTGCTGCAAGAGTTGGCGGAAAGCGCGGAGCATTCTATACGAGTCGTATGTTTAGAACATTTGGCTGAGATTTACCGTGATGAAAGGGAGTGGGAAAAGGCGATATACACGGTCGATCTACTAGGTGGGCGAAGATTTTCTAAGTTGCCAGCTAAGTGGCGAACTATTCAGGCCCATTTTTGCTGTGAGTTGGCTGATGAGGCGCTCAGTCGTGCTGATTATTTAAGTGTTAGGCGCCGTTTGAAGCAGGCGTTGGAGTATGACAAGGACAGTGTCCGTGCGAGTATATTATTGGGTGATCTGGAGTATCGTTTGGGGCACTTTCGTGAAGCGATCAAAGCCTTAAAGCGGATTCCGCAGCAGGATCCAGACTTTATTCCTGAGGGACTCCCTCTGTTAGTATCTTGTTATGAGCGTGCGGGCCGCCTGGGCGATTTAAAGAATTATCTGGGGTCTCTGATGGAAGAATATCCTAGTAGTTCTCTCATGGTGTTAATCGCGGAACAGGTGCGTCAACTGCAAGGCGAGTCGGCAGCTGTATCTTATATGGGGGGGCAGCTAGCCTTGCGTCCGTCTTTAAAAGGCGTGGGTAAATTTTTGGACTTCCATTGGCGCTCCAAGGGGCATGATGTGGGTGACGAGGGTGAGCAGAGCGCGGCTATTAGACTTTTGGTTGACACCCTTATTGAGTCAAAGGCTAGCTATGCTTGTCAACGTTGTGGATTTTCCGGTAACCAGTTGCATTGGTTGTGTCCAAGCTGTAAATCCTGGGGCACGATTAAGCCTTTGAAGGGTGTGGAGGGTGAGTAAATTAAAACTGGTTTGCCGAAATATCATGGATTGTCTGATTTAACCCACGCTTTCTGAAAACTGTATATAAAACAAACACTTATTTTTTTAAATCGAGGGTTGACAGGTGTTGGAGCCCTCTATACTATACGCGCCACTGACGAGGTAGCTCGTTATGTAATTCCGGCATAGCTCAGCGGTAGAGCAGTAGACTGTTAATCTATTGGTCCCTGGTTCGATCCCAGGTGCCGGAGCCATATTCTTAAAAGCCTCCCCTTTGTGGAGGCTTTTTTCATTTTTGGCTTTCTGTTCTTTCTTTTCCAGAGTGCTCTATTGAGTGGCTTACTGATCGCGTAAATCCACCTCTTCAAAAACACACTAAATTCTTGATTTATAGAGGGTTTGGTGGTAGCCTGCGCGCCCCGAAAGGGTCTGCATACGTGTGGATCTGATCTGGTTGCGGCACTTCAGTATGTCAGAGGCAAAGGTCCTTGCTGGTTTTTCGCATTTATTTAAATTAACCCGTATGTCTGGCCATGCGGCAGAGCAGTTCTCGAGCGTGCGCATTTGTATTTTTAATTTTGCGGCGTTTTGGAAGTGTCCTCCTTTATATAGGTATCATGATGAGCGAAAGCTTTGCAGAGCTATTTGAAGAAAGTTTAAAAAGTGTAGATATGGTTCCCGGTTCAATTGTTACCGGTGTTGTAATCGATATCGACAAAGACTGGGTTACTGTTCATGCCGGTCTGAAATCTGAAGGTGTTATCCCTGCGTCACAGTTTTACAATGATGCTGGCGAAATGACCCTGAATGTTGGCGACGAAGTACAGGTTGCCCTGGAAACCGTAGAAGACGGTTTCGGTGAGACTAAACTGTCTCGCGAAAAAGCCAAGCGCGCTGAAGCCTGGACTGTCTTGGAAGCTGCTCATGCTGCTGACGAAGTTGTTAAGGGTGTTATCAATGGCAAGGTTAAAGGTGGTTTCACCGTTGACGTTTCCAGTATCCGCGCATTCCTGCCAGGTTCTCTGGTAGATGTTCGTCCAGTGCGTGAAACGCTGCACTTGGAAGGTAAAGAATTAGAATTTAAAGTTATCAAGCTGGATCAGAAGCGCAACAACGTTGTGGTTTCTCGTCGTGCAGTTCTGGAGCAAGCTAACTCTGAAGAGCGTCAAGAGTTGCTGGCTAACCTGCAGGAAGGCATGGCTGTTAAAGGTATTGTTAAAAACCTGACTGACTACGGTGCTTTCGTTGATCTGGGTGGTGTAGATGGCTTGTTGCACATCACTGATATGGCGTGGAAGCGTATTAAGCATCCAGGCGAAATCGTTAATGTCGGCGATGAAATTGACGTTAAAGTATTGAAGTTTGATCGTGAGCGTAACCGCGTTTCTCTTGGCTTGAAGCAGCTGGGTGAAGATCCATGGTTGGCTATTACTACGCGTTACCCAGAGGGCGCTCGCGCCAAGGCTGTGGTAACTAACTTGACTGACTATGGCTGTTTTGCTGAGTTGGAAGAGGGTGTAGAAGGTCTGGTTCACGTATCTGAAATGGATTGGACCAATAAAAACATTCATCCGTCTAAAGTGGTTAACTTGGGCGATGAAGTTGAAGTGATGGTTCTGGATATTGACGAAGAGCGTCGTCGTATTTCTCTGGGTATCAAGCAGTGCCAGGAAAACCCATGGGATGCGTTTGGTCGTCAGTATGCTAAGGGCGACAAGATTGCCGGCAAGATCAAGTCGATCACCGATTTCGGTATCTTTATTGGCTTGGAAGGTGGAATCGATGGTCTGGTTCACTTGTCTGATATCTCTTGGCAAGATGCTGGCGAAGAAGCCGTTCGCAACTACAAAAAAGGCGATGATCTGGAAACTGTGATTCTGGCTATAGACCCAGAGCGTGAGCGTATTTCTCTGGGTATCAAGCAGTTGGAAACAGATCCGTTCACTAACTATGTAGCTGAGAACGACAAAGGCGCCATCGTTACCGGTACTATCAAAGAAGTTGACGCCAAAGCAGCGGTAGTTGTGTTGGCTGAGGACGTTGAAGCTGTACTGAAAGCCTCTGAAATCAGTCGTGACAAAGTAGAAGACGCGCGTAATGCACTGAAAGAAGGCGAAGAAGTTGAAGCCAAAATTATCAGTGTTGACCGTAAAAACCGTGTAATCAACTTGTCTATCAAGGCGAAAGATACTGACGAAGAAAAAGCGGCTATCAAAGAGCATTCGTCTAAGGCACCAGAAAGCTCTGGCCCGACTACCTTGGGTGACCTTATTAAGGCGCAAATGGAAAGTCAGGAAAAGCAGTAAGATAGGCCGCTCAAATGAGCCGTTTGTCCAAAATAAAAAAGAGCGGCACTTGCCGCTCTTTTTTTTATGGGGTATAAAGAGAGGGGTTTGCTGGATAGTCAATTAAATCAATAGCTTAGCAGCTCGAAGGATTGTGTATGACGAAGTCAGAATTGATTGAGCGTATTGCCGAACGGCAGGATCAACTGTCAGCGAAAGATGTAGAGTTGGCGGTTAAGCTAATGCTTGAATATATGTCCAAGGTTTTGGCCTCCGGTGAAAGAATAGAAGTCAGGGGTTTCGGCAGCTTTTCCCTTCATTATCGCGCTCCCCGCGTCGGCCGGAATCCTAAAACCGGTGAGTCTGTTGAGCTTCCAGGCAAGTATGTGCCACACTTCAAACCCGGTAAGGAAATGCGTGATCGGGTTAATGAGAGTATTGATACGCATTGAGGCTAATGTAGGCGCCTGCTCTCAGCGTGTACTCAAAGTTTCTTAATGTATATTGGTTGAATTGTTAGCGAAATCCTACTGTAGATTTTGCTGCGTATTTATGATTTTTCGGGGTTTAATGTGGCTTCAACTGTCTCTCAGTCATTGCGGTTAGGTGAGATACTGCTTCGAAAAAAACAGATACAAGACAGTGATCTTGAAAAAGCACTTGAGCTCCAGTCTGGGGTTGGTGGTCGACTCGGCTCTATTTTGGTCAGGACAGGTGCGTTATCTGAGGATGTGCTGCTTAGGGCTTTATCCGAGCAGTTGTCCTTTACTTATTTATCCAAACCGGAAAGCTTTCCTGACTCTCTACAGGTCTACCAGTTTATGGTGGATTCCCCAATCAAGATTGACTGGTTCATTGATAAGTCAGTTATTTTATGGCCTGACGGTGGCGGGTTGGGTTGTTTAGCGAGGGACCCTCTGGATTCGTCAGTTACTGAAACCATTAAGTATTTTTACAGCGATGTCGAGATTACATACTATTTAGCTGCAAACCATCATTTGGATCAGCTGATAGAGTTTGTTCGCAAAGAGATTGCTGTTGAGGCTTTATTTGCTTCTGGTAGCGCTAGGCAGTTGCGTGCAATGGCGGAAGAAGCTCCCGTAATTGAGCTGGTAAATAATATACTCGCTCAGGCTGTCGATGCGGGTGCTTCAGATATACACATTGAGCCTAACGAGCAAGACTTTGCTGTCAGGTTAAGAGTTGACGGGGTTTTGTATACCCAGTTTAAACAGCCCATCAAGCGATTCCCTGCTGTAGCGTCCCGAGTAAAGCTGATATCCGGAATTGATATCGCGGAAAGGCGTTTACCTCAAGACGGCCGAATAACTACCAGGATTTCAGGGCAGGAGATGGATGTGCGTGTATCCACTGCCCCGTGTGTACATGGGGAATCAGTGGTCATGCGTTTATTGCCAAAGGAGCGCAAAGAGTTGTCTCTGCGTTATTTGGGAATGGAGGCAGACCACCTTTCTTTATTTGAATCCTGGTTAAAAGCTGCCAATGGTGTTGTTTTGGTAACCGGGCCTACAGGCTCAGGCAAGTCGACAACCTTATATTCAGCACTGGACGATACTAATGATGGCGACAAAAAAATAATCACGGTTGAAGATCCCGTTGAATATCAGGTGCCGAACATTACTCAGATCCAGGCGCATAGTGAAATTGGCTACTCGTTTGCCAGGGCTTTGCGGGCCATATTAAGGCAAGACCCAGACGTGATAATGATTGGTGAAATACGTGATTTAGAAACTGCCGAAATTGCTATTCAATCTGCGCTTACTGGTCATTTAGTCTTGTCCACGTTGCATACCAATGATGCGGTTTCTGCTTTTACGAGGCTAATTGATATGGGCGTAGAGCCTTTTCTGGTTGCTGCGCCAATGCGGGGTGTACAAGCTCAGCGCTTAGTTCGTAAGGTTTGCCTGTCATGCGCAGAACCTGCGCATGTTCCCGAGGCGATGGAAAAAGATGTTCAGGGCTTACCCAAAGAATACGTTGGTAATAGTTGGCTTAAGGCCGTAGGCTGTGACGCTTGTCATCACACAGGATACCGAGGCCGGACAGGTATTTACGAAATGGTTCCAATGACGTTGCAAATGCAAGATTTAATTGTATCAGGCGGTACACTGAATCAGTTGCGGCAGTTGGCGGCAGAAAACGGCTACCGAACTTTGTTTCAGGATGGTCTTATTAAAGCATCTAAAGGAATAACAACGTTAGATGAAGTGTCTAGAGTGGCTTTATTAGAGCAATAACCAATGTCTCAGTATAAGTATAAAGCCATTGACTCCAATGGAGAGGTCGAGACTGGAATCGTTGAGGCTGCTTCTAGCCAAGAGGCCGTTAGGCTTTTGTTGGGGAAAAAGATAACGGTTATTGATATCGGGCTGGATGAGCGTGTACAGGGGCGTGGTGTTCATCGGAAATTAAGCTCTCAGGTTCTGATAATGGCGATGCATGAGTTGGTGACGCTACTCGAATCGGGGGTGCCGCTCGCTGTAGCAGTGGATGCTGAGGCGAAAGGTAGTCATCACCCTGTATTAGCAAATGCATTTTCAATAATGTCTCAGAAGTTAAAACAGGGAGAAAGTCTTTTAGAGGCTTTTAAGTCGGCAGAGTTGGATTTGCCTGATTATTTCTTTCAGCTCATTCAGGCTGGTGAGCTAACTGGGCAGCTGTCGTCAAGTATGAGGCGGGGCGTTGAGCAAATGGAGTACGATCTCAAGGTCGCTTCCGAATTACGTAACGCTTTGATTTACCCAAGTATATTGATTTTCTCTGGTATTGCCGCCGTATTACTCATTTTTATTTTTGTTGTCCCCAAATTTTCTAACCTTCTTGATAAAAGCAGAGATCTTCCCTGGTTGGCAAATATGGTGCTTTCCACAGGCGTCTGGTTTAACGATAATTTTCTGATTTTTAGCATCGTGTTAGCTTGCGTTATTTTCATTGTGCTCACACTTTTTCAGCGCAAAAGCTTTCGTCAGAAAATTTTTGATATTTTGGCTGAAGCGCCAGTCATTGGCGGCTGGATCGTTGAAAGTGATACTGCTAAATGGGCATCGCTGATGGGGACCATGTTGCAAAGCCGTGTTGAATTGGTGGTAGCATTGTCTATGGCATGCGAGGGCGTTAGGGTAACACGGCGAAGAGGGCGATTGGAGAAAACGATCATGGAAGTTAAAAGTGGCGGTTCTTTAGCTGAAGCCCTGGAAAACAATTCCGCTTTGACGCCTACAGGCTATAACTTGGTTAGAGTTGGAGAGGCGTCAGGCCAGTTGGCAAAAATGCTTTCTTCGTTGGGTAAGTTATATGATGAGAGTAGTCGAGCAAGAATGAAACAGGTTTTAATTCTGATTGAGCCCTTGGCTATTCTGGTCATTGGCTCCGTTATTGGTGTGTTGGTGTTGGGAGTAATTCTGGCAATAACTAGTGTAAATGATGTTGGGTTGTAAGGTGATGAAAAGAAATATTGGAAATAATTTTAACCGTACTAAAGGCTTCACCCTTATTGAATTAATGGTTGTATTGGTCATTTTGGGTTTGTTGGCTGGCCTGGTAGGGCCGCGGTTATTTGGAAAGGTTGATAGCTCCAAGGTGAAAACTGCTGAAACGCAGGTGAAGATGCTCAAGGGTGCTTTACAAACCTATCGCCTGGATATGGGCGGTTATCCCTCTACCGCCGAAGGGTTGGCCGCTTTGCAAACCCCTCCTGCAAACGGTTCTTCTTTTTGGGAGGGGCCCTATTTGGAGGAGACGTTACCCTTAGACCCTTGGCATAATAAGTATCAGTATCAGTCTCCTGCAGATAATATTCAGGGCTTCCTACTCTATTCTCTGGGCGCAGATGGGAAACAGGGGGGGGAAGGTCTCGATGCAGATATTGGGTATGTGGAGTAATGTACTGATTCCTTTGGTGGGGCTTGTATCAACATGCAGAGAAAATCGATAGCTGGGTTTACTCTGTTGGAGCTTATGGTAGTACTGGTCTTGCTAGGCGCGATAACAGGTATAACTTTGCCTAACTTGGTGAAGCTATATGATCGGATTGTTGCCCGGTTGGCGCTGGACTCTGTGCTGCATCAATTTGAAGGTGTTGGGCGGCAGGCTTTTTTAAAACGTAAAAATTACGTAATTGTAGATTCATCCTTGACGGAAGAAAGTTTTCATTATGAGTACCCGGAGCTTTCACAGTTTTCAAAATTTCCTTTGATTCTGGAAAGCGGCTGGGAGATTCATGTCGAGTCACCTATTAAAGTTATGGCAAATGGTATTTGTTTAGGCGGACTCTTTAGCTTGTACTACAACGGCCAAGAAACCTACAGTGGTCGTTTGGAAGCTCCGCATTGTTATGCGCAGAGTTAGGGGTTTTACGCTATTAGAAACTATCGTTGCTTTGGTGATTTTCTCATCGGCAATTTTAGCCTTGTATGGTTTGTTAAACGGTAGCTTGGCGAATTTGGGACGTGTTCGTGATGTGTCTCAACAGTTACTCGCAGTGAAACAAGCGGTTGAGATTCTATCTGTATATAATTTTCAAGAAGATGCAGAAGGTGATCTTAATGTTAATCAGTTTGACGTGCATTGGACGGCACAACGACTTGAGTCATTGAGGCAAATGCAAAACGCTAGAGGTTACACGGGATTGTATGAAGTTGGATTATACAGTGTAAAACTTCAGGTAAGCAGGAGCGGGAAGGGATACCCTGAGTACGAGTTTCGAGCGGTAGGGTATAAGCGGGTTAGGGGAGGTAAGTAACAGCCTCTGGCCCCTTGTTTAAGTACATGAAAATAGAGACGGCATAAAGAGTTGGCAAGGTAGGGTGATTTTGAAAGTTACCGCGCGTGAATTAAATGTTAGTCGTCGCTGTCTTCGACCTTTGCAAAAAGGGATGACTTTGCTCGAGGTGTTGGTTGTCTTGGTATTGGTGGCATTGCTGGCAACTGTTTTAATGCAGGGCATTGGTTATTTTTTGGGACAATACCATTTTGTACAGCGCTTTTTACAGGAAGCGAATCGTAATGCGCAAATGGTAAGGTGGTTTGATTCTTCAATAGATGGTTTGATCGCATACAATCAAGATAAGCGAGCCCTATCTGGAAATGTGGAAGGGTTTTCTGCAACATCAATGAGTGCTTTGGGGCAGGTGTCAGGGTATCCTCAACAAATATCCTGGCAGGTACTTCCAGATTCCACGGATGGTTACGCTCTAACCTACTCTGAAGGCGATAGTCTTAATTGGCAAATTACTACATTTGCGGAATCGGCAGCCTTTGAGTATCAGGATTCTAGTTTGGTTTGGCATAATGCTTGGCCACCGGAGGGCATTCACCCGCTGGAGAAGTTGCCGTCAGCAATTCGCTTGAATATGAGGGGTGGCCAGGAATTTTGGTTAGCCGCTCCAGATTTGTCAATAAGACCTCTAGTGGATTTTAGGCAATGAAGAGCGGTGAGTCTGATGGTTTTGTTTTGGTTGCCACACTCTGGGTTTTGGCTGGTTTAACCTTGCTGGCGGGGTATATCGCTTTGTTGGGTGAAAAGAATACCGACGAAGTGTTGTTGAGCAAACAGTATTTTGAAGATGAGCTTGAAAGAAAAAGCACTGAGGCGACACTACTTTATTATTTGGCTACCAACGCTGACTCTCATCGGGGTTTGATTATTAAATCCGAGCAACAGTTTTCAGATAATCGTGGTGAGGACCCCGTTATTGCTGTGGAGTCTGGTGATGCTGAGCTTGTGTTTGACGGTACAGTTTACAAAGGACTAGGGGAAACCTACTTTTCCATACAAGATGAATCCGGGCTTGTTAGCGTAAATTCACCGAATATTCCGTTATTAAAGCACAGCCTTCGATCTCTTGGCGTTAGCTCTGCAAACAGTGCAATTTTTCTTGATCGGTTAAACGATTATTTGGATTACGACTCGAATACACGTTTGAACGGTGCCGAAAAATATGAGTATGAGAACAGAGGGTTATCCGAACCTGCCAATAGCTTAATGGTTTCCCCTTATGAAATTGAGAGTTTGTTGGGTTTTGATGGGCTTTTGTCTCCTAAACAGCGTGACGCTTTGTATCCTCTGTTAACTATGCGTCAGGCTGTTGGGTACAACATTAATGTTATGCCTGTAAGTGTTTTGGTTGTTTTGCTAGGTAAGAGTGAAATGGGTTTGCAAAACTTGCTGGATTTTCGGGTTGACAACCGTATATCAACAGTCAGGCAGGTGGAGGCCTTATCTGGTGTTACGGTTAATTTTCGGGATGAGGATATTCTGAATAACCCGAGCCGCTATTTGCGTGTGTCGGTGTGGAAGGGTGGGGATGACCAAGTGATGCAAATGGGGATTGAGCTAATGCCCTTTGTTTTATATGCTCCGTGGCGAATTGATTATAGGTATTTGAGTGCAGATAACGTATACGATGTGGAAAAAGCTAAAAGCGTACCTGCGCCGCTTTTACAATAAGCCTCTGGTGGTTCAAACCGGGAAAGGCAAAGCTACTCTGGTTAACCATTGTTTTCCGAACGGTCAGTGGCTTGTTGGCCGGGCTTTGTGCCTCTATCGGCACCATTCTTTTGTTCATGTTCCGGCTGAACATCGGGTAGCTGCTCTGGAAAACCTGCTACAGGTTTGGAGTCCATTTGTTGACACCGGCCACTTTGCGATATGGCGTAGTGGTGAAGCCATGGTTTGGTTGTGGGACAAGAATAATATTGATTTTGAACTCTGTAATGAATTACAACTTAAAAGTGACACTATTTCCACAACTGCAGTTGCACCAGAATCGGTTTTTTTACCAGAAAAAACGGAAGGGTTGTATGTCCAGGCTTGCCAGGCAGGGTATGACCTACAGTTTTGGCAGCGTGGTGTTTTACTTGGTAGTCAATGGCATAGTTCAGCGCCGAATGAAACTGAACAACAGTTGTTCCTGCGAAGCTTCGGCCATGCGAACAGCGGATTGGCTGCGGTGGAGTACGTCAATATTAGTTGGCTTGAGCAACCCTGGGCTAAGGATTTTGCCTGGCGGGAGTGGTTTGATACCAATGAATGGCGTATGGGTGGGGTGGCTGTAGCAGTGTTAATCGTTGTTCTTCTTTGGCAAGAAGGGCGTTACTGGCATGCTACATTAAAAGCAGATCAATACAGTCAGCGAGTACAGGAGCTGTCAACGTCACTTGAGCCTTTGATTGCAGCCAGGTCTGAAATCCAAAAATTACAAAGTTGGAATAAGTTATTGGTATCCGCGCTAGCTAGGCCCCATCAAGTTCAGTTGATGAACCTTGTGGATGCTGCGCTGCCATCTGGTAATGCGCGCTTTAAAGAGTGGCATTACCAGCAAGGTTCCCTCGACATGGTTATTGAAGATGAAACCGCCGTGCCAGTCGAATATATAAAGCGCCTTCAAGATGTTTCTTTGTTTTCGTCTGTTCGCTCAGAGAAGGGGCGAGATGAAAACACCCTAAAAATAATTGTAGAGGTGCCGTGATGCGCGACCGGTTTTACGATTATTTTACAGTCATTAAGCACGAGCTTAACGCTAACCGGCGCTTGCGTTACGGCGTGTGGGCCATAGTAATTATTGTTTTGCTGTATTTGGCGCTGATTCAGTCTGAGCGCGTTGCCACTGCTTTTAAAGAGTATCAGCGAGCTTATGACCGCGAAGCAAAAATTTTGGCTATGCATGCTAATCAAGATGGTTGGTTTGCGGCAACCGATACTGAAAAGAAAAACACAGAGCAGTTAAAGCAGCTTCTATGGCAGGCAGATACTGTAGGTGTTGCCCAAGCGCTATTACAGCAGTCCATTGAGAAGGCTATTGCCCCGTTAAAAATGAAAAATGTGCGTATGCGTTATGGTATCGCTACGCAGGTAGCAAGCGATCCTGCTGTTTGGCAGGTACAAATACAGGTGGAAGCGCGTTATAGCAAGGGCGATGAAGTACAGTTCCTATACAATCTGGAATCGTCCCCAAAGCAACTGATTATTGACCGACTTGACCTCAATCAGAAATCTTCGCAACTTATGGTTCAGTTGTCAGGCTACTTTACTGGCTTAAAGGATGCATCATGAGTATTCTCTCGGCATTGCAGCACAAGCTTGATGATATTAATCCATTGGGCCGGTCTGCCGCCTATGCTTTGCTGGCTGGTTGTCTGGTTTTTGGCTTGGCGTTTATTCTGCCGTTTGCCGTTAGCGAGTCATCAGTTAATGAGTTATCAGTCAGTGAGCTAGCGAATAACAGTAACATTGGAACTATTTCGCCACAGGCATTAGCTAAATTCAGATCCATGTCTCGGTGGGGTGTCTCTATTGAAGAATCTGTTGGCCAGGCAGCTAAAGACCTCTCTGTTAACGACAACGGCATTATTGCCTACCGGGGGCTTATTGAAAATGCTAAGCAGGTAGTGGTGTTACAGCTACCAGACGGCACATACCAACGGTTTAATATTGGGGATACTTTACCGGATGGCCGGGTAATTCAGCAAATAAACCCCAATAATATCCGTATTACCAGTGACTCCAGAGAGGAAACACTGTTGTTGTTTCCTGTGATTAAGCCGGAAGGTTAATGTATAAAAGCTGTAGCTTCGAGCGTAGAAACACAATTAATTAAAGAGAAAAGAATGACAACAGTAATAAAACGAATAGGCCTTGTTGCGGTGGTTTTGGGGTTTCTTACCAGCTGCACAGGTATTGAGTCGGAGCCGTTTCCAGAACCATTGCGCGCACCACTTGAGCAGACCCCTGAGCCAGAGTACAAGCCGGGTGCTGATGAAAAAACTTCCGCCGATACTCGTTTTCAAACGGTGCCTCGAGCAAAAATTACCCGCTCTAGCGCAATGGGAACTGCAGATAAGCTGGGGGCAGATCTGCAGGGCGATCCCATCTCCCTCACCTTCAACGATGTGCCTTTGGTTGCCTTTATTAATGAAGTTTTCGGCAACGAGTTACAAATGTCCTATATAGTCTCTCCCTCATTAAAAGACCGTAAAGACCTAGTCACACTGCGAATGAATGAACCGCAAGCACCATCAGCACTTTTTCAAACTGTGCGCACGGTACTAGAGCAGTACGGAGTTGGTATTACTCAGGAAAACGGGCTGTTAAACTTTGTCGCTAGTAAAGATGTGTTGACCGATGAAGTTCCGTTACTTGTTAGCGGTCGAACATTGCCCGATGTTCCCTCTACCCACAGAACTATTTTTCAACTGGTTCAATTAAAAACCGTTAGAAATCCCCAAGTTGCTAATTTGCTTAAACAAGCGTTTAAAGGGCAGCAATTAACGTTAATTGAAGATCCTGGCAGAAACGCGGTAGTACTCAAAGGGACTCCAGAATTAGTTCAGCAGGGGTTAGACATGATTGAAGTACTGGATCAGCCCTTGCTGAAGGGGCAGTACAGTGTGTTGATTCAACCGCAATTTCTGGAAGCCAAAGATTTGGCTGAGCAGCTGGACAAAGTACTTAAGTCTCAGGGGTTTGAGTCTAGCATTGCCTCTCCTACCGGTAGCCTGATCCTTTTACCATTAGAGGAGGCAAACAAGTTACTGGTATTTGCAGCAGATCAACCCGCCATCGAACATGTAAAAGCCTGGGTAAAAATACTGGACGAACAGCAACGCGACACTATTAAAAATGGTGTTTTTACTTATGAAGTACAGAATGTGCAGGCGCAAGAGCTGGTTAGTACATTAAATTCTTTATTAGCCGGTGGTGCGCTCGCCAGCGCTGGTGCTAGCAAAGCAGCTAGCACATCAACAGCTCCTATTTCTTCAGCTGGCGGAGGCGTGGTGGTCGACAAAAACAGAAATTTGCTTATCTATCGGGGTGCGGGAACAGACTGGGCGGACCTGGTAAAGGTCATTAAAGAGCTCGATAAGCCAGTTCCTTCGGTGTTGATCGAAGTGCTTTTGGCGGAAGTAACTTTGACGGATAAGTACGGTAGCGGCTTGGAGTTTCTGTTTAACCAAAGCGTTGACCGGTTTAATCTGGCCGGAGGTACCTTAGATGCGCTGAACCTTGCAGGTGGCGGTCTTTCAGTTGTGCTTAATAATGCCGGTGCTGTTCGAGCTACACTAAACACATTTTATAATGATGATCGAGTGGTTATTCGTTCCAGCCCTAAGTTGTTGGTTAAAAGTGGTGGTGAAGCGAAGCTGGAGGTGGGTAATGAGATTCCCATTGTCACGCAAAAAAGTGGTAGTACTACCACAACCAATGGTTCCAGCGATATTTTAACGGAGATCGACTATCGCAAAACCGGGGTAATTATGAATATAAAACCTACGGTACAAGCCAATGGGCTGGTTGATATCCAAATATCCCAAGAGCTAAGTGAGGCGCAAAGTACTGATGCGGCTAATTTGTCGCCAACCATACTTAATCGAAGTTTGGAAACAGAGTTAACCTTGAAAGATGGCAGCTCATTGTTGATGGGGGGAATAATTAGTAACTCCCAGAGTTCGGGTAACCAGGGAATACCCGGTTTAGGTAAGTTACCTTTGATTGGCCGCCTGTTTAAAAGTGAAACCTATTCAAAGGATCGGACCGAATTGATGATCCTCATCACCCCTTATGTTGTTCGCAACAGTGACGATGGGGCGCAAATTACGGAGGAGTTTAAAAATAGCCTACAGTTGCATAAAACACTACAGGCTGAGTAACCTTTGGCGCATAAAACAACGTTTTTTGTTGGGGGTTACTATAAGCAATGTTTTCAGTCTAAAGACTGGGTTTGCTTAAATAATAACCGGTAAGCAAGTTTGATGTTCTAAATGCTAGTTGTAATTAGATAAGAATGAGAAATTTGTCTGATATTAGTGACTTAACCCCTTGCAGTGCCTTGGCGGATGTACTAAATTCGCAAACGTCTTCCAAGAAGGGGGGCAAGGTTTTTAAATGAATGCATTCATTGAAACAACAAAAATTGGAGAAACATATGTTTAAAAAGACTTTAATGGCAGCGAGTGTTGCCACTGCTATGTTCGCGGCGCAAGGCGCTTTTGCGGCAGCTGCGACTGTAACTCAAACCGCTACCAACGAAACTTTTGCGCAAGAGCTTTTTGGTACAGGTTCTGATGCTACCGTGCTGACTACCAATGTTGGTACTCCTGCAACTGTTATTTTGACTGTTGGTGGTGCTGTAGATGCTGGTGAGACAGCTGACTTTACTATAACTTTGGATGGCGCACAGTTCGGTGCTGCAGTTGCATTGACTGATATGGTATTTGTTGCTTCAGCAACTGGTGACGTAACTATTACTAAGCAGTCTGGTGGCGCGGCTGGTGATAACACTGTTACTTTCCGCGTGCAGGTTGATTCTGCATTAGCTGCGACTGATACGATCACCTTGAATTTGGTTGCTTTGAAAGCAGCCTCATCTTTATCTGATGTTACTACCCCAGAAGTGGTTAATGCCACGGCTTCAATTGTTCAAGTTTCTACATCAGGTGTTAATACCTTCCCTACTTCAGTAACTATTGCTGCTGATGCAGACAAGCTGGTTGTTGATTCGGCGGATGAAGTTGACTTGGTTGTGAATGATGGTTCTGATGTTGAAGTTGACGTGGATAATCGTTCTGATATCACTACTAACGCAGTAGCTATCGATCATGACGCCGATGCAGGTACTGCTGACCTAGACGGTATTCTAGTTGGAGACGTTGAAGTTGCACTGAATGCCGCTGGCGTTCAGTCTGATGGCACCGCATTTAGTGTGGCGGCTGGTGAAGACGGTGAAGGTACCTTGGAACTGTCTGTATCTGGAACATTTAACAGCGGTGATATCGTATTCTTGGATTTGAATGGCGATGATGTTGTTGATGCTGGTGAAACTTTTACTATTAGTGGTGCTACTGCTACGTTATCTGTAGATCTGGATGATGTTGATGGTGCTGGTGCATTGAACGTGTACTATGTAGCTAATGGTACTGATACTTTGGTTCCTACTACTTACACTTTGACAGCTTCAACAGCTTATGCTAATTCAACTATGTTGACTGAAACTGAAACTGGTTCTGCCACTTCTTCATACAGTGGTTTAACCCTTGATGGCTACGCAATGGCAATTCCAGGCTCTGCTTCTGCCGATATCGCTAACGTTCGTGTGACTAACGAAACTTCAGGTGATGTTTCTCTGTTCGCACAGGGTTACGCACAAGATGGTACTGATCTGGGCTTTAAAGAGCTGACTACTTTATCAGCTAACCAAACAGTAGTGTTGAATGCTGGTGATTTCGAAGCTGCATTTGGTACTTGGACTGGTCGTGCGCGTTTCGAGTTCTCTCGCAGTGGTGACATTTCTGTTCAAACCATGATTCGTTCAGGTGGTATCCTGAACAACATGACTGGTGAAGCAGGTGTTACAGGCGTAAACGTTACTCGTTAATAGCTTATAGCTAAAACGATTCGTACCTGAATAAGGGGGCTTAGGCCCCCTTATTTTTTTATATAATTAAGTGTGTTGAATATTCAATGAACAAGGTATTCGGGATCGGTTTTCATAAAACAGGGACCAAATCCTTGGGAAAGGCGTT
>JBNKHI010000034.1:0-37151 GCA_050290265.1 Cellvibrionaceae bacterium
TATCAACATTTGCCACACCTTTGGCAACAGTGGCTAGATGCTGCTGGCGACGGTGACGTAAGCACGAAGAAAAAAGAGATTGAACTCGATAATGTTTCTGTAGCGGTGCAAGCCGCAGTTGACGGCCTTGGTATAATACCAATGTACCGCCCCTTAGCGGATCATTTGCTGGATTCGGGAAGCCTCGTGCCTGCTCATGAGTTTATGATGCTAAAACCTGAAGCTTATTATTTTGTTTGCCCGTTAAATTATAAAGACCATAAGCCAACGGCTATTTTCCGTGAATGGCTGCTTTCAGAAGCAAGAGCTTTCACTGAAAAATGGAATAAAAATCATGACATTAGTATCTAGCTAGTAACCTCTGCTTAATTTTCAGCGAAGTCTGCCAGTGCTTTCGATAATTTGTCCGGTTCCTCTACCATTAGTGCATGGCCACTGTTTTCGAACCAGACCAAGTGCCCGTCAGAGAGCCTTGAAATCATATATTCGGACCAGCCGGGATGACAGACCTGATCATGTCGGCCATGACAAACAAGTACCGGTAAATTCACAAGCTCCAACTGTTCTCTTAAATCTTCTTCCAGCAGTGACTTGAAGCATTGATAGCCCGCATACGCGGGCATTTTGAGCCACAACGATAAGAACCATCTAGCGGTTTCGGCCATATCATCGCGATGGAAGTTGATTTTGGAAAATGAAGCCATTGCTTCAGGCAGGCTTACACGCATGCCTTCCAACGCCGCATTGGCAGAATCATCATCCATACCAAATGGCTCAGTTGGCGTTGCCACAAAACGTGGCGTTGCGGGGCCCACCATCGCCAGTTTTGTTATACGGTTATCGTCATTAAAACGGGTGACATAATTCAGTGCAATCCCTGCTCCCATAGACCAGCCAATCAGAGTTACCTCATGCAGGTCCAGAGCAACAACAAAGCTGCGAATGTCTCTGCACATATCATTGTAGGTATAACCTGAATAGGGTTTATCTGAATCACCATGTCCACGCATATCGACGTAGATACAGCGGTATCTATCCTGAAGACTCAGTATCTGATAATTCCAGGTCTCTACAGTCGCAGCAAGCCCGGGTATAAACAGCAGTGTCTTTTTCTGCCGTCCCCCGTCTCGATAATGCATCCGTATTCCTGTGTCCAGCTCAATAAACGGCATCTTTTCGCTCCTGCACCTTATTAAATGTTCACTCACCCTTACGAATAGACAATCCAACAGTCTAATAACAATGTAAAGCGTTAGGCGCTCGCATCCTGCTAACGCCTTTCGGTATTTCTATTGAGATTCGCTTTATTGAAGCCAACTTTCAACCTGACTCATTGGTGTTGAGTCCCAGGTAAGTTCAATATGATTCGTGTTATACAGCACTATATTATCCTGAACGGTTCCCAGTCCTCCGGTGTCACTGCAGCTGTCGACGAAAACCGTTCCATCACTCGGACCAGTGTGCTCATTGTGCCAATTGGGAATATCAGCTGCGCCACCACATAGTAAATAAACCGGTATTGAAGCGGGAGTGCCAGCAGAGCGCATGGTGTCGATTATTGAACCTGAATTAATAGCGCTCGTTATACCTGGACTATAGCTGTAATAGCCCCATCCACCGTAATATGTACTCAAAGAATCTGGTTCAGATAAAGATAAAGAATGAACACCATCCCAACGCTTTAACATCTGGCGCATACCTGGGAAAAAATCACCGCTTGAAGTGCTGTAAATTGATAATTCAGGGTGAGAAAAAACTAAGCCAAAGCAATTGAGATAGGTGTGTGCAGAAGCGCCTAAAACTGTACCCCCACACTCTGGGTAAATGGCCCAGCTTGGATAAACGCCATGTCTGAATGGCCAATCCCAACCATTATTAAGTCCTCCCATCATGATGAGTCGACGAATATTACCTGAATATGCGGTCCCCCAGCTTTGCCGCACACTTGAAGCGTACATTCGGCTGGCAGTAGTGCCTTTACTCCATGAAACAACATCTACTTGAGCTGAACCTGTCTTATTCTTGATTATTTCAATGGCATCATATATTTGTTCGGCCCAGTAATAATTGTCTCCAGCAGCATGGGGAAAGGATATCGCAAATACTTTCCTGCCCTGACTACTTAAGTATTGCATCATGCCTGTGCTGGGGCAGGTCAGTGCGCCACAGCCGATTGAGCTGGAACCTGGGTTGGCCCAAGCCCAATCGGCATTTTCAAAAGCGCCATGAACTAATAACACCGGGGTCTCTACGGAATTAGTATCCCAGCCAGGCGCAGAGTAGAGCAAAAATTGCCCGGAGTCTGGCTGCAGTGAACTAAAAAATGTTATGCGTTGACCACTTTGATCCATTCGCCCGTCACTTGGGTAACCTTCTGGTTGAAACGCCGTATCTATATCGTTCCAACGCTCTACTTTTTCCCAACCATTGGAAACAGTTGTAAACGTTGCCTCCAGCACTACTGTGTTTGTAGCATATGCGCAGTGCGTAAATTGCGCTCCTAGAAAGAAAGCTAAAAACCAGAAACGTGCTTTAGCTATTTTTATTATCATCGCCCAACGCCCTCTTTTTTGAGTATTATTTAAATGATTTGCGGTGAAAATCCATTGCTAAAAGTTGTAGTTAAATCGAATTCCGTAAGTTTTAGGTGGTGCATATAATCCGACCTGTCCCAATAGTGACTGAATGGTAATAATGTGTTGAGGATATTCCTCGTCACTCAGGTTTTTACCAAAGAGAGCAACGTCCCAATCACCTTCCGTGTTCTCATATGAAATCACGGCATTCACGATACTAATTGGGTCAACACTGGCTCTCTCGTCCTCAAACTGGGTAATGTAGATTTTGTCGCGCCAGAAATATTCACCCCGCAGAGAGAGTTGACCACTGGGCAATGGAATTGCGTATTCAGCAGCAAGGTTTACCGTGGTCTTGGGTGATCGCGGCAGTACATTACCCGCCCGGTCGAGTGAACCTTCTTCCGGACGGTCCGGGTCGATTGAAACAAATTCGTCAAATTCCGCATCCAGATAAGCAATGCCCATTTCGACTTTAAAGTTTTCGGTCAAGGTCGTGAGTAACTCTACTTCAGCACCATTGGTTGAAGCGCTTCCAGCGTTGTCAACAATTCCCAGAATACCGCTTGGCACCGTTTGCCATTGGTTAATCTGGAGGTCTTTATAATCGTAGTGGAAACCGGTTAGATTTAATCGCAGCCGGTTATCCAACCAGGTCGACTTCATGCCCAATTCGTAACTCCATAAAAGCTCTTCATCAAACGAACCCTGAATTTCAAACGCGTTATAGCCTCCGCTTTTAAAGCCCTCAGTCGCAGATGCGTAAACCATCAAATCGTTACTGGGAGAGTACTGTATAACCACTTTGGGTGTGGCGACGGTCCAGGAATCATCGTCATCAGCTGCACCAATCAGCGCATCATTGATGTCCGTTTTTGAATTTTTAATCGATTTTGTTTCGTGGCTGAGACGAACACCACCCATAACACTGAGCTTACTGTTGATAAAGTAAGTACCCTGAACTGCAACGGCGTATGCTTCGGCAGTAACATCAGCGAAAGTTCGTGTAATAAGCCCAAACAATGGCAAATCATTGCGGCCAAACAAACTGGCGTCTTCATGCATGTAATATAAGAGCCCGGTCCATTCAAACTTGTCAGAGTTTTGTGAGGTTAATACCATCTCTTGGGAGAAAAAGTCAGATTCTTCATCAAACGGCTCGTCATCAAAAGAGGCGCTGCCACAACTGATGATTGGTATTTCAGTGCCATCCAGATCACAGGTCAGTCGATGTCGATTATTATTGAAAGCCGTAATGGAACTTAGCGTATAGTTTTCCAGGTCCCAGGTTAATTTAGCATTTACTCCCCACTCTTCCGTTTTCTGTTTGTTTGGGTTGTCATTTAAAACTTTCCTAGGGTCTCCGGTATTCGTCGCACCAAAAACAGTAAATAAAGGATTGGTGTCCGGATTCATTGGTGTGTATGCATAGGCGGCATTGCTCTCGGAATAAGAGGCATTTATCTGGGCGTTAAGGCTATCAGTGAGTTGAATTGCCAGCGCGCCGCGCAAACTGGATGTATCGCTAAATTGATATTTTTTGCCATTCAAGAGGTCCTTGGTCGAACCATCTTCATCAGAGTCTAGAAAACTAAAGCGTCCCAATACTTTGCCATCAACCAGTGGGCCGCTGACGGCGCCGCGAATGGTCCTTTGACCGTAGTTGCCCAGTTCAAGTCCAGCACTGGCCTGAAATTCTTCAGTTGGTGCCTTGGAGATAATGTTGATTGCACCACCGATTGCATTTCGTCCATACAAAATCCCTTGTGGACCTTTCAGTACCTCAACACGTTCAACATCAAGCAACTGCTGTACTTTACCGGCATTTCTTGCCTGGTAGACACCATCGACATATATCGCCACGCCGCTATCGACCCCAGGGCCGATAATGTCAGTGCCCACGCCACGAAGGTAAGGAAGGCCCCAGCCTCCGTTAGAACTCATTACCAAGCCTGGCGTATGCAGTTGCAGATCCATTGAATCTGTGACCCCTGACGCGACCAGGTTATCTCCGGATAATGCCGTTATCGTCAGAGCTGTGTCCTGAAGATTTGTTTCACGTTTTTCGGCAGTGATTATGACCTCCTCAATTTCGGTTGCTGCATACGCTGTATGGAATGAGAAGGGGATTGATAGAACTATTGGCAGACAGTTTTTTATTTTTGACATCGGTAAATATCTCCCTTGATATTAATATTATTTTGTTGTGGGTTTGTGAGAGTATTAGTCGCCGGCTGATATATAAGTATTGTGAGGAGCCGGTCCTGGCCGAGCAAGCGACCATTTGTCACGAGCAGTTGAGTCAAACTCATCAGCTTGGCGGTGGGGATATTCTTCGCTATCGCGTCTTGTAACGTCGATTCTCTATACTGAGTGATAGGCAGGCTGTAAAAATACTGTATCGCAAGGGTGGCATCCCTCATACGGCAGCCAGGATAGCCACCGGGGTTAGGATGCTGGTTGTTACCAGTGTCGCTGTCCCGAGTAAGCCTCGCTCTCGGATCCTCGAAGAGCATTTCTCGGTATTTTCTGCCCAGCGGCAGGGCAGGGAGTTGTCGTTGTATGTCCTGCTGGCGTTCCGGGATTACTTTGAGTGCAGACATCTCGAAAACAGTTTTCTGCGGGTGCATTGCGAGTTCTATAGCGCCGAATATCTAGATGCATTTAGCGGCAAATACCGAGGCTTTTCTCCTCATCGATAGGGCGCGCAAGTGCCTCAATGTGTCGGGCCAAAGTAGCAAAAACCAGATCGAACATCATGATCACTTTCGTATTAACGTCACCCGCAATTTCGTCTTTAAAATGTAATAGCCTTTTGTTATTTGTTATTTGTTATTTGTTATTTGCGCGTATTTCGCTAATTCATCATCTGAATAAATACTGGCTTTTGAGTCAATGGCGGCATGTCATATTGCCAGCAATATATTCGTTAAGGGATTGTGGTGTACAGACTGAATCGGCAATCATCGATTGTTCACGACTAGCTATGTGTTGAAGTCCTCTAAAGAGCACCTCTCTTACAAGCTCATCTTTGTTTTTAAACCGGTGATAAATCGATCCTATTGATACCTTGCCCAGCGTACTGACTTATTGCCGTATGAAATGCTAACTATCGCGTTCAGACACCCACTTTATGGTTGTATGAACTATACGGTTCAGTGAGGTAATGCTGCGACTCTGTGGAGGTTTTTTGGAATTATTTATGCCTATGAATCTTGTCCAGTCTTAAGTTCTATGAGAACCGGATCTGACATTTCTTGCGAAGGGCAACAGCCCCCCAACATATTGTTCAGCGCCTAAAGTCCTTTACGATACTTATAGATGGTGATTAACCCTGCAAAGTTTTTTAAACACTGCCAGACTAAAGCCTGCTCGCCCAAACACACCAATAAATAACCCTCTAGTGTAATCAAAACCAACAGGCCCTAGTTGTCGTGTTTATTACGTCAATGAAAAACTGGATTTTTTCCCCGTTCCCGCAGACGGCGCCACCCAAACATCAAAGTCCCCGGGTTCTACTATCGTGTTTAATCCCTGATTAACAAATGTCAGATGTGACCGATTAAGTTCAAAGCTCACCTCCAGTGTCTGCCCCGGTGCCAGGGTCACTTTGCGATAAGCAACCAGTTTACGCTTGGGTTGAACCACAGTTGCCACCTTATCGTGGATATAACACTGAACGACTTCTTCGGCTTTGTAGCGGCCACGATTGGTGACTTTAGCACTGACCGTTATAGTGCCTTTTTGATTTAACTGACTGGCCGAGCATTGGGTTTTACCGTAGGTAATATCGCCATAGGTAAGGCCGTGTCCAAAGTAATATAACGGTGCGTCCGGAATCCCCATAAAGTGCGATTTAAATATGGCGGTAGAACCCTTCAAAGCAGGCCTGCCCGAGCGCTCGCGGGCATAGTAATAAGGTTGTTGCCCACTCGCTAACGGAAAGCTCATTGGCAGGCGGCCTGAAGGTAATTCATCACCAAACAATATATCTGCAATGGCATTGCCCATTTCTGTTCCTAAATACCAAGTCGCAACAATAGCAGGAGCATCTTTAACTGCACCGCTAAGCTCAAGTGCTCTGCCATTGCGAAGCAGTACCACAACTGGCTTGCCGGCACTGGCTACTGCTTCTGCCAGGGCTATTTGGGACGCAGGCAGGGCAATGTCGGTACGTGATGTTGACTCACCGGTCATCTTTTCTGATTCGCCTAAAGCCAGCACTACAATATCTGCGGCGCTGGCAGCTTTTATCGCGGCGTCAATCCCGCCTTCTATGGGTGACTCAATCTCACAGCCGGTCGCTATAATTAGCTGATTTGGATCCGATAACTTACTGCGTAAACCCGCATCTAAAGGCACTGAGGCATACTTCGATGAGAAGGGAGACCAAGCACCATTGAGGTTATCCGTATCAGATGCAAAAGGCCCAATGAGCGCAATTTTCTTACCCGTTTTTGGTATTGGTAGCAGGTTATCCTGATTCTTCAACAGCACGATAGACTTCACCGCTGACTCCCTCGCCAGGGCTTTATGTTCACGATGTACCGGTAAATCGTAACGTTGTTTACTTAAGCGCACGAAAGGGTCATCAAATAAGCCTGCCTGTTGCTTAACATACAGTACCCGGCGAACAGCCTCGTCCACGACTGCTTCATTGAGCTCGCCGCTCTTCACAAGTTGCGGTATATACTTCAGGAAAATACCGCTTACCATACCAATGTCGCAACCCGCTTTAAGTGCTGTTTTAGCGGCGTCCCTGTCGTCGGCTGCGAAACCATGGGCAACAAGTTCTTGCTCACTTTCATAATCAGATATGACGGCACCTCTAAAGCCCATCTTGTCGCGTAGAATTGTAGTTAACAAATGGTGGTTCCCCGTTGCAGGAACACCATCGATAGTATTGAACGATGCCATGGTTAATACGGCACCGGCATCAAATGCTGCCTGAAAAGGTGGTAGATAAACTTCTTGCAGGATACGTTCGGTAATAGGAGCACCGGCATAGTCGAGGCCACTCTCTGCTGCACCGTATGCAGCAAAATGTTTAACGCATGCCAAGAGGCTGTCTTTGCTGCCTAAATTGCCCTGAAACCCTTTCACACGGGCTGCCGCAAAATGTGAGCCCAGTAGCACGTCTTCACCAGCACCCTCTACAACCCGGCCCCAACGTTGGTCCCGAGCGATATCCACCATGGGGGCGTAAGTTACATCGTGACCAGCGTAAGCACCTTCCTTCGCTACTGCTCGGGCTGTTCGCCTAGCCAATTCCGGTTCGAAACTTGCCGCCTCAGCAATTGGCACGGGAAATACCGTACTAAATCCATGTATTAAATCCGCTCCAAACATCAAAGGAATACCCAGCCGACTTTCATTAACTGCTACTTTTTGGGCGTCAATTAACGAATCAATGTCCATCGGCGTTGTCAACATTCCGATTCTTCCCCTTCGGATATTCTCTAACTGGTTCGCTATTTCTTCTCGAGTTTTTTCTACTGTAGTAGGCGGCATCCAAGGGTTCTGTTTAGCAAAGTCAGAATCGGCCATACGCATCGATAAACTAGGTTCCAAGTGCAACTGACCGGCCTTTTCTTCAATCGACATTTTGCGAATGAGTTGATCAATTTTATCAGTTTCACCAAGCGCTGCTTTTAACGGACTGGCAGCTAACGTTGAGCATGCGGTGACAACCGCGGAGGAAATTAAAAATTGCCGTCTGCTCTGATTCATTGACGAGTCTTTGGTCATTATTGTTGTACTCTCAAATATTAAAAACGTATTGTTAGGGGCTAATGTTGTTAACCTTTAGCCATAGCATAAATTGCGTTAGCCATGTCTCAGTACTCGTATTCGGTAATCCCATACCAAAACCGTGCCCACCATCCTGAAAAAAGTGTAGTTCTACCGGCGTATTATGGTTTTGCCAGTTTTGTACAATGCCGAACCCCGCGCGGCCGAAGAATCGCTTTAGCTAACTACAGAATTTTAATTAGAATTGGAGTTTTAGTTTTATTGTTGCAAGTGTCAATCACTTTTTGGGTTTTATGCGGTCTTAGTGACCAGGTTAGTTAAGAGGGGCATGCCGCAGCAGGTTCGTTCTGTATCTTTGGTGTGTAAGCCAAGGCTTCGCAAAGGCGCTCTGCCCGGGATGTGCTCTGAGCATCTCGGTATCACCGTCGAGAATGACGGAAGCCTATTGGGTGGTATCGAGTGGCTGGTATCGAGAGAGGCACAGTAAAATAGTCAGCACTGACATTTGGTCGCGAAATGGCCGAGTTGCTTCGTCGGGGTGGTCTAGGTGGTTTTCCAGTGAACATAGGGTTTATACTTCCCATACTTTACACCAACAAAATGAACAGAATAAATTGACTGACACTGACGAACATTTTCAACAGCAGGTAAACGCCATCCATCAAAGTGGTACGCTGGGAGAGAAAGGACGTCTGCGAACCCTGTTTGACTATTTGGTTGCCAATAGATGTGAGGCAGTCATTAGTGAGCAGGTTCTGGCCGCTGACGTGTTTGGCCGGCAGGATTTCTCGACAGGCAAGGACGATGCCTCAGTCCGCGTCTACATTCACCGTTTGCGCAAAAAACTCGAAGATTTTTACCAAAAAGCAGGTGCCCAGGAACCCCACCGGTTGATTTTACCGCGCAGTGAATATTGCCTGAAACTTGAGCCCCATAAACACCCGGAAGTGGTGGTGGACAATAGCGTCGTTATTTCACCGCTGAAAATTGCTTTGGTAATAGCGTTTGTGGTTATGCTTAATCTTCTCGCCTGGGTTGTGCTTTACTCATCTGATGACGCTCAGGCAACACCTGCGCTCCCTTTAAATACGCTCTGGTCAGAGTTTAACAAGAGCGATCGACCCATTGCCGTTATTGTTGGCGACTACTATATATTCGGTGAGTTTGGCTACAGCCCCGATGATGCTAGCAGCAGCCGTTTGGTCAGGGATTTTCGTGTTAATTCTGCCAAAGATTTGGAAGAATTAACACGCCAAGAACCGGAGCTGTTTAACCACAGCCGGGATATTGATTTAACCTATGCTCCGTTATCCGTTGCGTACGCTCTCTCTGAAATTATCCCTCTCATCCAACAAACCGGGCGCGATTACCAGGTTTTTCCCAGCTCTAAAGTCTATCCCAGCATGTTAAAAAATGCTGATGTGGTGTACTTGGGTTTGGTAAGTGGTATGGGTTTTCTTGAACCGCTGGTGTTTACCGACGCAGACTACAGCCCTGGTAGCAGCTACGATGAAATGATCAACATCCAATCCGGCAAGCGCTATTTCAGTAACGAAGCCAGCAGACATTCTGACGGCGAAGATTTTGTCGACTATGGTTATGTGAGTTTTTCCCGCAGTGATATCGGTTTATTAATTGCGATAACCGGTTTGCGCGACGCCGGTCTGCGGCGCACGGCCGAGTTAATGGCCAGCCCGCAACTGCACGCTGTCTTTGACGACCTCGCGAACCAGGATCACATTGAAACCCTGTTCAAAATCCAGGGTGTCAGGAACGCTAGCATTCGCGAAAAAATTGTTCTTCTTGATCATGATAGCGTTGAATAAACCGTCCCCGACTTCTTCTGCGACCCACTCCTATTCTCTCTGACGCTCAATTTGCGATAGATACAAAGCACCGCTCTAGGAGTGCTTTCTTTCCAAAACCCGTCGCTGCGCTGACTCGTGATTAGCAAACTGGTGGAGAACGGTTACTAAGCTATTTATAGAGCCACACTAGCCACGCAGATAGTTTTCAGCGGTCTGCTAGGCGGCGAAGTATCGCTATTGTGACGGCTTGGATGCCGGTTTATGGCAGCGCCTGTAGGCCCCGGATTTCCTGGCTTTAACCTTGTTACATCGGTTGTGTAACGGTTGTGTAACGGTACATAACTGCGGATTGCTCATTTATTTTCTTTAAAGTGCTTATCAGTTCTTTCTAATCAAACTGCAATTGATGAGTACAACCATGAAATACAATAAAACATTACTGGCAATGGCAATCTCGCTGATGTCGCTGAGCGCACTGGCAGCGACAACACAATCGTCTTCGGAAAGCATAGAGGAGATGGTCGTTTTTGGCCGTGGGACAAATTTAATTGGCAGTGCCGAATCTGCCAGTCAGGGGTCAGTGGGTGGTGCAGACCTGCTCGTGCGCCCTATGCTGAAAGTGGCGGAACTCTTAGAAGCCATGCCGGGGATGGTCGCGGTACAGCATTCTGGTAGTGGTAAAGCCAATCAGTACTTTCTGCGTGGTTTTAATCTGGATCACGGCACTGACTACACTGCGTCGGTAGATGGCATGCCTTGGAACCTGCGCTCTCACGGTCATGGGCAGGGCTACCTCGATGTAAACGGTTTGATTCCCGAAACCGTTGAGAGCGTGTCGTACCGCAAGGGGCCTTACTATGCCAGTAGTGGCGATTTCTCTCTGGCCGGTTCGTCGGCAATTCAGACCATTGACCGGCTGGAGAAATCCTTTATTTCTCTGGAGGGCGGTCAGTACGGTTGGGGACGTATTGCGGGTGGCCATAGTGCAGAGCTGGGTGATGGTGTGCTAACCGTGATTGCCGAAACCAAAGTATACGATGGGCCTTGGGAGCATGCTGAAAGCCTGAAGCACGATGCCATCTGGGCTAAATATCTCACCAGTACCCGTTTTGGCGAGGCGGCTTTTACTCTGTCTGGGTATCAAGGCAACTGGCATCCAACCGAACAAATTCCAGAGCGTGCCATTGGTACAGCAGTGTGCGGGGACGAATTTTGTGCTCTAGATGACAGCGCAGGTGGCGAGACCAACCGTTGGATGCTCACGAGTCAGCTAACCGGTGAAGATTGGGATCTGAGCCTGTATGGCCAGTATTACGATTGGGCCATGGAGTCAGACCCCACTTACGATTTTCAGATCAATCAGTTCGACCGCCGCTACACATTAGGCGGAGAAGGTAACAAATCGTTGTTGGACACCGATAAATTGAATATTCAGGTAGGGTCGGATTTTCGCTACGACGACATCGGCCCGGTCGGCCTGGATCAACATGAGGCAGGCGAATTTGTTGCCGAAATCAGCAGTAACGATATCAAAGAAGCTTCTGTTGGGATTTATACTGATCTGACTTGGTATGCCACTGAGCAACTGCGCCTGATGGCGGGCTTACGGGGTGATTACTACGACTTCGATGTTACAGCCAACAATGCCGGCGCCTACGCGGGCACGGAGAGTGATAGTTTGGTGACTCCTAAGTTCGGCCTGGCCTACTCGTTGAATGATGACATGGAGTTGTACGCCAACTGGGGCAAGGGGTTTCACTCCAATGATGCTCGTGGGGTGGTGAATAAAGATGCTCGGGTACCGGGTTTGTCGAAAGGTGAAGGCTATGAACTCGGCGCGCGGGCCGCAGTAGCTGGGGTGAAGTTAACGGCAAGTTACTGGTGGCTAAACCAAGACAGCGAGTTAATTTTTGTCGGTGACTCTAACTCCGTTGAACCAAAAGGTGGGTCCCGTCGGCAGGGTTATGAACTCACTTTGTTCTGGCAGCCATTCGATGGGGTGGGGATTGATGCTGTATATGTCAACAGCCTTGCCCGCTATACCAATAACGAAGAGGGCGATTACGTTGAAAATGCCATTGAAGAGTCGGCGCAAATTGGTATTTCCGCTTCACACAACAACTGGGAATTTAGTGCGCGGGCACGTTATCTCGGGCCCTACGCGTTGACGGCAGATAACACTCAACGTTCAGAATCGCTGACTACACTAAACCTGCGCTCAGCCTACCATTGGCGAGATGTCACGCTCTATGCAGAAGTGATCAATGTGCTCGACAGTGATGGTAAAGATATTACTTACTACTATCCGGCTTATATTGCCGGTCTGGACCCTGCTGGTCTCAGCGCCGACGATATCGACTGTGAATCCGTGGATTGTACGATGAGTCGTGCTACGGAGCCACGCACATTGCGCGTTGGGGCGAGTTATCGGTTTTAAGCCGTGCCGGGACAGGGATGTCCCGCCAAAGTATTACTGGGCGCTAAAGACTCTTACCCGAAAAACCGGCTTCAATGTATGAATTTTTCTTCTGATTACTTCCTCAATTCTTAAGTTAAGAAAGCTTGGGATAATCACATCCATTTTTTTGAATTTCCCATACTTGGTGTTATCGCTATTTCTGCCAGACTCGATGAGTCGTCCTGGAATAGCTTTACGCTTTAGCCGGCTAAATGCGAATCGCTGACTTAACTATGTCAAATGTAATGATTTGGCTGTCGGTAGATAAACCGAAGTTTTTCTTGGCAAAAAGACTCCCGAATAATTAGACGAAAACGAAGCTATCTGTAGTGTATTGCCTATCAACTTGCCGCCGTTTCGTGTTCTGACCAGCAGAAGTCAATGGATAGTGTTGCAAATTCGCAACAAAATGTACTGATGTTGGAACTACTCTCTTCATGCTACGCAGCTATGATGGGTATTCGAGTGACAGCGTAAGGTTTCAGGTGACAACAAAACAGTTGCTAATGACAATGTTAGATGTCTAACTATACAGTCCCATTTAGATGGTGGGAGGTACTGGAGTATTGGTGACTTGAGAAACAGGTGTCGTACTTTGTTTTGCATATTAAACCGACCAGTACGCCACCTCGACTAGGTGTACTGACTTATAAACCCCTTCTTTCTGATCGAAATACTGCGCTGAGATGCTTGCGCATTGCGCGAATTTGAGTGGTGTGCAGATACCTGTGTATTGTCTTCAAGCATCTAACTGCTAGCAGTTGCCCAGATCTGCTCTGGTAGGTTCACTATGCTGTTTGAAATACCTTCAAAAAATTTGCGATTGCTATAGCGGGTTTTGGCCGCGAAAGGTACTTCTCCTACAGGAGTAGCGCTATATCGGAGTGCCATGGTATCTCGTAGCGCTGAAACTATGGTGAATTTAAGCTGAGCAGGTGCGCGATGCCTGATGAAAACTGATTACTTTCCTGGAGCTCGTTAAAAGGCTGCATTACACATCTGCGGGTAAAATACACGAACCCCTACCCACGGTAGGGTGGTAAACAGGACATCGAATGGGGCGCGACACGAAAAAAGAGCGAAAATTCAGCGATATGTCGCGAGTATTTGGCGTATTCCAAGATAATGAATCTATCTTGCGGCGTTTTCTGCGCCGGTTTACCTCCAGCCAGCAGGATGTGGAAGATATTTGCCAGGAAACTGTCCTGCGTGCGCTTGAAGCCGAAAAAAGCCGGCAGATCCAGGAGCCGCGGGCCTTCCTGTTTGGCGTGGCGAAAAATATCGTTCGCAAGGGCTTGGATAAGAAAGCCCGTTCGCTAGTCGATTTCGTGGAAGACCTAGCACCTTATGAGTATGCCGACGACGCCCCCACTCTGGAAGACGATATGGATGCCCGCCAGCGCATGCTCCTTTTCGGTCGCGCTGTAGCCACGTTGCCCAGCCAGTGCCAGAAGGTTTTTGTGATGAAAAAGGTATATGGTTACTCCCACAAGGAAATTGCGAAACAATTGGATATCTCGGTCAGCACTGTCGAGAAGCACGTCTCCGCCGGTCTTAAGCGCTGTAGTGACTTCATGGCCCGGCATCTGGAGCGTGAGTCGACCAACGTCAGTCAAGGCCAGACACAAGAGGCACGAGAGACACGGTGCGATCGCGAACAATCAGGACGGACAGATTAATGAGTAAGAACCACCTTGCCAATCAAGCCTCGGACATCACCGCAGAAGCCTGTGCGTGGATTGCCCAGCTTGAAACTGGCGACCTCACCCCGGCGGACGTGGACGCTTTTCGCGAGTGGATGCACCGCAGTCCTCGCCATGCAGCAGAAGTCCGCCGCCTGGCGCGACTGTCTGAGGAGCTGAACGTACTCAGTGACCTGGCTCCGGCCCTGCGCGAGGCAGCGGAGCACTACCGGCCCGTCACCCGAACTAAAAAGGGAGTGCGTTTCAGTGCTCTGTTTTCGCCTTCACGCCTGGGCGGCATAGCAGTCACTGCCACTGTATTGATCGTCACCTTGTTGGTGTTGTTGCGCGACCAGCTCGTGCCCCAGTTCCCCACCGAGCTGGAAACACCTGTCGGCGGTTACCTGGAGCAGAGCCTGGCGGATGGCAGTGTGGTCAAACTCAACACAGACAGCCGTATCCGCATCGCCTTCAACGACAAGCAGCGCCATATTTTCCTGCGTAGGGGTGAAGTCTTCTTCCAGGTGGCCCATAACCCCGACCGGCCTTTTGTGGTGCATGCCAACGGCAAAATTATCCGCGCTGTGGGTACTGCCTTTGCTGTACGCCTGGACACAACCTGGAAGGAGAGTGCTGACCTGGAGGTGACTGTGACTGAAGGGCGTGTGGAGTTGCGGGCGCAGTCACCAACCGTAACGCAAGATGCGTACGACAAGGCGGTGCATGATAGAGGCGCACGGGGAGCTGCAGCCAGTGCAGAAGATCCGTCGAGCACTCGTGTTTCAAAAGAGGTACCACGAGTACAAGCAGTATTGGATGCCGGTCAACATCTGGTGCTGTCTGCCCGAGAGCCCGAACCGAAAATCAATACCGTAACGGAAGAGGAGATCCGCCGTAACCTTTCCTGGCGGGAGGGCCTATTCGACTTTTCCGAGACACCGCTTGAGCAAGTGGTGCGGGAGTTCGACCGCCACACTAGTATTAACATCGAAATTGCAGACCCAACGCTACGAGATCGCAAATTCAGCGGTATTTTTCCTACCGGTAATATCAATGCCCTGTTGGAGACACTAGAAACTGCTTACGGTATCGAGGTTACCTATGTGGACGGTAAAACCGTACAGCTCGGTCGACCCCCTCAGGGCTGACTCGATAAGGGAGTGGAACTCATACCAACATTTTTACGTGTAAGTTGAAACGCTTTTCGGCACAAGTTTGCTGCAAAAAAAATAATAATGTTCGCGAAATTTTTTGTATTTTTTTGAAATTTATATAGAGGGTTTTTGTGGCCAGAGGAACTACCCCCATAAGGCCGCCGGCGAGGCGTTTTGAAGCGTCGATAGTAAGGCGGATTGGAGTGAGAATCCTAGTGGTCCTCTGGCTAAGTATTGCCCATGCATTGATTGTTGTAGCGGATGTAACAGAAGGATCAGATAAGCACTATTCCCTTGATATTCCGCAAGCCACAGCAGAACAGGCAATAAAAACACTGTCACGCCAGACCGGCTACCCGGTCATTTTCCAATCTGCCGATGTTACCGACATCAATACCCGCCCTTTGAAAGGCCGTTACACGCTTAAACAGGCGTTAACGGAATTGTTTAAGGGTACTGCTCTCGCCGCTGGTCTTTCTCGACGCGAAGTGATCACCATTTCGCGTCAGTCAAATGATAATAGTGGGGAGAGAGATAAAGTGAAAACTAAAAAAAGTTTTTTGGCAGCAATGATTGGTTTACTTGCCGGGGCAGGAGGGGCTGAAGGGGTCCAGGCACAAACCGATAGTTCACCTATAGATGGTGCACTTGAGGAAATTGTTGTTACTGCCCAGTTTCGTGAGCAAAACTTACAAGATACACCTCTTGCAATCACAGCATTTACGGCTGACATGATTGAGCAACGCAGCTCCAGAGCACTTGTCGATATTGCTAATTCTGCTCCCAGTGTTGTATTAAAAGCGCAAACTGCATTTTACGGCCCATCAATTTCAGCGAGTATTCGCGGGTTTGGCCAAAATGACTATAACCCGGCCTTTGAACCTGGCGTTGGGATATTTGTAGACGATGTTTACTATGCTCGTTTGACCGGTTCTAATCTCGATTTATTAGATGTAGAGCGTGTTGAGGTTTTGCGTGGCCCGCAAGGCACGCTAACCGGTAAGAATTCCGAAGGGGGTGCCATTCGTATTGTCACTCGTAAACCCAATGGTGAGGGTGCCGGTTCTTTTGCCGTAACCTATGGTTCACGCGATCGTGTTGAGCTTGTTGCTAGTGCTGATTTCGGTATCACTGAAGAACTCTCAGGCAGACTGTCGGCAACCTATGCTGATCAAGATGGTTTTGTCGATGTACTGGATTTCGATTGTGTTCAAGCGGGCAGCGAGAGTTGTACAAAATATTCTCAAAGTGACACCCACCATTACGCGTTAAGAAGCGTGTTTGAATACAACCCATCCGATACCGTAGACATACTATTTAGCGCAGACTACAACCGTGAAAATCGCCACAACGGTGGGCAAGTTTTATTGTATGCCGATAACACTCAAGTCAATACTCTGACTTCGGACGGTCAGCCCTTGGATTCACGGTTTGTATGTGGCGACTATTGTAACTATTACACCAACGGTCACCCTGCAGGAACGTGGAGCAGTCCTGATCCAGATTTTGACGGCGTGCCAATGGAAAGTAACATCGGCCCCCTAAAATCTTTTTTTGAGGGTTATGGTTTCAGCGTTAATGCGGGTGTGGGTTTAACCGATACAATTAGCCTAACTTCTATTACTGCCTATCGTACTTTTGACTCCACCTATAGTAGTGATGGCGACCTGGCACCTACCAGCACTGAATACGGCTTTGATGTATTGGACCATGAATTTTGGAGCCAAGAACTACGTTTTAATTGGAATGTAAGTGACCGTCTTCTTGCAGTATTTGGTGCCTATTATTCTGATGAAGAAACCAACTATTACGCGAAACAAGACCTGCGCACTATTCAAGACGATCCGGAAAATCCGCTGTTCCCCGTGCAATTAATTTTAGATGATTTAGTAACAACGTCCTCTAAAGGGGTATTCACCACTCTCACTCTAGATGTCACAGAAGCGCTGGCAATTACCGCAGGCCTGCGTTACACGAAGGATGAAAAGACATACCGCTACAGTCGTTTGAATTTTGATGGCGTCACTGTCAATCCATTTATCGATCCCGTTGGCGCATTCTATGGCGTGGGCTACTCTGGACCGGACCCGTTAGATCTTGATTTTGATGGGCTTACTGATGACGATATTGTTACGCCATTAACCGGCCGTGAATCGACGTTTAAAGGTGGCCGTACCGATTACCGATTAAGTGCCGATTATCGTTTTAGCGAATCTTTACTTGCTTACGGGACTATAGCCACTGGTTACAAAGCCGGAGGGGTTAGCCCTCGCGGACTAAAATCTGAACAGGCAAGACCATTTGGCCCTGAAGAACTCGTGATGTATGAGCTTGGTGTGAAATCAGATTTTTTTGATAAGCGAGTACGCCTCAATGCCGCTGTGTTCTATAACGATTTTAAAGGCGCGCAACTCGAATTATTATCATGTCCACAATTTGGTGGCGCTGGCCCCTGCTCCGTTATTGTTAACGCTGGTGACTCGACTGTGCAGGGTGTGGAACTGGAATTATATACCCGGCCAATGGAGGGATTACAAATTGACGTCTCCGCTTCCTATCTCGACTGGGACTGGGATTGTATTAATCCAGAATATGTTGGATTGGCTGCAGGGCCTTGCTCTAACGATGCTGCTGTTCTTGGTCCAGTCAGTGAAACTCCCCCACGGTTTGTAGACACACAAGTTAGTGGCGGTATCCAATATGAGTCACTACTAGGTGCCGACTTAGGCAGCTTAACCTCGCGTATTGACATAGGCTACACAGGTGGCTCTTCTACTCAGAATTTCCGGCCGGTGCCAGGTTCACCAAGCGATATTTACAGTTATGTAGATAGCCACACGCTGGTTAACTTGCGCTTCACATGGAGATCACCTAGTGAAAACCTAATGGTTGCTTTAGAGGCTACTAACATAACCAACGAATACTACTACAACACAAAATTTGACGATACTGACGCTACTAGTGCCATCACAGGCCAGCCCGGCCGTCCACGTGAGTGGGCAGTGACGGCTAGATTTAATTACTAATTAATAAATTATTAGTTAGATAAATTAGCGATCAAAAACGACCAAGAAGAATTCGTAAATGATTCTTCTTGGTTGTCATCGAAGCAAATTAAAGGAGTCGGAAAATTGACTGCAAATAAAGTGTGTTATAGGTACGTAGGTTGGTTTGTAGGGTTCCTTGCAAGCATTTTCATATCCTATTCTGCAATGGCTCACCATAGTGGAGCAAGCTACGACTGGGATAAGGAAGAATGGATTGAAGGAAAAGTTGTTAAGTTTAAGTGGCGAAATCCCCATATTACTTTTGAGGTTGAAGCGCTAAGTGCTAGTGGCCAAACTGAGCTGAGACGGATCGAGTGGGTGTCGGTACCAGAGGCAATGGCGGCGGGGTTTACTAAAGACTCTATTGTGCCGGGTATGTCTATTAAGGTGTTGGTTCATCCTAGTAAACGCACCTTAGGCCGTGCTTCGGGAATTAAAATAATAACAGAAGATGGCGACATGCTTTCCCTGCATGGATCAGAACGAAGTGATGTTGCTCCCACTACTTCGAATTCAGCTAAAGACATTTTTGCTAAATGGGTACCGGTTTCCGCAGATTTCCACGCTGCGGCAGAGGCTCCACTAGATTGGTCATATGTAAATATAACCCGTGAAGAGTTAGAAGAATTTCAGTCCAAACAAGCGAATAATATCGGGGTTTGTGCTGACTATCCTACGCCGTTACTGTCGATATTTCCTGACCTTCGTACGCTAGAGCTGCAAGGTGATACTGTTGTGATGAGGTTCGAGGCTCAAGGCCAGAATATTAAGCGTACAGTTCATCTCGGCATGAAAGAACATCCTAAAAACATAGCACCAACACTCGTTGGGCATTCTATCGGCTGGTGGGAAGGGAAGACGTTGGTGGTCGATACTGTTTCATTTTCGCCTCATCCAATGGGCGTGTATTCCGGTGTTCCATCTGGGCCTGACAAACATACGGTAGAGCGCTTCAGCCTTGCTGAAGGTGGTCGCTATTTGCAATATGATTTTCAAATAGAAGATTCGAAGCTTGCCGAACCAGGAACAATCAATATGCGTTGGGAATATAGACCAGACCTTGATTTCTCGGGTGTGGAATGTGATCCAGATGTGGCGAGAGAACTTTTACATGAGTAATTGCTCTCGCGCATAAAAGGGGGGAGTGGACCAGCCTATCAAATGAGTTGCTTTGGTCCAGTCCTCCGAAAGATACATAAGGGTACGTATTCGATAGGTTGCTTCTGTAGTTAAGAAGCAACTGGCGCAACGCGTTCGAAGAGGGTCAGCACGCTGGCAGATCTTCAAGAAACTTCGAAGAACATTGGATAGTGCTTGCTCTTTGTGTATCTCTCTGTTGAAAAAAACGACGAACTTCTTATTCAGGTGATATCGGCTAGATTAATGTTGCCTTAAGAGAGAAGCAGTGCCAAACAAGATAAGAGGAAGCTAGAGTAAATGAAATGGTTAATAATTGCAGTGTTCGCCTGCCACACTTTGTCCATAGCCCAATCCAGTTATGCTCATCATAGTTACGTTGCCTATTTTGATGCTGACACAACAATCCAGAAAGAGGGGGTTATCAAAAGTCTTAAATGGAGCAATCCCCATATTAGTTTCATCATTGAAGTTGAGAATAACGGGAAGACAGAAGATTGGAAGGTTGAATCTCAATCTATCGGTATGGTGAGGCGTACTGGTGGTATGGAAAAGGATATGTTCGAAATTGGTAAAAAAATTAAAGTATCGGGCAACCCTTCAAAAAAACAGCCGCGTTTGATGCACGTATTCAATATCTTACTGGAGGATGGTCGCGAGATTTTAACAGAGCCGTATGGAGAACCAGTCTTCACCAAAAAAGCGACGTCTAACTATGATATTTGGTATAAAACTTTAGAAGATACTGAAGAAAATAAAAACGGTTTATACCGAATTTGGAGTACCGTTCTTGAAAAGGGTAAAGAAGGTGAAACTGTGTCCGCTCCCACAGAGCCACCGCTGCCTGAGTCGGCAGTAGAGTACGATCAAGAAGCATTTACTTTGACCTCGCATAAAAAGCTACCACTGACTAAGGCGGCGATTGAGTACAAGGCTAGCTATGATCCTCATGCGCAGGATTTAAATGTAGGCTGCATACCAAAAGGCATGCCGACCATTATGGAAGCGCCAACGCCAATGTCTATGGAAAAAGTAGGAAATACCATAGTGATGAGAATGGAAGAGTACGATACTAAAAGGGTCTTCCATATGGGCGAAAGTCGTCCATCTACGATTGAGAAATCTATTTATGGATTCTCCGTAGCCCATTGGGAGGGGGGCGCTCTGGTTGTCAATACAGACCAAATCGATTGGTCATTCCATAATGAGCTAGGAATACCGCAAAGTGAGGATGCCAAAATTGTTGAGCGCTTCAGTCTTTCCGACAATGACCGAAAACTTAATTACTCTATAACTATTATCGATCCTGAATATTTCAGCAGCCCTGTGACCTATGAAAAATATTTTCTCGCACTGCCAGGGCAAAAAGTTTTACCGTTTGACTGTAACGAAGAAGTAGAAGAGCGTTGGAAAAATTAGAGAACGTCGTTGATGACTTTTCTACCAATATCTATTTCACAATCTTGGATATGAAAGCCAGGTGATCGTCTAACAGTGAGAAACTTAGCAGCATAATTTGGGGGGGAGTATGGAAGCGCGAGTAGACAAGCTCTATCCCCAAATTGTTGGATTAACGGCTTAATCAATAGAACTACTTTAGACGTAGTTCTGCCTATTCGGTGCCCGATAGCTCGCCTTGAGTCTTCACAGTTGTGCTCAGGAAAAAGCTCATTCTTGAAGGTGACGAATTTTTCAAAAATAACAGTGAGGGAATAATTAATGCTAGAGAACATCCTAATTTGGATACAAGACAGCCCACTAGGCTACATAGCCGGGCAGTCGGAGTGGGGATATCCAATAGTGCTAGCTTGTCATGCCGTTGGTATGGCGATTGTGGTGGGTACCCTGACAGTGATTAACCTCAGAGTTCTGGGGTTTGTTCGAGATCTGCCATTGCATGCATTTTCTAACTTGGTAACCATTTTCTGGGTTGGAGTGATATTAAATATCATTTCTGGATTCATCCTGTTTTGTGGTGATCCTGAGCGGCTTTTCTACCATCCAGCCTTTTGGATCAAGCTACTCTTTATTCTCATCGGCGCACTGTGTGCGTGGTACGTGGTACGTGCGATACCTGATACTACTGGTGTAACAGAGAATACCAGTGAAGCGTTACCTAGCAATATAAAATTAGTCGCAGCTCTGTCTTTGATACTTTGGCCGGCGGCAATTATTGCAGGTCGGTTAATCGCTTATATCGAGATCTAGTTATAGGAGAAAATTTTAGTGAACGACGTATTATTATGGATAGAATCATCACCATTAGGTAATTTAATGCGTGATGTGCTTTGGCTTTTTCCTTTGGCAGAAATTCTGCATTTTATGGGGCTCTGTTTATTGATGGGTGGGCTGCTGGTAGTGGACTGTCGATTGTTGGGCCTAATCCGCAATGTGCCACCTTTGGTTGTATACCGGTTTTTACCGTTGATGCTAATCGGTTTTGGCATCAATCTGGTAACGGGTATACTTTTCTTTTTCGCTGATCCATTTCGTTATTATCCGAATTTAGCTTTTCGGTTGAAAATGCTGCTAATTCTGTTGGCTGGCATTAATGCGTTGTATTTTAAGCTAAGGATCCACTCGAGATCGATAGAGCTATCGTCAGGCGATGATATTGGCATGGAAGCAAAGATCGTTGCTTTTTTGTCGTTGGTTTTTTGGGTTGGAGTGATTGTGTTTGGTCGGTTTATTCCGTATCTGATTTGAAAAAACATATTTCATTTTCCTGGAATTAGGGCCCTCCCATTTATCGTCATGGCTCTTTTCGGCATGACGATAAAAACAGGCCTATATCGAAGGCGGCTCAACCATCAGATTTTTTCTGAACTTTAAGCTCACGGGTGAAATGAGCTTAAAGTTCCTGATGCTTTTAGACGACGGCATTCTATTTGCGGAAAAATCAATTAGCGTATAAATACGGAATAGTATGATTTCAGAGAGTCACGTTATTGGTCAAATTTTAGTTGCCTCATACGCTTCAAAAAACCAAGTTCTACCATGGTGCTCATATAGCTATGTGGTTTTCTTTTGATTTGGTCGGCAATGAGATTGGCCATAGCATCGTTGAAGTCTAAACGCGGATATTGTTCTAGAATTTCTGCTACCGTCGCAGGATGTGCATCGTGAACGTTTAATCCCGCCACATCTAAACCAGCGCCAAAGTGTAATAGCGCGATCTCCGGGTCCTTCTTGTCGGCCACACCTACGGAGTTGTGCAGTGCCACCATTTCGTGGACCAGTTCGCTTTTGTCATCGGCCAGTCGATGTTGCTGACAAAAGTCCAATGCAGTTTTGGCCCCTTCAATCTCAAAGGTATCGCTGCCGTCGTATTCCTCGACAAGACCGAGATCGTGCATTATGGAGCCTAAGAACAACACCTCTCTGTCGTAGTGATTGCGCACGCTATTGCCCAGGGCGACAGCAAAGGCGTAGCTTCTCAGGCAATGGTTTAATAGAAATAACGGGCTGCAGTCCTGCACCAAAGTGAAGGCCTTATGACAGATTTCACTATCGGGGATGGCGTAGTATTGCCTGGCCACATGTTCAACGTGTTCCCGGCTGATGAAACGCTTCGCTCGTCGGGACCAGGCTTGAATGTCGTGACGCACAAAACCGTGAAGCATACATAGTTTACTGGGTTTGGGCTTACGAATGGTTAACGGCATGGGCGCATTTCCAGTTGTGCTACTTGCGGATCAATTTGCTTGGAGGACAATGTGATAAACCACAACCCGATGACGGCATCAAAAACAGCGCAGCCGATGGAAGAGGTCGCCAGCCAGGGCCAAATAGGATCTGCGAAAAAATGGTGTACTAAATCCCAAGCAGTGTGACATAGCCAGGCGATGCCAATATATTTATAGCTGCCCCAGCCTTTGTAAGCCAAAACCGAGGCAAATAGCACATAAGGATATTCCCAAAAACCCAAGCCGCCGTTCAAATATGCGGCGCCTGCGCCAGCCACAAGAACGAGATTAAATTTATGGCGCATAGGCTCAGGTATTTTGCGCATGATAAAAATGAAAGACAAAGCGGCCAGCGCCGGGCCAATAAAGTCCATGATGTGCAATCCGGATGGTGTTATAGGCATAAGAGTTTCGCTCCAGGCATGTCGAGTATTTGTGACCAGTATAGGGTTGAGGTTATTATGTACTACTGGCACAAATGACTATGAGCGGCGAAAAAATGCCAACGTGCAGAAAAAACCGGCGCGTAGCCGGAAGCTGGTAGCTATTCGGGGTATATGACTAGACCGCCGGAAGTGGAGGCTGAAAATGACGTGATGGATTCAGCCCACGGGAGGTGGTTTTTTACTGAATAGGGGCTTTATACTTCGGTTAAAAAAGTTCATCACCATCAAATATATCGTCATCCTCATCTTCATCTTCATCTTCTTGTTTGCTGAGCCGAGAGGTCAGTATTTCTATCGCGCTCTGTAGCCTTAACACGATATGATTAGTTTCTTCTGTATCTGTATCATTTTCTTCGATAAGCTGACTAACCAGATTTTTTAAATAGTCCTCTTGCTCTATGGTTAAATCCAGCACATGAAAGCTCATGCTAATTTCAGCATTCAGCGAGTCCACCATCACTTTCTTTTTATCGCCAGCCATCTCAACGGATTTTATCGCGCCCTTGCTGATCGACACTAGGTCTTGTAAAACCATTTCTATCGCTTTTCCTTGCAAAACGCTGCGGTAGCGGGCTTCCATGCACTCAATAATCACAGCCACATAGTCCCTGATCTGACCCCGCTCAGTACTATTGGCTGGCATATTTTTAATCAGAAAAGAAATCGGTTCGCTATTTACAATCAGCCTTTTCCCAAACTCATATAACCTGCCTTTATTACTGAGAATTTCAAAAATTTTCAGCTCCGTAGGTGAACAGGAAGCATTGCTCCAGTCAAAATCTATAACAGATTGTTTGTCGCGAAAAACTACGGCACAGCGTAAACCTCTATTCTCCATATAGTTGAATAAATGCCGTGCCATTCTGGACTCATTACTGGCTACGGAGATTTTTTTCATCAGCTGTACAATATCTCCGTACTGGGAAGCATCCTTCATTGACTGTAAAGCCCGCTCGGAAGATTCTCGGGCCTTTAGTAACAACTCTTTATTTTTCTTCTGTATAGAAACAGCACGGTTGATCGTCGAAATGAATTCAACTATTGGTGCAGATTTGTCCAGTAATGCAAAACCGTTGCTTTCAAACACTTTAAGGTGCAGCTTGGCATCCACACTATCAGATACAAAAATTACAGAAAAAAGATCGTCGTGTTCTAACGCGTGATACTGCACAAACATATCAAATAGCGAAGAGCTGGCATCATTGACTTCAGCGATAATGATATTGGGTGATGTATCTTCAATGACCCGCAAGGCCTCTGTAGTATTATCTACATAATTGACCTGGCAGGTTTCCGGGCTAACGCTTGACAATAGTTTCCTGCAATACTGATCTTGCTCAATCACCAGAATATTCAGTTTATTATTGGCCAAAACCTCTTCGCTGTTCTGGCTATCGGGCAACCTTTCTATTTCAGTGGGCCGGCCAAATAAAAACCCTTGGCCATAATCAACATCAGAGGACAATAGCAGATCAATCTCTTCGTCAGCTTCAACACCTACGGCCGACAGGTGCAAGCCGAGCTCATGTGCGATACCCTGATACTTCATGAATGCTCTTTTATAATTTTTTTCGGTAAAAAATCCTCGCGACAACTTAATCTCTTCAACCATTAGCTCCCGGATGTTGGTCTCACTGATATCAAGATCTGGTCTTAGGTCAAGGCTAAACCCCACGCCATTTTTCCGAAGATAGTTAACGCCTTGTTTAGCCGAATCAGTAATGTCAGAGACCTTATCCAAAACCAGGTCAATTTTAAGGTTCTGCAGCGGCATTGCCGTAGAGCGCATTAACTCGACAATTTCCTCTAACATCCCCTGATCAGTAAAAAGCTCCAGCTCAATATTAACGGAGACATCTACATCCATTTTCATAAGCTGTAGCAAATTCCAGTCATCGGCGACCTGACGAATAATAATCCGCGTCAAATCCCCCAACATACCTAACCTTTTAACGACGGGCATAAATACATTGGGCGAATAAGCTTCGAGACTGTGGGTGCGTAAACGCAAAAAAGTTTCCAAACCAATCAGTTTGTCCGGATCCTGTAGTGAGACTTTCTTTTGATAAACTAGAAAAAAATCATTGTTATCAAAAAAACTGGAGACCACCGAATCATCCAGGTTTGTTCGAATTATTTGCGGGTTATTCATAGCAATTCCTTCCAAACTGGCCGATATTAGTGATCGATTAATACCGGGTTGTCCGTTAAGTGGTTGTTTACGTGGTTATTGAATAAATCGCTTTAATCATGTTTCCGCCATTGCTGTTTTCTATGTTTTTACACAAATTAATTGTCGTCATTGTCAGCTTGAGTCTCATCTTGGTTAAAACTATCTCCCAAATCATTGATTATGATGAGCAATTCCCCATTAGCTAAGCTGGGCTCAAAATTGATGAAAATAGTCATAAATCCGCTATCCAGTTTAGATTGGCGTTCAGATCTTTTCTGATGGTAATTTAAAAAGCCATTTTGAATGTACATGGCTAGCATGCCGCCAGGCCAGCGCTGTTCATATATTCTGTTTCACGAAAATCAATCGTATAGTTTTTGCATCATGGTTGGAATAAATGCTACAAAATTTCTCAATAAAGCGAAAGTCAATTTTTTATCAAGAATGATAGTAGTATCTTCTTTAGATGATTTTACGGTTATTCCCATAATTTCCTCGAAGGGTGATTGAGGGTTGATGTCAGCATTAAAAAAGCTCTATCTCTCCCTCGTCCATTGATTGTTGTGTTACTTTAGCCTCAATCTTTTGCTCTGAAAATTCTTTTCGTCGTTGTTTTATTTTTTCCACTGTGTTGGATAATTTTTGTTCTAAGGGTAAGTTGGAATCGTTAATATGGGCGATGCTGGCTATTTCAAGAATATGGTTTAAGCGCTGCTCTGCGTGTGATGCTAATTGGCTTACAATATCCTCAAATTGTAATGCTCTAATGGCGTTGTTGATTTCTGCACTTATATCATCAGTTGCTACCGACATGTCGCTGAGAATGATGCCTGTGTCTTGTGTGATATTGTTAATATCTTCAAGCATTTTGTTTATATTGGTTTTACCTTCGATAGCATTATTCATATCCAGGCTGGCAATTTGACCGACAACTTTGCTGACTTCCGTCATGCGTGTTTTGGCTTGTTCAATTTTAATTCTAATTTGTTCGTTCAGTTTTGAAGAAGCAACTGATAGAGCGCGTACTTCGTCCGCAACCACGGAGAATCCGAGGCCCACTTCGCCAGCCCGGGCAGCTTCAATAGCGGCGTTAAGTGCAAGTAAATTTGTCTGGTCAGCGATTTTTTGTACGTCGTCCAGCATGTGGAACATGCCCTCCATATGTTTTGTCATATCTTCAATATGGTGCATAGCACCGACGCTCTTTTCGCTAACTTCTATCATGATGTCGACGTAGTGCTGTAAAATTATCTCGATTCTGCTGACGAAATCTTTGACTGGTATTGATCCATCGGCACTTACTTTACCTGTTACCCGGTTGATGAGTCCTGTGGCCATTACGGTTTGGCTTTGGGTTTTTCCAACAATGGTATTGAAACTGGTCTGAAGTACTCCTACCGAACTTGCAATGAGTTCTTTTATCCTTCCCAGCTGTTCGCCAATATAGGCTGACTCTTCGTTTAATGCTTCCTGAACCTGATAGTTAAGTTCACTAACCTGGTTGAGTACAGGGTCTGGTTGCTCTATAGCGGTTTCCCTGTGCTCTATTGATTTATAAGCCGTATAGGCCCAGCACAAGCTGCCGCAGATGAATGCAGTTATAGTAAGCCAAAGAGCATCGCTGAAGATGATGGCCATTAGCGCGATGAGGTTGACACTGATCGCTATCCCAAAGAGCCGTAGCATATGTTGGTCCATTAATTGCCCCACAAATAAATTTATCCAATTGTTGTAGCATATAGTCAGTGGTTTAGTTGTAGGAACTATCGACCAGGTATTGTCCTATTTTTTGTAGTGGCAATACTTCTCCGGCGGCACCCATTTCTATTGCCGCGCGTGGCATTCCCCAAACAACTGAAGTGCTTTCATTTTGGGCGATGGTAATCGCGCCATTGCTATATAGCCTTTTCATACCGGCAGCACCATCGCTGCCCATGCCGGTGAGCAGCACTGCGATTATGGATTTGCTGCAATTGTCGGCGATAGAGTCAAATAATACGTCCACAGATGGTTTGTGACGATTGACGAGATCGGTGTCTGTGCAGTTAGCAATGTAGTGGCCACTGCTGCTATTGATCACCATGTGCTGGGCGCCATTGGCGATATAGGCCTCGCCCTGTTTTAACGGCTGTCGACTTTTTGTTAATTCTTTCACGTCGAGTTCAGTTAAGGCGTTGAGGCGCTGGGCAAAGGATGTAGTGAATCCCGGAGGCATATGCTGGACTATTACAATCGGTGGCATATTTTTAGGTAAAGATAGTAGGACTTGCTTAATGGCCTCAGTGCCGCCAGTAGAAGCACCAATGGCGATGAGTTCGATCTTTCTTCCTAATACTTGGTGGCCACTCAGTGTAGCCGGCGGAGAAAACTGCTGGCGATTAAAATTGTGTTCCAGTACTGATATATTGGCTTTCGCTGCTAACTTGATTTTGCTAATAATCTCTCTGGATAGTGCGGGTAAACTATCTTTAACTTTAATTTTTGGTTTGGTTATATAGTCAATAGCACCAAGCTCCAGGGCTTGAAGGGTTATATCCGCTCCTTTTTCGGTCATTGTGGATATCATAATGACCGGCATTGGTCTAAGGCGCATCAGGTTGCTTAAAAAGGTAATGCCGTCCATGCGGGGCATTTCTATGTCAAGTGTTAGTACGTCAGGTTTAAGCCGTTTTATTTTTTCCCGGGCATCGTAGGGGTCGATTGCAGCTCCTACCACTTCGATATTGCTATCGCTGGATAGCATTGCTATTAATAGTTGACGGATCAGTTGCGAGTCGTCAACGATGAGTACTTTAATAGGTTTATTCATAAATACTTATTCATAGCTCACATGTATTGCCTGAAAATCAAAATAGTTCAATATCACCATCAATAGAGTCATGGCTAAGTTCTTCTTTATACTGTTTCTCTCTGATAAGAATCGTGTCATTGTGCAAGGGCTGAATTTTTTTCATGAAGGCTTTGCCTGTTGTAGGTTCAAAAAACACTTTTCTTGGGTAGTCCATTTCCAGGTCTTGTGCCAGTATTGGGATGTTCTCAATGGCCAGATAGTCCAGTACAAATGCGCTATTTTTCATTCCAATATTGCTCATATTGGCAATGATTTTGCCGCCACCAAATACCTTAGCTCTTAGTTGTTTGCGCTCACCACCATGCTTAAGAATTTCGTTAATCAAATGCTCCATCGCATAGTTACCGTAGCGGGTGGCATCGCTGTTAACATTGCCCCATGTTACTGAGTGGCTTTCTTGGTCAGTAAGTGGCAGCATAAAGTGATTCATTCCACCTATCCCGTTTTTATAATCCCAGATGCAAGCAGAAACGCACGAGCCCAGCACTGTTGTGATTCCTTCATCAAGTCGGCTGACATAAAACTCGCCAGGCAAAATTTTCGCGACATAAATATTACGCTGCTTATCCCAATAGCGATTTACATGTTCAAAACCGCGCAAACAACGTGGTTTTTTTATCTTATCTAGTGCATCTGTTGCCATGGGTATATTGTTTAACCTTTTCTTTGAAAAACTGTTTTTCCCTTTGCTGTGAATTGGGTTTGCATCGCACCCAGACTCTCACTGTGACCAATGATTAGATATCCTCCTGGTTTTAGAATGTTATAAAAATTCTGGAATAAATTTTGTTGAGTCGGTTTATCAAAGTAAATGACGACATTGCGGCAAAAAATTATGTCAAAAGGGCCTTTCATTGGCCAAGGTTCAAACAGATTGAGTTGTTTAAAAGCAATTAATTCAGCTAGCTCAGGGGAGGTTTTGACAAGGCCTGAGGTAGTGTTTTGTTTGAACCAGCGTTTAACAATATGTTTATCCAGCCCATCTATTCGATCAGCCTTATAGATTGCTGATTTACCCTGGGCTACCACATCGCTATCGAGATCGGTGGCAAGTATTTTGACATCCCAGTCAGCCAGGTGGGCCTGCATCGCTTCCCTTACCGTTATGGCAATGCTATAGGGCTCTTCGCCGGTTGAGCAACCCGCTGACCATATCCGTAACCGTCGTTGCCCCGGCTGAGCTAATAGGCGCGGAAAAAATTCTTTTTTCAGGAATTCAAAATGATGATTCTCTCTAAAAAAGCTGGTTAGATTAGTGGTGATTGCATTGATAAAATAGGGCAGCTCCTCCTTACTGGATTTTAGGTGATCCAAATAGTCATTAAAGGAGCTCAGCTTCGTATCGCGAGTACGCCGCATGAGGCGGCGATAAACCATCTCACGTTTTCTTTCATCAAGAACAATACCCGTAGAATCGTAGACAAATTTACATATCCAGTTAAAGTCCTTATTACTTAACGTGTGTTCCTGGCGTCGATCCTGGCCTGCTGGACTCAAAATTCTTCCCACTCATCATCTTGCGAAGAAACCGCCTTTAATCGAGCGGGGGCTGCTGCTCGCGCTGGGCTGCGGCGTGCTGCCTGGGGACTGACGATAGGTTGGTTGCTATCGCCGATTTTGAAAAAGCTGACTTGATCCAATAGTCCCTGAGCTTGATCTTCCATTGCTTTACTCGAGGCTGTGGCCTCTTCAACTAGTGCAGCATTTTGCTGGGTCATTTCGTCCATTTGTGCAACCGCCTGGGTGACCTCGCTGATACCGGCCGCCTGTTCCTTACTGGCGTTATCAATATCGGAAATCATAGTGACCACTTCACTCACTGAGTTAACCAGGAGCTTGAATGTTTCACCGGTTTCATCGACCAGTTTGGTACCTTTGCCTACAGCCTCAACGCTATCGTTAATCAGTCCCTTAATTTCTTTTGCCGCCGCCGCACTTCGACCCGCAAGGTTGCGAACTTCCGCTGCAACAACTGCAAAGCCCCTGCCTTGTTCCCCGGCTCTGGCCGCTTCTACCGCCGCATTCAGTGCGAGTAAATTAGTCTGGAAGGCAATTTCATCAATAACACCAATAATATCGGCGATCTTCTTGCTTGAAGTGTTGATTTCTTCCATCGCGGTAACGGCATTGGCTACAACCTGACCACCGTTATTAGCTTTAGTCATTACGTCGCTGGCCAGCTTGGTGGCCTCGGAAGCATTCTCGGCATTTTGCTGTACGGTAGTCGTCAGTTCTTCCATTGCTGATGCTGTTTCTTCCAGGTTGGAGGCCTGGGTTTCGGTGCGCTGGCTTAAATCATTATTACCCTGGGCAATCTCTCGGGCCGCACTAAAGACATTGGTTGAGGCGTCACGTATTTCTCCTACCATATTGAGTAAGTTACCCATGGAAGAGTTCATAGCGTTAGCCAATCCCTGAAATTGGTCATCGTATTCACCATCCATGGTTGTGCATAGATCACCAGCGGACAGAGACTCAGCAACACGAGTTGTATCCTTTAGAACGATCTCTATCATTTTCTGGAAGCGTTTCTGTGCAGTTACGTCCGTCGCATACTTGACTACTTTATAAGGCTTGCCATTCAAATCCATAATCGGATTATAGGATGCCTGGATCCAGACCTCCTTGCCGCCCCTGCCGAGACGCAGGTATTCCGCCGCTTCGTACTCGCCGCGCCCCAGCTTCTCCCAGAACTGTCGGTATTCCAAGCTGGCTTTATACTCGGGTTCAACGAAGATACTGTGATGCTGTCCTTGTATCTCATTAAGGGTGTATCCCATGGTGTTAAGGAAATTATCGTTCGCCGTGATAATGGTGCCATCCATATTGAAGGCAATGACTGCCTGCGCTTTGTTGATGGCGTCGATCTGGCCTGAGAAATCGGCATTAGCCAGCTTCTGTGCTGTCACATCGCTTGCGTACTTGACTACTTTAAAAGGTTTACCGGTTGCATCCATGATCGGGTTATAGGAGCCCTGTATCCAGACCTCTTTGCCACCTTTGCCTATTCGCTTGTATTCCCTGGCCTCATAATCACCGCGGTTCAGTTTCTCCCAGAACTGCTGGTACTCGACACTGTTTTTAAACCCGGGTTCAACAAACATGCTGTGATGTTGCCCTTGAATTTCCTCAAGGGTGTAGCCCATTGCGTTGAGAAAATTATCATTGGCCGTGATAATGGTGCCGTCCATATTGAATTCAACCACCGCTTGTGATTTACCAATGGCATCCATCTGGTTGGAGAAAGTTTTATTTTTTGCTTTCTCTTCATCTAACAGCCGTTCCAGATCTTTGATTTTAGTTTGCATCGAATCATCACTCATTGTGTTCTCTCTTAACTTAACAATTAAATAAAAGGGCTTTCGTCAGTTAGCAATAATGTCTGCCAATAGCTTTCGAAGCATAAAACTTCTGGTTGAATGTCATTCTTTCAGGTCGTATAAATTTATGGTAAAGCCTCTTTTGCGGTATCGACATGCCGATAAAATAATTCTTCGACATCTAGTAATTTATCTGAGTCCAATAGAATAATAATTTTTCCTTCGACAGTGGCCATCCCTTTGAGAAAGCGGTTATCTATTTGGCTGCCAAAATCGGGAGCTTCTTTAACTTCGTGGTGTTCAACTTTGTGCACGTCAGATACCGCATCAACTACAATTCCAACTATTGATTTTTTATTGTTAATCCTTCCCTGAAGAACAATGACCACTGTGGTTGCGTCATAATCTTTGGCGCTACGATTAAAGCGCTCTCGCAAATCTACAATAGGTACAATTACACCCCGTAAATTAATGACACCTTTAAGGTAATCTGGGGTGTTGGGGATTTGGGTGACTGGCGACCAAACTCTAATTTCTTGTACACAAAGAATATCTACGCCGTACTCTTCGTTATCCAGCTCAAAGGTCAGGTATTCCTGATCGGCGATGGCGAGTGCATCCGACATGCTATTCTTCCTTTAAGGTTAGTAATTGCTCAGTGGTAAGAATAGTGACGACATCGTCCCCTACGTTGACCAATCCTTCGATCATTTCAGGCGAGATATTGCCGCAAAAAGCGGGAAATTTTTTGATATCACTGGCCTCGGCATTCAGCACGTCGGATACCGCATCAACCACAAAGCCCATCATGCGATTGATGCCGGGGCTTTCTACTGTCAGAACTATCACTACGGTCGTTGGCAGATAAGTAACTTCACCAATATCAAATCGAATACGTAAATCAATAATCGGAATAATGATGCCTCGAATATTAATAACGCCTTTAACATAGTCAGGGGAATTAGGGATAAGTGTCGGCACTTCCCAGCCGCGAATTTCTTTAACACTTAAAATATCAACGCCATAGTGTTCGTCGCCCAGACAAAAGGTCAGGTACTCATCACCATTGTTAACATAATCAATGCCAGCCAGGTTTACTTCACCTTCAACAGGAATAGTATTGGCCAGTCCTTGTATATTCATAGCTGTTTCCTTACTGATACCTTCAAGCGGCCTGGTGTTGTTTACTCGAGCGACGCTGGTTTCTTGCACGGTCCGATGCTTTGCGAATCAAACCGGGAATATCCAGGATCATAGAAACGGAACCATCCCCCAGAATAGTGGCGCCGGAAATACCTTCAACTCGCTTGTAATTACTTTCGAGACTTTTAATAACGACCTGTTGTTGTGCTAACAAATCATCGACCAGCAACCCTATTTTTTGACCTTCCCCTTCGACGACTACCAGTAAGCCGTCTCCCAGCTCGGTATTGTCCGCTTCAATATCAAACTCTTGGTATATGGGGATAATTGGCACGTTGTCCTCACGTAAGCGGTAGAGCACCATATCGCCGCTGACACGATTAACCAGTTCCGGCTTTATTTGCAGTGACTCAACAATAGATATGAGCGGCACAATATAGGTTTCAGTTCCTACTCGTACTAATTGTCCATCCAGTATTGCCAACGTCAAAGGCAGGAATACTTTAAAGGTTGAGCCAGCACCAAGTACTGACTTTATTTCAATACGACCACCCAGTGCTATTATGTTTCTGCGTACCACATCCATGCCGACACCGCGACCGGAAATATCACTAACCACTGCAGCAGTAGAAAAGCCTGGTTCGAAAATCAATTCAAAAATACTGCTTTCAGGTAAATTGTCATTAGCACTGGCAAGGCCTTTTTCTATCGCTTTGGCGAGAATGACGTTAGAGTCAATACCGCGGCCATCATCACGGATCTCAATCACAATATTGCCGCCCTGGTGGTAAGCATCCAGTTGGATCGTACCTTGCGCGGTTTTGCCATTGGCGAGACGTTCTTCGGCGGGTTCTATGCCATGGTCAATGGCGTTGCGTACCAAGTGCACCAGTGGATCACCAATTTGCTCCATAACCGTTTTGTCGAGTTCAGTTTGTTCGCCACTCAGTTTAAGCTCCACCTGTTTGCCGGTTTTGGCTGCTAAATCCCGAATCATGCGAGGGAAACGATTAAAAGCAAAGCTAATCGGCAGCATGCGAATGCGCATTACGCTTTCCTGTAGCTCCTTGGTATTTTGTAGTAGTTGTTCCAGGCCTGTGGCTAGACGATCCAGTTTATTCATCTCAAAATTGGTGCCCAGTTCCGATAGCATGGATTGGGTAATGACTAGCTCTCCTACCAGGTTGATCAGGTTATCAACTTTATCGATCCCAACTCGTATTGATGAGTTTGCTGCTGTGGGACTGGCAACAGCTGCCTTTGTTTCGATAGTCGCTGGCGTCTGTTGTGTCGCTGGTGTTATTTGTTCGGAGGGGGGGCTATTAACAGGTTCTTGCTCCGGTATCGCCGCAATTTGGATTGGCTGATCCTGTGTTGTTGTAGCTTCTATAAGCTCAAAATCGAGCTTGCATTCATCCAGTACCCAGTCAAATACCTCAACAATATCTTCCTTGCTGGCATCGCCTTCAAGCCACAGTGTCCATTTAAGAAAGCATTCATCGGGTGTTAATAGGTCAAATGGCGGTAAATCTGTTACGTCGGCTGCTACCGTCAGTTTGCCGAGGCCGGCCAGCTCGCGGAAAATACGTGAAGGTTCATTACCCGTAAGCAAAACTTGAGGTTCCGGGGCAAAATGAATTTTCCAATGCTTGGTTTTACCGCTGGTTTCATGTTGCTGGTCTGAGTTTTCCTCATCGCCTGTCGGAGAGCTACTATGGAGCTCTGAGTCAGTTAGCATAGCCTCGATTGAGGCGGCTAATATATCTTGATGCTGAGATGGCGCTTGAATCGTTGTTGTATTGGTATCGGCAGTCGCTGCGAGTTGTGCGGTTTCGACGTGGCTGGTATTCAGCCCCAAAAGTTGCTCAAAGGCTTCTACTAATGGCTGTGACTCAGTATTGTCGATAGTTTGCCCTGCTTGCAGGGCAAAGATCATATTTTTAAGGCAGTCGCTGGACTGTAAGAGTAATTCGATAATGTCGGTAGTTAGCTGGCGTTTATTATCTCTAATCTCATCCAGTAAGGTTTCAGCAACGTGGGTGAATTCTGTAATTGCAGTAAATCCGAAAGTTCCACTACCCCCTTTTATAGAGTGGGCTGCCCGAAAAATGGTATTAATCGCTTCTGTGTCGGCGCCCGCTGTGCCAATGCCCAGCAGAGTTTTTTCCATGATTTCCAGCCCTTCAAGGCTTTCTTCAAAAAATACCTGATGAAACTGTTCCAGATCTATAGCCATTGTTTATACCATGTGCGAAACGCTTTCTCACAACACCCGTTCAACGGTTGCTAGCAGTTTTTCAGGGTTAAAAGGCTTAACTAACCATCCTGTAGCTCCGGCTTGTTTACCTTCGCTTTTCTTTTCCGTAGATGACTCTGTTGTGAGCAATAATATAGGTGTGTATTTATAGTTCGGCACAGAACGTAAATTCTTTATTAATTCAATGCCATTCATTACAGGCATATTGAGGTCGGTAATCACCGCATCAAAGCTGGTCGCTTTTGCTTTGTTGAGCGCATTTTGTCCATTGTCGGCATCGGTGATCTGGTGGCCTGCAGATTGTAGTGTCGCAGATACCATGTTGCGCATAGATGCTGAGTCATCAACGATAAGGATTCGTGCCATCTAACGATTGCTCCATTGTTACTGGTTTAGGGGTAATTTATTTACTATCAAGCATTAACTGCACCGATAGACCAAGTTGCCTTGCAGTTGACAGTAGTGTCTCGCTAGGGTTTTTCCAAATAATATTGCCGCCTTTGTTTGTGGTTTCCTGTGCCAGGGCCACAAACAGTTGCAGGCCTGCTGTATCGGCTTTTGCAACTTTGTCGGCTTTTATTTCGATAACGCAAGATTTCTGTAATGACTTATGCAGCCGCTGATAGAGGTTGTTAACGTTGGCAATATCAACAGCTTCGCCACAGGAAAAACTGGTTTTTGAGTTCATATTTGTTCTCGCACTGCAATTGTGCTTATAAGTTAGCCCATACCTTTAAAATCGGCAATAAAACCGCGCTAATATTTTTCATCGTTTTTTGTATCCTCTTGTTACTTATGTAAGGTTATATGCTAGGTAATATAAATCATTAGGTAGAGGTAGGTAGTAGACCAATTCAATATGCTTATATAGCGTTGCGGCCAGCGCTGGCCTAATAACGTCCATGATGTGCAATCCGGGTGGTGTTACAGGCATAAGTTTCGGTCCAGGCCTGTCTAGTAAGGGATGTCGGACGGTCGTCGAAGGGGCGAACCTTTGATACGCGCAGAACATCTGCCACCAGCAGGTCCGCGACAGTGAAGCGATCTGCCATCAGCGAGCCCATCTAGTCGGTCAGGCGATTGACGCACAATTCAAGGGCTCTGCCTCCTTTAATTAGCAAGGCAATGTCTCGTTAGTGGATTCATAACCAGCCAGAGAATAAATAATAGAGCGTTCTAAGGTTTGTTATTAGGTTAAATTCAGGTTTTATAGCAATTCTCTTTTTTCGATCTGCTTTTAATAGCTTTAGGCTATTATTTGCTATCGAAAGAAAGGGGATAGCTCTAAAAAAATGGGATAAGTTGGCGTTGGGTTGCTCATGCCACTTTTAGATTGGCGCCAATACAGTCAGCAAGCTAGTAGGGGTATCGAGGAAGGTTAGTCGGGCGCAGAGGGCAAAGTTTACTACTTGGTATAGCCTGTATGCTCATTGATGAGCTTCTAAAATGTACGCATCCTCCTGTTTGGCTAAGCTTATCTTATTGTCAAATGGCGTTCGTTAAGCTGTTTTTGTAAAAATTTGTTACTGACGTGCTTGCCAGCATGTACAGTATTAGAAAAATAATAAGAGTGAGCTGTTCGTGGATAAGACTAATCGTGCTCCATCCTGGATGGAGCAGATCAATAAAACCAAACTTTTCCCGCCTGTATCAATGGCTAAG
>JBNKHI010000035.1:0-36870 GCA_050290265.1 Cellvibrionaceae bacterium
AAAGACGGAATAAGTGCTTGAAATAGCGTGTTAGTATCTGAGGATCCTTGCCGGATCAGATCTTTGGCCGAGAATACATCAATGGGAATTACCGACTGAGTTACCGTTCGGTCTTGGCGCCGCGTACCGGTAACAATAACTTCTTCCAGCGTATTTATTAAGGCTGCATCATTGGGATCCATCGCTGCGAAAGCTGGTGTCGTAAGAGCACCTATCAACGTAGCTAGGAGAGTCTTTCTATAATTCATTTTAGTTCCTCTCATTTCCTTTTTGTTTTTGGCGCCATCATGTTAGGGCAAAAATTTCGGAAGCATCTGCCGTTTCGCTGGGTCAAAGCCGCTAATAAACGCTGATTTCCTTCTGTATTCTTTCATTTATCGCTGAACTACTACCTTATCATTAGTTTTAAAATGACCAATCGTTGCCAAAAACATCGAAGCTTATGGAGAAAAAATGGCACCGGATAAATGGCTCTCAGACCACTTTGAAGATATTGACAACGAATATTGACAACAATAAGAGAAATGAAAAATGAGAGACCAATCTCTTTTTTAGTGAAGACGCTCGACGACGCTAACATACTGAACTAGAAAGTGGAGCAGCAAACTATTACTTTATAGTGGCAGTTCTTATACGAAATATGAGCTTGCTCGTCGCGAAAAATATCAGAATATTAAAAATAGAGAGAAAGGCGCCATTTGACGCCACGAATCGATCGATGCTTAAACTTGTTTTGAAAGTTTTTCGGCAAGATTAATCACCAATAAATGCTACAACACTACCTCGAAGACTCGAATCATTACGTAACTTAAGTCTTCTGCGGGTTCTACTGTACCCACGAATTGCTTTTTATTCAGCCATTCATATTTTCCCTGCGGGGCATGAAAGCGTGGATTGGAAGCCACATACGCGCTATTACCTTTTGAATCTTTTCCCTCGGCGTCAGAGATCGTTACACCGATGCCACGATTTTCCACAATAATATTCTCGCCATCGTCTGTTACCAGCAGATAAATAGCCGTCAATTCAGTAACCCCATCGATACGGCTTAACTGCCAGTCTGCGCCACCAGGGCGGACAGTTGCCTTAAAACCGTTTTTACCGCGAAACTCGCCACCGGTAATGGGAACAACACCTCGCTGGCCAGCATCGCTATTCCCCACAGCGATACGCGGCTCCAACGTTACCTTACCCTCCAACACCAACGTTAACGATGGTGTAGCGATAGAAGCTGGCGGCCAAGCTTGGGATAAGGATGAATCTGCAGGTTGACCCGCGTGAGATGGCATAGACAAGATTCCTGTAAATACAAACAGTACGCCTAAACGCAACAAATGGTTTACAGCAGTATAGAGTGAGTGAGACATGAGAATTCCTTAATGATTATCGGTGTTATATTGTATGAGTAACTTACTACCTGATCATCAAGCAGAACCGCACGAAAAATCAACCTCTATTAAAGCAGTTTATTATCCTCAACAACGATTGACCTGAGCAGACCGCCCCACCCAAGTTAACCTCACCCTAGCTAACCTCGCCATAGTTAACCCCACCAGAGCTAGCGTAGCTGTCAGGTTATAGCACTGAGAAAAATACACGCTTTCATTTTTATCTTAAAAACGCATGATGCATTTTCGAGATTGCCACGAGCTCGGCATCGACGATCGAATATTGCGTGTAAACCCAGATAATGATTATTGGGAATGGGCAACATAAAAGGGGAGCCGATGCTTTTGTTTGATGATTAGATGTTAGCGGGGAGAGAATAAGCGCGACGAGCATTTGAGGTCGGTTATTTATAAGACGTTTAATGGGTCGTAACGTATAAATCTTACTCGTTACGACCCATTACTTTTTGCTAGTTAATGCTATTCGCAATGGTAGGCGTCAGCCTTATCAGGGTCACCTTCACCCTTATAAGTTGTCACTTGCGGATAAGGGCACAGAGGCCGACTAACACCCGGCATGGAAGGCCCGGTTGCCGTTACCGACTTGGGTGCCTGCCCCTCTTCTACCCAGTTCACCAAGGCCGACAACATGTTGAATTTATCCAGCGTGTGTTCACCACCGCCGCAATGCCCCATGCCTGGCACAAAATAAAGTTGCGACCACTCACTCACCGCTTCGCGGCCACCGTTAGCTGCGGTCATACGCTGAAAGTATCCTTCGGTATCTTTGGCAGAAAACCAGGGGTCGCTGACGCCATGGAAGAACATTAACTTGCTGCCATAGGCGGCAAAGCTGCTAAGGTTTTCCAAGGTGGCATTGCCCGGTGCCAAGGGATAAGATTTTGCAAAGGCAACTTCTGCCTCGATATCAAATGGCTGCGATAAACGCGGGCTTCCTAAAGGACCGGCCATAGCCTGAAGCAGGCCCGGAATGCTTTTCTCTGGTTTGGCGGAGATGCCTGTATCAAAGTAAAAACCCGGATAAACATTCTCGCCGTTAGCGCGCTTGGGTCCGGCGAACGCGGCCTTTAACGCATTCACTTTAGTGGCTGACAAGCAGCTTGCGCCCGCTTGCTCACCGCTGTCGCACTGCAAGACAGCAGGATCAAAATCGCAACCTTTAACGTCGAAAATCAATTTGTCTTTTATGCCATCTTTGGCATCACATTGTTCTAGCAAACTATCAACAATTAAATCCTGCTCCTGTGGCGAAAACGGATTTTCATCGCCAGGATCCGTTGCCTGACGCAACGTATAAGCAGACCAAAGGTCGCCAATTTCCGAGAGGTTAGTGGTACGTGCTGGCGCGCCAGCAATGATGCCATCGAAAAAATCTGGGTAACGCTGCGACATAGTCATAGCCTCGCGACCACCCGTAGAACAACCAACGAAATAACTGTGTTCCGGTGCATCACCGTAATAGTCAGCCACCAGTATCTTGCCCAACTTCGTTGTTTTAGCAACTGCCTGACCAAAAAAGTTAAGGAGCGCCTGCTGATCAGCAAAAAAACGTGTGTCAAACACGACGCCCTTATGGCCCGAGTCGGTGCTGGCTACGGCATAACCTTGAAATAATGCGGTTACATCACCGGCCGCCAATGCGCCCATAGGTTCAAGAAGAATACCATTAACGCCACCACCACCCTGAAACAGAAAACGTCCATTCCAGTTGTCAGGAAAAGCTACCGCAAAACCAATGGCATAGGGTTTACCATCGACACCCGTGCGTTTTTCAAAAGCGCCTTCCAAACGGCAGTAAGGTGTAAAAGCGTCTTTATTCACTTCGCGGCCAGGGCGTTTCGGCGCAGGCATTTTATCGGCGCTGTCGATATAATCCGCGCTGATAACACTCAGGTCGTAACCCTGCACTGAAAGCTCGGTTAGGCTCGCACAGCGCTCAGCTGGTGCATCCTTCGGGGCAGTTCCCCACAATGCAGCCGCCGAACTCGCCGACGAGATTAAGGCCAGAGCAATGCCGCTTAACATAGCCGCCTTGCACCGGCGTGACATGTTTGCTTTTTGATTCATGGTTATTCCTTTCACTGTCGATAAAAAACCGCCCCCTCACTCATAACAGTAAGGGGCGGTTTGAAGTTACAAACCTGAAAGTTATTAACCCGACAAGCATTATTGTCGGGTTAATAAGCGGCGCTCAAATGCGCCGCCATTGGTCGCAGGCCAATGTAAGTCTCGAAAATACAGGGGATTTCATAACATTCCGCGGGTATTCCCAAGGCGTGCGACAAAATAGATATGGAAATCTATTTTGTCGCCGGGTTAATGGTTAGAAATTATAGGTGAAGTTCACCCCATATTCCCGAGGTGCACCGTAAAACTCCTGATTGAAGTTGGTTTCCTGCCCAGAGAGATACTCTTTGTCGGTCAGGTTGCGGCCATAGGCTTGCACCTTCCACGCATCTTTTTCCAACGTCACCATAGCCGATAGCAAGCCGCGTGATTTGAGCAGATCCGTGGTTTTGTCGTAAATCAAATTATTCCACTGCTCATCGAGCCAGGCATAATTCAAGCGAGGCGTCAGTGTCGCGCCATTAAATACAACGAATTCATACTCCGCACCAACGGTAAAACTGTATTCCGGTGCATAGAGGTTAGGGCCTGAATCGGTTCCTAACAGGTAACTCGTGTAATCAAAACACACGGGGGGGTTGGAGGGCTCACCCGCCGCACACTGAGGTCCCAGGTTACTACCAGGCAAAGCACGTGTGTTTACCAGCGCCAAGGTTGGCTTCAGCTCAGAATCCACATAGGAAAAACTGGCATCCAAACGCAGTGCACCAAATTGTCCCTCAGCAGACAGTTCCACACCCTGAATTGTCGCTTCGGCAATATTGTATACATCGTTGCGACCCGTGGTCAGGTCAATGGCGTTGTTCTGAAAATTTTCATAGTCGTTATAGAACAGGCTAGCCGTGGTACGCAGACGGCCGTCAAGCATAGTAGATTTCCAGCCGGCCTCATAGGACCATACGGTTTCTCCGTCAAATGTCGATACAGATGAATTAATACCACCCGGCTTGTAACCTTTGGCCACAAACGCGTAAATCAGATTGTTTTGATCGTAGTTCCAGTTTACCGACAACTTACCCAGCAAAGAGTCATCTTTGTAATCACCGGAAATCTCGGCGACTTTCAGGTTATTGAGAGGCACGATAAAAACACCGCTGTCGGGATCGTTATACGCTTCAAACCAGGCTTTTCGTATACCAAATTCAACCTGCACATCGTCAGTGACAAAGTAACCAACCTGACCAAACGCACCTTTTATGATTTTGTCAGTGGCAGCAAGAATAGTGACACCGGAACTGTTAGCGATATTTACATCAATTTTGTTTTTCTGATAATAACCACCAACTACCCACTCCAGTTTTTCACCGGTATCGGAAATAATATTGAACTCATGGCTTATCTGATCTTCACCCACGAACTGCTTACGGGAAACCGATGCCAGCACCGTGCCATCTGAATCAAAGAGATTGTTAATTTCTTTTTCCTGATAACCACTGAGCCATTTCAGGTTAACACCGTTATCCAGCGCATAGCTGACTTCAAACTGGCCTGTTTCTGCCGTTTCATCATTTGCGGTGGGTGAGTTATAGCTCAAATCCCGAATGCCACCCACACGACCAGCTGCATTGGCCGTCGTAGGAATGGGGCGATACGCATAACCACCGGTAGACTTGTCAGCTCTATCGTATTTTGTATAAATTTCCAACGCTTCAGTCGGTGCCCACAATGCGCTTAGTCGAACACTTTCTTCGTCCAGACTACCGGCCGTTGTATGTTCTGTACCCACAGAGTTGTAATAGCTGTCTCGGTCTTGAAAATTCATCGCCGCGCGCACCGCAAAGGTATCGCCTAAAGAAAAGCCTACTGCGCCCTGCGCATTGCGTGCCGAATAGGTTCCAAGCCCCATTTCTATATAACCATTAACGGGTTCACCCAGTTCTGGGCGTTTACTGTTAATGACAACAGCACCGCCGGTAGAGTTTGCACCCGCAAACGTACCCTGAGGCCCGCGCAACACCTGCACATCAGCAATATCATAAAACGTATTAGCGCTCACGATAGGTGGCTGAAACAATCCGTCCACATACGTCGCCACCCCATTGGTAACAGCCGGGGAGCCGCTGGCCAAACCTATACCGCGGATATTCACGGATTGTGTTAGCCCAGCGTTATTCACGGACAAACCTGGTGAGGCAAACTGTAAATCTTCCAGACGGTTAACGGATTTTTTCTCCAACAATGCTTCATTGAAGACCGACATGGAAATCGGAATATCCTGTACATCCGCAGAACGGCGCTCCGCCGTAACAACAATTTCTTCCAGGGCGGCTATTCCCTCTTCCTGCGCTACAACGTCGGAACCAGCCAAGACACCGGAAGCCAGTGCGACTGCTGCCACAAGGCGTTTTTTTGATAACTGTCCTGTGATAAAGGTAATGTGTTTCATTGTCTTATCTCTCTTATTAGTTGGTTTTTAATGTCTAGCCTTAGACATAACTGGGGGACGCAACGACTCACCCGGCTCGTTCAGTCGCAAAACTGAATTCTTTTTCGGTGTTTGATTTGCGCAAGCGTGCCTGCGCTGACATGCGCACCTGCGCATTCACTTCACCGTAGTTGGCGTATTGGTTCCGCTGAACCACTTCGAAAAAAACGCCGTTAATTGCCGCAGTATAAAAATGGAAAAAATCACCCGTTTCACTGCGATCATAAAGAATATTGTTACTTTCCATCCGCGCGACGAAGTCGTCATCCAAATCAAATTTGGATTGCAGATCGACATAATAATTTTTCGGAATCGGTAAAATAATGTCGCGATCAATAGTGGCGACGTAAGCAAAAATATCGTCACAGCTAATGGCAATATGTTGCACACCCGAGCCTTTCTTGGCCTCGCGAAAACGCTCGGTGGACGTACCCCAGCTTTTCGACATATTAAACGGCAGACGAATACTTTTTGATTGATTCGTAGCGGTGCGGCTAACGACAATACCATAGGGGTCGATCAGGTCCAGCGGCTGAGCAATCTCCAGATCAAACACTAGTTTGAAAAACAAAGAGGTCGGTAAAAACTCCACATCCGACAAACCACTGGCTACATGATCGATACCCATAGAAAACGCTGGCGTGTCGATATTCGCCTGTTCTATCGGGGTAAAGTCACGATCAAAGAATCGACTTTTGTCAGCGCTATCCTGAATAAAGTAGATAACCTCGCCGCCCACGCCTTTCACTGCGCACAAATCCATTTCGCCGTTTTCAATATCACCTTCAAATTTTTTGTAGCCGAAGTATTCAGCACGCTCCAACATACCCTCGGCATCCGACGCGAGAAAAGCCAGCGCACACACTGACACACCGTGAACCAAATAATAATTCTGGGCGAAGCTGTCCGGCTCTTCATTCACCACAATACATACATCACCCAAACGGTACAGGCTCACGTCTTTACTGTTATGCCGATGTGTTTCAACAAAGCCCAGGCTCGACAATAAGCTGACAAGACGGTCTTTTTCCTGTGCCTCGGCGGCAAACTCAATAAACTCTATTTTCTGTGCACTGGGTGCAGGCGGCCCAGCAAACGTTCGCTTTGTACCCTGCTGAAATAATGCCGGCTGCTTCTTAGCAACTTCTTCTTCGAGCCACAACAGCGAACGCATACCATCCACCGCGGAGGGGCGACAAGGTGACGAACGAAACTGATCGTTAAAAATCTCGTGCGAGAAGTAGCCGTTATAGCCTGTCGCCATAACCGCACTAACAAAATCGCTGATAGGAAAATCGCCCTGCCCCGGGAAGCAGCGAAAATGACGACTCCAACTCAACACATCCAGTTGCAGCTGCGGAGCATCGGCCAGCTGCACCAGCGTGATTTTATTGCCGGGAATCTCGCGAATAGCATCGATGGGCAACCCGAGCGCGAATATATGGAACGTATCCAACACCAGACCAAAGTTCTCCCGGTCGACACAACTCACTAAACGCCAGGCGTCGCGATAATCTTTGATATAGCGGCCCCAGGACAATGCCTCGTAGCCCAAATGAAAACTGCGCTTTGCGGCACGCTCAGACAGTTCAGTAAAATGCTCAACCGCGCGATTAAAATCATTTAACGCATGAGGCGACACATTACTGCAAAACAGCAGCGTATCCGTTCCCAGCTCTTCCATCACATCAAACTTGCGCTCGACCCGATCAAAGTTTTTCTGCATACGTTCCGCAGGCATAGCTTCAAAATCTCGAAACGGCTGCAATGCCACAATCTCCATGCCGGCATCTTCCACCATGCGCCGGACCACTGCTGGCGATTCATCAAACATCAGCAAATCGTTTTCCAGGATTTCTATACCCTGAAACCCCGCAAAGGCAGCGGCATCAATTTTTTGGCGCAGGTCGCCGGAAATACAAACTGATGCAATGGCGCGTTTCATAAAGTTACCTCGAACATTTTGAATGTCACGGTTAATCAAGCCAGCCGAGTGCGGTCTCTATGAGAGACGACTCAACCTCAACATCAACACCGGTAAAATGGTAGAAAGCATCCACACCCTGGAACAGCCACAAATCAAAACCTGTCAAACATACCATGCCGGCTTGTTCACACTGAATTAAAAATTCTGTATGTAACGGCGTATAAACCGCATCGAAAGCCCATTGTTGTGAGCCAATAACCTCAGGCGGGAAGGCCGAACCTGGGTAGCGATACATTCCCAGCGCTGTGCAGTTCACCAGACCATCAACGCCACGGGCATAGTCAGCAAACCCGGCTGGTGTAACCACCTCGGCGGCAACCCCGTGAGATTGCAAAGTGGCGACCAAACTATTGGCCTGCGCACTGTTAATATCAAAAATACCCAGCGTGCTAACGCCCAACGCTTTTAGTGCAAACGCCGTGGCGCGACCAACACCACCGGCACCACACAACAACACGTTACCGGGCGATCGCTCACCTAACCGATAACGATAACCGCGAATCAGCCCGGTATAGTCGGTATTAGCGCCGCACGCGAGCCCATCAACAAATTTCACCGTATTGTAGGAGCCAATATACTCATGCCCCGGTACCAGCGGACCAGTGACAAAGCGATGCACCTGCTGCTTGTAAGGGTGAGTAACATTGGCACCGGCGTACCCCTGCTCTCTTAGTTTTTGCAACTGCGCGATCGGATCGAAATCCTCCTCCCGCTCGCCATCGAAGAGTTCATAGGTGAGAGGGATACCCGTTAATTGACCTAAATATTCTTGCAATAACGGCATCCTGGATTTTGCGATACCTGCGCCAATGAGTCCCAGTTTCAGGGCCATAGAGAAACCTGTTATTTATTTTATTATCCTGCCAATGGCAGTATTGATTTGAGTAAACATTAAAAGACAGGGGGGGTGAAACTGTAAAATACTTAGATATTTACAGGCTATAACATAGTGTTAACACGTCCTACAGCCCTTATAATACGGGGGCTCTGCTGAAAATATCCGTAGCGAATACATGATCCTACGCCGCGACAATTTCGCCCTGACGCGTCACAATTCAAAGCGCACACTTAATGGCACACACTGACACCTGAGATATCAGGATGGTGAATTAACGTGAAAATGCCCTGCTCAGTGCTCCAAAGGCACTCTCTAAATGAAATCAAAATCGCTATGCGAAATCGAAAGTGAAAAGTGAAAAGAAGTCGGTAATATTTGGGGGTATGGGGTATGGGGTATAGCGGACGGTGCAGAGAGATGCCCAACGGGCTGATACACGGAGGCCTTGCCCAGGCCAAAACCGCTTCACCCGTAAAGGGCCCTGTTGTTATCTAGAAATACACGTAATCAAAAGCCACGATAATGTTGCTAGGCAAGCTTGTACTCCAGATTCTGTTTAACGCCAGGCCATTCATTGGCAGTGATGCTAAATAAGACAGAATCTCTAACCCTGCCATCGGGCATGACCATATGACTACGCAATACACCCTCTTGCTTTGCCCCAAGACGTAATATCGCGTTGCGCGATTTAGTATTCAAATAGTCCGTAAGTAGCTCTACCCGATTTAAGCCCAGCGTCTCAAAAGCATGCGTGAGCATAAGTAATTTAGCTTCCGTATTGATCCTTGTCCTTTGAAAAGACTGCCCAAGGAACGTAAAACCAATTTCGACACGCTTATTCGCGAGACTTGCCCTCATAAATCGTGTGGAACCGGCAACCTGGTTTGTAGCTTCGTCGATAGTGGCAAATGCCAAACCATCACCCGATTCATGTGCACTAAAGGCCTTTTGCAAAAAACCATCAATGTTATCCACGTGAGGCACTAGCGTGACAAATAGATTCCACAACTCACCATCTGAAATAGCACGACATAGCCCCTCTTTGTGCTTTTCTGCTAGCGGCTCTAAACGAACATACTTTCCCTTTAATACCACCTTTTCAAAGATCATGGCTTTCCCTACCTGAGTGTTGTCTAACGTCTAGGTCCGCGGTGCCTGGAACGTAACAGCTTTTTTGCAACGCCATTGGTTGAAACCAAATGCCGTCTTTGCAACCAGGCTCGCCCACCTTTCGGAATCCGAATTTAACATAGACAGGAATTGCATTGATGGAGGAGCGTAACGACCAGACGTTTGACGTGCTACTCACATATTGCCACAGCTGGCGAGCAATACCTTTGCCTTGCGAAGATTCGGATACAAACAGATGATAGAGATGAGATTCGCCTTTAATGGAAATGTAGCCCACCACCCTGCCTGACTCTTCAAATACAAAGTTGCGAAACTCATGGCTCGCCATTCGCTCACGGAAAGCAGTGGGCGTAAGGGTGCAAGCAAACCAATCTGGCAAACGCCCGTCGGGATCTTCGAGGTACAAGTGCGCGAGTGACCTAACCAAGGTCGCTAGTTGGGTACTATCACTTTCCATTGCCTCTCGAATGCTCATGACTTTCCTCGAATGTTATCGCTTTGCTACGAGACAGACATATGGTGCCCGTCCTGTGGAGGGGCAAAGTCTCGTAACGAACTTAAGCAATTTCTTAGTCATTACTGCACCTACTCACATTGATAATTGAAGCCAGGTAGGCTACCAATAATATAAATATTGAAAATAAAATATGTTTGTTACATGGCATGGCACTCTAGTGTTTTCCGTAGGTGCTTTGCTAGTACACCTGTGGCTTGCTCAGATGTGATAGTTTGACCAGAAAACTTGCCATTCAAGATTTCTATCAGATATTTGGAGCCAATATGTTCGTTCTCTTTCAGGGCTCCACAACCCACATAAAAGGCGGTCGATGCGTAAGAAAAACCTGATACCCATAACATCGTTTCCATTCGCTCTCCACCTTCAAGATCGAACTGAATAAGGTCTGGCCCCCACACATCGGCATGTGAAAGCGCCGAAACAAGGCTGAGAATTAGAAGTAGATTTTTCATAGAGCCATATAACACCTGTTTCATGTGCTAGTTTGGAGCCGCGGGGCAGCGAAAAACTGGTCGCCGCGCAGCCCATTGCCAGAGCATTATATCTGCTGTGGACGCTTAAATCGCTTGCGGGCTTGTTCAACTTTTTTTCTGAATATGCACCCATCGGAATGATCATTCACAAGTCCCATTGCCTGCATAAACGCGTAAACGGTTGTAGGCCCAACAAACTTCCAGCCCTGCTTTTTCAACGCTTTCGAAAGGCTAGTAGAGGCTTCAGAAATCGACACAGTCTGCGGTTCTGGCAGATTATCCTCATCTGGCTCAAAACTCCAAAAATAGGCCGCGAGCGACCCTTTTTGCTTCACGATTTCCTGAGCCCTTTTGGCATTGTTAATAACGGCTTCTATTTTCCCCCGATGGCGAACAATACCTTCATCTTTCAACAAGCGCTCAATGTCAGCCTCATTAAACTGCGCCACCTTATTGAAATCGAAGCCTGCAAACGCAGCGCGAAAGTTATCACGTTTGGCGAGAATCGTGCGCCAGCTCAGCCCGGACTGGAAACCTTCCAGGCACAGTTTTTCAAATAACCGGATATCATCATCAACGGGAAACCCCCATTCTCGATCATGGTATGCAAAAAATTCAGGAGCCGCTGAGCACCAACTACAGCGCAACTCTCCATCAGGGCCTCTAACCGTAGCGTTCATGTCTGGCTCCTCAGGTATATCAGTTAAGAAGAAAGTTCAGCCGTTCGTCAGCCTTCTTCGGCTCGATTTCAAGTATTTCTGCGGTGACGATATTTTCAGCGACAAACGGATCTTCATCGACTCGACGTTCAAGGTCTTCACGTGAAATGCCATGCGCAATGACGGAGCCACCAAGACCGGGTTGTAAACTACCCACCAGCAAAAAAACGCCATCCTCAAAGCCGCGCCTGATCCATTGATTATGGCCATCCATATACGTACTGGCTTTTTCTTTGTTTTGTGAAAACCGCAAAAGAACGACAAACATTACATCACCTCCAACCAGGTAGTGCTTCTATGAGTAGCGCGTCTATGATTAATACTTCTCAGCAATACTTCTAAGTGGTGCTTCTAAGTGGTGCTTCTAAGTGCTCTTCCTAAGCCGTAACGGAGGTTAACCAGTCCTCAAGGCGGCTCACCTCGTTACGAATAAACTTTTCATCTCGGAATGCACTGGCAAGCGTTGCGACTCCCTGACTGAATGCAAGCAGGTGCATTGCCAACGCATCCGCATCATCACGGCCAAGTTGTTCAAACTGACGACGCAGCCAGGTTCTGAACAATGTGAAGAGTTCGTTGGCGTGGCCTTTGGCAGGATGGTTCAGCTTGGCGAGCTCCGTACAGAGTGTTCCTACCGGACAACCATAGCGCTTAATTTTGGCTTTATTCATCACTAGAATGTTGATGAAACTGCAGATACGATCCGTTGGTGTTTCACCTTCCAGCGTCCAGTGATCAAGCATTGAGTTCGTGCGAATAAGGCGATGACTGATGACAGCGTCCAGAATTTCATCCTTGGTCTTGAAATGGTAATAGAAGTTTCCTCGGGAGATACCCAACGCTTCCGCGATTTGCGCGAAAGAAGTGTGTTCAAAGCCCTGTTCATAAAACAGTTGATCAGCTTTATCGACAATACGCTCTCTTGTCGGTGTATCGGCCACCAAAGCACCTCCTAATCACTAACTGATTGCTACCCAATAACCACCCCAAACAATAGGACGAACGTCCTATTTAAAAAAATATAGGACGACCGACCTAATGAGTCAAGCAATATTTACGATAGGGAGGATGAGTCGGTGCGTTCTAATACCCCGGTACCCTGCTCACCGCCACAGGCGACGCCGGAGAGTATTGTGGTGCACGGTGAAACGCAGCAAGTGACGCAAAACGAGCGCAGCAATTTGTTATATTTGGCTGCTAATACTGAACATTAATTGAATCCACATTGTGAGTAAGACTAAAGACGATGCCAAAAAAGCATAAAACCTATGCTTTGGGTGATTGTAGGTAACATGAATGGCAGAATGAACGATACGAATCCCGACAAAACACCAAGCCAAGGACAAAAGAAAAACGCTGTTCACCTGTAAAGTAATCACCAAGACACAAAGGATATAAAACAGAACAGGAACCTCTAAAAGGTTACTGAAATTTCGGGTGAGCTTTATCACATATTCAGGCGGTTCGTACCCTGATAACAACTTGTAATACGCCGGAGCCACTTGCTGCCTTTTGATACTGATGAGTCGAGACACTCCCAAACTGAAGCCAACAACAAAAGTGATGGCAACTAATACGAACATAGGATAAATCATATTCATTTTGAACATCCTCTGGAATGATGGAGGTTCATTTTAGAATGCAGTTTATATATGATAAAGAACATATATAAACTAAAGGAATCCGGTATCTCATGCCCTACACCAAGGCCCACAAACATAAAACGCGCGAAAAAATACTCGAAAGTTCTTTCAGGTTGTTTATATTAAAAGGCTTTGAAGGCGCTACGATTGATACGCTGATGAATAACTGCGGACTTACCAGAGGTGCCTTCTACGCTCACTTCAGCAGTAAAGCTGAGCTGTACAGCGAAGCATTAAAGTTCGCAGCGAGCAGCACTAAGCTCGCCAACCTAAAGCCGGAACCTCTATCAAGCAAACAATGGCTCAGTTTACTGCTAGACGAATACTTGAGTCTGGCGCACGTGCAAGGCAAGCACTCTTGCCCGTTAGCTTTCTTAGCCACAGATATTAATATTAAAAATGACCAAATCAATGCAACCTACGCCGAAGTCTATAGCAATATGAATAAGGCCATTATGCGCTATGCAGAGAGTTATACAGACTGTGACAAGAAGGACATCCTATCAGTAACCGCCATGATGATTGGCGCGGTAGCCATCGCAAAAACGCTGCAAAATCTAGAAGCGATTGATAACCTGTTATCTGCATGCCGACGAGAAGCAGGTTTAAAACTGGGAGGGATATAGCGTCTCAGCTACCAGCCAGCGGAAGTGGAGGAGAAACTGGGGTAATAGCAATCGATAGCGACAGAGTTTTCATATTGGGCATTAAATTACAACCCAGTTTTTTACCATATTAGAACCATCTTACCCATAATGTTTTCGGCAGGAACCATGCCCCACATTCTACTATCTGATGAATTATCACGGTTATCTCCCATAACGAAATATGAGTTTTCCGGCACCTCTACTTTAAAATTCCGGAACGGATTAGCTTCACTGATATATTGTACTGAATAGGTATTCCCACCCAGGGTCTCGATGAAAACTCCCGAATTATCGACTCTTCTGGTTTCGACTTTTGAACCATTGATATAAAGCTGCTTATCTGAAAATTCAACAACATCATGTGGCAACCCGATAATTCTCTTTACAAAAACATGCTCATTATGGGGTGGGTATAGAGCGAACACCTCACCTCTTTTTGGCTTCTTACGTGAATCGACTTCAGTACTGTATGCTGTGATACCGAATGATCCATATAGTCCGTATCCATATTTTGAGACTACGATATGATCCCCAACGTTAAGTGTTGGCAACATAGATGACGAAGGGATTTGGAAGGGCTCATAGAAAAAGGATCGGACAGTAAAAACACTCAAAAGGAAAGCGACTAGAATTAAAAAAACACCCCACCATTTACTGTACCATTTTCGGTTATCACCATACTCTATCGTCTTTGATGCTTTAAAAGCATGAATACAGCAAACAACTGCTAAGACCAGGCCTAAGCCGGCAAAACCCGTTTTCCTCTCAAGGTAGAAATCCGAGATTCCAACTACAATTGATACTAGGAAATAAAACAATGCCCATTTGAACTTTGCTAAATATATAAACGCTAAAGGTTGAGAGAAAAAACCTAAAGCTGCAGCAAACCACTTATTTGGCATAAACTAGAATTCCTTTGAGAGATTAACGCCCGGCTAAAGCAATTACTCCGACCTTCCAAATAATACTATTCAAATATATCTTTGCTCGCCTCTTTTCTGAACCATTGTCAAATGCAAGAGCTGACCCCGACTTCTTTTTGTTATGTGATTTCATTGGTACTTTCCTTAAGCGATTTTTTTGAGTATAGAAAACCCATAAAGACTCCACACATCGCAAAGACCATAGATGAATAAATAATTTCAATTACCGATTCTTTAATTTCTTCTGAAGCGATATAACCAATGGTATTCAGCACCAAGAACACAATGAACCCTAGGATCATTGAAGAAACATTAGGCAGCTTTAATTTGAGAAAATGGAGTGCCGCTCCAGGAACCACACCAAATATGGCCATCACTATAATGACTAATATTGATAGCGGCATTGTTGCTGGATCTAGTTCGTTGAGAGAGTTAAACAGACATCCATACAATACAGACAGAGACTGCGCTAAACCTAATGCATACATTCCCAAAAGCATACTCTTTTTGTATGTCATCTCATTAATCCTTGCTTGACACATAACAACGTCTTGCCAAGGGGCAGCCGAAACACAGTGTAGGCTGTCCTGCGGAGGCCGCCTCTTTTTGCGGCCGGAGTGTACTTGAGCAACTTGTTAAATCTTTTTATCAACACTGGACTGCCACTCTGACGATGTCAATACACTTAAAACTGCGTCTGTTGTATCGAGCGATAGTCCGGTTGGGTTAAACTTAATTTTTGCTCGCTTGTCGATTACGAGATCAAATTTATTCTTGGAGTAGTACTCTATCGCCTTCTCAGCGAGAATCCTAGATTTCTCTGAAACGTTACGATTATGCTCTCGTTGATATTCTTCAATTTTTTGAATCGAAATCAACTTCTGATTAAGGTCTTTTAAAAGCTCATCTGACTCAATTTTTTTTACGCATTCGTTGTTATACCGCGCACGATCCCATTGACGTAAAACTGCTCCATTATCCCTAACTTCATCGAAACTTTTATTGTCCTTCGAAAGTAAACACTTCTTCTTCTCTGACACTCTTATTTCTGAAGTAAGTTTAGCTAACCTGCTCCGCTCTGATCTAATTTCATTTAAAGGAGTATCGAAACCTTCTGGATAGGGATTAGCGTTTGTAATAATTTTTACTGCCTCTCTTTCCAACAACTGGCTATCAACGACGGTCCATTTCAAGCCCACCTCATCGACTTTATCTAACCTGCAAGAACTAAGGGTGACGATTAGCAGACTTAATACAAATAATTTTAACAACTTTAATCTCCTTGTTGTTTATGTAGATTTAACGCTCGCAGCACAGGCCAACGTGTAGGCGCGCCGCGCTGGAACGAGGGCTCCCCCCACGAAGTGGCCGATTGTGGCTGCGCTTGTTAAATACATTCAATTTTCTGGTCTATATCTTTTTTCTTGATAAATAGACCAGTAAGACAATATTCGTCCTAATACTAGTAATATTCCTAACGGCGCCGCGATTGAAGACCATACATCAAGATCCTCAACTACCCATGCATAGTAGAACCAAGCCCATACAGCCCACGATGAAATGGTGAAAATCCAGGTGTCCTTCTTTAGCAATCCATAGATCGCCTCTATTGCCAAATAGAACACGAGCACTAGAGCCGCACCTTTTATTCCGTTGAAATTCATTTCCCTAAACAGGATTCCATACATAGCAAGTACGCAAGGAATGTATCGAAATGCATTTCTATGATACTCGCCATGCTCTTTCGATCTGGCGGCATCCATTTCCTTTTCAAATTCTGACTTCTTGTACATATAAAAATTTAACGCCGCTAGCACAGTGCGTAGGTCCAGTCCGCGAAGCGGGCGACTGTGCCTAGCTTTGTTATACGATCTTACAATTTAAGGGCTCTATATTATTTGCAATTAAAAGACAATATAGGTTTGAACTGCACTGTATATTAAACTCATTTTTTAACGACCATTGTGATAGCTTATTTACAACCACCAAACCTTCTCTGTTCTGAGGTATGTGAAGCCAAGCAACTGAGCGCCCATATGCAAACTCTTGAAACAATGCTGCCGACTCGTTGTTACTTACACTTGCGTAAAGATTATTGTTGTTACAATAGTCTTCAAAATCACTAATGAGTAGCTCTTTTTCGTTTAGAGCATGTAGTAGATTAATTGTGTCTACTTCGGATGGAATGAAGCTCAGGCCAATGAATATATCTTCATCGAGTTCCAACTCTGCATCAATGTCTGACTTCATTTCCTTGCTAAGCTCAGGCGGTAAATTTCTGCCTGGCCTACTAAACATCTCCAACTCAAATACTAATTTCATACCTTGAATTTCGTATAACGCCTCAATAACCGGCAGCTGAAACGGAGCGAAGCGCCGTGTAAGCTGTCCGGCGCCATAGGCGCGTAGTTCATTGACTTGTTATGTGCTGGACTCATCGTCCGTGTCGTCTACGCGGAAGATAATTCCGCCCGTTACAGTTTTCCCTTCGGACTTAGCTCTAAGAAACCTCTTCTTAAGTTTCGTAGGTTTGTCAGCGCCGATGGTAGCGAATTCAGGGATATTGGTAGTTGGTTTCCAAATCATTTTCGGTTCAGCGGTATCTACAACCTCTGAGCGCAGCCGCTCAATCCTCCAATCACTCTCCGGCAAAGGAGCAAGCTCGCCATATAGCTCGGGAGAGATTTCATAACTCCCACACTTCGGACATTCAACGGCCATTCGACCGCCACTCCATTCTTGAGGCCGAATACTTACATCGCTCTTACAAACCGGACAAGTATCCATACACATGTCTCTCAGGCACATAACGCCGCCATAAGTTGCGGCTTTGTAGTTGTTTGGATTGTGGTAGCGTAGCGTTAAGCCACAAACCAAACGACGGAAAAGACATCAATTTTTATGGCCTTGTTATGAAAACTGTTCAACACACTCGTTGATAATAAGAGGAATATACTTCTCAACGATTGATACTTCACTTTCTGTCAATTTTTCTTTTTGATTTATAGCGCTAATTTCATTAGTAATTTCAATAAATGAAAAGCATTTCTGACTATAGGCCGTAGCTTGTTTCAGAGGATCAAGAATATTTAAGCGGAGCGAGGCATAAACATATGTCTTACTACCATTTTCAGTATAAACTCCAATTCCGTAAAAAGGCTTAGTATTTCCATACCCACCTCTTATAATATTGCCCTCCTTTTCACCCTCTAGAAATGCCAAGTAGCGATAATTTTTCTCTTTTCCGTAAGTAGAGAATACATCAACAGTTTCTTTCGACAACATTCCTGGTGTGTAGGGATTTTTTGAGTTTACATCGCTATACATCACCTGCTTTGATTTTTCTTTGTCAAATTCAACTGACGCAGATGTTTTAGATTTAAAAAATCTCGACAAGGAATCAAAAACAACAGAAGCTGTATCAAGACGATAGTTAGTGGATTCCGTTGACCCAGACCAGTTCATTTTTAATGTGTACTCATACTGCTCTATTCGAGTAGGAACAGATGAAATGATCGCTACTTTATCCGTATTGGATAAGAGACCTAGGTTAGCGGGTTGATAGGGAGCAGAAACGCACCCTGTAAATATACAAAATAAAGCCAAAAAACAATATTTCATGCGAAAATCTATCCTTTTTCATAACGCCGCGAACAGGGGCGCGCGTTAGCGCGTCCCGGCCGCAGGCCCTTGCTGCTTTGCCTTGTTATATGCTTCTTCGCTGATGGGACAGAAATACTCAAGAAACTGACCCTCGTTAATTTCTAGTGTGTAGCAACTTCCAACTATTTTTGCCTCTCTCACTACCTCACCTTCAATTTCAGAGTGATACCGGATTGTCACTGCTGAACCTGTTGAAGAAACCAGATCATACTCAGAGGTTTCTATCCACTCATCCATAACTGCAGTGAACTGGTTACACTCAATATGCATGTAGAGCTTACCAAAGAAATTATTTTCGAATACTTCTTTCTGCTTTGGAGTAACATTCTCAGCTTTACTAAAGCTCTCTAGTGTCTTCGGCTCATCAGATTTCCAGTAACCTTCGAGCGGGCAAGCATTTGATACTCCGTTACCAGCGAAATATAGAGCGATGATCAGTGGCACATTCTTCATGGCATATAACGCCGCCAGCAGGGGCAGACAAAGCGCGCAGCGGTTTGGCTGTCCCTCTGGCTGGCCTTGTTAAATTTAGAAACCCTCAGGATGCGCTGACAGCCATTCATTGTACTTTTCCTTGAGTTGGTCTCTTTGCTTTGTAGATGCCAATACTATGTCGGCACCACCATCATAAGGGTGGAATACCACGCCTTTGCTGGGATTAATAATCATAATGTTGCCAGCTTCATCGTTGGCCACCAGACGAAATAGACTATTTAGCTCGCAGCCAGTGAAATTAACTTCAGATACATGGAGATGCCAATATAGTTCGTAATCGTCATCTTCCTCGTGTTGCTCCAGCGAGCACCAAGGTTCTGTAGAGGGAAATAGCGCTGCTAGTTCAGGCTCAGGCTTCGTGGGTTCTTTAGATTCAGAGTACTCGGGTAAAACAACAAGAACATTATTTTTACCAACTAACTCTCGAAGCACGGCATTGTGCCTACGAAGGACCTCAAGATACTCCTGCTCGTTTTCCGGGTACCTTTTTGATTCTGGTAACGAATGGAATCGAACCCAACGATCCTTGAACTCATACTTCAAGTTGTGAGCTTCAGGAGGGAAGTTATCGAATTCTCTTTCCCAGAATTTGGCAAGATCTTTAATCATGGTGAAATTTAACAGCTTAATAGTGCGCATGCGCGGTTTCCCGGTAAAGCGATTTCTAGCTTTGCCGGTTTAGCTATTTGATTTAACAATGGTTTTTGCATAGTGATTCAATCCTTCGTTCCAGAAATACGCGCATGCGCGTTATTCTGGCCTCCTTTGCCTGTTATTTTGGACGGGGTTTTTCTAACCCTTTGATGGGAAAGGGTTATTTTTAACACCTTCTGGATAATCGCGCAAACGTTACGTGCCATTTCCAGAAAAACACGCATTAAAATTGTCACCCTTTAAATATACTGTATAAACCAACAGATCTTTGACATAGCAAAAAACCCTGCTGTAGATAGTTATTTAAGCCTAATAAACGGTGAATGAGGCAGGACTTACTTAAATTCCGGCGGCTAGTTTTTAGTGTCGAGATTCCGCAAACTATTTATCGATAGGGTGAGCACTATTATTGCTGTGTGCTTTTGTCGCTCACTAACAATTTTAAAATCCAATCCCTTAACTTGAGCAAGTCTGATTCGCTTAGCCCTTTGTGAGTTTGTTGCAATAACCTTGTGAGTTGCACCTGTTCTACTTTCGGTAGGTGATTAAGGCGTTCGGTTAAGTTGGTGTGTTTGAGCTCTGCAATGGAGCGGTCTGCGTGGGTGCGATTTAGGATCATTTCTAAAAAGTCGATGGCGCGGCCCAGCAATACAAAAATAAAGGTGAGTTCTTTGGTTGGGCCGGCGGTTAATGTTTTGCCGGCTAAGGGGACACCATTAATCTTTAATTTTTCCGGGTCTGAGGTTGCCACCAGTGATGCGATACCCGATAACACGCCGCCCACTAATGCTCCCGCCATTAATGAACTGCCGCCTACGCCTACATCAATAACTGCACCGGCGGCGGCACCGGCTGAGGCTGCCAAGGTAATAATTTTTTGCCGATCTAATCCGTATAAGTACCAATGGCTGGCGTCGAACAGATCCGGGTAGTCGGCCGTTAGCTGTTGTGCTTGTGTGCGCATTTGTGGATGGGCAAACAATGCTTGTAATTGCCGCTGCATGCTGGCTTCGATATCGCGCAGGGCTTGTTGATAATCTTTTTTTAATTTGTCCTGCAATAAATGTTGTGCAAATTTAGCCGGCACTTTCACTTCGCTTACGTGGCTGAGCATTTGTTGGATATGTTCTGCCACAATGTAGGCGCCCTGCCCTTCCAGCCGCTGAAAATACTGCGTTAAGACGGCCATGGTCGATTCAATGGCTGAGCGCCATGGCTCATACAGTTCTGCAAACGCCGACAGTACCGCAAATTGTTTTTGGTGGTCTGCGGTCATGGGGTTAAACACCCGCACCACACTAAAATACTGGCTTAGGGCGTTTTGCCATTCCTGCACATAGGCTTCACCCCCAATGGGATTGATCAGTGCCATGCGCGGCTGGCCGGTCCATTGCAGAATGGTCATTTCTGCTTCAAATTCGGGGCTGTAGGGTAACGAGCCGTCGACGACGTAGATAATGCCAGCGCCATTGAGTATGGGTTTTAGCAGTTCGATTTCATCGTGATATTTTGCGTGGGTATTTTGTTGTGCGGCCTCTGCATGTTCATCCACAAACGCTTGTACGGTTTGTTTACGCTCGGCGGCATTGGGGGAATGTTGTTGTAACCAGGCTAGCACCTGCCGTGGACGCTGAAACCCCGGCGTGTCGACCAGTGTGTACTGGGCTGCGCCTTCAATACTTAAATCGAAAGTTTGCGCTGTGGTTGTGGTACCCGATATGGCTGAAATTTTTACCGCATCTTGTCGTGTTAAGGTCGCGACAATACTCGACTTACCTTTGTTGGGATGACCAACCACGGCAAACATGGGTGTCGATACCGATTTAGCCACTTAGTTACCCACCTTTAACGCTATGTGATTGCGATCTGCAAAAAACTGCCAGGACTTTTGCTGGTTGAGATAACGGGAATCTGCATCACCTTTACCGTATAAAACCAGTTCAACTGTGGCGTTTTTTTGTTTGAGTAGATCGATACAGTCAGCCAGTTCCCCGGTAGGGGTTTGCAATGGATCCACAATAACCCGCACGGGGTTTGCGCGCACACTGGCCGCTGACTGCAACCATTGCTCATCATCTACCCAGTCTGCACTGCCTAAATTTTTCACGACGGCGACATTAACATTCGGTTGCTGCCAGGTGATTAAATCAATATTGGGTTGATTCAGGTCCACTGGGGCGAGCTGTGCCAGCTCATCGTCTGACTGAATAGGATTGCGACTTTCTTGATGTTGTTGGGCAATGATAAATTGTTCAACATCACTGCTGTTGAGAATATTGCTGCGCAACTTACGCATAAAACGTTGGCGTAACAACAGCGCTAACAAGAGCCGGGGCAATAAGCCATAGACCAGCATGGCCATAACGAGGGTTATCCACCAGGTATTGTTTACGGCGCTCTTCGTAAAATCCGGCACAGCTCCCGGTACACTAAAACGGCTATGGCTAATTAATTCTGCACTGGGCGATGCCATCAACCACTGCCACGGCCAGCTAATAATAGCCATTAGCTGGGTCATGGTGGCGTTGTCGGTAATTAAGGTTGACGACCAGCCAAAGCGATAATCCTGAAACGTTGCCAATAAGAAAAACGACAGCAACGCCGACACCGAAAACACAATAGCCAGTGTTTGCACTTGCCAGAACAGCCATGGCAGTAGCAAATTTTTATAGGGCAGAAACGGCTCTAACTTGAGTTTGTTCACCAACATTATTAGGAACGGGTGGCCCTGCAAGTGCTGTTTTGCTGGCGACAGCACCGAGAAATAAAAACTGCTGAGGGTGAATAGCAAGGGTACAAACGCAAACAACGCCAGCGGCACCCAAATATTGATCGGTTGTTGTCCACTGTAATTCAGCACCCCTGCCATCGCGCTGAAACCAATCAGCGCGACGACGGCTGCGGCCAAGCGCAAGAACCAAGTGGCCGGGCTGCTGATGGTGAGCTGTTGCTCCCAGAGATTGAGGTAATGTGCTGGCGCCGATTCGGGACTGGTAGTAGAACTGGCAGTAGAGCTGCTAGTAGAACTGGCAGTAGAGCTTTGTGCATTATCAGCGGCCGCCAGTGTCAGGTTTTTGCGCGCAACGAATAAACGAAAATCCAACCAGCGAAACAGCGACTGTGTGGCGCCGCCTTTGAGGAAAAACTGCAATACCGATTTTGTCGAAAGTGTTGATGCCATGGTTGCCCTGAGCTGGAGATGCGTTTGCGCTGATTGCACGCAGTATAACGAAGATTTCTAGTTATGGTGCTGCTGTACGGTATTGGCTTGCCGCCGCAAACGCCGCGACAGGCTGTCCACCAGGATATTCAGCAGTGCCGTTACTACAATCAGCAGGAACGCGCGGTCGTAACGAATTTCTTCAAACGCGGAATCAATATAAAAGCCCAGTGTGGCGATACCTAAAATCCCCATAATGGCGCTTTCCCGCAGAATCACTTCCCAACGGTAAAACAGCAATGCCAGCATGGCCGGAAAACGCCGTGGTGTTTCGATATAGGCATAACGTTTAACACCTTGCGGGTCGTCCGGCCGGGTTATTCGCGTGTTGTGTTCGGCATCGCTGGCGTTAGCCACCAAAAAGGCAATCAGCCCACCGTTGTGCAGTGCCAACGCTAAAACCACCGGCAAGCCGGAAGGACCAAACAGCAGCAGTAATACATACACCAACACCATCTCAGGTGTGGAGCGCAGCACCAGCAACAAAAACCGGCCGGGCCAACGCAACGTGGGGCCAACCAGTGCCTGGCTGGCAAACGGGTAAGTCACCAGCACCACAAAGCCGGTGAGCACCACCGCCAGCTGGGTTAACAACAGGGTTTGCACCAGCCCCGGCCACACCTGTTGACTGCACATCATTTGCAGCCAATCCAGCAAGCCGACCCAATCCCCTTGGCGCAGCGCGTACGGCCAAATATCGACACTGACAAAACGCCACAGCGAGCCGCCCTGACTAAAACCAATGGTTTCCGGTAACAACGCGATAGCGGCGACCACGTAAATGGGAATCAGGCGCGGCCGCAACCAAAACCGCAGACTGGCAATCAGCAGAAGAAATGCCCACAGCAAAGCACCCGCCTCACTATAGTGGCCTTGCTTAAAAGCGGTTTCCAAATGAAAACCCAGTGTTGGCAAACCGATAAATCCCAGGATCGCGCTGGAGCGCAGCGCACATTCAAAACGGTAGCGCGTGTAGCTAAGCAATGCCGGCCAGGCTTGTGGAATCAACGTATACACATAACGCGTTAACCCGCCCACGGCGGTGGGTAATGTCTGGCTGGGTTCTTGTGCTTGTTGCTCGAAGATTTCGGCAAACACTTTGCCGAACACACCGGTAAACGGCACCATGATCGCGAGCAAACCCGTCAGCGCACTGATGCCGAAGATCTGCATAAATATCAGCCCCCAGAACAGTTCATGCACCGACCGCACGGCGGCACACAGCAACCGTACCGGCAGCCACTTAAACATTATGGCCAGCAGCAACCCCAGCGGCGCGGCTACCGCAATCGCCAATAGTGCAAAGGCAATGGTATTCAACAGTGCTCGCAATAAGCTCTGTGGTTCCGCCCAACTGGGCAGTAGTAAGCCCTTACCAATGCGCGCTATCTCATGCCAGGGATCGACGGCATAAACCTGAATATCGGCGCCGATTAATGCCAACAAGGCCGCGCCGATCATCAACAGGCAAACATGGTTTAAGCGGCTGGCACTGGAGCCAGCGGTACCCGCTATCACACGGGTAAATAATGAGGACAAAGCCGGTTTCATGAAGTACGAATAACCCAGTCGTCGCTGGCCGGCGGTAGCTCTTCGGAGGCCGGAGAAGATGCTTGCAGATAAAACGCATCAAGCTGTTGCGGTGTCAGATTAGCCGTGGGGCAATCGCAGCAAATGGCGCCTTCGTGCAGCACCACAACACGGTCGAAATGATCCAGTGCCAAACGGCGATTGTGAAGACTTACTATCGCGGTATCGTGCTCTGCTACCAACTTGGCGAGCAGCGACTCCGCTTGCAGCGGGTCCAGGGACGACACCGGTTCATCACCCAAAAAGATGGGTTGCTGGCGGTACAATGCCCGTCCAATGGCCACCCGCTGACGCTGGCCGCCGGACAAACGATCCACCGATTGCCAGAGTTTGTCGGCCAGGCCCAAGGCGTGGGCCAGCTCGCTGATTACCCGCCGCTGCGCCGGTAATGGACGCACCAGATTCCACAACGCCGCCAAGGTGCCAACGCGGTCCAGGCCACCCATAAAAATGTTCTGATACACCGACAGTAAATCCACCAGCCCACCGCCCTGCGGCTGCAACGCGCTGGTGTGGGGTTGTTGCTGATACAGCAGATTGAGCAGTGTTGATTTGCCGGCGCCAGACGGCCCCAGCAGCGCCACTTTTTCACCCTGACGAATGCTCAGGGTTATGTCCCGCAGCACGCAGTGGTCACCATAGCTGAGCGACTGATTGGTCAGTGTGAACAGCACTGCGGGAGCACTGACAGTGCCGCCAGAGCTGACAATACTGTCAGTACTGGCAGTACTGGCAGCACCTTCGGTTGTAGCAGCACTCACAACCTGATCACTCATCCAATAAGCCTATGGCTTTGGCGGTTTCTTCAATGGGTGTGTAATTGCTATTGCTGGCAGGCACAAAGCTCTGCCGTGGGAAACTGGCGAGCAGATTCGGGTCGGTCATATTCAGCAAAGCAGCGCGGATTTTGTCTTTAAAGCCAGCACCAAAGCGTGCATCCACATCACCGCGCACTGTCCACTGATAGTCCGGGTAAGTTGGGGTTGTCCAGATAACCTGAACCTTGTTTTCGTCTATTTCACCCTGCGCTAACAAGTTGTCCCACACCGAATAATTAACCGCGCCAATCTGATAGGCACCAGACTGTACCTGCGCAATGGTGCGCGTGTGATCGCCGGAAAATCCGACACGGGCAAACACGTCTTGCGGCGCTACCTTAAACTGCTGGCGCAAGTAGAACTCTGGCATTAGTCGGCCTGAGGTAGAGCCTTTGGACCCGAAGGTAAAGGTTTTGCCTTTGAGGGTGTCAGTTAACGTATCCGCAGGTACAACGCCCGCGCTTTTGTTGGCAATAAAGTAGGTTTTAAAGAACTGGTCTTCGTAGCCCTGTGCCAGCGCTTCTGCGCCCGGCACCAGACGGCGCGCCTGTACACCGGACAAGCCGCCAAACCAGGCCAACTGCACCTGGTCATTCCGAAAAGCGGTAATGGCGGCGGCGTAAGACTTCACCGGAATGTAACGCACGTCCACCCCTAGCTGCTCGCTAAGGTAGGTAGCCACTTTGCCAAAACGCTCCTGCAAACGAGATTCGTCTTCGTCGGGAATCGCCGTAAACACAAACGTATCGGCCCAAGCCAAGGCCGGTAACAGCAGAGTAAGTGCTAACAACTTACGCAATATCAACATACACATTCCCTTTATCATTTTTTGCAATTTTGCAGAAACCCAACCCGGCGGGTCAGGCGGTAAACGTAAAACATTAGGCAGACTGCGCACCGTGAGTCATAAGGTAGTCGCGCACGGCAGCTCTGTCGCCGCGAAAAACAATCTTGTCGGCGCGGTTGCTGAGCTGGTAGTCATACATGGGGTCGTAGTAGTCGACCAGTAACTGGCGAATCCAGTCGCGATGCAAATCGGAGTCACCTTGGCCATGCGCCGCAAGCGCTTGTTGCAACAGGTCGTTAATGGCCTGATACCGTACCCCGCCAAGGCGCTTGCGCACTCGGTACAGTGATTGGGTGAGGTCATCGGCAAAGGCGTCAAAGCTGCCAGCCTCACCGAGTTGCTGCTGCCATTCCTGCAATTTATTCAGAATATAATTGTGGTAGCTGTGTTCAACCCGTTCTTCTATGGGCACTTCCAGCAGCACAATCGGAGCGTTGTTTTTCGCGGCACCCAATTCCAGTGGCAAGGCACAGCGCCCCACCAAACGGCCTTCGTCTTCCAGCAGAACAGGCCGGCCACTTTGCTGCGCCTGTTGCTCGGCTTTCAGCAGGGCAACCGCCACCGCGTTTTCAAAACTCAGTTGGGTAGGCTGCCCCTGGGGACGGCGGCCAAAGCTGGAACCACGATGATTCGCCAGACCTTCCAAATCCACCGCCTGCGGCAGCTCCTCGACAAACGCCGTTTTATTACAACCGGTACGACCGCCAATAACCAATAGCGGCTGCGTTGCGCAGATGCGCTCCAGCTCAGTCAGGAGAAATCGGCGCATGGCTTTGTAACCACCTGCGATACGCGGGTAATCGATACCGGCATCGCGCACCCACTGCTGGCAGATTTTGCTGCGTAAACCGCCGCGCCAGCAGTACAGGTAACCGTTCGGGTTCTCGCGTGCGAAGGCAACCCACGCCGCCACTCGCTGTTCTTTCACGTCGCCACTAACGAGTTGGTGCCCAAGGGTTATGGCTGCATCTTGCCCCTGCTGCTTATAACAGGTGCCTACCTGCTCGCGCTCGGCGTTGGTCATTAATGGCAGGCTAACACTGGTGGGAAAGGCACCTTTTTCAAACTCTACCGGCGCACGGGTGTCGATCATGGGAATATCATTGAGAAAGATCGACCGAAAATCTTCGGTATCGGGTCCAGCGTCCGGACGGTTGACGTGATTACTCAAAGCGCTACCTCACCGGTTACCTGAACCCACGGCTCGCCACGGTTTGCGGTTTTCAATTCGCCGATACTCTGTGCGTACAAACCCTGCGCTGACAACAACGCCTCCAATTCCGCGGCTTGGGAAGGCTGTACGGCGATTAACAAACCGCCACTGGTTTGCGGATCACACAACAATTGCTGCGCCGAGGCCGCCATGGCACCGAGCTTATGACCGTAGCTGTCCAGGTTTCGACCCGTGCCACCCGGCACGCAGCCTTGGGCTAAATAATCGAGTGCTTCGGGTATCACCGGTACGGCACTGACATCAATCAGCGCCTGCACATTACTGCCTTCACATACTTCTACCAAGTGCCCCATCAAGCCAAACCCGGTGACGTCGGTAATGGCATTGACGCCGGTAAGCTTGGAGGCCAGTGCTCCCACCGTATTGAGCTGACACATAATATCGCGCGCCAAATGGGTATGCTCCGGTTGCAGTTTCTTTTGTTTTTGCGCCGTGGTGAGAATACCAATACCCAGCGGCTTGGTGAGATACAGCTTGTCGCCCGCCTGGGCCTGATTATTCTGTTTAAGGTGATCTCGATGGGTCAAACCAGTCACTGCCAAACCAAAAATCGGTTCCGGCGCGTCAATACTGTGGCCACCGGCTAAAGGAATACCGGCATCCGCACAGGCCTGCCGACCGCCCTCCACTACCTGTTGCGCCACGGCCGGCGGCAGCACATTAATGGGCCAACCCAGAATAGCAATCGCCATTAACGGCTTCCCGCCCATGGCATAAATATCACTGATGGCATTGGTGGCAGCAATGCGCCCAAAATCAAACGGGTCATCCACAATCGGCATAAAGAAGTCGGTAGTGCTTAATACCACCTGCCCATCACCTAAGTCGTAGGCAGCGGCATCGTCTTTACTGCTGTTACCCACCAACAATTGCGGAAAGCCGGGAAGTTGCAGCTGGGACACCAGAATCTGGTCCAGTACTTTGGGGGAAATCTTACAACCGCAGCCAGCGCCATGGCTGTACTCGGTCAGGCGTACCGTGGAATCCGTCATACCTTAGCCTCGCAATGAAATCAGGAGGCGAATGATACGGACAACGCCGGGCTTTGTCAGTTCTTCGGCATTGCCTGTGTCTTGGGTGCAAAACTGTAGATTCACCTTGGATTGTTTCGACCCGCTGTCACGTTAACGATCAGGGAGCCGGTAGTTTTACCGGTTTTATAATAAAAAATTGAATTAATTGCCAATAAGGTTAAATATAAGTTTCCATCTTGATACAGCGGCATCAGACAAACACGGTTTAATACGGGAGTGCGCCATGCGTTTAAAACAATTAGAAGCATTGATTGCAGTGCAATCTTGCGATGGTTTAGGCGGAGCCGCCGCCGCAATGAACCTAACGGTGCCAGCGATTAACAAAAGTATGCAAACGTTGGAGGAGGAAGTAGGCGTTCCGCTGTTAAACCGAGAAGGTTACCGCGTAAAACTCAACGATGCGGGTAACTGCATGGTTGAATATGCCAAAGGTATTCTCTCTGAGGTTGAAGAGGCCAAACGTCAGGCCCGGCAAATTTACAATGCTACCGGCGGCACTATTCATCTTTATACAAGCCCAGCCTTTGTCTCAGACGTTATTCCTAAGGCCAACTGCGAGCTCTACAACATTTATCCCACTATGTCTGTGTCGTTACAAAACAGACACATTCAAACGGTTTTTGAAGACATGAAGGCTGGCAATATAGATCTCGCTATCTGCCCTATTTGGGAACAACAGGGCATGGATGGGCTGGAATGGGAAGCACTGGTTAGAATGCAGCTAAAACTCGTGGTGGGTAAAGATCACCCTGCTGCAAAGGCTGAGAACATCACTTTTGAAGACCTCTACAACTATCATTGGTTAGTTCCAGCTGGCACCGGCGCGCCTTTTAATGAAATCAGTAAAATGTTTCGAGAACTCGGGTCCGTCAGCGTCGATAGCCTGCAAACCAGTGTTGTGCCTTTTCGGGATGCCATACTGCAAATGCTATCTATCCAAGACTTTATCGCGGTACTCCCTACCAACGACAACATGTTCCAATTAGATCCCAACCAGCATATCGCATTAGATGTTGACGTGAGCAAATTTGGCTGGACACATTTTATGATCAGACGAAAGACCAAAGTGAGCAATCCGATATTAGATCAATACATCGCTATTTTAAAAGCCATCATCAACCGTAGTGATCAACCGGACTAACACAACCACCTTTCAACCCCTTTTCAGCACCCCTTTTCACGCAATACAGCATGCACCTTCGCTAGAAATTTTTTTCCGCAATAAAAACTAAAATTTTCACTATCAATATTTTTAGTTAATAAGCCCGCAAAAAAATGCCAGCTCATTAACTATAATTTCTAACAAAATAACAAAAAGTTTTTGTGTTTGTAAAAATAAAAACTTTTTTTAACTTAGCTATTGAAACCCCTTCAGCCAGCGCTTTAAATATAAAGCGTGCTTTCGGCACGTTTTCATAAATATAAAAATTTTTAGTGCTAACACATCGTAACGCCTAAAAAATTCATTAGAAAAGTATCAACATCACAGGTGACAACCCATGCGCAATGTAGCCCCCAAGCCTAAAGCGTTTAAAAAGAAAATCCTTTGCCGTTATTATCCACACACACTGTTAACCTGCGCCGCAGCAATCATGACTACCGGAACTGCATTTGCACAAACAACAGAAGAGCAACAGTACGATAACCCTGCGCTTATTGAAGAGGTTTATGTAACCGCATCGCGCATTCGTCGTGACGGAATGTCGACACCCACACCAACGACCATGGTGAATGCCGATGAACTGGCCGCAATGTCACCTGGCAATTTAATTGCGGCGGTAAGTCAGCTGCCACAATTTTTTGACAATGAAACGCTTAACTCAAACAGCACCACCTGGTTCGCGAGAGGTAGTTACGGCTCGTTAAATTTACGCGGATTAGGTATCAATCGCACATTGACATTGCTTAATGGAAGACGGGTGATTTCCTCCACTGCATTTGGTGGCGTTGATGTAAATCAGTTTCCTGAATCAATGATCAAAAATGTAGAAACCGTCACCGGTGGCGCATCTGCTGCTTACGGTTCAGACGCAGTTGCAGGGGTTGCTAACTTTATTCTCGATACTGATTTTGACGGCGTTAGCATTTCTGCGCAGGGTGGAGAAACCAGCAGAAACGATGGCGGCAATAGCCAATACAGTATCGCGTTCGGAACCGATGTGGGCGACAAAGCACATATTCAAATGTCATACGAAAAAGCCGATCAAGATGCCATTCTTGGCCATCAAGGTAGAGACTGGTATCAAGGGTGGGGCACGGTAAGGGATGCCAGCGGCATTCTACAAGTAGCACCTAACGTAGTATCCGCAGGCGCAACGTACAACGGCTTGATTTTCGCACCGGGCACCCCACTGCAAGGTATGCAGTTCAACAATGCGGGTACTGCTATAGAGCCGTTTTTGCGCAGTGACCTCACCACTCTGGGCCCCGTAGGAATCCCACCTGCCAACCAATCGATTACCAATGGCGGCAGTGGCGACGACTTCAATTATATCAACTCGAATTTAATGCCAGATTATGAGCGCGACTCATTATTTATTTATGGCGACTATGAAGTCACTGACAACTTTAAAGTGTTTGGTCAGGTTATTCGCTCAACGAGCGAATCGTGGCAAATCAATGCACCTTCTGGGTCATTTCAAGGTACCCCAACTGCACTCACCATTTTTCAAGATAATGCCTATCTACCCGAATCGGTGAGACAAACAATGATAGATAACAGCATAGAGTCTTTTACCCTGCGTACAATGGGTGGGCCTAGCGACCTTCTACCAGAAAGCTATGTGGGCGCTGATACCGAAATGCAGTCGATAACAGTAGGGTTTGAATTTCAACCTGCAACCGGCTTTTTTGAAGGCTGGAATATCAACAGCAATTATCAAAAAGGTAAAAGCGATAGGATCGGAAAACAGAGTGGCCTACGCGTCGACAGAATTTTTGCCGCGATTGATGCCGTAGACAATGGCAATGGTGAAATTGTTTGTCGTACCTCGCTATATGACCCTTCAGCATTTCCTGGTTGCCAGCCCATTAATCTATTCGGCCAGGGTAATGCCAGCGCTGAGGCAATCGACTACGTTACTGGCTTTGAAGCCGGGCAAGCGATAACAACACCGGTTTATTTTGCTGACGATGGCTTCGCCTCAGGCAGAACCTATTCTTATACGACCGCACGAGAAAAACGCAATCTCACAACGTTAGATCAAGAAACTTTCGAGATTTCAGCCAGTGGGGAAATACACGAGGGCTGGGGAGCCGGGCCTATTGATTTAGCTTTCGGCTACTCCTATCGCAGCGAAGACATTTTGCAACTTATTCAAGATGTTACCAATCCACCGTCTAACCACAGTACTGGTAGTGGTTACCAAGCAGTAAGCTGTAATGATCCAAGCATAGGCTTACGTGGTGTTAGCATACCCGATTGCTTGAACACCGTAGGCGTTCAATATTCTAAAGTCTCTAATATCAAAGGTAGCAGCACCGTTGACGAGCTATTTGTCGAAACCTTGGTGCCACTGATAAGCGACGCGCCCATGGTTGAAAGCCTAAACCTGAGCTTAGCAGCGCGCTGGGCTAACTACTCTGGCGCAGGCCCAGTATGGGCGTGGAAAACCGGCCTAGATTGGCAAATCAATTCTGAATGGCGCGCGCGGGGCACCTTTTCACGCGACGTACGAGCGGCCAATTTGTCTGAACGATTTGACGCAACTGGCAATCTCACGCCTATCATAGACCCCGTGTTAGACAGCACTTACAACACAACTATTGTGTCTGGCGGCAACGCAGAACTGAAACCAGAAGAAGCTGACACACAAACGTTTGGAGTTATCTACGAACCCTCGTTCCTGCAGGGGCTCTCTGTGTCACTGGATTGGTATAAAGTGGAAATCAACAACTCCATTGGTAACTTAACGCCACAAGGTGTCATTAATGCCTGTAGCGCTGGTGATCAATCAGCCTGCTCACGTATTCTGAGAGATGCCAACACCAACAACATCATCTTGATTGGTGATCAATTTATTAACATCGACCAAGAAGTGGTGAGCGGTACCGACCTCGAAATTGCCTACCGCGCAGATACCGATTGGTTTAACGGTGATAACGAAAGCATTTCTGCACGACTGTTTGTATCACACTTATCTGAGCGATCGCGCACTAACGGTAATGGAGAAAAAACAGATCGCGCAGGCCAGACAGGTTACGAATCGAGCACAGGTAATAACTATTCACTGCCAGACAATAAAATAACCGGCCAAGTTACTTACAACTACGGTAATCTATCCGCGTTTATACAGGGCCGATACATTGCTTCAGGCACCAGTGAAAACAATCCACCACCAGGATTTGAATTATCTGACAACTCGGTTGATTCAGTCTTTTACACGGATTTAAACCTTAGCTATCTGCACACATTTGGCAGAAATACCGAAGTAGAGTTTTTCGGCAACATAACCAACGTGTTTGATGTTGACCCACCGGTAACGCCCTACTATTCGATATTTTTTGGCAACCCAGTGCAAACTAACCCAACGCTATTTGACGTCTTAGGCCGTCGTTTTACCGCCGGAGTTAAAGTGCATTTCTAATTTAAAAACCTAATTATTCCCAACTTTCGGCCTTACTTGTTAAGGCCGTTTTTTTATATAAAAGCAGGAAAATATTTCCTGGGTTTACGAAGCCAACATACAACGCCTAAACCTAAACCTAAACCTAAACCTAACACCTAACACCTAACACCTAACACCTAACACCTAACACAATTCTAATTAACTTATGGTATTGGCGATCATACGCCACACGTCGAACGCCCTAAGCAAAGTGGAGCACGCCGTTGATGTTATGAAAAGACAGAAAGGCAATCCGGCTTTACCAACGTTCAGTTTAAATATTTGTAAAAAATTTCTCAGAAACTTTTTTAACACATTAAATTCTACCGCTGGTAATTAGAGGAAGTTGCCAATAGTGAATCCCTGTTCCCACATTTTCCTGCAGTCCATCCAAGAGAGTGTTTGCATCATTTACATCAATAATTATTTCAAATTGTATTCGCTTACGGCGGCCTAAGACTTCTTCTGTGATTGTCATTTTTTGCTCGCCATGGCCGTGGGTTGCGTATGATGTAAAGCCACTCAGGCGATCCAGGCTTAGCAGATAATCAACCAGATCTTCTTCTAACTCTGGAATGATATTCAGTACAAGCAATATTGTCTGGTTGGTGCCAGACAGCGGTGTTTGAAGAGAATCATTTTGGTTAGGGTGCATACGTTTATCCCTCGCTTATACCTGTTGGGTAGTTGTTATCGTGTTGCTGATATTACGGTTTGCTGACACTGCTGGTTGATGAAAGTGCCGGTAAATAAGCGGTAGCAAAAACAGCGTTAATAACGTTGAGCTGATCAATCCACCAATAACAACAATCGCTAGCGGTTTTTGTATTTCCGAGCCAGGCCCTGTTGCCAACAGCAGAGGCACTAATCCAAACGCACAAGTGCTTGCCGTCATCATCACTGGGCGCAATCGACGTACAGCACCTTGTGTGACGACGCTGGTCAGATCCAATCCCTTTGCCAGCAGGTAGTTAAAATGTGACATCATCACAACACCATTCATTACTGCGATGCCCAGCAAAGCAATAAACCCTACCGACGCCGGGACAGATAAAAATTCGCCGGTTAACCATAAGGCCAGCAATCCGCCAGTGAGGGCAAAGGGTATGTTAGAGAGGATAATGACCGTCTGCTTTATTGAACCAAAGGTGATAAATAATAGAAGGCCTATTAGCCCAAGTGCTAAGGGTACGACCATCATGAGTCGGGCTGCTGCACGCTGCTGGTTTTCAAACTGGCCACCCCAAACGAGTGTGTAACCATTGGGTAATTTCACATTTGCAGCGACCAGTTTTTTGGCTTCATCAACAAACCCGACTAAATCTCGACCTTCAACATTGGTACGAATAACTGCAAATCTCTGGCCTGCTTCACGAGATACCCCTACGGGGCCTTCGATGCGTCGAATATCTGCAATTTCGGACAATGGAATAGACTGCCCGTTCGGTAACGTAATAAGGTTGTTGCGCAGAGCGCTAACACCATCGCCTTCGGGTTTTGAGTAGCGGACCACAAGTGGAACACGGGCGCCTTGATCAATGACCGTGCCCAACGTTAAACCTTCTATTTCAGACCTCAGTCGCGACTGCAACGCATCAGAATCTATCCCTAATTGGCCAGTGCGCTGACGATTTACGGTTATCTGTAGATACTGAGCGCCTTCGTTGATAGCGGCGATTGTATCTACTGCACCCGTAATGGTTTCGATTTGGCTACTGATATTTTGCGTTAACGTATTTAACGTGGATAAATCACTACCAAATACTTTAATAGCAATGTCACCTCGCGAACCGGTTAGCATTTCTGATACGCGCATATCAATAGGCTGAGTAAAACCGAAATTGATACCTGGAAATTTCTCGAGAACGACTCTTAGTTTTTGTTCAATTTCTGCCTTACTACTGACAGTCCACTGGTCTTTGGGTGCTAGTTGTAGAAACATATCCGTTTCGTTAAGACCCATTGGGTCCATGCCAATTTCGTCAGAGCCAATACGTGAAACAATACGCGAAACTTCTGGCACATTATCTACCAGATTTTTTTCTACCACTTTTACGATTTCTGCATTTTTAGCGAGATTTATCGATGGAATAGATTCAAGCTGAATAATAATATCCCCTTCGTCCATAGTCGGCATAAAAGTTTTACCCACCCAGGGGAAGATGGCGACTGACAACACCAATAGTATGCCCGCAGAAAAAATTAACGGCTTTGGTTTGGCCAGTGTTTGTTTCAGTAAAGGCTCGTAAAGTGAGGTCAGCTTTTGGCTGAGCCAGGGTTCCTGATGGCGATCCACTTTAATCAAGTACGATGCCAACACAGGGATAACGGTAAGCGACAGCAGCAATGCGCCGATAAGGGCGAAGACAATGGTTAACGTAACTGGACTAAATAATTTACCCTCAAGCCCCTCTAATGTGAGCAAGGGTAGAAAGACAATAATAATTATGACACCCGAGGTGACGGGTACCGCAACATCTTTAACTGCCCGATAAATTGAATGCAGGCGCGGTAGTCGGGAGCCTTTTTGCTGCTGAAGGGCCAAAGATTCAACGACATTTTCAACAATCACAATCGCCGAATCTACGAGCATGCCAATGGCTATAACCAAACCACCCAAACTCATAAGGTTCGCTGTCATTTTCGTGGATTGCATCATCCAAAACGTAAACAGCATTGATAAAGGCAGTACTAAAGCAACCGTAATTGCCGCTCTTATATTGCCTAAAAACAGACCCAATATGATTAATACCAAGACAACAGCTTCTAATAGCGCTTTAGACACGGTACCCACAGCTCGATCAATGAGTTGGCTGCGGTCGTAAAATACGTTGATGCTTGTACCATAAGGAAGTGATGCTTGCAGCGTGTCGAGTTTCGCACGCACTCCCTCGATAACCTTGCCAGCGTTAGCACCTCGCAGCCCAATAACCAAGCCTTGCACAACTTCCGCTTCGCCATCAGCCGTTACGGTTCCATAGCGCTCCAGAGAACCCAAATGAATATCGGCTAATTGAGACAGCGCCACTGCCTCGCCTTTCGTGTTAAGTACACGAATGGCCGCTATGTCTTCCAGTGAGGTAAAAGCGCCCGCAATACGCACAAGAATTGCTTCTTCGCCCTGATCTAAACGACCCGCGCCGTCGTTTTTATTATTACGCTGTAATGCATCCGTTAACGCCTGGTCGGTCACAAGCATTTGCCGCATCGCATCACGGTTCGGGGTCACTTCAAACGTTTTAACGTAACCACCGAGCGCGTTAACATCGGCCACCCCTGGCACCGTGCGCAATGCTGGGCGAATCGTCCAATCCAGCAGAAAGCGACGCTCTTGAAGGCTCATAGAAGGGTTGTCCACGGTAAACATAAACATGTCACTGAGTGGAGTACTCATGGGGGCCAAACCACCACTAATCGTCGCAGGCAGATTATTCCAAATATTATTTAGACGTTCAGCCACCTGCTGGCGTGCCCAATAAATATCGGTACCTTCATTAAAATCTAAGGTGATGGCGCTGAGGGCATACTTTGATATTGATCGAAGTATGGTCTGTTTCGGAATGCCCAATAACTCAACCTCAATGGGTTGTGTAATTAGGGTTTCGACTTCTTCTGGCGTCATGCCGGGGGATTTAATAATGATTTTGACTTGCGTCGGCGAAATATCAGGGAAGGCATCAATGGGAAGATTGATCATTGCCTTTCCGCCAAAGCCAATTAGCAGCAGCGTGAGTAAACCTACGAGTAAACGCTGGCTAAGGGCAAACTGAATTAACTGGCTCAACATTATTCGCCACCTCCCAGTCCCAGCTCAATGCCCTTGAGTATGGCAGCTCCGCTAATCACAATCTGGTCACCTGAATTCAAGC
>JBNKHI010000036.1:0-36743 GCA_050290265.1 Cellvibrionaceae bacterium
GGTTTTCATGCACCGAAAGCACTTAACAAATCAAAGCAGCAAGGGCCTGCGGCCGGGACGAGCTAACGCACGCCCCTGTTTGAGGCGTTAATAGCTTCTAAATAATAAGGTTAACTATGACGATTAAAGGATCTTGTTTGTGTGGTGAAGTAACCTTTGAAATAGAAGGAGAATTTGAGAATTTCTTTATTTGCCATTGTTCGTATTGCCGCAAGGATACTGGCTCCGCACATGCGGCCAATTTATTCACAAAAAATAGCGCACTGAGATGGCTTTCTGGCTATGAAAAGGTCAAGAACTTTAACCTTAATTCAACCCAACATGTGAAGAGTTTCTGCTCTAATTGCGGTTCTGCATTGCCGAATACAAAGATGGGTGGTGATATATGTATAGTTCCTGCGGGTTGTCTTGATGGCGAGGTTAGCATGAGGCCCGAAGCTCATATATTTACAGCCAGCCAAGCAAACTGGGAAAAAGAATTGGGGTCAATAAAGTGCTATCCAGATTTCCCTCAGTAGGCAAGCATCACATAACAAGGCCATGCACAATCGTGCAATTATATTCTTCCTAATCCCGAGTGCTCGGCTGGCTGAACGGCCTATTTGACGGAAAAATAGGTAAAAATCCGGCATCTAAACATTATAAACGCTGGGCGTTGCCTTAAGGGTGTTGCAGGGGTATTGTTTAGCGCAATTTTTGCCAAAATAGGAGTTAGCAATGAAAATATTCGGATTTCCAACCTTTAACCTCACAAAAGTTATTTTGACGGCCGAAGAAGCCGGTGAAGCCTATGATTTCGTGCGCCTGGATCCGATGAAAGGCGATATGAAAACGCCCGAAAATCTGGAACGCCACCCTTTTGGTAAGATGCCGTCGTTAGAAGATGGCGGGCAATTTCTTTGCGAGAGCGCTGCTATGTGCCGTTATATCGCGGCAAAAAGTAACAGCCCTCTGTATGCTGGCGACCTGATGGCAAAAGCAAAAATTGATCAATGGGTTGATATTATGTCATGCCATATTGGTCGTTGGTTGCAGGTCTATTATTGGCAAGAAGTGATCAAGCCAAAGTTTTTCCAGCAAGAAACGGATAAGGCTGCGCTGGAAGAAGCACAGATGTTTTTAGACCAGCAGTTGCCGGTATTAGAAAAGCAGCTGGCCGCGAATAAGTATCTGGCAGGTGCTTCCGTTACGATTGCAGATACCTTTGGTTTTTCCTATTTCACTATTCTTGATGAAGTGAGTCTATCTGTGGACAAGTACCCCAACCTTGTACGTTGGATCGCCTTAATGTCGGATAGTCCCGCCTATGCTCGTACTAAGGATATTCTTGGTAACTTATAAAGTTTTATCATCAAGGTATTGAGTGTAATTCGTTTGGAGTAACCCATGCCGGCGCCGGCTACATATTTTTTGAACCTAAAGCAGGTCATGGTTTAGCCCATGATTCTTTCAGGAGTGTTATTGCTGCGGCGCCCTATTGGTTGGATCTCATCGGTCAGTGAGAGCAGTGTGCATAACCTGGCGCCGTATGATTTTTTAATGCGTTCAACTAAAAAGCGCAGCTGGAAAATTGTGTGATACTTGTCTTGTGATGGATGAAGTGGTTGGCGTGCATATCGCAAATGCGTTTATCACTATAGTATATAAAACTGAGCAGCCTGAAACTGTGTTAAGAGGCGGCGGACCTGGTGACTTTTCGCTATTCAGGGTGCACAAAAATTGTGAATATTAAGGCCAAAGGAAAAGTGGTGAGTCTGCTATGTTCTCATGTAAAACCCTAAAGGCTTATTTGGATTGCTCATGGCAGTGATAACCGATATCGGTTTATGGGAACTGATAAAGCACGTAAAGCAATGGCTTGCTAATTTAAACAGAGCCAATAAAAAAAGGAAGCTCGATTCTATTGATGCCCTGCGCGCGGTTGTCGTTGCCGCGCGGAATACCAATGTATATATGCGGAGAATAAACGAAGCGGGCTTGCAAGATCACAGCGAAGAAGCTCGGCTTGCGGTGATGTGGACTGAATTAGGGTTTCGTTTGGCTGATTTGGGTTTGACGAAGCTGGCTAAACGCTGCGATATTAAAGGCAGGTATTGGGCCGATCCGCATCAATTTGATAAGACGTTTATTGATAAAGCAGATGTTGGTTTGGAATCTATGGAACGCCTTGCGAAACAAATGATAAAGCAAATAGAAAAGTAATGTGCTGGTAGCAGCTTTCAGCAGTGTTTTGTTCGGCATATTTAAGTCATCCATTTTGAGTACGCCTTTTTATTTTAGCCATAAATATAAGTTGCAGGTAAGTGATAATGGATCATGCACAGCCCAACAACCCTCTTCATGGTATTTCTTTAGAGAAAGTTGTTACAACGTTAGTTGATCATTTTGGTTGGGAGGAACTTGCGAGGAGAATCAATATCAATTGCTTTAAGCAGGACCCTTCCGTTAAATCCTCGCTCAAGTTTTTGCGTCGCACACCGTGGGCAAGGGATAAAGTGGAATCACTGTATGTCGCAACATTTGCAGCAGAAAATCCCTGGCACAAATCTTTATAAAATATTTCTCAGTAAGAATAGCTTGTTGTGTCAGACTTAACTGTTCGAGAAATGATATGGCAAGTAGTTGCTGCTATTCCGGCTGGGCGAGTAGCTACCTATGGACAGGTTGCCAGGGTTGCAGGCTATCCTGGTCATGCTCGTTATGTCGGTTCTGTTCTCAAAGGCTTGCCATCCAACACTAGATTGCCCTGGCACCGCGTTATTAATGCGCAAGGTAAATCATCATTCCCTGTGAATAGCTCAGCCTATAATGAGCAGGTGAAAAGGTTGTCATGTGAGGGTGTCGACGTGTCAGAGGGTAAAATTTCGTTGGCCCGTTATGGTTGGGCGGCGGTTGGATTGCGCTGAAGGTTGTCTGCGGCGCTCGGGTTAATTATAAGTTTTTAGATAAAATCGTTGTTCTTTTATGCGCTTCGTAGGATGATCTAGACTGCTTATGCAAGCATTTTGGTCTATCAAATATTCTATAAAGGTGGAGATTCCGATGAATAAGCTGATTCTGATTTTGTTAGCCATATTTTTACCGCCCGTTGCTGTATTTTTAAAAAATGGTGTGGGTAAGGATCTAGTGATTAATATTCTGCTGTGTTTAGTGTTTTATATTCCAGGTATTGTTCATGCGCTTTGGGTTGTGACTAAGTAGTCTCTTGGTCAGTCAGTACAACATGGGGCCTTTTGATAATGGCCCTTTTTATTATTGAAAGTATGTATAGATAGTAAATAGACAGTAACTAGATAGTAACTTGCCTTGTCATGACACCAGCGATTGAATTAGCGAAGAAGCATAAAATTGATTTCAATATTCATGAGTATCGTCATGATGCCAGCAGTGAGTCCTATGGTCTTGAAGCCGCCGAGAAATTAGAGGTTTCCCCATCGCAGGTTTATAAAACGCTGGTTGTCAGCCTAGACGGCGGAGCCTTGGCAGTAGGCGTTTTACCAGTTTCTTCTATGCTGAATCTAAAATATATCGCCAAAGCGTGTGGGGCGAAAAAAGCCAGCATGGCAGATAAGCATGAAGTAGCCCGTGTGACAGGCTACGTATTAGGTGGTGTAAGTCCATTAGGACAAAAAAAGCGCTTGGCGACGGTTATCGATAGTTCTGCAAAATCGCTGCAGACGATTTACGTGAGTGCAGGCCGTAGAGGCCTCGAAATCGAATTAAATCCCTCAGACTTATGCCGTTTATTAAATGCCAGCTTTGCGGACATAAGCCAATAATCGAAGTCGTATCGATATGCGCGCAACTAGGGTTTCGGGCCTTTATGATTAATAATTTTCTTTGTGTCGATTACTTCCCATCACAAACGCGTTAGGCTTTTTCTTACGTAATGAGTTTTACGTAATTGCTTTAGGTAAGCCCCTTGCCTAACAAGGTTACGCAACATCCCTACACCCCTCTTCTACTTTGATTGTCGAATTTTCTACTAGAAATTGTCGCAACAGGTTGCCGGTACAAGTTGCCGGTACAAAGTTTGCTTCACTTCATACGGTAGTGTTGCAGGTATTCAAATTGATTACAGAAGTGATCGATTTTTTCATTTTCAGAGTATCTGTTGTGTTAAGGAGGTTTTCTAAAGCGGTATGTTGAGGCTTATTTTTCCAATCACTGCGTTACTCATTGGCGTTGCGCTACTGTTGCTGGGTAGTGGTTTACTCAATACGTTAATCGCTCTAAGGGGTGGGATTGAAGGCTACGACGACAGTAGCATCGGTTTTATTATGTCCGGCTATTTTGTTGGATTTTTAGTCGGTACGTTGTTGGCATTAAGCTTAATCCAGCGAATTGGGCACATCCGTACGTTCGCGTTTTGTGCGGCACTGGCGTCATGCTCTGTATTGCTGCACGTTATGTGGGTGAACGCCTATGCGTGGTTTTTTTTACGGGTTTTAACCGGCGCCGTGCTGGTAATTTTGTATACAGTTATTGAAAGCTGGCTAAATGGGCAGACACCATCACATCAGCGTGGTCGTGTCTTTGCTGTGTATATGGCCGTTAATTTGGGCTCTCTAGCGTTGGCGCAACAGCTACTGCGTCTGGATTCCGCATCATCCTTTATGCTGTTTGGGCTGTCTGCCATATTAATCAGTGTCAGTTTGGTCCCTGTGACCTGGACTCGGCTGGCGCAGCCGTCAGTCAGTGAAGTCACGCGGTTGAAGCTGAAAACCTTGTGGCAGGTTGCTCCCGTCTCTGTAGCCGGGGCATTCCTTTCCGGTCTGGCTATGGGCGCTTTTTGGGGGTTAGGGGCTGCTTATGCCCAGCGTATTGGCCTAAGCGCTAATGGCGTTGCTACGTTTTTGAGCTGCGCCATTCTGGGTGGCGCTGCGTTGCAGTACCCTCTTGGGCGCTATTCCGATTCACACGACCGTCGCAAGGTATTGCTCGTATTGTGTGTAGGTGCAGCGCTGGCTGCGTTGATTTTGGCGTTGCTTGCCAGTGCGGGTATTTGGGTTTTCCTGGCCATTGCCCTCTATGGTGGGATGGCTTTTGCGGTATATCCCGTTGCCGTAGCCCATTTGATTGATCACTTAGAACCCGAGAAAATTCTCTCTGGCGGGACAGCTTTGCTTTTGTTGCACGGTGTTGGTGCAGCGATTGGCCCTGCGTTAGCGGGACAATTTATGGCATGGATAGGCCCGTTAGCCTTGCCAATGTACTTTATGGCAATGCAAACCCTACTGGCTGTTTATACGGTACGAAACTTGCAGCTAGTGAAAAAAGAGGTGTTGGATTATCCCGTGGACTTTGTTCCGATGGTACGAACTACACCTACTGCATTAGAGATGTGTGCAGACACGGATGATTTTACCGAGCAGGCTGCTAACGCCCAATAAGGGTGGTTAGCGGTTAGGTAATATCCAGTAAACACATCGAATCAATCGGGTACCTGCGAATGACGTAGTGTGCCCGGCTAAGGCTGAAACACGGCTCGCCTTAACTGCCGTGTTAATACGCCGCCTTTTTTAGCGCTCGGTAGTCAGGCTATCACGCTTTTTATTCGCCGTTGCGATTACTTTTCGTGGCTATTTACACAGAATAAACACTATTTTTGTAACGACATTATTCTGGAATAGTGAAAGCACAACATACTGACTATCAGCTTAACAAAGAGCCAGCAAACGTTATGGATTGGCTCGCAGCATTCAATTTGCTGCTTCAATGAACCCTTGGAGGCTGAAGTAAATGTTATTAGCAACTGATCTTGATGGAACCTTTTTAGCCGGTGACCCGGATAGCCGTTTCACGTTGTACCAGTTAATAGCCGATCATCCTGAAATTGATTTAGTGTTTGTCACTGGGCGTGGTTTAGAGTCGGTGTTGCCGTTACTCTCTGATCCAACCATACCGCAACCCGATTATATTATTTGTGATGTAGGCTGTACGGTTGTGGACGGTAAAACACAACAACCCTTGCACCCTCTGCAGTCTGCTATTGACAGTCGGTGGCCGGGAGAGCGCGTTGTTGAAGACGCGGTTGCACATATTCCCAACCTGCAACGCCAGGAAGTGCCGCAGGCACGACGCGTTTCATTTTTTTGTGAAAGCGACGCAGTTACAGAAGAGCTGCAAAGTATTGTCGAGGAACTGTCTTGTGATCTGCTTTTTTCCGCCGGGAAATATTTAGATGTCTTGCCTAAAGATACTAACAAAGGCAGTACATTAAGTGCGTTGGTAGACCACTTGGATGTTGATCCGGGAGATGTTCTGGTGGCTGGCGATACCCTCAATGATTTATCCATGTACGGGCATCAGTTCGTTGGCGTTTGTGTTGGTGAGTCAGAGTCCTCATTACTGGAGGCCACGAAAGGTCAGGCACGTGTTTATCATGCAAATGCTCCGGGCTGTGGCGGTATTTTAGAAGCCTTCGAGCACTTTGGTTTTTTAGGCGAAGCAGGTTTAAAGGCTGAGGCTCGTGATAGTTATAACCCAGGTAAGTCAGATTTGGTTATCGTTTATCACCGCCTGCCTTACGAAGAGGTTATCGAAGATGGCGAGGTACGTCGTCGTCGTCCAACATCACCAAACGGTATTATTCCAACACTGTTAAGTTTTTTTGCCGATGGTAAGTCTGGTTCATGGGTGGCTTGGTCGCAGACAGATAATACGGTGGGAGAATTTGAAACGCATACTGAAGTGGATACCAGCTTATACCCAAAACTGGTAGCTGCCCGAGTGCCACTGGATAAAGAAGATGTCGATATCTTTTATAAGCAGTTTTCGAAGGAGGCTTTTTGGCCAACGCTACATACGTTTTGGGAGCGGGCGACGTTTCGCGAAGATCACTGGCAGGTTTTCTTAAAGGTGAACAGTCTTTTTGCGCAGAGGGCTGCTGCCGAAGCTGCTGAAGGCGCAACAGTCTGGATTCATGATTATAACCTGTGGATGGTGCCTGCATTCCTTAGAGAGCTGCGCCCAGATGTCAAAATAGCATTTTTTCATCACACCTATTTTCCCTCTGCAGACGTGTTTAATGTACTGCCTTGGCGACGGGAAATTATTGGTAGCTTGCTGCATTGTGATTATATTGGCTTTCATATCCCACGGCAGGCGGAAAACTTTGTTGATGTTGCACGAGGTGTGGCACCGATAGAAATTTGTAAGCGTGAGAGTTGTGCTCCGCGATTTTTGACGTTCGGCTGTGCGGTAGGGTTGGATGAAATGACCACTGAAATTGAAGTCAATGGTCGGCGTATTGGTTTGGGTGCGCACCCTGTAGGTCTGGATGTAGGTCGTGTTGCGAACTTATTAAAGAAATCTTCCGTGCAAGAACATATGGCGAAATTACGTGAAGAACTCAAAGGTACAAAAGTTATCTTTTCGGTTGAGCGCCTGGATTATACGAAAGGTACATTGGAAAAACTGGAAGCTTATGAGCGCTTGCTGGAAGATCATCCGGACTTACATGGTAGGGTTACTTTGCTGACAGTGTGTGTCCCTGCTGCTAAGGAAATGACTATCTACGATGAGTTGCAAACGCAAATTGAGCAAGCAGTTGGGCGCATTAATGGTCGCTTTTCTCGCGTCGACTGGACGCCATTACAATTCTTTTTCCGTGCATTCCCTTTCGAAGAGCTGGTCGCTTACTATGCAATGGCTGATGTGATGTGGATAACACCACTGCGGGATGGTTTAAATTTGGTGGCAAAAGAATTTGTTGCGACACAAGGTTTAACGAATGGCAGCGGCGTGCTGGTGTTGTCTGAGTTTGCGGGTGCCGCAGCAGAGTTGCACAGTGCAATACTGGCAAATCCGCATGATCCAGCGGAGCTTTCAAATTCGTGTTATTTTGCGTTGAATTTACATCGTTCAGAAGCGAAAAGTCGTTTGCGCGAATTGTTTGATGTGGTCAGTCACTATGACATCGACTATTGGGGCCGAGAATTTCTTGAGTCAGTCGCCCGTGTCAATAATTCGGACCATGACTTGCCAAACACAACGGCAGCAGCGTAATTACCAAAAGGCAATAATCAGCAAGGCAGTGAGCGTGGTCAACACAAGCGCTCCTGCTTTAACTGACCTGCTGGGCCTTGTGTTTACTTGTTGCTGTGTGCTCAGCAACTGATCTGCAGAAGGTGTACCCCCAAGGAACGCTTGCCATGCTATTGTAAAAATAAGCGTTGCAGCAAAAAGCAGCCCAGCAACGATGGTAAAGTGCACTGAGTGCCAGCCAAGTTGTGCGCCGATAAAACTAATCAACGATAAAATATGACCGCACACGGCACCGTGTAAAGCGGCACTGGCGGTAATTTTTTTGCTGCAGAAACCCAATGCAAAGATGGCAACCAATGGCGGTGTGACATACGCAAAGGTCTGTTGAAGGTAATTAAATAAACCGGGAAATTGATCAATCATGGGTGCCCAGAGCGCCGCTAAAACCATGAGTATGAGTGTGCAATAGCGACCGAGTTGGGCAAGCTGGCGATATGTCAGGTTAGGCCGTTTGGGTTTCACAAAATCAACAATGATTAATGTTGATGCAGAATTTAGTGTTGAATCGACGCTGGACATAATTGCTGCCAGCAAACCCGCTAACATCAAACCGGCCAATCCTGGCGGTGCAAATTCGCTAATCAAACGTGGAAAAACAGTGTCGGGGCGTTCCAGATCAGAAAACAACGCTGCGGCTATAACGCCTGGCATCACCATAATAAACAAGGGTAATAGTTTCAGTGCTGCTGCGATTAAGGCGCCATAGCCTGCCGCATTAACATCTCTCGCACCCAGTAGGCGTTGAGCTACATACTGATTCATTGTCCAGTAGTAGAAGCCCAAAATAGGTAAGCCAATCAGAGTGCCGAGCCAAGGCAGAGCCTCATCATCTAATGGCCGTATCAAGGATAAATGATCTTTTGGTAGTTGCTCTATTACGGCGGACCAGCTGAAATCGAATTGCGAAAAAACTATCCACGTCAGTATGCAGGAGCCCGCCAATAAAACTGTAGCCTGAAGAGCATCGGTATAGGCAACTGCGCGCAGGCCACCGGCAGTAGTATAGACGCCGGCAAACAATGCCAGTCCCGCACACGTTGGGATCAGTTCTAAGCCTGGAATAAACAGCATCAGTACCAAGGCGCCAGCATAAAGACTGCCGGCGGTGTCTAAGACAATACTGAGAAATAATGAGCTTGCCGATAAATATTTTCTAAGCCTGGCGTCGAATCGTTGTTCCATAATTTCTGGAACAGTTGTGATTCTACGTTGAATAAAAATAGGCGCTACATAAATGGCGGTGAACAGCATGACGAGCGCGGCCATCCATTCATAGTTGGCAACTGACAGGCCGGTCTCCCAGGCGGCTCCGGGTAATCCAATTAGCGTTGTGGAAGAAATGTTAGAGGCAAATAACGAGAGGCCAATGACCGCAGGCCCTAAACTGCGGCCTGCTAGAAATAATTCATCGACATCAGGTGAACGTTTCGTTACACGAATACAAACGATGATAATGGTTAATGCGTAGATACCCAGAATAACGTAGTCAATCTGATTAAGCGTCAGCATAATTATTGTCGATATTAGTTAGTTTATCGAAAAAAGTGATAAATCTTTTCGCAGGATTTGTGCCAATGAATAATAAGTTATTATTGTAATGTGAGCTTTTTCCGCACAGGATGTGTGCGTTAAATAATTAGTTGCATGGTCATAGTGCAGATGGCGGGCGAATACAGCGACCGACACTTTACGGTATATCTTGTGGTATATCGTACTGTTACACAACTGGCTTGTGGGTTTTCTGATTAAGTATTAATACCAAAACGAGAAATATAAGCGGAATACATTCGCATCAAATTCATACAAGGGCTCTTCACCGGCTGCGTAACCGGTAGCGGTAACATCGCGAAAGTTATCGTAACTAAAGCGCATATGGTCCCAATACAAATTTACGGTAGTTTTATCAAACCAGGATAAAAGTTTGGATCTTATCTCGTAGCTACCGCCGACACCAAAGCCAATAGAAGAGTAGCTGCTTAGTTCTTTATCGCGGGCACGAAAATTAGTCGCTGCGCGAAAATCGAATAAATCGTTATAAAAGTCTGCCGATGTTTGATTATAGCGACGAAGTTTCGCTTCCAGTATTAAACCGTCAATTTGAGTCACTGGGTGGATATATCGCATTTCGATATTGTTAGCGGTAATACCCCAGCTGTCAGAAAAATAGCGGAATTCACCGCGAAGCGACGCACGATAAGGAAGGTAGTACATCGCCTTTATGCCAATGGCATCGGCATTGCGGGTTCGAGGATATAGCTCTCGCTCGTAACTAAAACCGCTGCCTGCGCTGCTATCAGCAAAGCGCACGCTGCGATAAGGGTTGTTCAAATAGCCTTCGTCGATTAAGGATTCCACCCCGATACTGGCGATCATGTTTTTGGTAATAACTTGGGTGAGGTTGATGCGGTAACGTCGATGTTCGGCGGTGTCTTCAAACGTGCTGTCACCATTTTGTCTGACAGTATCGTCGCCAAAGCTGAAACCCAGGCTCAGGGTAGATAGGTCGCCGAAAAAATCCTGGCTAATATCAAAACTGACTGTGTCGGCACTGTAGTCGCTTTCTTCGCTATTGGTATAGCTAAGGCTCATGATGGTTTTGTCGCGCAGGTAGTCAATGCCAACGCTTTGTTCTGTCCGTTCTTCAGAATAAGGGCTTGCCGTAGCGAGGACATCAATGGATGCGCTTGACACCATATCTACGTAGTAATTGCCGTAAATGGACACTTTGTCGGCAATATTTTTGCGTACTAAGAGTGAAGGGCCATCAATTTCAGCGCCCCCGCCATCATAAAGGTGGTAAAGCACATCGGTTCGATCTTCCGGCAGTACGGCCCCGCTAACGTGCGCCGTTACTAACGATAGAGATAAGAGTCTTTCGAGGTTTTTAATAACATTAACTGCAGCCACAGCCACCGCCCCCACTACCTTCAGCGCCGCGTGCCGCTTCGCGAGCTTCATACACATGGTTAAGGTATTTCGCTGAAACCTGGTCGCGCTCGAAACTCATAATCGGATCAGCAAGATTTTGTCGTTCGTACGGTTTTACCCAGGGAGTAATCGTACACCCTGCAATGACGAGCAAGGTGCTGAAAACACACATCCGTTTGATAACTGTGAGCAGTGAGTTGATGTTCATTCGCGGATAAGTTCTTTAATTTGGGTGCGATAGTCGTCTTCGTAGCCAGGCTTATAGCCCCGGTGTAGATAGCGCATATTGCCGTCGCGGTCTACCAATATACTGCTGGGCATGGCATCAACGCCATAGAGCGCGCTGACTTTACTGGTGTTATCCAGCAGTACCGGCATGGTTAACCCCATTTTCTTGGCCATTTCGGCGACGCCGTCTGATTCTTCATCGACATTTACCCCGAGAATTTTAAAGCCCGCGCCTGAGTAGCGCTCATGTAATTCGTTGAGAATTGGTAATTCCTGGCGGCAAGGGCCGCACCACGTAGCCCAGAAATTGATAAATAGAACTTCGCCGCGGTGTTCTTCCAGGCGGAAATTATCACCGGACAAGGTTTTTAAGGTGAAGTCGGGCGCTGGACCCGACAGGCTTTTGGCACTGCAGATCGTTGCGGATAGTGTGATACAAAGTGCGAAACCGAAGCCTTTAAGTAATTGCATGATGTCATCCATTGTCGGTTAATTTTAGAGGCATCGTCACCCCATCACATTCGGACTTATTTTAGCGCAGAGCAAGCGTATAACTGCACGCTCGCGTTGCTGAAATGTTAACTGGTTCTGTGATGAGTTTTATTTGATGCCTAAAAAAACAGGGTTATGCCAACATGGGTTTCCAGGTTATTGCTGTCGCGTGTCTTACCGAGTACATCGTGTTCAAACAAATGATCCCGAACATCCAAGTGGAGACTGATCGAGTCGGTAGCAAAAAAGCGAAAACCAGCGCCGTAGTTGTAAGTAAAGTGCTCTTCATCAGCAAAGTTGGTATTACCAACGCCGAGTATTAAATACAGGTTGGTATTAAACGACCAACCGTCGCCCATAAATACTTCCCCGGGGAACAGGTTGTAGCCTACGGACAAGTTGTAATAATTCATATCACGCTGGCTAGGTGTTAACAGCTCAATGGCACCACTCAAATCTTCGTAGGTGGTTTTTTGCAAGGTGGTCTGGCCATAGGCTGCTTCGAGGAAATAATCTTCGGTTACATGGTAGGCCAGGCGCAGGCCAACAACATCGTTGCTGCCAAAATCTTCAACGTTCATCAGACCGTAATAGACGCCAAATTCAAAGTCTTCACTGTCTAATTTGGCTTCTTTAATTTCACGACGCTGCATATCCGGGGTAATAATTTTGTCCAGCACACGATCTTCCGCAAAGGCTTGCGGAGACAGGTTCAACAGGCTGGCAAGCAGTGTCGCGCCTAAAAGAACGCGGTTACGCCAAGCTTCCATTGGTTGATCTCCTCATTTTCATCGCGCTGGGTGAGCAGCAGGTTATTTGTATATTCAAGGCGCAAAACAAAGCGCCGTGTTAGATAAAAGTAGCTACCAACACCAACTTGTACAACATTGTTATTGCGATCTTCGGTCAACACAATTGTTGAATCCGGAGAGATATTGATTTTACCGGCCCCTAACATGAAATAAGGTGACAGACGCCACGTTGGGAACGGTTGATGAGTAATATTAACCGTGGCGAGTGTGCTGTCAGAAAAATTGCCGACAATCTGACTGAGGCGGGCTTCAGCCGTAAAGTTTGGTGTAAAGCGATACCCTAGTTCAATGCCTATTATATCTGCACCGCCAAAATCACCGAGGCCGAAACCAAGTTCCCAGCGGCGGTTTTTAAAGCCATCGATGCTGTAGTCAGTGAGTTCAAAGGCGGCACCGTTGTCGCCAATGGTGTCGCGAAGCTCTTCACGAAATACCCAGCCAGTTTTGCCTCGATAAGTTTTTATTTTGATCCATTCGGTCCGCTTCTTTATCAGCTCAATGCGCTCACCTTGCTCAATAACATGAAAGACCGGGTAGCCGCGTCCGGGGCCGGTATGCACGCTGATGTAGGGTGTCTGGACAATCACCGCCATTGGTGATTCATCTTCAGCATAGCTCCACGACGTTGGAAAAAGCGCCAATAAAGCCAATAGCCGAAATAATCGCGAGCAATAAGTCTGAGTTAACGGTTTTATCACGGGCCGCCGATGTCCTTAGTTATATTGCCGCCCCGGGATATGCTGGCGACCCTTGGAAATTTTTTAAATCACACGTGTTTAACGAGCTAGTTAACAGGCACGTCAAACGGGTTGTTATAGTACTGACCACCAATATCGAGCCATTCAGCAATGAGCCGTAATTCGGCATCACTTAAATAGCCTGCATGGCTTCCACCTGTGACGAAACTATTAAAGAACCGGCTGGCTTGAGCGCCGCTGGTGCTTGCTGATGCCGAAACCGGTACTGTCACGAGAATGGGTATTGGATTGCCATCTGTGTCCAACACAAGATTACCATCTGCATCAGTCTGAAACGACCCGCTATCTACTAAAAGATCAACCAGTGCGCCGTCAACGATTTCCTGCGCGTTATCGGTGACTAATAATTCCCTGTAAGACGTAAATTGATCAGGTTCGTCTGTTGATGGTGTACTGCGTAAGTCCAGCTGCCCTGCGGGCACTTGCAATTGATCGACAGCATTGCGGTTAGTGTGACAGCTAGTGCAGGTGTGATCTGCCAGCACATTACCCATCGCATCAGTCATTTCTCGGTTTAAATCCCAGAGTGGCTGAATATGTGTCGGGTAATTAATAACCACTCGGCAACCGCTGTTCCAGCTTGTTAAACACCCGGTATTGGTTACTGGCGCTGCCGTTTGTAAGTCGCTATAGAGAATACTATAGCTGGTGTCTTTAGGCCTGATGAGTGGGTCCGTCCAGTCATCGCTGTAAATCAAATCAACAGAGGGTGTACGAGTGCCAACTAACTTGCTCCAGGTCTGCGCCATGGTGTCTCCCAAATTTGCGGCCAGTGCTGGGTCGGTGTTCGGAAAGGCAAGGCCGTCAGCCGGAGCACCAGTGTTGGCAGATGTCGGAGCGGCTGTTGGGCGCCCGTGGCTGATTTGGCTATTACGGGTATGGCAGCCATTGCAATCGCGGGTCTCGCCCGGACGGAGCTGTAGCCAGTTTTGATGGCGACTGGAAATACGTTGGCCCTGTGCGTTGACGATGGCAAAAGTAAAGGCTGTGTCGGCGGGCACTTTAAGTTTTACAGAGCCATCCGGTTCAATGGGCGCGTAACCCAGTATTTCACGCATACCCTGTGCGCGACTGACACCAAAAGCACTATTGTCAATATCGAGCACGGTATCGTCTGGAATGCTGACCGCTTTTTCTAAACGTAAAAACTGTGCGGGGCGATCGGCGTTGGTGGTTTGCGCCGGGTCGGACAAGGCGCCGAGATTCCCGGTGCTGTCGACACCATCTATGTCGTAGACACTGCGAATATGGAGTACGGCCTCATTGTTATCTACCAGCGATTGGTCTAGATCGACGCCGCCAACACGATCGATGAGAAATGTATCATTTGGGCGAGTAGATAGGGATAGAACCTCGCTAAACATCATCCCCTCCGTGCCGGCAAAGAGCGGTTTTTGGGTTTGCTCGTCCAGGTTATAAATCCATAAGCCATATAGAGGATCTGCTTCGGTAACCCCTGTTATTTGCAAGTTGTCATCTGTGCAAGGTAGCAGCTGATTGGTCGCTGGGTTCAGCAGTCGACAATCAGTCCAGCTCACCAGCAGGCGGTTGGTGCCATCAAACAGTGGGGACGCACTGCTGAAATAGCCATGGCGCGAGATAGTATCGTCGGTCGCAACGTCGCCTATGCTAATAGATACTTGCCCCGGCTCCGTAGATATCTCACCGCCCATGCCGTCGTCTGGCAGGTTAGTGATAGCGCGATCAATTTCGGTGAAGTTGTCCTTATCAATGGCAATGATATCGCCGCCCAATCGATCCGTCTGGCGCGGCCGTAAAATGGCTAAGAGGCGGCCGTCTGGCAGTTGTTGCGGTTGATAAAAAAATGCGGGCGTATCGTTAGTCCCGGTGTTTTGACTGTGATAGCCATATAAAAAGGACATTTCCTGACCGTCTGGACGCACGCTGTAGAGGCTGGCCCGGTTATTACCGAAATTATCCCAGCGATTAAATACTACATGTCCATCGCGCATAACCGACGGTTGTATATCGTGACTCTGGTTAAAGGTGAGTTGTTGGATGTTGGTGCCGTCGTCGTTCATAACATGAAGAACAAATGCGGGCTCATCGAAATCTTCAGTAAGGCCGGAATACTGGGGCTTGTTATCGTCGAGTAATAATGCGCGCGTCCGGCGCTGCCGATCGGAAGCAAATACGATTCTGCCGTCGGGCAAATAGTGCGGATCGATATCTTGTCCAGCCTCAGCGGTATTGTCTGAACTGATAATACGCCGCAGGTTTTTAGTGGGGATGTCATACTCCCAAATATTCCAACGCGGTTGCTCATCGTCGTCAGCGTTTTCAATTTCTGGCGCGCGCATACTGAATAACAGCTTTTCACCGTCGCTGGAAACAGAGAGGCCTTTGACATCGTATTGTGGCGGTATGTTATCGTCGGGATCTGGGTCGACAAACGCGTTGTCTGTAATGATGGTTTCTGCTGCATCACCTGCAGCGCGGTCTCTGATAATTAGTTGGGCGCCCGCGTTAAACGCAGCTGGATCAAATGCATCATCGGCTATGCGGTTGCCATTGTCGTCGACAGGTAGTGGTCTTTGTACATAGGCGATGGGAATATCCACAACGACTGGGTCTGGTGATTGATTGCCGCCTCCTGCGCCCCCGCTTCCCCCGCCGCACCCTGCCGTGGTAATCGCAATGGAGAATAGCCCCCCATAACAAACTGCTCTGGTCAGCGCAGAGAGTGAAAATGTGGGTTTTTGTCGGTATTTATTCACGGCTGTCACTCTTTTATGGGGCTGTACGAGGCCCGAACTTCCTTGAAAACTAGCATAATTCTGGGGCAATTGAGCTGGATTTACCGTCGAAGGAGTCACGCTTTGATTCAAAGGGCTATCCCAAGGCGGTTTAGATACAGTGGCTATGTGCATAATAGCGCCCGGTGTGTTGAATTTTGGCGCCAAAATGTGAAAAGAGATTCAATCTTGGCCGTTTGGCAATTCACAACGGGACATAGTGCATAGTTTTTTTAACCAAAGTCAGGATACTGGCGTTTATGTTTGGTATAGGTGGACTGGTAATTCAGTGCTGCAACTAACCTGTACCGAGAACTCAATGCGGATCTCGCTTATGAAATGGAATAACACGACCGATAACCTGCCGGTGCTTTTCTCTGTCAGACACCAGAAAAAAACAGCGATTGGCATACTGCTTTCCTTCGCGTTAGCGAGTGCGGGTGTCCAGGCCGGCTCTCGTGAACAGGCCAAGCAGATGCACGATCGCCTCACCGGGGTCATGCCTAGCGAGTCCGTTTTGCTGCAGATGGCCGCAGATATTGAAGCAGGTGATGGTGCTGCAGCGGCATTGACTGCCATGGAAAATGATAATTTCTACAATGTTACTTTGAAGAATTGGATTACCCCATGGACGAATCGCGATCAGGATGTCTTCCGTGATTTAAACGATTACACCGCCACTGTCATTGGCGTGATTCGCGACGAGCTGGATTTCCGCAATATACTTTCTGATGACATCTTGTACACCGGCTCGCCATCGCTAGGCTTGTCGCCCTACAGCAATACGAATAATGATCACTACCAACAGCTGGAGCAGAGTGGCGCCAGCTTGAAAGATAATTTGGTGCAGCAGACACAGTCGGCTGTAACCGGGCTCGCAACGGAAGCTACCGCTGGAATTCTAACCAGTCGCGCAGCAGCTCAGGCTTTCTTTGTTAACGGTACTAATCGCGCTATGTTCCGTTATACCCTGCTCAACCATTTATGTAATGACTTGGAGCAAGTAAAGGATACGACGCGGTCACCTGATCGCATTCGCCAGGATGTGTCCCGCAGTCCCGGCGGCGACAGTCGAGTCTTTATGAATACCTGTGTCGGTTGTCACGCGGGTATGGACCCCATGACTCAGGCTTTTGCCTATTACGATTTTACCTATGACGAAAATGCTGATCCGGATGCGGTCAATGGCCAGTTGGACTACAACGCCGTCGGTGAGACTGATCCAGAGACGGGTACACGGGTGAAGGAAAAATATCATATTAACAGCACAACGTTTCCTTATGGTTACGTAACGCCGGATGACAACTGGGATAATTATTGGCGTGAAGGTTCCAGTGCTTTTCTTGGGTGGGATCAAAACTTACCTGGATCGGGTAGCGGTGCCAAGAGTTTGGGGCAGGAGCTGGCCAATAGTCAGGCCTTCGCTCAATGCCAGGTAAAAAAAGTGTTCAAAACAGTTTGTCTGCGTGAGCCTGGAGACGCTGCTGATCGCAGTGAGATCGATAATTTGGTTAGCAGTTTTACTGCCGGCGGCTACAACCTGAAGCAGGTGTTCGCTGAAACCGCTAACTATTGTAAGGGAGGCTAATCCATGAGAAGCGTTCTAGAGATGAGCCTACCCCGGTTAAGCGCAACAAAAATTTTAGTATTGCTAGCCGTGACTGCGGGCTTGAGTGCTTGCGGCGGCGGCACTGGACAAGCCACCGTTGAAAACGTTGATACATCGAGTAACAGTGGCGGCAACGAATTTGTTTATACCGGTCCTGCGCCACAGACAGATGATGTGCAGAACTTCAAACTCAGCTTATGGGACAACCTGGTTACTGAAAACCGGTGTGGTGCGTGCCATAACGCGGGCGGTCAGGCGCCGGCCTTTGTCCGTGCCGATGACGTTAATCTGGCCTACAACGAAGCTAATACGATTGTTAATTTAGCCAGCCCGGCTGAATCTCGCATGGTTGCCAAGGTTGCTGGCGGCCACAATTGCTGGGAGTCCGAGCCTAGTGTCTGTGGCGAAATTATTACAAATTATATTGAAAACTGGGCTGCGGCGTCGGGCACCCAGAGTAATGTCGTTGTATTGACGGCCCCTGCTATTAAAAATGTCGGTCAGAGTAAGGGCTTTCCGGCTGACAATTCGGGTTTTGCCAGTACGGTTTACCCGTTGTTGACGACATATTGCTCTAATTGCCATTCCGAAGATGCCAGTAATAAGCAACAACCCTATTTTGCCAGCAGCGACATTGCTGTGGCTTACGATGCCGTAAAAAGTAAGATCGACTTGGATGACCCTGCCGATTCTCGATTGGTGGTGCGTCTAGCCAGTGAGTTTCATAATTGCTGGTCGGATTGTTCGGGTAATGCAGCAACAATGGAAAGTGCGATTACAAGTTTTGCTGATGGTATTCCATTGACAGAAGTTGATCCTAGTTTGGTAATCAGTAAGTCGTTAGGTTTACCTGACGGTGTTGTGGCCAGCAGTGGTGGCCGAGTGGAAACCAATGTCATTGCTCTCTATGAATTTAAAGTGGGGTCAGGGCTTACGGCGTTTGACACCAGTGGTATTGATCCGGCGATTAACCTCACGTTACAAGGTGACGTGGAATGGGTTGGCTCTTGGGGAGTGCGTATTAATGATGGCAAGGCTCAAGGTTTATCCGGTGCCAGTAGCAAGTTGTATGACCTCATCACTGCGACAGGAGAGTACTCCATCGAAGCCTGGGTTGTCCCCGATAACGTGACCCAGGAGGGGCCGGCACGTATTGTCAGCTATTCGGGTGGTGATGATATTCGCAATTTTACATTGGGGCAGACGCTTTATAATTATGATTTTCTCAACCGCTCTGATGTCACTGACCAAAATGGTGCCCCAGCCCTGTCGACTGCCGATGCCGATGAAGTATTACAGGCAACTCTGCAGCATGTAGTGGCGACTTATGACCCTGTGAATGGCCGCAAGCTCTATGTGAATGGGGAGTTGGTGGCTGACGCTGATCCACTGGGTGGCGGCAGTTTAAATGACTGGGATAACAGCTTTGTGTTGGTGCTGGGCAATGAAGCCTCTAATACTCAGTTGTGGAAAGGGACTTTGCGTCTGGTAGCTATTCATAATCGCGCCTTGTCGCAAGAGGATATTCAAGCCAATTTCGACGCGGGTGTGGGTGAGAAGTTCTTCCTCCTGTTTAGTGTTACTGACCTTACTGGAGTGGCTGATAGTTACGTGGTGTTTGAAGTCCAGCAGTTCGATAACTACAGCTACTTGTTTAATAGCCCTTTCTTTATCAGCCTGGACAGCAATGCTGTGCCTTCAAGTATTCCATTAAAGGGTATGCGTATTGGATTGAATGGGCGCGAGGTTGCCGTAGGCCAAGCTTATGCGAATGTGGATGTAACCTTGGGTGGCGGTAACTACACTGCCGGTACTGGGCAAGTGATTTCTAATTTGGGTACGGTCATTCAATTGGATAAAGGTGCTGAGAGCGATGAGTTTTTCCTAACCTTTGATGAGCTGGGTAGCAATACCTATGCGCGAACGCCAGCGGCCACTCCGGCACCTGCGTCACCGGCAAATTTGGGTGAGCAATCTCTTATTGGTCTACGCCAATTTGAAGAAATTAATGCAAGCTTGTCGGCTATTACTGAGGTTCCTCGCACTCATCCTAATGTGGTTGCTACCTACAATACGATCCGTCAACAGCTGCCAACGTCAGAGAGCATTAATGGATTTCTGTCCGCGCATCAAATGGCTATTACTCAGTTGGCAGTTCAGTACTGCAATGCCCTGGTCGATGACACGAGTTTACGCAGTGCCTATTTCAATGGTTTTGATTTTAGCCAGACAAATGTGAGCGCAGCTTTTGACAGTGCGGGTCGCAGTAAAGTGGTCAGTGCTTTAGTGAATCATTTGCTGGCGCAAGATTTAGCCGCAGATGGCAGTAGTTATCCTGTCGACGCACCGCTGTCGACTCAGCCTTTGGCCGGTGAAATTGAATTGGAATTGAATAACTTGATGGACACTATGGTGGCCTGTGGCGGCAGTTGTGCCAGTAATCGAGTACCGACTACGGTTAAGGCCGTTTGTGCTGCGGCCACGGGTAGCGCGGTGATGCTGTTGCAATAAAGTATGTTGCTGGCGGCTTGATAGACAGTAATTAACCATATTAATGAAGTAAGTTGTGCCTACTGGCACAAGAGCAAAGAGGCAAAACCCATGGCAAGACGCGGACGTTATACTCTCGGTGCCAAACAAAAAAGTTATCAGTTGAACGAGCCCTTGTTGCATGCCGATCATCGGCGCCCGGTAACCCGCCGGGAAGCTATCGCGCAAGGTTTCCGCACTGGTATGGGTACGGTGCTGGGCGGTTCGGTGATGAGTTTGTTTTCTGACCCCGCAAAAGCGGCTTTGTCTTTGGATGTCATGAACGACTTAAATAATCTTTGTGGTGGTATTTCCGTTGCGAACAAAATTCCTTTCATCTGCTTTGATTTAGCCGGCGGTGCCAACATCGCGGGTTCCAATGTTTTGGTGGGACAGCAAGGTGGCCAATACGATTTTTTAAGTACTGCCGGGTATAACAAGCAAGGGTTACCAGGTGATATGAGTCCGGCAATTGTGAATCCGGCTACCGACACTAATGACTTTATTAATCAAGAGCTGGGGTTGGCATTCCACTCTGACAGCGCCATGTTGCGCGGGATTCTTGAGCGCGTGGCGGTGGGTAATCGGAGTAATACTAACGGTGCGGTAATCCCAGCACGTTCTGAAAATGACACAGGTAATAATCCACACAACCCCATGTACGGGATCAACCGTGCAGGCAGCAATGGCGAATTGTTGGCGCTGGTGGGCTCACGCAGCAGTGAGTCTGGCGGTAATTCGATGGCACCCGCCGATATGATCAATCCGGAAGTTCGGCCCACCAAGGTAGATCGCAGTAGCGATGTGACGGGCTTGGTTGATACCGGAGAGCTGGTTGGTCTGTTGAGTCAGACAGATACCGTAGCCGTGATGGAATCGATGTACCGTATTAGTAATGCCAAACTGGGTGCGGTAGACACCGGCCTCACGACGGATGCTGTTGTCAAAGATCTGGTTCGTTGCGGTTATATCAAAAGTGCCGATCTTGCCGATCGTTTTGGTAATCCAGCAGATCTGGACCCTTCTGCAGATGCAGACTTGGTGGGGCCGAGTGGCATTTTTACTGATGCTGAATTCAGTGGAGACCGGGAATTCGAAAAAACGGCCTCGGTCGCTAAATTAGTTATTAATGGCTACGCTGGCGCTGGCACGATTACGATGGGCGGTTTTGATTACCACACTGGCGACCGCTCTACAGGTGAGCAGCGCGATTTGCGTGCTGGCCGTTGTATTGGTGCCTGTTTGGAGTATGCCGCTCGCCGTAATAAGCCCGTGATGATTTACGTGGTTAGCGATGGCTCAGTGTTCAGCAATGGCATGGTTGATAATTCTGTAAATGGCCGTGGAAAGGGTGTTTGGACCGGTGATAGCCAGCAGACTGCTGCATCTTTTTTTCTGGTTTATAACCCTGCGCGAGCGCCAGTTCTGATGGGTGGTTCGTTAGATGAGCAATTGCGGCATCAGCAATTGGGCTATATGCGTGCCAGTGGTGATGTCGAAACTGCCTCCAGTCCTGCAGCAAATAACGTCAATCTGCTGGTAGAAACCGTCGTACTGAATTACATGGCCTTACATAATATGAATGGTAATTTTTCCAGTCTGTTTCCATCGCAAGGACTGGGTAACGCGACGAGTCAGGATAATATGACGGCTTTTGAGCCAATATTTAATGGCAATATTGGTACGCCCATGTAGTGGGTACAGGGCTGGGCGTGGGTGCAATGGCTTACTCTGCTAAGTGGACGAGTTGGGCTAATCAGTCCGGCGCTACCGGCTCTGTAGCTAATCTGCTCTGTAGTACTGGCAGTAAATCCGCAATCATTGCGTTAGTAAACTGTCGGTAGTCCAAATAAGGGCTGAGTACCACCAGCCCCTCTTCTTCTTCTGAAACGATAATTTTTTGCTGTTCACCTATTGTTACTGGCGCGGCCCACTTCCTGTCGAAACTCTCTGCAAAAGCTTGTCCGCCAATCAAATGAACCGTTTTTTGCACTGGCTCCGGATAACCGTTATTTACCAGGTGACTAGAACGGTTTGCTTTGCCATTTTGCCAGACGATCGCTACTGCACTGCTTTCTGTGAACAAATAGTGGTCACGCACTGCTTGCCAGGTTAGGCCAGGGTAATAAAGCGCCTGCGTAAATTTGGCAAAAATAGAAAATATTTTGCGCCAGTGGTTACCGGTTTCTCGAATAATATGGCTGCATTCGCCCAATTGCGCAGGTCTAAACGACGTGAGCTTAGTGTATTCACCCAAGGGTGGCCTATGTGGCGTGTAAAGATAAAGCCGAGCGTTAGAGCAGCCGAGGCCTGCTTTGGGGTGTAAGGATTGGGAATCAAAGCTTTTCATAAGGTTGTGGACGGCCATTTTTGTTAACGAGATCACCTAAATTTACTCGGTTTGCGACAATTCGCACGGCAAAGCTGGCTCGATAGCCTAGTATGTGCGGTAAGGTAGAACAAACTTCCGGTTTGGTACTTTACTGGATAGGTAAGTTTGAATAAGTATTTCCAGTTTAACGGCTTATCAAACCTCGAAATTACATGAGGTTATGTTGCTAAGCGTATTGAAAATGAGCGCTTTTACTAGTTTGCATGAAAAGACTGCGCTATTATCAAGGCTGTTTTGAGTGAAAACCGAGCAGTTTTATCGATGGTCCACGGTGTTGTCACCGTAGATGCAGCAATTATATGTCAGATTGGCGAATAAAAATCAGCTCTTGGTCTACGCGTATACTTCAACAAATCAACAAATTAATTTTTGTTACAGGCATTTACATACTTAAGGGAGTTTAAGAATCCGATGCTTAACTTCATCTCAATGATAGCGAGAGGGGTTCACCAAAAATTGGTGGGCAGCGAACATTCCAAGCAACAAGGGCTTAACTTGTCCCGAATAGGTGCCGCCGTTCTACTGAGTGGTGTGTTAACTGCCTGTGGTGGCGGTGGTGGTGATAACCCGGTTTTTGGTGGTGACAGTAGTGGTGGCGATACAACCGGTGGCGCTACAACCGGCGGCGACACCGCAGCTTCGTTGCTGAAGATAGGTAATGGTGTCGGGTCTGGTTTTGTCGAAGGAGTTATCCAGGCAGGTGATGTCAGCTTGTCAGCGGGTGAAAGTACGACGCTAACCGTTAATATTGTAGATGGAAACAATACGCAGACTAGCTCCGAGCTATCTGTAACCTTTTCTTCTGATTGTTTGGCCCTTGGGCGGGCAATGTTTAGTGAAGAAAGCGTCACTACCTCCTCCGGTAGAGCTACTACCACTTATTCTGATAATGGTTGTGCCAGCGTTGGTGCTGGAAAGACTGACACGGTTATTGCGAGTGTTGTAGTGGATGGTGTGACCATACAGGCGTCTGTCGATATCAGTATCGAGGCAACTAATGTAATTTCTGTGCAGTATGTTGGAGCTACTGCAACGAGTATTAGCCTTAAAGGGTCTGGTGGTAATGAAACCTCAGAAGTCACTTTTAAGCTTGTGGGTGCGCAAGGTGTGCCAATTGTTGCAGAATCAGTAGACTTTTCTCTGAGTAATTCTATTGGCGGTGTACAGCTGGTAGGTGCTACCGGCGGTAGTTTAAGTAAAGAGACCGATGTTAATGGTCAGGTTAAGGTTACTCTTCAGAGTGGCTCGGTGGCTACTACGACTAAGGTCATTGCAGTTCATCCCACGAGTGGAGTAAGAGGCGAGTCAGGCAGTATTGTTGTATCTACAGGCCTGCCGGTAGCGAACCGGTTCTCTCTTTCTGTGAGTGCATTTAACCCACCTAATGCTCATGATACTGACGGTATCAGTGTCGATCTAACGGTGATAGCCAGTGATCAGTTCGGCAATAATGTACCTGACGGCACGCAAATAAGCTTTTGGTCGCCAGAGAGCGGAAACATAGGCAATGCATGTTCGATAGTAAGTGGTTCTTGTTCCGTTCAATGGCGAAGTTCTTCGCCACGACCATCGGATATGCGCTTGTCGATTATTGCGTATGCTAATGGTGCGGAAGAGTTTACTGATAAAAATGGCAATAACATTTACGATACTGGCGATAACTTCAGTTCTGTGGATGATTTGTCTGAACCTTTCGTTGATGAAGATGAAAGTGGCAGCTATGAAACTACTGAAAAATTTGTAGATGTAAATAAAAATGGTACTCGAGATGGTCCCAATGGCGAGTGGGATGGCCCCTGCTTAGATGAGGCTGAGCCAAATGCCATTTGTTTGGGAAGTGAATCGTTAGTTATTTCTGATTCTGCTGTGATCGTAATGTCTTATGATTCTGCCCGAATAATTTCAGCATCTCGTAATCCTGGCAGCACTGTCGATGTTTCAGGTGGGGCCGTAACTATCTCTGTAGAGTTGGCTGATACGAATGCGTTTGCGGATAATCCTCTCCCATTAGGCACAATAGTTACTTTTGCTACGGATAATGGCAAAATTTTCGCCGGTTCCAGTTCCGAAGTGCCAAATACAACCCGTCCGACAGTGCATAGTGTGTTGATTGGACCGGATGATACATCTGATGTCGGTTTATTAACTATGACCGTCACTGCGCCGGATGGAACTGAGTCGGTAGCATTTTGGAGTATTCAAGACTAGATGTCTTAATATTAATGATTGCAAAAGCCCCCTGTTTTAACAAACAGGGGGCTTTTTATTTTACGGTTACTAAACAATTTATTGATAACTACACGACTATACTGAATATAGCGCTTACCAAATTTTTCTACTTCTTATCCTTCATTGCTTGCTGAAGTAATGCCGCCATACTGCCCAGCCCACCATTATTACCCTGGTTTCCGCGTTGGTTACTTTTTGAATGATGATTTTTTGGAGCCGCTTGCTTACGCGGCGCACGGCGTGGATTGCTTTCGCTGCCAATTTTTTCACCGGGTTCATCATCTAAACGCATCGATAAGCCAATACGTTTACGCGGGGCGTCAACTTCCATAATTTTGACTTTGACAATATCGCCGGCTTTAACAACTTCGCGTGGATCTTTCACAAATGTATTGGAGAGAGCGGAAATATGTACTAGACCGTCTTGGTGGACGCCTATATCAACAAATGCACCAAAGTTAGTCACATTGGTAACACTGCCTTCTAATATCATTCCTGGTTCCAGGTCAGATATTTTTTCAACACCGTCTTGAAACTTGGCGGTCTTAAACTCGGGGCGCGGGTCGCGTCCCGGTTTTGCCAATTCGCTAATGATGTCAGTGACGGTAGGTAGACCAAATTTTTCATCCGTATATTCCGCTGCTTTTAGCGAACGTAAAAAGTTTGAGTCGCCAATAATACTTTTGATTGCTCGGCTGTTTTTCTCGGCAATAGTTTCAACAATGGTATAAGACTCCGGGTGAACGGCCGAAGAATCCAGTGGGTTATCGCTATTCGCCACTCGCAAAAACCCGGCAGCCTGTTCAAACGTTTTAGCACCGAAACGTGTCACTTTTTTCAAATCATCTCGGCTTTTGAACACACCATTTTGATCGCGAAAGTCAACAATGTTATTGGCGATACTTTGGCTCAAGCCAGAGACTCGTGCTAACAGGGGCGCGGATGCTGTATTGACTTCTACGCCCACGGCGTTAACACAGTCTTCAACAACAGCGTCCAGTGAACGTGCTAGCTGTGACTGAGAAACATCGTGTTGGTATTGACCTACGCCAATGGATTTAGGGTCAATTTTCACCAGTTCTGCCAGTGGATCTTGTAAGCGGCGTGCAATCGAAATGGCACCGCGGATGGTTACGTCTAAATCTGGAAATTCTTTTGCAGCGAATTCTGACGCCGAATAAACAGAAGCTCCAGCTTCGTTAACCATTACTTTCTGAGCCGTAATATCTTTATGATTTTTAAGTACGTCGCCGACAAATTTATCCGTTTCGCGCGATGCGGTGCCATTGCCAATGGCAATCAAGCCGACATCGTACTTTTTGCACCAATGTACAAGTGAGGCTTCTGCTTCGGCAATTTTGTTCTGTGGGGGGGTTGGAAAGATTGCGCCATGGTCTAAAACCTTACCGGTGGCATCGACGACGGCAACTTTTACACCAGTGCGCATGCCAGGATCGAGACCGATAGTGGCTTTTTGTCCCGCTGGTGCAGAGAGTAAAAGGTCTTTCAAGTTGCTGGCAAAAACTTTGATGGCTTCTTCTTCCGCGGCTTCGCGAATTTCACCAATTAAGTCAGTTTCTAAATGCGTTAAGAGTTTAATGCGCCAGGTCCAGCGCACGACTTCAGCTAACCATTTGTCTGCAGCGCGACCCAGGTCGGTAATTTCCCAAAATTTGGCGACCATACTTTCACAAGGATGGCCGGCGCTGGTGTCGGTATCTAGCGTAATCGCTAATGATAAATAACCTTCATTGCGACCACGAAGCATTGCCAATGCACGATGAGACGGTACGCTTTTAAGTGGTTCATCGTGCTCAAAGTAATCGCGAAATTTTTGTGCGTCGCTGTCTTTATCTTTGCCTTCCAGAACACGTGCCGTTAACTGCCCTTCCGTTTTCAAAAAGTGACGTAATTTCTGCAGCAGGTCGGCGCTTTCACTAAAACGCTCCATCAGAATATACTTCGCCCCATCGAGGGCATCTTTTGTGGTTTCGATTTTGTGTTCTGTATTAAGGAACTTGGCAGCTTCTATTTCCGGTTCAAGTGCTGGGTCGCTAAATAATGCGTCTGCTAAGGGCTGTAAGCCTGCTTCAATGGCAATCTGGCCTTTGGTGCGGCGCTTAGGCTTGTAGGGTAAATATAAATCTTCGAGTCGGTTTTTAGTGTCAGCGGCATTGATTTCATTCGCCAGTTCAGGCGATAGTTTGCCCTGTTCTTCAATACTCTTGAGAATAGTTTCCCGACGTTCTTCCAATTCGCGCAAATAACGTAGTCGTTCTTCCAGCTGCCGTAGCTGTGTGTCATCCAACGCACCGGTTACTTCCTTTCGGTAGCGCGAAATGAAGGGTACTGTAGCGCCTTCGTCCAGTAAGCCGACAGCTGCCGTAACTTGCTGGGGTTGTACATTTAATTCTTCGGCGATACGGGTGTAAATACTATTCATAAACATTAAAACTCTTGATGGATGGCATCGGAACGATTAATTTTTGTCATGTCGCTCCAGTATTCTGGCCTTGAATAAAGTCGGTTTTCACACTGGCTGCGTAGCAATGTCTGAATGCTGGGCAGATTAGCCTCACGAGCGTAGTGCTGTTGTTCAGGTGTCCCGCATTATGCGTAATTACGCCGGTGATTACAGTCTTGTTTTTGCGAATAAATTATGGCTGGAAAAAGCTGGACAAAAAACCCTGAAAAGGAGTCTATGTGTGACACTTTCAAAATCTGTGGAAACTAAGTCTGGTCTTTCTGCAGCCCTATTGGCAACGGGTGATCAGCACTCGTCGATTATTCAGTTGCAGCGCTTTTTAAATCGCTACCCGCGACTGGTTGTGATCACTGGCGCAGGTTGCAGCACCTCCTCTGGTATCCCTGCCTATCGCGATGCCAGCGGCGTTTGGCAGCGCAGTCAGCCCATCCAGCATAAAGAGTTTATTGAGTTGCCAGCGGCGCGCAGGCGATATTGGGCACGTAGCCTGATTGGTTGGCAGTATGTGCAACAGGCCGAACCTAACAGCGTCCATTATCAATTAGCTGATTGGGAGTCCGCCGGCCGCATTGAATTGTTAATTACACAAAATGTTGATGGGTTGCACCAGCGTGCCGGCAGCCGGAATATTGTGAATTTGCATGGCTGTCTGGAGGACGTGTTTTGCTTGTCTTGCGGTCTGAAGGATTCACGGGCGCTGGTGCAGCGGCAGTTAGCGCAACATAACCCTGAGTTAGTAAATTATGTGGCAACAGTGGCTCCGGATGGTGATGCTGATGTGGATAGTTTAAATCTGGAGCGTGTCATAACCCCAGTATGTTCAGCTTGCGGCGGTGACTTGATGCCTGACGTAGTATTTTTTGGTGGTACGGTTCCAAAACAGCGGGTTATTCTTGGGATGCAAGCGATCCAGGATGCTGATGCGGTAGTTGTGTTGGGGTCGTCGTTAATGGTTTATTCCGGTTTCCGGTTTTGCAAGGAGGCGGCGCGTATAGGTAAGCCGATCGCTGCAGTTAACCGAGGGATTACCCGCGCAGACGACCTGCTTGATTGTAAAGTTTGGGATGAGTGCGGCAGTGTGTTGCAAACGTTAACCATCTAACGCCTGGCTCGCTATGACTTCATAGGGGGCAAAACCCTGCTTTTGCCAAAAGGCTGCGGCGTCTTTGTTGCAATGGTCCCAGGCCACTTGTAACGCTTCAACAGATTGGCTGCGACAATGGTCTCTGACCGTTTCAACTAATGCACTGGCAATGCCGGTTCGGCGGTGGGCAGTATCAACCCAAAGACCGTAAATAACACCGAGATGTGATTGTTGAACCTGAGGTCGTTCAAAGATATGGGCACTGATGGTGGCGATGGGTTTACCCTGCCAGCAACAAACCCAGACAGTGCCTTGTGGCGCATCAATGGTGTGTTCAATAATTTTTTGCTGGTGGGCTGTATGGTCCGCTCGTGGGCCGCCAAAGGGAGGCTCTACAATGAGGGCATCAATGGCCGACCACATGCACGCAACCGTGTGGGCGTCGTCTTGGGTTGCCAAGCGAGTTAAATAGTCTGATTGCATAGGTCGTTTAACGTTTCACCCAGTCGCGCATGGCCGGCATGCTAAATTCATAACCCCGAAATTTTAAGATCACTTGGCTAGGCTGGATGCGAAGAAGTGTTAATCCGGGGCTTATTTCACTGCCGGGCAAATATTTTCTGCCATTAATAATCGTAAAGCCGCTGTCCGTAGTTTCTGAATAAATATGAGCGCCAAATTTTAGTGAGGGGATTTGTTGGGTTATGGCTTCGGGTAGCTCGAAAACACTTTGGTATTGCCGCGTTTGTGGTTTGGGTTCTGCCACTGTCTGACGTTGGGCGAGAGCCTCGTTTAATTTAGCGACCTGGTTTTCTGTTGGCAGATTCTTCAGCGTCATTGGCGCTTTTAAAGTGTCAATTTGAGCCTGATTCTTTTGCTGTTGATAGAGTGTTTGAATGTCTGTGCGCTCAGGTTGCGCGGCAACTGCCGATTGTTTTGTACTGGCTTGGTCGATAGTGGGTTTATTATTCACCGGGCTAGGTGCAACTTGGGCAATACTGGCCGTTTCAGTCGTATTGTCAGCGACCGATTTATTCTGCAGTTGAGTTTGCGTATTTGCGGTAGGAGCTGCTGCCTGGCTTGGCATGACTTCGGCTTTCGGGAGTGTTTGGCTTGTCGCAGACGTTGCCGGATCTGTAGTGTGTTGGCGGGCGGCTGCTACTGCTGTGGGCTCAGAATTGAAGTAGCGTGTTAATAACAATGCCAGCAAAACAATGATTGTGATTGCCATTCCCGCAAAAAGCCACAAGCTATATGGATTGCTGGGTGCCGTATCATCGATATTATTCGAATGGTGCACAGAATTTAAGTCGGGCACTTGGTCAGTGCTGGCGCGCTCCTGCTCTGACTTGCGGATTGCCTCAAGAATGTACGACATCTTAACCCTCCCAGCCAGATACCGAGTTTGGTAGCTGGGCTTGTTTGGAGGCTGGTTGTGGCATTAGTGTTCTTGCTGTGCCTAATCGCTCATTCACTTTTAACAGTGTATTCATGCCTACGATACCGTCGTCACGTAAATTGTGATCGCGCTGAAACAACTTTACTCGTGCCGCCAAGGCAGTATTAAACTTTTCGCCTGCAAGACCCTGTTGTTGGCCATCTATTTTTGCATAAGCGTCTGCCAGCCATTTAATAAATTTAGAACGATCGCCGAAGGCTACCGGCTTTTCATAAAACGGTGGCGGTGCCCATATAAACAGCAGCTGCCCTTTCCAGTAATTACCCAGTTGCATCAGGTTAACAGTGATTAATTCGCTGCCTTGCAACAGGCCTATCTGGTTGTCGGCAATGCTGCTAACGGGTGCATAGACAGTTTTTCCTTGTTTGTCAGTCAGTGTTAATACGGCCGGCCGATTGATATCGCGAAAATCTATCCAGCTGGTGACTGCTGTTGTTTCACAGGCAAACCCCAGGTTTTTAATATACGCACAGGGAGTTTCGGCGGGAGTGCGTATTATGTCGAATTGGTTTAACAGCTGATTGATAGCAATGTTTTGGTCGCTGCTAAACTGGTTTAAGTCGAACACGGCCTTAGTAGGCTGCTCGCTAATATTGTGTTCGTCAAGGCGAGGTTCGGGAACCGCTGTCTCATCAGCAATGACCGCAGCGTCGTTACTGATGGGATTTCGTTCTACCTGGCCTAGTTTGCCGGGAGTCTCGTTGTGTTGGTTTATTGGTGGAATCTCCCATTGCAGCCAGGTCCCTATGGCTATTGCTGCAATGATCAATAATCCCGCTGTTGCCGTTAACACAGGTAGCAATTTACCAGGCTTAATGGATTGCTCTGTGCCCCGTACTTCGGCTATTGCACGTCGAAATGTTTTGTCGTCTACCTGATCTTTATTTTGCGCATAGGTACCTAGTAGCATTCGATCACAAATCACATTAATCAAGCGTGGAATACCACCGGTAGTTTTATAAATTCTTTCAACTATTTTGTTGGGAAAAAGTTTTCGTTGACCGGGTAATCCAGCTACTTTAAGGCGGTGACGAATATAAGCATGGGTTTCTTCCAATGTTAACGGCTGGATATGAAAGCGTGCAGTAATCCGTTGTGCGAGTTGGCGTAACTCCGGCGTGCTCAAAAGTTCATTCAACTCGGGTTGCCCAATAAAGACGATTTGGAGCAGCTTTTTGGTATTGGTTTCCAGATTTGTGAGCAGGCGTATTTGTTCCAGAACATCGAATTTGAGATGTTGGGCTTCGTCGATCAATAAAACCGTATGCCGGCCTTTTGCGTGATTTTCCAAGAGAAACAGATAAAGCTGATCTGTTAGCTGTTTCAGACTTTGGTTTTCATTGGCACCCTCTATACCCAGCTCTTCACAAATGGTGGCTAGCAAACTATTCGCATTTAGATAGGGGTTAAGTATCAGCGCAACATCAGTATTTTCTGGTAGTTGGTCGAGCAGGCAGCGGCTGACGGTGGTTTTCCCTGTCCCCACTTCACCCGTCAGTAATACAAAACCTCCACCTTGCCCTACCCCGTACAATAAATGCGCTAACGCTTCGCGGTGGCGCGCACTCATAAACAGGTAGCGAGGGTTTGGCGCTATAGAAAATGGCGCCTCTTTTAGGCCGAAATATTTGTTATACATAGGTAATGCGTTCCATGTCGCCATGGTTGGTTAGCACTTTGCGAGAAGCGCTTAGGCAATCGTGTTTTGGGTGTGAATTACACCTTGGAAAATTCTACCTTCACAGGATGACAGGATTATGCAATAGCCATCAGACAATGGCTATGTTGTTGGTAAAATGCCACGGATTTTACCTGGCGAAAATATGCATCAGGTAAAGCGCGATTGTAAGCGTGATCGGCGATAGTAATGTGCTGACCAAAATAATCGCACCCGCCAACTCAGCATTTGCATTCATACCTTTGGCCATAATGAAGCTGGCTAGCGCGGTAGGGCTAGCAAAGGTAATCAGTAGTAAAGCTAGTGGCATATCCCTTAGACCAATAAGCCAGGCTCCGTAGATCATAAACGCTGGTAGTACTACGAGTTTCAGGAGTGCACCCAGCAGGGCCAGTCCAGATGTTCGTCGTAACACGGCAAGGTTCAGTGTTCCACCAATGCAGATTAGCGCTAACGGCATGGTGATGTCAGCGATATAGGATCCTGTGAGGGTAACTACCTCGGGCAGGTTCCATTGCAATAATGCGAATGGCACACCTAATGCCACAGAGATAATCAGCGGATTTAGCGCGACGGCTTTGACTAATTTCTTCGGTGACAGCTGTTGCTGCTGTGTGAATGAGAGACACAGGACCGCCAATATGTTGTAAAGAGGAATGATAACCGCAATGAGCACCGAGCTTTGAGCAAGACCCTCGTCCCCGTATAAATTTATGATTAACGCGAGGCCAATAACACCAAAGTTGCCCCGAAATGCTCCCTGGACAAATGATCCCAAGTCGCCGCCTTTGCGAATAAATAGAGCACTGATAGCCCAGACGACGATAAAGGCTAAGGTTGTCGCAACAATGAGATAGTAAACCTGTGGTGGATTGAAGGTTTTATCAAAGGGTGTCTTAGCGGTTGCAAGGAACAGCATGACGGGCATGGCAAACTGAAAAACCAGTCGTGAACCTGTGTCAATAAAGGTTTGATTGATTAGACGCATGCGCATAAGCAGCATCCCCAGGAGGACAAGAATAAATACGGGAGCAATAGCGTTTAATATTGTCGGTAAAGCTTGGGAAGATATTGCCAAAATAGACTCGTTTTTGTGAAAAATAGATCGGTGAGGGATTTGATTCAGAAATTTTTGCCTAAATATTATCCATTTTATCGGTTTAGGCGACAAACAGTTACTACTTTCCGTTATAATTGGTCCGTTCTTATGCTTTATCCGTATATGCAGGTGGGCTTTTAAGTCTTGTGTGTACGTTAAGCGACATGCGCCTGAGTGCTAATCGTAGACATAGTTAAAGCCTGCTTGGAATAAAAAGGCGAGCTATAGGCCAAACCGTATTCAATAGTGCTTTCTTTGGACAATCTATGAACTATAACGATGACTACGTTACCGCAGCCCAGCATTTAAAAAAAGCTATCACCATTATGGGTGGAAAAACCATTCCTCCGCACCCTATCAACTACGCGCTCTGGTATAGCTATGTGGCTGAGAGTTTACCGGCCCTGAAAGTCGCATTGGATAGGTTGTTGGCCTCCCCGCTGGGCGTTTCAGAAGAGCAAGCGCGCGAATTATATAATTTGCACATCATTGGCTCGCAGATTCAGAACAATCAGGAAACCTTAGCGGGCATTACGGAAATTGCCGCGAGTTTGCTACAGAGTTTGAATGGTTCGTTAGATGATAGCGAAGAGTTTGATCAGGTACTCGGTGAAAACCTGACTCAATTGAAAACATTGAGTCAGAACTCAGAACTCGACTCTATTGTCAGTCTTATTGTGAAAAGTACCGAGACTATGGCGGTGTCAAACCGCAATTTCCGTGAAAAAACTGCGCAGGCCAGACAAGAGATTGATCAACTAAAAGGTGATTTGGAAGTTGCCCAGAGGCAAGCGTACTTCGATACGTTAACCCAGCTTTATAATCGATTTGCCTTTGATAAACAGTTAGATCAACTGTTATCGAATGACGAGGTGGCAAAAAATACGTGTTTGATTTTGATGGATTTAGATCACTTCAAGGTATTTAACGACGAGTATGGCCATTTGATTGGCGATAAAGTATTGCAAAAAGCCTCTGAAATCCTTCAGGAATATTGTCCTGAAAATGCTATCTGTGCCCGTTATGGTGGTGAAGAGTTTGCCATTCTTGTCAATAATTCAACGCTCGAAAGCGCCGTTGCTATCGCGGAAGAAGTTCGTCAGCGTTTGGAGAAATTACGCGTCCGGGTGAAAAGTACCAATTCTATCCTCGACAATATTTCGGCGTCTTTTGGTGTTGCGCTTTATCAGTTGAAAGAAGATCGAATGTGGTTTATTGATCGGACTGATAAGGCGCTATATCGTGCTAAAAACAATGGGCGAAACCGAGTTGAAAAAGCTGAAGATGTAGAAGCTTTTAAAGATCAGGTTTTGGGCTGATTTTATCCTATGACTCACTGCCGTAGAGTGGCATAAAAAAACCTCACGTAGCGAGGTTTTAAGCAAAGCGGGCTGGATGTAGGGCCCGCTTTTATAGCAATGTGACAGCTTAAGCCTGAGGGCCCGCAGCAGCAACGTCGTCGCCAACATTGAACGAAACAATGTTTTTGGCGAATAGCGCGGCTAACTTCTTAGCGGCTTCATCGTAAGCAGCCTGATCTTTCCAAGCGTTACGTGGATTCAGGTAAGACGCGTCAACACCCTCAACGGCAACAGGAATGTCCAAGTTCATAACATCCAGGTGCTGGGTTTCGGTGTTTTCCAGCGCGCCGCTTTGGATGGCTGACACCACCGCGCGTGTCACTGGAATAGGGAAGCGTGAACCTTCTCCACCTGCGCCACCCGAACCGCCAGTCCATCCAGTGTTAACCAGATAAACGTTAGCGCCAAAACCTTCGATACGCTTCATTAACAGCTCTGCATATTCACGGGCTGGGCGTGGCATGAACGGTGCGCCAAAACAGGTAGAGAATGTTGGGTGGATACCCGCTTCTGCTCCCAACTCGGTAGAGCCAACGCGCGCAGTATAACCAGACAAAAAGTGGTAGGCCGCTGCTTCCTTGCTCAGGATAGAAACGGGTGGCAATACACCGGTAACATCGCAAGTCAGGAAGATAACATTTTTAGGTTCGCCAGCGCGGTTTTCTTCAACACGCAGTTCAACGTGCTCCAGAGGGTAAGAGCACCGGCCGTTTTCAGTCAGGCTGGTGTCGGTGTAATCAGGAATGCGAGTGTCAGGTGTGTGCACGACGTTTTCGACAATAGAGCCAAAACGGATAGCATCCCAAATGACGGGTTCATTCTTTTGCGACAGATCGATAGTTTTCGCGTAGCAACCACCTTCCATGTTGAACACCGCACCGGTCGCCCAGCCGTGCTCGTCATCACCTATCAGATAACGCTCTGGGTCAGCAGATAGTGTGGTTTTACCGGTACCAGACAAGCCGAAGAACAAGCAGGTATCGCCATCTTTGCCAACGTTGGCAGAGCAGTGCATCGGCAAAACATTTTTCTCTGGCAACAGGAAGTTTTGCACAGAGAACATGGATTTCTTTAGTTCGCCAGCGTATTTCATGCCTGCAATCAGCACTTTGCGGTCGGCGAAGTTAATGCAGACGATGCCTTCAGAGTTGGTGCCGTCTACTGCAGGGTCGCAAGCGTAGTTGGCAGCATGCAGGACTTGCCATACTTCTTTTTGCTTGGGGTTGAACTGCTCGGTGCGAATAAACATGTTATACGCAAACAGGCTGTGCCATGCAGTTTCGGTGGTAACGTTAAGTGGCAGGTAATGTTCAGGGTCTTCGGCGACATGCAGGTTAGACACAAAACGATCTTTACCTTGCAGGTAGGCGGCTACTTTGTCCCATAACGCGTCAAACTTGTCTGCCGCGAATGGGCGGTTAACCGCTCCCCAGCTGATCAAGTCGGCTGTAGAAGGTTCTTCCACAATAAAACGGTCTGCTGGAGATCGCCCTGTGCGAGTGCCCGTCACTGCGGTGAAGGCTCCGGTATGTGAAAGGTTGCCCTCTCCACGGATTAGTGCGTGTTCAATAAGCTGTGGTGCAGTAAGGTCCGTGAAAACGGACACCGCACCAGTATCGGTATTTGTCATGTTTTTGTCCTGTTAAGTTTTAGCCGTAAAAGCTGGGTACTGCCGGCACTCTCTTGTTGGTTACTTTTTTATTAGAAGCATTTTGCTTCCGGGCGGAGTGCTAAAAATTTGGGGCGCCATTATGTCAGATAATCGAAAAATGAACCATCAGGCACTGCTGTTTTTTTCATCAAAAAGTGAGTTGCAGTACTGAGAGCGCCAATAAGGTGCAAAAATTCCCTCAGATGACCGGGTTTGTAACAGTTTTATGCTTTGGTGATAGTCTCTTTATTGTCAATACCAAGGGTCAATGCAGGGTTGGGTGAAACAAGCTTGTTACTGCTGCAGCATCGAATTGGTATTTCTGATTGCAAAATTGGCAATCAATCGTGATGACATTTTGCTCGTCCAGTATATCGTTCAATTCTTGTTCGCCAAGAGATTTCAATGTGGCTGCACAGCGCTCCATCGAGCAGCTGCAGTGAAACCGGATACTGGCGGGCTCAAACAGGCGCACGTCATGTTCATTAAATAATCGGTAAAGTAGTGTTTCATGGTCGAGCTGGAGCAGCTCCTCATCTTTCACAGTCTGAGCCAGATGAGTGACGGTTTCCCAAATTTCCTGATTTTGTTCCTGGTTGGCATTGAGCTGTTTAGGCAGTGCTTGTAGCAGTAAACCTGAACTGACATTGCCATCCGCTGCCAGCCAGAAGCGGGTATCCAGTTGCTCTGATTGCTGGAAGTAATGTTCCAGGCAGCCCGCTAAATCCGGTGCGTCCATTGGCACTATGCCTTGGTAACGAGCGCCCTGTTTCGGGTCAATGGTAATCGTCAGTACGCCGCCCTCGCCAACCAGTTCCTGCAGCGTGCCAGAAAAAACCTGAATGTCATGCCCTTCTTCCGGGTGGGCAATACCGCGCAAATCTTTATTGTGACTGCATTCAGCCATGATGAGCGGGAGTGGTCCGGGGCCCCGTGCCTGCAAGGTGAGAATGCCATCAAACTTTAAAGTAGTTGATAACAGGCTTGCCGCCGCCAAAAACTGGCCGAGTATACGTTGAACGGGTGCAGGCAGGTGTTGATGTGCCGTGGCATCCTGATAACTTTGTACAAGTGTTGTGATCTCTCCACGGATATCCGCTTGTTCAAACAGGAAGCGACGAATGTTGTCTGGGCTGGTCATGCG